>NZ_AKJK01000105.1 GCF_000282375.1 Pseudomonas sp. GM50
GCGAGGCTTGCCCGCGAAGGGAGCATCGCGCTGTCTCAAGCAGGACCGCGTCATCGTTCATCGCGGGCAAGCCTCGCTCCTACGGCACAGGAAGTGCTCCAGGGGCACGGATGATCGACCATGGCAAGGATCGCTGCCGACAGGGAGTCGATATGGTCTTGGGAAAAACCCGCTTCGGCGGGTTTTTTTTCGTCTGCAGAAAACTGCAATCTGGTTTCTTGTAGCAGCTGACAGCTGCTACAAATGCAGGTTTCAGGCATTGAATGGTCAATGGCTTACACGTAGCCAGTGGTATGTCGTCTTTTTAAGCTTCACCGATGCGTTTAATCTGGATCCATCAACTGAAGCACAGGACGTGCTCAGGATCACGGATGATCGACCATACGCCAGGATGGCTGCCGACAGGATGTCGCAATGGTCTTGAGAAACCCGCTTAGGCGGGTTTTTTTATGGGCGTCAGAAAAGTCCGTCAGATGTCCACGACTTCACGCAGTGTCTCCAGGGCGCGTTTCAACACGTCGAGGCTGATCGATCCCATGGCCACCCGCAGTGCAGAAGGCACGTGAGTGGTCGTGGCAAAGGGTTCGGCGCTGGTCACCTGCACACCTTTACGTTCCAGCTCGGCAACCACCGTTTCGGCCCGCAAGCCTTCGGGCAATCTGAGCCAAAGGTAGTAGGAACCGGGATGCGCCACCAGTTCGCAATTACTCAGGATTTGCCGAGCCAGGTCCTGTCGCTGCCGGGCGTCCAGGCGTTTTTGCTCTTCGAGGTTGTCGACTTCGCCGCTATCGATCCAGTGGCAGGCCAGTGCGACGGTCAGCGACGGGGTGCTCCATGTCGACACGCGGATGGCTTGTTCCAGCACCGGCATCATCGCTTTCGGTGCAACGATGAAACCAATGCGCAGGCCCGAGGCAACGCTTTTCGACAGACCGCTGATATACAGCGTGCGCTGCGGGGCCAAGGTAAACAGCGGTTTGGGCGCCGGTTCTGCGAGGAATGCATAGGCGCCGTCTTCGATGATCAGAAAGTCGTAGCGTTCGGCCAATTGCACCAGGCGTTCACGGTCGGCGATGGACATCACCGTCCCCAACGGATTGTGCATCGTCGGCATGCTGTAGAGCGCCCGCACGGGGCGCCGCTTGCACAGCGCTTCCAGGGCGTCGAGATCGGTGTGCCCGGCGATTTGCGGCAGGGCTTCGAGGTCCAGCCGATGGGCCTGGGCCAGGGTTTTCAGGCCAGGGTAGGTGAGGGCGTCGAGGGCCAGAATATCTCCCGGTTTGAGCAGTGCCATCAGCGTCACGGCAAGACCTTGCTGAGCGCCGTTGACGATCAGCACCTGATCGCCTCCCACCCGAATGTCCCGATTGCGTAAATGTCGGGCCGCCGTCTGCCGTTCATGTGCCCGCCCGCCCTGAGGCGCGGAATGCAATAGCGCATCGATATCGCCGGAGGCGGCAATCGCTCGCAAACCCTCGCGCAATAACTCGTCCTGACCGGGTACCGACGGGTAATTGAAGGTCAGGTCCACCATGCCGACGCCCAGTGGTTGCTGTTCCAGCCCCAGTCCGCGTGGCAAGGACGTGTCGCGTACAAAGGTGCCACGGCCGGTTTCGCCGACCACCAGGCCGATCGCCTCCAGCTCGTGATAGACCCGCAATGCAGTGGCCAGGGCAATCCGCTCGCTCTGCATCAACGCACGAATGGTCGGCAACTGTGTGGCGGGTGGCAGTTCACCGCTGCGAATCCTCCCGGCGAACTGATCCACCAGGCGTTTGTAGCGAATACGGGTCATGGGTGAGTGCTCTTTGTATCTGGATCAATTTTTTGTTTGTATCAGATTGGCGTTCTAATCTACAGGCTTTCCAGGACGGAGACTTCGCTGTGATTGACCCTGCGACCTTATCGATTTTCGTTGGCGCGGTGATGTTGTTGCTGCTGTCACCGGGACCGAACATGGCCTTCGTGATCAGTCATGGCGCCAGTTATGGCTGGCGTGGTGGTGTGGCGTCAGGATTGGGCATTGGCCTGGCCGATCTGATCCTGACGGCGCTGACTGCGATGGGCGTGACGGCACTGGTTGCCAGCTGGCCGCCGGCCTTCGACCTGATCCGTTATGCCGGGGGCCTGTACCTGCTGTGGCTGGCGTTCAAGGTGTTGCAAAAAACATCGGCCAGCGACACGTCGGATGTGGCGCAGGTGCCGCTCAAGACCCTGCTGATCCGGGCGATGCTCAACAGCCTGTTGAACCCCAAGGCCTTACTGTTTTTCATGGTGTTCCTGCCGCAATTCGTTAACGCGCAGCGGGGGTCGATTGCCGTACAACTGGTGCTGCTGGGCATGGTGTTGACCTTGGTCAGTGGCGTGTTTCACACCCTGCTCGGGGTTTTCGGCAGTACGGTCAGCCGGCTTGTTTCCAGTACTTCGACATTCGCCAAATGGCAGTCATTGGGGCTGGCCGCAGTACTGCTGTTGCTCGCCGTCCGGCTAGTCCTGATGACTCGTCCGGCCTGACTCATTAGCTGAAAAGGAACCTCTGCATGTACATCGCATCGTTTATCTACAAACCCGGGCAACGGGACGAGGAGTTCAACCGGTTGAGCGCGTTGATCGACGAAGTCGCGATCAGCATCGAAGGGTTTGTCGGCACCCAATCCTGGTGCTCGGCCGATGGCGAGTTGGTCAACGCCAGTTACTACTGGCAGGACGAAACCTCTATACGGGAATTCGCCAGCCATCCCAGGCACCTGGAGGCCAAGCGTCAGTACCGCAAGTGGTACGCGGGTTATCAAGTGGTGATCGCTAAAGTGGAGCGGGCTTATGGTGATGACTCGTTCGAGCTGTTTGTGCCCAATGGTCGACCTGAGTGACTGGCTGCGGGGGCGATAGCGCCCGCAGCCGTTTCTTTCACTGGCGGGCGAGTTTCGCCGCTGCACGTTCGGTGATTTCCGAGCGCAATTTCAACGACGCGGCAGCGCGTTTGCGGGCTTCATCCAGCACGCTGACCGGCGCTGTCTCGGGGCTGCCCGAAGCAAACGGTGGTGCCGGCGCGTATTCCAGTTGCAACTGCACCAGTTGCGCCGTGTCCTTATCGAACAATTCAGCCGCCAGGGTCAGGGCAAAATCGATCCCCGCGGTGATCCCGCCACCGGTCAGCAGATTGCCGTCGCGCACCACCCGATCGTTCACCGCAATCGCTCCCAAAACCCCAAGCAATTCGTGATACGCCCAGTGCGTGGTAGCGCGCTTGCCCTTGAGCAACCCCGCCGCGCCAAGCACCAGCGCGCCGGTGCAAACCGAAGTGACATACTTTGCGTTAGCGGCCTGAGCCTTGATGAAGGCCAGGGTTTCGTCATCCTCCATCAACGGCCCGACGCCGCCGCCACCGGGAACGCAGATCACATCCAGCGGCGGGCAATCGTCGAAGGTGGTGGTCGGTTTCAACACCAGCCCGGTACTCGCGGTGACTGGCATCAGGTCCTTCCAGATCAGGTGCACTTTCACGTCCGGCAGCGAGGCCAGCACGTCATAAGGGCCGGTCAGGTCCAGTTGTTGAAGCTGTGGAAACAACAGAAAACCGATCTGCAACGTCATGGCGTTTTTTCTCCTGGTTGGGGTGGACGACTTCACTGTAGGCTCGTAGGATCTGGCGCATACGCCAATAACCCCACGAATTACGCCAAATATGCCTAGCAACCCGAAAACCATTCATGTGCTGGCCTTTGCCAACGTGCAAGTGCTCGACGTCACCGGGCCGTTGCAGGTGTTTGCCTCGGCCAACGACATTGCCCGCCAGCAAGGTTTGCCGCCGCCCTATACGCCGTCCGTGATTGCCAGCGGTGGCGGGGCGGTGATGTCGTCGGCGGGGTTGGCGCTGTTGGCAGAGCCGCTGGCGAAACAGGGCAGTGACACGTTGATCATTGCCGGTGGCTGGGGCGTTTACGCGGCGGCGAAAGACGAGTCACTGGTGGCCTGGGTGCGTGAGCATGCGACGGGGTGTCGGCGGGTGGCGTCGGTGTGCACCGGGGCGTTTTTGCTGGCGGCCAGCGGTTGGCTCGATGGCAGGCGGGTGGTCACGCACTGGACCCGCTGCGAGCAATTGGCGCAGCAACATCCCAAACTACAGGTCGAACCCAACCCGATTTTCATCAACGATGGCCCGGTCTGGACCTCGGCCGGGGTCACCGCGGGCATTGACCTGGCCTTGGCGATGGTCGAGGAAGATCTCGGCCGAACCATGGCTCTGGACGTCGCCCGCCAACTGGTGGTGTTTCTCAAGCGTCCGGGGGGCCAGTCGCAGTTCAGCGTGACCCTGTCCCTGCAAAAGGAAGGCAACCGATTCGACGACCTTCACGCCTGGATCAGCGAAAATTTAACCAAAGACCTCGGCATCCCGACCTTGGCCTTACAGGCCGGCATGAGCGAGCGCAGCTTCGTTCGTCACTACCGCGCCGACACCGGCCAGACCCCGGCGCGGGCCATCGAACTGATTCGGGTCGAGACCGCCCGGCGCTTGCTCAGTGACACCGGTGTGCCGATCAAACGGGTAGCGGTGCAATGCGGGTTTGGCAGCGAAGAAACTTTGCGCCGCAGTTTTCTGCGAGCCATGGGCGTGACGCCGCAAGCCTACCGCGAGCGCTTTTCCGTCAGCCCTCCAGCAGATCCAGTAATGCCTTGAGGGTCGCTTCGGGCGCTTCTTCGGCAATGTTATGCCCGACACTCCAGAGTGGCTGTTTTGAGAGGGCTGATCCAATTCGACCTGAGTCCTTCTCCTCAGACTTCCACGTCCGCGACCTGATTAAAGTACTTCGATCGATCCGGCGTAAACGTCACGGCCATTCTGGTCCTGGAGCAGGTCAACGCCCGTTCTGTGCTCAGATCAATGTCCAGATCTTCTCCGCGCAATCCCTGCCATTGGGCGAGGTATTTCAGAGATCCGTATTTTTCGAGTTTTTTCAGGCTGCGGCTGACGCCACCTTTCCAGCCCAGCACCGGGAGTTCGCCGGTGAGGCATTGTTGGGCGAGGTCGGGGAAGCGGGCGGCGCGTTGGCGGCCGATTTCCCAGCATTTGATCAGGCCTTTGTCATGGCCCTCCCACAATTCATCCCGGTTCAGGCCTGATCGGAGTGGGGTGTCGATGCTGCGATGGATACGCTGAGTCATTCTGGTTCCTTGAATTCGGGTTTTGTTGGACAGCTCCGCTGTACCCGTTGAGCGTGGATGTTAGGGAGGGAAGCAGGCGCTGGCAACAAGGTATTTCCGGATGTAGGAATGCGTTACCGCGTGTTGATTGGACTGGTTTTGTTTAGTGATTGTAGGTTCGGCCTACCTGGTTCTGTGGCGAGGTGGCTTGCCCCTGTTCGGCTGCGCAGCGGTCGCAAAGCCAGCAAATGCGGTGCTTCTGGAGGAATGGGGTTGTGCATTCAAGGGGTCGCTGCGCGCCCCAACGGGGGCAAGCCCCCTCACCACGGAGGGACAGTAGTGGCTGACAGTGCGTGTTTAAGTTCATCGGGCGTAGCCTCGGTCCTACAAAAAACGTCGTAAAAGGGGATATTTCCGACGAGTTTTGGCGGTTGTGGATGATCTTGCAGGAGCGAGGCTTGCCCGCGAAGCAGGCGCCTCGGTCTCAAGGCTGCCAGAAGTTTTTCTCCCCGCTCAATTTCCGATCCAGGAAACTCGCCGCGCTGATCAGCGCCAGATGCGTCAGCGCTTGCGGTGTGTTGCCCAAGTGCCGGGCATGGCTGTCGAACTCTTCGGCATACAGCCCCAGCGGGTTGGCGTACTTCAGCAATTGCTCGAACTCCAGGTGCGCCTTCTCCACTTGGCCGGCCCGGGCCAGGCATTCGACGTACCAGAACGAGCACGCGGCGAAGGCGCCTTCGGTGCCGGGCAGGCCGTCGATCTGGCTGTCGTCATTGCGGTAGCGGTAGACCATGCCTGCGCGCACCAGGGTTTTCTCGATGGCTTCAAGGGTCGCGATCCAGCGCGGATCCTTGGCGCTGACGAAGCGCACCAGCGGCATCAGCAGCATCGAGCCATCGAGGCCGGTGCCGCCGATGTGCTGGACGAAATGCCCGCGTTCTTCGTTCCAGAAGTTGCTCCAGATGTCGGTGTAGATCGCTTGACGGGTCTGGTCCCAGCGGGCGAACGGGGCGGGCAGCGAGCGTTTGGACGCCAGGCGGATGGCCCGGTCCACGGCCACCCAGCACATCAGTCGCGAGTGCAGGAAGTGATACTGCTCGCCGCGCATTTCCCAGATGCCAACGTCTTTTTGCTGCCAGGTTTCGCAGACCTGATCGACCACTTCCACAGTGTGTTTCCAGCCATCATGGGAAATCGCTTCACCGTGCTTGTTGACCAGATACACAGCGTCCATCAGCTCGCCAAAGATATCGAGCTGGACTTGATCGTAAGCCTGATTGCCGATGCGTACCGGCGCCGCGCCGCCATGGCCGGATAGATGCGAGAGTTCGGTTTCCGGCAGTTCCTGACGGCCATCGATGGCGTAGAGGATGTTGAGTTTCATGGGCTTGCCGTGACAATCCCTGACCCGACCGCGCAACCAGCGCGTGTAGGCGTTGGCTTCCTCGACGAAGCCCAGGCGCATGAAGGCATAGACGGTGAACGAGGCGTCGCGGATCCAGGTGTAGCGGTAGTCCCAGTTGCGTTCGCCACCGGGCGTTTCCGGTAGGCCGAAGGTGGCGGCGGCGAGGATGGCGCCGTGTTTGCGTGAGGTCAGCAGCTTCAGGGTCAGGGCCGAGCGATTGACCATTTCCCGCCAGCGACCGCGATAATTGGACTGGCCGATCCAGTCGCGCCAGAACTTCAGGGTGCGCTCCAGGCACAATGCGGCGGCGCCTTCCTTGAAGCGTGCATCGTCAACGCCGCCGAGCAGGAACTCGGCGCCCTGGCCCTGTTCGAGGGTGAACTCGGCAAGCGCTGCATTGCCCTCAATGCTCAAGGGCTGATCCGAACACAGTTGCAGGGCCGGCTGACCGGAGGCCTCGAAATACACACTCTGACCGCGTGCCCGGGCCTTGGTGTGAGCCCGGGCATAGTCATGACGCACGGCACAATGCATGCGGATCGTCGCTTGACCACTGACCACCCGCACCCGGCGCATCAACATCGGCCAATCATCTTCGCTGTCGCCGATGGGCAGCAGGTCGGTGACTTCAACCACTGCGTGATCGCTGAGCCAGCGGGTTTGCAGGACGTTGGTGTCGGGCAGGTAAATCTGCTCGCGACGGGCATCGGGCAGGTCCGGGGCCAGTTGGAAGATGCCGGCTTCGGGGCTGTCCAGCAGCGCGCAGAAGATCGACGGACTGTCGAATTCCGGCCAGCAGAAAAAGTCCACGCTGCCCTTGTCGTTGACCAGTGCGGCGCTGCGCATGTCGCCAATGATGCCGTGGGCGTCGATGGCGCTTTGTCGTTCGGAATGATCAGCCATTACCGCGGAGCTCCGGGAACCGAGGGCCTAACCAGCTGACCGATGCGATCGGGCAGGAGTTCACTGGTGAGTGAGTTTTCTGGCGTCGATCACTTCAAAGACCTGGGATTTTGCAGTTCGTCGGACGCGACTGAAGGAGCAGGCTTCAACAGTTCCAGCAGTCTTGATCGGGCTTGTGGGTGCTGGCCATACCGGGCAGCCACGTAGGCGTCGAGCAACTGAGTGAAGTCCGTTGCAATGCTGCTGCCCTTGAGCGTCATCACCCGCTCGCCGTCCATGTACACCGGTGCCGAAGGATGTCCCCCGGCGCCAGGCAGCGAGATGCCAATGTCTGCCAGGCGGCTCTCGCCGGGACCGTTGACGACGCAGCCCATAACCGCGACGTGCATCTGTTCGACACCGGGAAATTGCCCTTTCCAGGTCGGCATCCGCGCCTGGAGAAAGCCTTCGATCTGCTGAGCCAGTTCCTGAAAGAAACTGCTGGTGGTGCGTCCGCAGCCAGGGCAGGCGACCACTGTGGGCGTAAATGCGCGCAAGCCCATGACTTGCAGAATTTGCTGCGCAACCAGCACCTCACGGGTGCGGTCGCCCTTGGGTTCCGGCGTGAGGGAAATTCGTAGCGTGTCACCAATGCCTTCCTGCAACAGCACCGCCAGCGCGGTGGATGAGGCGACGATGCCTTTGGAACCCATGCCGGCTTCGGTCAACCCCAGGTGCAGCGGAAAATCGCAACGTGCCGCAAGGTTGCGGTACACCGCGATCAAGTCCTGCACATGGCTGACTTTTGCCGACAGCACGATCCGGTCTGCCGGCAAGCCGACGTCGATGGCCCGCTGCGCATTTTCCAGCGCCGACACCACCACCGCTTCACGCATCACCGCATCGGCCTCCAACGGCAGGGCCAGTGCGGCGTTGGCGTCCATCATCCGGGCCAACAGGTCCGGGTCCAGGCTGCCCCAGTTGACGCCGATTCTCACCGGTTTGTCGTAGCGGCAGGCGACCTCGATCATGCTGCAGAACTGTTCGTCACGCTTGGCACCCTTGCCGACGTTGCCGGGGTTGATGCGGTACTTGCCCAGCGCCTCGGCGCATTCGGGATACGTCGCCAACAAGCGATGACCGTTGAAGTGAAAGTCGCCGACCAGCGGCACATTGATGTTGCGCCGGTCCAATAGATCGCGAATGTGTGCCACCTGAGCGGCGGCGTCGTGGCTGTTGACCGTGATCCGCACCAGTTCGGCACCGGCCAGCGCCAGGCTTTCGACCTGCAAAGCCGTGGCTTGGGCGTCGGCGGTATCAGTGTTGGTCATCGCCTGCACAACAATGGGCCCATCGCTGCCCACGGTGACGGGGCCGATGGTGACTTGCCGGGTTTTGCGTCGAGCGATTGCGCTGTCCATGGATTCGACTCCTGTGGTCGCGGCTTACTGACGAGCGATCAACCCGTCGGGAAGGCGGAAGTGAACATGTTCTTCGCGTCCCGGCAGGTTCTCGATCTCGAGCGGGGCGATCCTTTTCAGGGCATCGAGTACGTCGTCGACCATGGCCTCGGGGGTTGAGGCGCCGGCAGTAATGCCCACGGTAGACTTATGTTTGAACCATTTGCGACGAACAGAGTGGCCATCGGCGATCAGGTAACTGGGCTTTCCGGCTTGCGCGGCGATATCACGCAACGTCACGGAGTTGGCGCTTTGGGGGCTGCCGATCACCAGCACCACATCGACGCACTGGCTCAGTTCACGCACGGCCGTCTGGCGATTCTGCACGGCGTAGCAAATGTCACGGATGTCCGGCCCGATGATCCGAGAATAACGCCGCTTGAGTGCCAGGACCACCGCACGGGTGTCATCGACACTGAGGGTGGTTTGGGTGATATAGGCGAGCGCAGTGTCCTGGGTAAACTCAAGGGCTGCGACTTGCGCTTCGGTTTGCACGACTACCACCGGGGCGGGAATGTGCCCCAAAGTGCCGATTACCTCGGGATGATCCGGTTCGCCGATCAGGATCACTTGATAACCTTTGGCGGCGTACTGACGGCCATGGTTGTGCACCTTGGTCACCAGCGGGCAGGTGGCATCCAGTATCTGTAATCCCCGGTCGCGAGCCTCGTTTTCCACCTCTTTGCCAACACCGTGGGCGCTGAATATGGTGACGGCATTGGCTGGCACTTCATTCAGGTTTTCGACGAACCTCGCCCCTTTGGTTCGTAAGTCATCGACCACGTGCTGGTTATGGACGATTTCGTGCCGCACATAGACGGGGGCGCCGTGGTATTCGAGGGCCTGTTCGACGGTATCGACAGCGCGAATGACACCGGCGCAGAAACCTCGGGGTTGGGCGAGGATGACTTTCATGGTGGTTTCTCACGTGACTGACTCTGGCTCCGTGACATTTCAAGTGTGTATGTCGCGGGTAGAAGCAATGAGTGTTTCCGTTACCGTTTGCTTTTCGGGCGCGGCTTCATGGGGCGGATAAAACTGCGTCGCCCAATTGCGGAACATCATGATCGGGCCTTCGTTGACGGTGAGTTTCGGTTTTGCGCCGTAATATCTGTGGTCCCAAATGAATATGTCTTTTTTCAGTTCAGGGGTGAACCAGAAACGGTAAGCCGCTGCTGCCAGGGCCATATTCAATGTGTTTCTGATCCAGCGTGGGAACGTCGAAAGCCTCGTGACCCGAAGCACCATAAAGTCTTGAAACGCCCATTGCTGCGGCCCGATCTGCCTAGGAGTTACCATCAACTTGATCTGCAGACCCAGTCGTTTCTGGGTCAGTTCCGCAACCATTATTCCGAGCCCATAAAGGTTGATTTTGATCTGAGCGGCGAGCCCGAGCACTTCCATGGTGTGCTGGACTGTCAGTTGATGGCCTTCGGCTTCAGGAGGCTGCATTACCGCCTTCAGCCAACCATGAATAGATTCGAAATGGTTCACGTCAAAGGCATTTTCGGTGATGTTCTGGAGGTTGCCACATACGTTGTAGTGACCTCTGAGGGGAGTGGAAAATCCTGCCAATTCAAGGTTGGGCAGTTTCCATATTGCGTGAGGTAAATCGGGTCCTTGCCACACGAGTATCAGTCCGTTCCATTCTTGTACTTGGCGGCGAGCAAGCCTTGCCTGTGGCGGTTTGAGCCTGCCGGGAGTGTGCAGGCAATGACCATCGGCAGCGAAAGCGAAATGATGAAAGGGGCACACAATAGTTTCGCCGACGATCTTTCCTCCCCTTCCGAGATGGGCACCAAGGTGCGGACAAAAGGGTTCGACAGCTCGGGCAACGCCTGACTCCGTGCGGTAAAGCACTAACTCCTCACCCATGAATGGCACCGTTTTCACTGCTTTGGGTTTGAGGTCACTGACGAAGCACAGTGCGAACCAGCCGTTGGGATATGACGTTGATGGAGTTGTCTTTTCATGAGGAAGGTTTGACATTGTCATAATGTGATCCCCCTATGGCTGAATGGGCCGGTGCAGGGTCGGGATCGAGAACAATGAGCCGTGAGCGGGTCCAGTCCCAACCATTACCGTGGCTGTCCACGTACCGGTCGTTTTCCAGCAGCCAGCGTAAATTGCCCGCGCAGATCCGACCCAGGCCATCCAGGTACATGCCGATACGATCGGCATCCGGGCGATCGGCGTAGCGGCGACGCAGCACCTCGCAGAGTTCGACGCGGGTGCGGTCAGCCTTGCGGATGCGTTGGCACAGGATGTCAGCAGCTTCCTGCGGGCTGTGGCCATGCGCAATGCGCAGGCTTTCCATCGCATTGAGGGTCACGCCGATGGCGTGCTCCTTGCGGTGAGAAAGGATGTCGTTGACCAGACCGACGTGTTCGTTGGTGACCCGGATGGCCAACTGCAGTTCGCGGTCTTGCGCCAGTAGCTCGGTCAGATCGAGGCCGTACAGAAACTCGGCCACAGGAAAAGAGGGCAAGAGGCCTGTGTTCCAGTGGCGCAACTCGAGGAATTCGTCGAATGGCAGCACCTTGCCGGTGGCGACCAGCCTGGCTTCTTCCTCCACGCTTTCGAACCAGGCCTGCCACGCTTGGCAATAGCGGCGATACACCGGTGCGGGCATGTGCTGCCGCAGTTTGCCAAAGATGTCCTGTGCGGCAGGGGCGAAAGGATGCCCTTCCAGCAACGCGACTTCACCGTCATGGAACATCGCATGCCGGCCCAGAGGCATATCGTCGATGGCCAGGATCAGGCTTGTCACGCATGAGGTATGGACGAGGCGATCGGCCGGTCCAATAGGGAATATCAGACTGTCCCACATGGGAAGATGAAGCCGCAGGAAGTGAAGTCGCGCGGCCTCGTCGGTGAACGGAAGGAACTCCCGGACCCAGGCGGCATTGAGCTCGTCGATGATGGGATAGTCCGGGTGAATTCTCGGGAGCTCGCTGCAGTGCATCTCCGGGATGTAGAAGCTCACCTCGGACGCAAGGGACTGTGCAGAATGGTTCATGGCTCACTCCTTTCCCTGGCGCCTGCGCGCGATGAAACTGTATGAAGACGCCTTGTTCTTTCGCAAAGCGTCCGAAAAGTTGATTGCGATATCTCGCAGCTCGGAGAAATTGGGATTACTGCTGTCGGGGTAGTGCGCGTCAAGGTTGCCCTTGACGAGCGCGTACCAGCGAAGCACATCTTCGTTGGAGGGGGTGACGCGACTGTCGATAACTTCAAAGCCGTTGTCCTCCAGAGCTTTGTGCAGGCTATCCGGCGTCTTGCGATGGCCGGAGGCGGCGCGATCCACCTTGTCGGGGATGAACGACTGGTAGGTCGCCAAGTCCACGTTGTAGAGACTCTCGGAAATGATCACCGTGCCGTTGGTGCGCATGCGTTGCGCCAGTGACTGCATGGTTTTCTGCAGCACCTGCGGTGTGAAGTGGAAGAGACTGCCTCGGAAAATGGCGAGGTCGTAGGGCAGCTTCGGGTCAGGCAGAGCGCCAATGTCCTTGGCATTGCAAAGGTACAGCCGAATCCGGTCAGCCAAGCTCTTGCGGGTGATCACCTGGCTGGCGTACTCCAACTGAGGGCGGCTGACGTTGACACCGTCAATGCGCTCGCAGTCTGGGTAGCGATTGGCCAGGAAGCTCAGCACAGGCCCCCAGCCGCAGCCGATGTCGATGGCCCTTCGGATGGATTGCGAAGAGACGTCTGCACCAGCCTGTTCGGCCAGCTCGAATTGGTACTCCATGTGCCGCCGCCCGGACGCGTCGAGCGGAAGACTGCACGGGTCCATCTTCTCGTCGAACACGCCGTACTGATACCAGAACTCGTTGCCGATCACCTTCCGCCATTCTTCTGGAGGATCGGCGTAGACGCTTTCGATCTTGCTCTGATAGTGGTCGGCAGTGGTGCTGCGGATGACGTCGATAGCGATCGTACTCTTGTGTACTTTCATAGCGGGCTCTCCTGGAAGAATGGTGAATGCATGAATTCGGTCGATGCGATCGGGGGGATGGAATCTCCTTGCACGTTGGTGGACTGCGTCGGATAGAACCGGGTCGCCCACCGACGAAAGGTTGCGATCCCTTTGTCGCCCGTCATCAGCCGCGGGTGATCGAGGTAGGCGCGTGCGTTCCAGATTGGGTTGTCGGCCTGGGTGAAGGTCACCAGCCAACGTTTCGCGAGGGGAGCCAGCACGGCATATGCCACTTTCCTGATCGGTATGGGCCAGCGTTCGAAGAGCTCGAGCTCCATCATGTCGATCCAGCTCATGGTCCACTTCATCGGCGCGGTCGGGGTGGAATACAGCATCGTGGTGAGGCGAAAACCGATCCGAGTCATCTCACTGACGGCTTGCACATGACCCAGGCCAATCTGCCGCATGCGCATGCGCATCGGCTGCCCCTTCCAACTGGCGGTGAGGGTGGTTTCGAACCAGTAGTCTCCCACCTCATGGGTCATTGCGGGTTCCGTGAGGCCATGCAACCAGCTGAAATGGATCAAGTCGACGCTGTTTTCCCCGGTATCCTGGCAGTAGCCGTTCAGGTCCTGGCTGGTGTGCTGGGAAGGGGCCGCGAACACGCTCAAGTCCCAACTCGGCACTTCCCAGCTTGGAGGTCGGTTCTGGTGGTCGGCCCACACCATCACCGCGCCATTGATTTCTCTCATATGGCGCGTGGTGAGCCACGCATTGGGAGGCTTCGCGCCATTCCCGCTGTGTAGGCAACTGCCATCCAGACCGAAGGCCAGGCCATGGAACGGACAAACCAGCTCTTCGCCCTGTACCTTGCCCCGTCCGAGGTGAGCCCCCATGTGGGGACAATAGGGATCGATGGCACTGGCGCGGCCTGAGGCTGTGCGGTACAGCACCAACTCTTGCCCCATGAATGGAACGGTGAGTACTGCGCCTCGTTCAAGATCGCGGCTGAAGCAGGCGCGAAACCAGCCGTCGGGATAAGGCAGTGGGACGCGCGTGTCCCCAGTGGCGCTACGCTTGTTCGACGTGGAGGTGTCAATCAGATGGGCGCTGGCAGGGCAGATGATCTCGGGCCGCGAGGGCTCGTGGAGGAGGTCCTCCCTGTCCATTTTCGTGACGTCGGACAGCTCTTGTACTGGGATGTCAGACATTTGAACTCCTGTAATGAAGGTCTCTTGATTTACGCGGCGAGCTACTGGCAAGTCGTTGACCATTGAAGCTGACAGCGGACATTTTTTTGGGGGGGCTTTAGTCTTTCTTCCTGCAACGCGGAGCAATTCGCTATTTGGCACGGCGGGCGATCACGCTGTAGGTCGAGAACTGGTCCTTGATCAGCGCTACCGAGACATTCACCGCCATCACGCGCAGTTCTTCCAGCGGCGGCGGTATCGTTTGCGCCGTGAAATGCGTTTCGATGTTCTTCTTGACGTCCATGAACCAGCGCGCGACGTCAATGTTCTCGGGCAGGACGCGCATGTCCTCCACGCTGAGGCCGCTCTGTTCGATGACCTGGCGGAAATATCCCGGTGTCTTGCGATGCTTGCAGGCGAGGCGATCGACGTCGTCGGTGGTGTCCGACTGATAGTGGTCGAGCGGCAGGTTGTAGAGATTGTCGGAGATGATCACGGTTGCGCCTGGCCTGAGCCGGGAAACGAGTTTCGCCATCGAGCGTTCGTAGAGATCATTCGGGAAGTGCGATATGACACCCCGGATCGTGACCAGATCGTAGGGTTCGTCGGCGTCGGGCAAAAAATCTACGTCCTGAGCATTGCAGAGATACAGATTGATCCGTTTGCTCAGCCCATGCTCAGCATGATATTTGGCGCAGTGCTTCAGTTGCCTGGGGCTGATGTTGATACCGTCCAGCCTTGGGCAGGCGGGAAAGCGCTCGGCCAGATACTTGAGACCGAAGCCCCAGCCGCAGCCGACATCGAGGATCCGCTTGACCGATCTAAAGTCGCCGCGATCGTACCCCGCCAGCTTCATCTGCCGGTCGAAATAGCGCAGTCCCGACTCGTCGGGGGAGATTGGCGTCCGTGAGCGCGGGTCGTCGTAGACGCCAAACTGAAACATCAGGCGATCGCCGATCGCCTTGCGCCAGTCCTCGGGGCTGTCACGATAGGTGTACACAACCTTTTCCTGGTAGCTGTCGACGCTGGCCCCTTGAATGACCTGATAGGGCCGGCGAATTTTATGGGCGATAGCAGGCTGCTTCGTTTGCGTGCTCATTAGTCTCTCCTTGTGAATATTCACTTCGTGCTCGTGCCCGCAACGAAACGTCGATCGTTGCGCCGTGGTTGTTGGAAAACTCCATGTCATGCGTGCTCAAAAAAGCCTCTATCGAGCGCGTGATTCCGGACGCATCGAGTCCACACAAACCCAGCACTTTCTCGGGTGCTCCGTGCTCGATAAATTGATCGCCAAACCCCAACTGCAGCACCGGCGGTGAAAAACCGATGGCAGCCAGATGTTCCAGACACGCCGAGCCAACACCCCCCATCACACAACCTTCCTCAATGGTCACCAACAGGTCATGGTCCTGGGCCAATTGCTCAACGAGGGCGCCATCGAGGGGTTTGATGAAGCGCATGTTGGCGACGGTGGCGTCGAACGCTTCGGCGGCTTCAAGGGCCGGTATCAGCATCGAACCGAACGCCAGGAGGGCGATGCGGATACCGGCGTGTTGTGTCGAGGTTCGGCGGATTTCACCTTTGCCCACTGGCAAGGCCTTCAATGCCGATGACGCGGCGATACCGCTACCTGATCCGCGTGGGTAACGCACGGCACTCGGACCTTTTTGGAGGAGAGCGGTGTGCAACATCTGTCGGCATTCGTTTTCATCCGCCGGAGCCATGACGGTCAGGTTCGGTATGCAGCGTAGATAGGCGATGTCGAAGGCACCCATGTGAGTGGCGCCGTCGGCGCCGACGATACCGGCACGGTCGATGGCGAATACCACGGGTAGATTCTGGATCGCGATATCGTGAATCAGTTGGTCGTAAGCCCGTTGCAGGAAGGTCGAGTAGATCGCCACCACCGGTTTCAAACCGTCGGCCGCCAGGCCCGCAGTGAAGGTCAGCGCGTGTTGTTCGGCAATGCCGACATCGAAGTAACGGTCCGGGAAGCGTCGTTCGAATTCCACCAGGCCCGAGCCTTCGCGCATCGCCGGGGTGATGGCCACGATCCTTGGGTCAACGTCGGCTTCGTCGCATAACCAATCGCCGAACACCTGGGTGTACGTGGGCTTGGCGGCCCCCGCTGGATCGATACCCTGTGCCGGGTCGAATTTTCCTGGCCCGTGATACAGCACAGGATTCTCCGCCGCCGGGGTATAGCCATGACCTTTTTCCGTGACAATGTGCAGCAGTTGCGGGCCGCGCAGTTTTTTCAGGGCGTGCAGGGCAGGGAGCAATTCGTCGAGGTTATGACCGTCGATGGGGCCGGTGTAGTTGAAGCCCAAGGCTTTAAAAAAAGTCGCATCGGTTCCTGACCCTTTTACCTGTTTCAGTTTCCCGAAGTACTCGCGCAAGGCACCGACCGGCGGCGAGATCGACATGTCGTTGTCGTTGAGGATCACCAGCAACGGCAATTCCTTGTATAGGCCGGCGTTGTTCATCGCCTCGTACGCCATGCCGCCGGTTACCGCGCCATCGCCGATCACCGCAATGCAATGGCGAGGTTGTGCCTGATTGCGCGCCGCCAGCGCCATACCCAACGCTGCCGAGATGGAGGTGCTGGAATGCGCCGTGCCGAAGGTGTCGAACGGCGATTCGCAACGCCTTGGGAACCCGGAGATTCCACCGAGTTGACGAATGCTCGCCATCGCTTCACGTCGGCCGGTGAGGATTTTGTGGGCGTAGGCCTGGTGGCCGACATCCCACACGACTCTGTCGTTGGGAGTATCGAACACGTAATGCAACGCGATACTCAATTCCACGGTGCCGAGGTTGGCCGAGAGGTGCCCGCCGGTTTTCGCCACGCTATGCAGAATGAACGCTCGTAGTTCGTCCGCGAGAGGGCCCAGGGCGGCGACATGCAGTGCTCGCAAATCAACGGGGCTGTCGATGGTCTTGAGTATTTCGAACATGCTCGATTCCTTTCCTTGAACGTTGTTCCGGTGCGCTCGCTGAAGAGGCATTCAGTGCAAGCGCTTGATGACCAGATCGACTTCATGCAGGCGCGCCGGGGCTTTCTCACTGGCCGGCAACGTATGTTCCAGTGTCAGCGCTGTGCGGTGCAGCACCTCTTGTTTCCAGGCTTCGAACGTCTGGGGTGCGGGCGTCTGGTCAATTTTCGGCAATAGCGTTGCCGAAGCCATCCGGTGGCTGTTGTTCATGGCGTGTCTCTTGTGGTCAGGAGTAGGGAACGGCCTGGCGGCTGGTTTCTGTGAGCTCTGTCCAGGCACTTATCCCGGCAGGCCCGGTGGTCTGGAGTATTCGGCGGAACCAGATGGTGAAGCGCTCGGGGGCAGCGTCAATGCGCTCGGATATTTGCGAAAGCTGCAGCCATTGCCAAGCGTGGGCTTCCTCGGGATTGGCGACGGGGTCGCAATGGCTGATACCGACGAATAGGTGGTCGAACTCGTACTCGATAAGCTGGTTTGAAACCTGTTCGCGGTAGAGCAGGGTGGAGACTTTGCGCAGGGGGCAGGTCATGCCCATTTCTTCCTGCAAGCGGCGTTTTGCCGCCGCCATCGTCCGTTCGCCGGGCCTGGGGTGGCCGCAACAGGTATTGGTCCACAGACCTTGAGAATGGTATTTGCCGAAGGCGCGTTGCTGCAGCAGGAGACGACCGGCCTGATCGAAAATGAAGATCGAAAACGCTCGGTGCAGAAGGCCTTGTTGGTGGGCCTGTAGTTTGGGCGCAAAGCCCTTTTTGCGATCGTGCTGGTCGACCAGAATCAGTAATTCTTCCATAGCAAGACTCCACTATTGTGTCTTCGCTACTGGGCGTTACGGCTGACCAGACTATCTAGAGAAATTCAGACGGTGTTCATGTTGAGTTCGAATCTAGTTGGCGGTTTTGTGTGCGGCAAGTTTTTTTAAGAAAACCTAGCAGAAATATCAGGGTGAATCGGAAATGTGACAGCGCCTATATGTTCTCGGTTCTACCGGGTCTATTGGTGAGGCCCGCTGGGTAGGTCGCGAGTCGATTGCCCTTCTGTAGACATCGGTGAAGGTTCGGGCGGTGCTCGGACGATCTTTAGATCCGCAAAGGTTTATGGCACCGTGCACGTCCAGAAAGGACGTGAGGATGTTATGGCAAACCCCTACCGCGAGCTATTCCACGCCCCAGGCGCACGCGCCTTTGTGCTGGCCGGCATGATCGCGCGCATGCCGATTTCAATGACTGGCATTGGCTTGATCACCATGCTTTCGCAGCTGCAGGGCGGTTATGGATTGGCCGGCTCCATCGCGGCGACCTTTGCCTTGGCCACGGCGTTTTGTGCGCCGCAGGTTTCGCGGTTGGTGGACCGTTTTGGTCAAAGCCGGATCTTGCCGGTGTCGGCACTGGTCGGCGGCGGGGCGCTGTTGATGCTGTTGCTGTGTACCCGCTTGCAGGCGCCGCACTGGACGTTGTTTGCGTTTGCCGCACTGGCCGGTTGCATGCCGAGCATGTCGGCGATGGTGCGGGCGCGCTGGACCGAGTTGTATCGCGGTCGCCCCGAGTTGCAAACAGCTTATGCGCTGGAATCGGTGCTGGACGAGGTGTGCTTTATCGTCGGGCCGCCGCTGTCGGTGGGGTTGTGCGTGGTGGCGTTCCCGGAGGCGGGGCCGTTGGCGGCGTTGCTGATGCTCGCGGTCGGGGTCACGGCGTTTGTGTTGCAGCGCGGCACCGAGCCGCCGGTGCATCCTCATGAAGAACACCATCAGGGCTCGATCATTCGTTCGAGCGAGATTCAATTGCTGATGCTGTTGATGGTCGCCATGGGCACCATCGTCGGTGTGGTGGACGTGGTCAGTGTCGCCTTCGCCGAGCAGCAGGGCCAACCGGCGGCGGCGAGTATTGTGTTGTCGGTGTATGCCATCGGCTCATGCCTGGCCGGGTTGGCGTTCGGGGTGTTTCGCTCCAAGTTGCCGCTGCCGCAATTGTTCCTCTACGGCGGGGTGGCGACGGCGGTGACCACGCTACCGTTGCTGCTGGCGGCCAATATTTTCGGGCTGTCGCTGGCGGTGTTCGTCGCCGGGCTGTTCTTTGCCCCGACCCTGATTGTGGCCATGGCGCTGGTGGAGCGCATCGTGCCACCGGCCAAGCTCACCGAAGGCCTGACCTGGCTGGTCACCGGTTTGAGCATCGGCGTGGCGATCGGCGCGGCCAGTTCGGGCTGGCTGGTGGATGCGTTCGGTGCGCGCAGCGGGTTCTGGGTGGCAATCGCCGCGGGTGCCGTGGTGTTGGGTTCGGCGGTGCAGAGTTATCGCCATTTGAAATAGCCTGGTGCAATGCAATTCAAAATGTGGGAGCGAGCCTGCTCGCGATAGCGGTCAGGCAGGCGGTATTGATGTTGAAGGTGATGGCCTCATCGCGAGCAGGCTCGCTCCCACAGTGGGGTTATGTGTTGGGCTAAATAACCGGGGCAATGCAAATCCAGGTGCAAGCAAGCCTGCTCCCGGGTTACCAGCCTCTTCCCGAATTCACCCAGAAATTCACCGACAACGAAGTCGACACCGATTCCACCTGATGGAACCAGCCTTCGGGTAGAAACAGCAGGTCGCCGGCCTCCAGGGTCACCCGCAGAAACGTCACGTCCCGCGCGCCGGGGAAGCGCTGGTAATCCGGCGCATCCGGGTTGAAATCACAACCGTCGAGCCCGCCCTGGGGGGCCGTCGACCAAGTGCCGAGGGCTTCGCGGTGATGAGGCGCGGCGAGGGTGAAGGTTTTCTGGCCCCAGACTTGTGCGAACAGGTTGTCGGTATCATCGCGATGCAACGGTGTCAGCGTGCCTTTGGGGCCGATCCAGATGCGTGGCGGGATAAACAGCGCTTGATCGAAATAGGGTGGGTACTTGATCTGCTCCATCAATTGGGCGGGCAGGATATTGTTGCCCATGTACGCCGGTG
This sequence comes from Pseudomonas sp. GM50, assembly GCF_000282375.1. Classification (GTDB taxonomy): domain Bacteria; phylum Pseudomonadota; class Gammaproteobacteria; order Pseudomonadales; family Pseudomonadaceae; genus Aquipseudomonas. The sequence continues at coordinate 19,927 of NZ_AKJK01000105.1, forward strand.
GTTCGCCATCGGCGCTTTTGACCGCTGGGGTATCCAGCGAGGCGATGAACGCGGCCATGGAGGTTGAGCGGAAATCCCGTTCCGTGGAAAAGGTTTTCTTCACGTAATCGCCGTGTCGGGTGATGCCTTGCAGTTCGGCGAAGTGCACCAGCGATTCTTCGCGGCTGAGCTTGAACAGGGGCCAATCTTGCAAGGCATCGCTGATTACCAGAGGAATGCCGTGAGGCAAGTAGCGAGTCTCGAATTCCAATACCGACAGCTCGCCGCGTGGCCGGCGCTCCACCGAATATTGAGTCGGCAGGCTCGCGGAAACCTTTTCACTGAAACGCGGTGGGGTCGGGTAGCGCTTGTTCATGTCGACCTTTTCCACCACACCGCCCCCATGGCGAGCGTGATCGATGATCTGCGGCAGCATCGTCGCCAGGCCCATGTTGCCGCCGATTTTCAAGCGGCCGCTGGCGAACAGCTCCTCGACGTTGGCCATGCCGCCCATGATCCCGAGAAAGTCCTTTTCCGCGACTTCGATGGTCACGTCGGGGCTGGCATGTCGACCGGCTTCGGTGCGGCTGCTGGCCTTGACCTCGGACCAGTACGCCTGATGCGGGCCGAACACGAATTGAAAAACCCCTTCGATGCCGACGGCACCGGCATTGGCGAACAGTTTGCCCAGGATGGTCTGCAGGTCCACGGCGATGCCCCTTGTTGGTTTTGGTCTGAGCTGGTTTTATCTGAACAAGGGACGATAACCTGCAGCGGAAATTTAACCGGCGCTGACTAATTTGCGCCGCGTCTGGACCGTCCTTCCTTACAGATGACTTTTTGAGGTGAACGTGGTGACCAAGCTGACCTTGCTGTGCCTGCCGTACTCTGGCGCCAGTGCCATGGTCTACAGCCGCTGGCGGCGCAAGTTGCCGGAGTGGCTGCAGCTGCAGCCGGTAGAACTGCCGGGGCGTGGTGCACGGTTCGGCGAACCGCTGCACACCGACATGCGCGCGCTGGCGATGCAATTGGCCACGGAGCTGCGTTCGATGCTCAAGGCGCCCTACGCCTTGTTTGGTCATAGCCTGGGCGCCTTGCTGGCATGCGAGATGGCCCACGCCTTTCGTGCGCTGGGCTGCCCGGAACCGGTGGCTCTGTTTGCCTCGGGAACGGCGGCACCCACGATGCGGGCCGACTACGACCGCGGCTTTGCCGAGCCGAAAACCGATGCGCAGTTGATCGAGCAGCTACGAACGCTCAATGGCACCAGCGAAGAGGTGCTGGCCAATGAAGAGCTGATGAGCCTGACACTGCCGATTCTGCGCGCGGACTTTCTGCTGTGCGGCCGTTTTCAGCCAGTGCAGCGGCCATTGCTCAAGTGCCCGGTGCACGTGCTGGGAGGCAAGGCCGACAAGGCCACCACCGAACAGTTGATCGGCTGGAGCAAGGAAACCCATGGCAGCTTTTCGGTGGACATGCTGGCCGGCGGGCACTTCTTCATTCATGAGCACGAACCCAAGGTGCTACGGGTGATCAAGGATCAGTTGGAGGTTCATCATCGGCGGGGTGCCATGGTTGCCATGGCCTGAATATCCACCCGGTTTCACCCTGTGGGAGCGAGCCTGCTCGCGATAGCGGTCTGACATCCAACCAATGCCGCCTGTCATGGCCCCATCGCGAGCAGGCTCGCTCCCACATTGATCTGCGACCTCCTTGTTTTCCCCGCGTTACCTCCTTTCTGATACTTGTTCTCAAACGCTAATTTTTCTGGTCTGCATTCGTTTTATAGGGACGACGTGCCTTTGTGCTTCCTGCCTACTGATCCGGATGCTAAGAAATGAATGCTGAAGACTCCTTGAAACTTGCTCGCCGGTTTATCGGGTTGCCCCTGGAAAAGCGCCAGATGTTCCTTGCGGCCTTGCACAAGGAGGGCGTGGACTTTGCCCGTTTTCCGATTCCGCAAGGGGTCGAGGCCGAGGATCGGCAGGCGCTGTCCTACGCTCAGCAGCGCATGTGGTTTCTCTGGCAACTGGACCCGCACAGTGGCGCCTATAACTTGCCGGGCGCGGTGCGCCTGACCGGGCAGTTGAACCTGCCGGCCCTGGAGCAAGCGTTCGCCAGCCTGGTGGCGCGTCATGAAACCCTGCGCACGGTGTTCCAGCGCCAGGCGGACGAGACTCTGCTACAAGTGCCGGCCAGTGCGCCGCTGGTGATCGAACAGGTCGATTTCAGCGCATTGCCGGCCCTTGAGCGCGAGCAGGCTGTGGCCGAGGCTGCCCAGCAGCAATCGCTGCTGCCGTTCGACCTTGCCGTCGGGCCGCTGCTGCGGGTCAAGCTGCTCAAGCTCGCCGAGCAGGAGCACGTGCTGCTGCTGACCCTGCACCACATCGTTTCCGATGGCTGGTCGATGAACGTGTTGATCGACGAGTTCATCCGCTGCTACGACGCCCATGATGCGGGCGCGCAACCGCAGCTCGCGCCGCTGCCGATTCAGTACAGCGACTATGCCTTGTGGCAACGTCGCTGGCTGGAAGCCGGCGAGCAGGCGCGGCAACTGGAATACTGGCAAGCCCAATTGGGCTGTGATCATCCGGTGCTGGAACTGCCCACCGATCACCCGCGCCCGGCGATGCCCAGCTATCGCGGCACGCGTTATGAGTTCGGGGTCGATGGTCAACTGGCCGAGCAACTACGCGCCACCGCGCAGAAACACAACATCACCTTGTTCATGCTGTTGCTCGGCGCGTTCAACGCGTTGCTGCATCGTTACACCGGGCAGACCGACATCCGCGTCGGCGTGCCGATCGCTAACCGCAATCGCGGTGAAATCGAAGGCCTGATCGGTTTCTTCGTCAACACCCAAGTGCTGCGCACCCGGCTCGACGGCCAGACCCGCGTGGCCGATTTGCTCAGTGACATCAAGGAAACCGCCCTCGGCGCCCAGGCCCATCAGGACTTGCCGTTCGAGCGGCTGGTGGAAGCGTTGAAGCTGGAACGCAGTCTCAGCCACACGCCGCTGTTCCAGGTGATGTACAACCATCAGCCGCAGGTGGCGGACATTTCCACGGTGACCACTGCGTCGGGCCTGGAACTGGGCGTGATCGAATGGGAAGGGCGCACCACCCAGTTCGACCTGACCCTGGATACCTATGAAAAGGCCGGCCAACTGCACGCCGCGCTGACCTACGCCAACGACCTGTTCGACGCTGCGACCATCACCCGCATGGCACGGCACTGGACCCATCTGTTGCGCGGCATGGTCAACGACAGCCAGCAGCGCATCAGCGATTTGCCGTTGCTTGAAGCCGCGGAGTATCAGCGCATCGTTCACGACTGGAACCGCGCTGACCGAGGATTCGCCGATGATCTGTGCATCCATGAGCTGATCGCCAGGCAAGTCGCGGCCATGCCGGACGCGCTGGCGGTGACCTTCGCGGCAAAACAACTGACCTACGCCGAACTCGACGCTCAGGCCAATCGTCTGGCCCATAAACTGATCGAGGCGGGCGTGGGCCCGGAAGTGCGGGTCGGCGTGGCGATGCAGCGTACCGACAGTCTGCTGGTGGCGTTGCTGGCGGTGCTCAAGGCCGGTGGCGCCTATGTGCCGCTGGACCCGGATTACCCGGCCGAACGAGTGGCCTACATGCTCGAAGACAGTCGCGCCCTGGTGCTGTTGACCGAGCAGGCGTTGGCCGCGACGCTGCCCGTGACTGCGCAAACCCAAGTGCTGCTGATGGATGCCGCCGAGCCGTGGCTGGCCGCTTACCCGAGCAGCTCGCCGGTGACTCGCGTCGCACCAGATAACCTGGCTTACGTGATCTACACCTCCGGCTCCACCGGCAAACCCAAAGGCGTGGCCATCGCCCATCGCAACGTGCTGGCGCTGATCGACTGGTCGCAGTCGGTCTATAGCCGCGACGATATTCAGGGGGTACTGGCCTCGACGTCGGTGTGTTTCGACCTGTCGGTGTGGGAGCTGTTTGTCACCTTGGCCAATGGCGGCTCAGTGATCATCGCGCGCAACGCCCTGGAGTTGCCGCAATTGCTGGCTCGTGATCAGGTGCGCCTGATCAACACCGTGCCATCGGCGATCAATGCCTTGCAGCGCGACGGACAGATTCCGCCGAGTGTGCGCATCATCAACCTCGCCGGTGAGCCGCTGAAGCAGAGCCTGGTGGATGCGTTGTATCGGCAGCCGACCCTCGAGCACGTCTACGACCTCTACGGTCCATCGGAAGACACCACCTATTCCACCTGGACTCGGCGCGAAGCCGGCGGCACCGCCAACATTGGCCGGCCACTCAAACACACCGCCAGTTATTTGCTGGACGCCGATCTGCAACCGGTGCCCCAAGGTGTATCGGCCGAGCTGTACCTGGCCGGCGCCGGCATCACCCGAGGTTACCTGGCACGACCGGGCATGACCGCCGAGAAGTACGTGCCGAACCCGTTCGCCAGCAACGGCGAGCGCCTGTATCGCACGGGCGATTTGACCCGTTATCAGGTCGACGGTGCATTGCAATACGTCGGTCGCATCGACCATCAGGTCAAGGTTCGGGGATTTCGTATCGAACTCGGTGAAATCGAAGCGCGGCTGTTGCAGCAGGACGCGGTGCGCGAACTGGCAGTGCTGGCTCAGGACGGCGCCAGCGGGCAGCAATTGGTCGCCTACATCGTGCCGACCGATGCAGGCGTGTTGACGGGCAATGCCGATGCTCAAGCGAGCCTGCGTGAAACCCTGAAAGCTGCCCTGCGCCAACATTTGCCGGATTACATGGTGCCGGCTTATCTGCTGTTCCTCGAGCAATTGCCGTTGACGCCCAACGGCAAACTCGACCGTAAAGCCTTGCCTGCGGTCGACGGCACTCAGCAGCAACGCGAACACGTGGCGCCACGCTCGGCGCTGGAAAAGTCCCTGGCAGCGATCTGGCAGGACGTTCTGGCCATCGACAACGTCGGCCTGGAAGACAACTTCTTCGAACTGGGCGGCGATTCCATTGTGTCGATGCAGGTGGTCAGCCGCGCGCGTCAGGCGGGCATCGTGTTGAGTCCCAAGGACCTGTTCCAGCACCAGACCATTCGCAGCCTGGCGCAAGTGGCCCGCTGCGGTGAACAGAACCTGATCGATCAAGGTCCGGCCGTTGGCGCGGTGGCCCTGACGCCGGTGCAGCACTGGTTCTTCGAGCAAGCCATTGCGCAGCGTCACCACTGGAACCAGTCGCTGCTGCTGGTCCCACGCGAAACGCTGGAGGCCGGGGCGTTGGATCAAGCGTTGGCGCAGTTGCTCAAGCATCACGACGGTTTGCGTCTGCGATATGAAATGACTGATGCCGGTTGGCAGCAAGCCTATGGCGCGGTGTCCAGCGAGTCGGTGTTGTGGCAACGCTCGGCGCAATCGGCCGAAGAACTGAATGCCTTGTGCGACGAAGCCCAGCGCAGTCTTGATCTGAGTCACGGCCCATTGCTGCGAGCGCTGTTGGTGGACATGGCCGACGGCACGCAACGGCTGCTGTTGGCTATTCATCACCTGGTGGTGGACGGGGTTTCGTGGCGGGTGTTGCTGGAGGATCTTCAGCAGTTCTACCGTCAGGTACGCGACGGCTCGACGCTGACCGCTGCGGCGAAAACCAGTTCCTGCCAACGCTGGGTGGCGCGTCTGCAAAGCCACCTGCCAACGTTGCGCAACAGTGCCGATTATTGGCAGGCCCAACTGCGCGATGCAGCGCAAAACGACTTGCCGTGCGATCGCCCTGACGGCGCACTGCAAAACCGTTTCGAGCAGAAAGTCGAACTCACCTTCGACGCCGAGCGAACCCGCAAACTATTGCAACAGGCACCGGCGGCGTATCGCACTCAGGTCAATGATCTGCTGCTGACTGCGCTGACGCGGGCCGTGTGCCGCTGGACCGGGCAGGGCAGCACGCTGATCCAGCTCGAAGGGCATGGCCGCGAAGACCTGTTCGACGACATCGATTTGACCCGCACCGTCGGCTGGTTCACCAGCCTGTTTCCGGTCAACCTGACCCCGGCCGACGATCTCGGCGCATCGATCAAAACGGTCAAGGAGCAACTGCGCGCGGTACCGGACAAAGGTCTGGGCTACGGTGTTCTGCGCTACCTGGCCGATCCGCAAATTGGCGCCGCACTGGCAGCCCTGCCGCAGCCGCGCATCACCTTCAACTACCTGGGGCAGTTCGACCGTCAGTTCGACGCGGCGGCGCTGTTTGTGCCGTCCAGCGAAGGCAGTGGAGCGGCCCAGGATCCGTCGGCACCTTTGGCCAACTGGCTAACGGTCGAAGGTCAGGTGTACGGCGGTGAGCTGTCGATGAGCTGGGGCTTCAGCCGTGAGATGTTCGACACCGCGACCATCCAGCAGCTGGTTGATCAATACGCTGTCGAACTCAATGCGTTGATCGAACATTGCTGCACCCTCGAAACCCCACAGGCTACGCCGTCGGACTTCCCGCTGGCGCGCATCACCCAAGTACAACTTGATGCACTGCCGGTGGCCGCCGGGCAACTCGACGACCTCTACCCGTTGTCGCCGATGCAGCAGGGGCTGTTGTTCCACACCCTTTACGAGCAGGCGGCGGGTGAGTACATCAATCAGCTGCGGGTGGATGTGCAAGGCATCGACCCCGAGCGTTTCCTCGCGGCCTGGCAGGCCACTGTCGATGCTCAAGACATCCTGCGCACAGGCTTTGTCTGGCAGGGCGAACTGGAGCAACCGGTTCAGATCGTCCATAAACAGGTTCAGTTGCCGTTCACCGTGCTCGACTGGCGTGAGCGTGGCGATCAGGTTCAGGCCTTGCGTGAACGGGCCGATGCCGAACGCCAACAAGGGTTCGACCTGAGCCAGGCGCCGTTGCTGCGACTGGTACTGGTGCAAACCGCCGCCGATAGTTGGCACCTGATTTACACCCATCACCACATCCTGATGGACGGCTGGAGCAATTCGCAGTTGCTCGGCGAAGTCTTGCAGCGTTACAGCGGTCGCGCGCCGATAGCCACCGGCGGGCGCTATCGCGATTACATCGGTTGGTTGCAACGTCAGGACGCGCAATCGAGCCAGGATTTCTGGAGCGAGCCGCTGGCCTCCTTGCAAGAGCCGACCCGGCTGGCCCTGGTGGTGTCCGGCAACGAAACCCTGAGCGGGCACGGCGATCACTTCCAGACCCTGGAAGTCAGTCGCACCCAAGGCCTTGAAGCCTTTGCCCGGCAACAGAAGGTCACCCTCAACACCTTGGTGCAAGCCGCGTGGCTGCTGTTGTTGCAACGCTACACCGGTCACGAAACCGTGGCCTTCGGTGCCACGGTGGCTGGGCGCCCGGCAGACTTGCCCGGCATCGAGCAACAGGTCGGTCTGTTTATCAACACCTTGCCGGTGATCGGCGCGCCGCGTCCGGATCAGAGCGTTGGCCACTGGTTGCAAACCGTACAGGCGCAAAACCTCAACTTGCGCGAGTTTGAACACACACCGCTGGCGGACATTCAACGCTGGGCCGGGCAGGGTGGCGAAGCGCTGTTCGACAATATTCTGGTGTTCGAGAACTACCCGATTGCGCAGGCGCTGCAACAGGGCGCGGAGCAAGGCGTGGTGTTCGGCGAAGTCGCCAACCTTGAACAAACCCATTATCCGTTGAGCGTCGCCGTGACGCTGGGCCAGACACTGGCGCTGCATTACAGCTTCGACCGGGCGCATTTCTCCACGTCGGCGATCGAGCGCATCAGTGTGCACCTGTTGCAACTGCTGGAGCAGTTCGCCGAGTCGGCCGAACGCAACCTCGGCGAAATCGCCTTGGCCAGCGCCGCCGAACTCGCGCAGCAACAGGCCAATAACCAGCCGCAGCCGTACCCGGTGAATGTCGCCGTTCACCAACGCATCGCCGAACTCGCCGCCCAGCGCCCGGAGCGCACGGCGGTGATCTTCGCCGGTCAGCGTTTCAGTTATGGCGATATCGACCGACGCGCCAATCAGTTGGCCCACGCCCTGATCGCGCTGGGTGTCGGCCCGGAAAGCCGGGTCGGCGTGGCCTTGCCGCGCAGCGAAGGGGTGATCGTCGCGTTGCTGGCGGTGCTCAAGGCCGGCGGTGCCTACGTGCCGCTGGACACCAGCTATCCCCGTGAACGCCTGGCCTATCTGATTGAGGATTCGGGGCTGGCATTGTTGCTGACCGATTCTGCTGTTTCTGCGCAGTTGCCGGTGGAGGACTCGGTCCCGGTGCTGGAGCTCGACCGCCTCGATCTGCGCAGCCAATCCCTCAATGCGCCCAAGGTGCAGCTCGATCCGCAGAACCTCGCTTACGTCATCTACACCTCCGGCTCCACCGGTAATCCCAAAGGCGTGAGCGTTGCCCATGGCCCGCTGGCGATGCACTGCCAGGCCATCGGCGAGCGCTATGAAATGCGTGACAGCGACTGCGAATTCCACTTCATGTCCTTCGCGTTCGACGGCGCCCACGAGCGCTGGCTGACCAGCCTGACCCACGGCGCCTCGCTGCTGATTCGCGATGACAGCCTCTGGACCCCGGAGCAGACTTACAACGCCATGCGCGAACACGGCGTGACGGTGGTGGCGTTCCCGCCGGTCTACCTGCAACAACTGGCCGAGCATGCCGAACGTGAAGGCAACCCGCCGAAGGTGCGGATCTACTGCTTCGGCGGCGATGCCGTGCCCAACGCCAGTTTCGAGCGGGTCAAGCGCGCGCTCGATCCGGACTACATCATCAACGGCTACGGCCCGACCGAAACCGTGGTCACGCCGTTGATCTGGAAGGCCGGGCGCAAGGTGCCGTGCGGTGCGGCCTATGCGCCGATCGGCAGTCGTATCGGTGACCGCAGCGCTTACGTGCTGGACGCCGACCTGAACCTGCTGCCCCAAGGCATGGCCGGTGAATTGTACTTGGGCGGCACGGGCCTGGCCCGGGGTTACCTGAACCGTCCGGGGCTGACGGCGGAACGGTTTGTCGCCGATCCGTTCAGCGCTGTCGGTGGCCTGCTGTACCGCACCGGCGACCTGGTGCGTCAGCGTGCCGACGGTACTTTCGATTACCTGGATCGCATCGACAATCAGGTGAAAATTCGCGGTTTCCGTATCGAGCTGGGAGAAATTGAAGCGCGCCTGCAAAGCCTCGAAGGTGTGCGCGAAGCCGTGGTGGTCGCCCAGGAAGGCACCGCCGGCAGCGGCAAGCGCCTCGTGGCTTATGTGGTGGCCGACGCGTTCAATGCCGATCGCAGCGATTTTGCCGAAAGCCTGCGCGAACAACTTAAAGCCGCACTACCGGCGCACATGGTCCCGGCCTATTTGCTGCTGCTTGAGCGCCTGCCGCTGACCCCCAACGGCAAACTCGACCGCAAGAACCTGCCCAAACCGGACGTCAGTCAATTGCAGCAAGCCTACGTGGCGCCGCAAAGCGCGCTGGAGCAGCAACTGGCGACGATTTGGCAGGACGTGCTGAAACTCGATCAGGTCGGTTTGAGCGACAACTTCTTTGAGCTCGGCGGCGATTCGATCATTTCGATTCAAGTGGTCAGCCGCGCCCGTCAGGCCGGTATCCGCTTCACCCCCAAAGACCTGTTCCAGCACCAGACCATTCAGGCACTGGCCACGGTGGCGCGGCTTGGCGAACAGGCTCAGGTCATCGACCAAGGGCCGGTGACGGGCGAATTGGCGTTGTTGCCGGTGCAACAGGTGTTCTTCACGCAGGCCATCCCCGAGCGCCAGCACTGGAACCAGGCGGTGATGCTCAAGACGACGCAACCCCTCGACGCTGCGCTGCTTGAGCAGGCGTTGGGCGCACTGGTTGCGCACCACGATGGTTTGCGCTTGAGCTTCGTCGAACAGGCCGAGGGTTGGCAGGCGCAGTACCGCCCGCTGGACAGCCAGACTGATGCGATGGTCTGGGCGGTCGACGTCGCCGACGCCACGGCACTGGAAGCAGTGGCCAACGAAGCGCAACGCAGCCTGAACCTGCAGCACGGGCCACTGATGCGCGCGGTGCTGGCGAACCTCGATGACGGCAGTCAGCGACTGTTGCTGGCGATCCACCATTTGGTGGTGGACGGCGTGTCGTGGCGCATTCTGTTCGACGATCTGCAAACCGCCTACCGTCAACTGTTGACCGGCGAAACCCTGCAATTGCCAGCCAAAACCAGCGCCGCCAAGGTCTGGGCCGAACACCTGCAAACCTACGCCCACAGTGCTGAACTGCGCACCGAACTGGCCTGGTGGCAACAGCAGTTGCAAGGCGCCGAGGTGGCGTTGCCGGCGGATAATCCCCAGGGCGGGCAACAGAACCGGCACGCATTGACGGTGCGCACGCAACTGAACAAGGAACTGACCCGGCAATTGCTGCAAGACGCCCCGGCGGCCTATCGCACCCAGGTCAACGATTTGCTGCTGACCGCACTGGCCCGCGTCATGGTGCGCTGGACCGGCGCCGACAGCACATTGATCCAGCTCGAAGGCCATGGCCGTGAAGAGCTGTTCGACGGCATTGACCTGACCCGCACGTCGGCTGGTTCACCAGCCTGTACCCGGCGAAACTGACGCCAGTCGCTGACCTTGGCGGCTCGCTGAAACAGATCAAGGAACAGCTGCGAGCGATCCCGAACAAGGGCATCGGTTTTGGAGCGCTGGCCCATCTGGGTGACGAGGCTGCACGTAAAACCCTCAGCCAATTGCCGGTGCCGTGCCTGACCTTCAACTACCTGGGCCAGTTCGACGGCAGCTTCACCGAAGCTGACGGCGCGTTGTTCGTGCCGTCCAGCGAAGCGGCTGGCGATGAGCTGGATGCCAACGCGCCATTGGCTAACCAATTGGCCCTCAACGGTCAGGTGTATGGCGGCGAACTGAACCTGGGCTGGACCTTCAGCCGTGAAATGTTCAATGAGGCGACCATCCAGGGTCTGGCCGACGATTACGCACTGGAACTGCAAGCACTGATCGCCCATTGCTGCCAGACCGGAAATCACGGCGTCACCCCGTCGGACTTCCCGCTGGCGCGCTTGAGCCAGGCACAACTGGACGGCTTGCCGCTGGCGCCGCAGTCGATCGAAGACCTGTACCCGCTGTCGCCGATGCAGCAGGGCATGTTGTTCCATGCCGTGTACGAAGAAACCACCGGCGATTACATCAACCAGATACGCCTGGATGTTGAAGGGCTCGACCCCGAGCGTTTCCATCAGGCCTGGCAAGCGGCCGTGGATGCCCACGACATTCTGCGCACGCGGTTTGTCTGGCAGGGCGAACTGGAAACCCCGGTGCAGGTGGTCAGCAAACACACGCAGATGCCTTACAGCCTGCATGATTTGCGCATCCATCCGCAGCGCGATCAAGCCTTGCAGACGCTCGCCGACACGGAACGGCAAAACCTGAGCTTGAGCGCATCGACCTTGTTGCGGTTGGTGATCGCGCGCATCGACGACAACCGTCATCACCTGATCTACACCAACCATCACATCTTGATGGATGGCTGGAGCAACTCGCAGTTGCTCGGTGAAGTGCTGCAGCGTTACAGCGGTCAATTCAATGCCGCTCACAGTGGGCGTTATCGCGATTACATCGCCTGGCTGCAACGCCAGGACACGGCGGCCAGCGAAGCGTTCTGGACTCCGGCGCTGCACGCGCTGGATGAGCCGACGCGCCTGGCCCAGACCGTCGCGAAACCATCGGCGGCTGATAACGTTCAGGGTTATGGCGATCATTTCCAGGTGCTGGATGCCGATCAAACCCTGCGTCTGGGTGAATTCGCCCGGGCTTCGAAAGTCACCGTCAACACCTTGGTGCAGGCGGCCTGGTTGCTGCTGTTGCAACGCTACACCGGTAAAAATACCGTGGCCTTCGGCGCGACGGTTGCCGGTCGTCCGGCCGACTTGCCGGGTGTCGAGCAACAGATCGGTCTGTTCATCAACACCTTGCCGGTGATCGCAAGCCCACGGGCCGAGCAATCGCTCAACAGCTGGTTGCAAGCGGTGCAAGCGCAAAACCTGGCATTGCGCGAGTTCGAACACACTGCGCTGTTCGATATTCAGCGCTGGGCCGGGCAGGGCGGTGAAGCGCTGTTCGACAACATTCTGGTGTTCGAGAACTACCCGATTTCCCAAGCGCTGGAGCAGGGCGCGCCGCAAGGGCTGCGCTTTGGTCCGGTGGCAAGTCTGGAGCAGACCAACTATCCGTTGACCCTGCTGGTGAGCCTCGACACTCAATTGTCGGTGCACATGAGCTATCAGCGCGCCAGTTTTGCATCGGCGACTGTGGCGCAATTGGCGGCTCATCTGCAGCATCTGTTGAGCCAAATGATCGACGCCGGTGAACGCTGCCTCGGCGAGCTGGTACTGCTGGATGAAACCGAGCAGCAGCAAGTCTTGCTGGACTGGAACCGTGCTGACGAAGGTTTCGCCCAAGACCTGTGCATTCATCAGTTGATCGACCGCCAAGTCGCCGCTCAACCAGACGCGCTGGCGGTGACCTTCGCCAGCCAACAGCTGACTTACGCCGAACTCGACAGCCGCGCCAACCAACTCGCCCACAAGCTGATCGAATTGGGCGTGGGCCCGGAAGTGCGGGTCGGCGTGGCGATGCAGCGTTCCGACAGCCTGTTGGTCGCGCTGCTCGCAGTGCTCAAGGCCGGCGGTGCCTACGTGCCATTGGACCCGGATTACCCGGTCGACCGCGTGGCCTACATGCTCGAAGACAGCCGCGCCCTGGTGCTGCTGACCGAGCAGGTTGTTGCGGCAACATTGAACGTGGCGGCGCAAACCCAAGTGCTGCTGATGGACCGGATCGAGCCGCAACTGGCGGATTATCCGCGCATCGCCCCGGTCACCTGTGTCACGCCGGATAACCTGGCTTATGTGATCTACACCTCCGGCTCCACCGGCAAACCCAAAGGCGTGGCCATCGCCCATCGCAACGTGCTGGCGCTGATCGACTGGTCGCAATCGGTGTACAGCCGTGACGACATTCAAGGGGTGCTGGCCTCGACGTCGGTGTGCTTCGACCTGTCGGTGTGGGAGTTGTTTGTCACCTTGGCCAACGGCGGTTCGCTGATCATCGCCCGCAATGCCATGGAGTTGCCGCAATTGTCGGCCCGGGATCAGGTGCGCCTGATCAACAGTGTGCCGTCGGCGATCAGTGCCTTGCAGAGCGCCGGGCAGATTCCGCCGGGCGTGCGCATTATCAACCTGGCGGGTGAGCCGTTGAAGCAGTCGCTGGTCGATGCGCTTTATGGGCAACCGACCGTTGCGCATGTCTACGATCTCTACGGCCCGTCGGAAGACACCACCTATTCCACCTGGACCCGTCGCGAGGCCGGTGGCATGGCGAACATTGGCCGGCCGCTCAAGCACACTGCCAGTTACTTGCTGGATGCGGACCTGCAACCGGTGCCTTTGGGCGTGTCCGCCGAGCTGTACCTGGCAGGCGCCGGCATCACCCGTGGTTACCTGGGCCGGCCGGGCATGACCGCCGAGAAGTACGTGCCGAACCCGTTCGCCAGCAATGGCGAGCGCCTGTACCGCACCGGCGATTTGACCCGTTATCAGGCCGATGGCGTGCTCGAGTACCGAGGGCGGATCGACCATCAAGTGAAGATCCGCGGTTTCCGCATCGAACTGGGTGAAATCGAAGCGCGCCTGCTGGAGCAACCGGCGGTCCGCGAAGTGACGGTGTTGGCGCAGGAAGCCTTGGGCAGTCAGCAACTGGTGGCTTACGTGGTCGCGCCGCAACTGGACCTCACTGCCGCCGACGATCAGCAGTCTTTGCGCGACGAACTCAAGGCACGGCTCAGGGAATCCCTGCCGGAGTTCATGGTTCCGGCGCACCTGTTGTTCCTCGCCAGCCTGCCGCTGACACCCAACGGCAAACTCGACCGCAAGGCGTTGCCGACGGTGGAGACCAGTAATTTGCAGGTGCGTTATGTCGCCCCGCAGAGCGAGCGCGAGCAGCAGGTCGCGGCGATCTGGCAGCACGTACTGCAAATCGAGCGGGTCGGCTTGCTGGATAACTTTTTCGAACTGGGCGGCCACTCGTTGTTGGCCGTCAATGTGGTTTCACGCCTGCAACTGGAACTGGGCCTGAAACTGACCCCACAACTGATTTTTCAACACCCCGTACTCACGGATTTCGTCAGCAGTCTGGCAACCGCAGGTGAGCAGGTCGATACGTTGAAACTGAGCAAGCTGGACGCCCTGCTTGACGAAATGGAGGAAGCTTGATGGATACCAATGTCGCTTTGAAGATCGCCCGGCGCTTCATTACTTTGCCGCTCGACAAGCGCAGGGTCTATCTGCAGAAGATGCTTGAGGAGGGTGTTTCGCCGGCGAACCTGCCGATTCCCGAAACACAGTCGCAGTTCGATCCAGTGCCGCTGTCCTTTGCGCAGGAGCGCCAGTGGTTTCTCTGGCAGATGGACCCCGACAGCGCCGCCTACAACATCCCCAGTGCCATGCAGTTGCAGGGCGAGCTCGACGTATCGGCGCTCGAACGCGGTTTCAATACCCTGATTGCCCGTCATCAAAGCCTGCGCACCACATTCCAGCAGCAGGATGAGCGGGCGGTGCAGGTGATTCATCCGCAGATGAGCCTGACCGTCGCCGTGCACGAACTGGATGAAAGTCCCGGTGCCCTGTCGCCAGAGGCGCAGATTCAGGCGTTCGTGGCTGAACAGGCCGGGCAGCCTTTCGATCTGATCAACGGGCCGTTGTTGCGCGTCAGCCTGTTGCGCCTTGGCGCACAGGAGCACGTGCTGACCCTGACCCAGCACCACATCGCCTCGGATGGCGCATCGATGCGGGTCATGGTCGACGAGTTGCTGCAGCTGTATGGCGCCTACCGCCAGGGCCATGAACTCGCTTTGCCGGAGTTGTCGATCCAGTACGCCGACTATGGCATCTGGCAACGGCACTGGATGGAAGCCGGGGAGCGCGAGCGGCAACTGGACTACTGGCAGGCGCACTTGGGCAGCGAGCATCCGGTGCTGGAATTGCCCACCGATTACCCGCGCCCGGCGGTCCAGAGTCTGCGGGGGGGCCGTCATGAACTGGCGTTGCCGCCGGCACTGGGCGAGCGTTTGCGGGCCTTGGCCAAAAGCGAAAACGTCACGCTGTTCATGCTGTTGCTGGCGTCCTTCCAGACCTTGTTGCATCGCTACAGTGGCCAGGTCGACATTCGCGTCGGCGTGCCGACCGCTAACCGCAACCGGGTCGAGACCGAGCGGCTGATCGGCTTTTTCGTCAACACCCAGGTGCTCAAGACCGAGTTCGATGCACAGGCCACATTCAGCACGCTGCTGGCCCAGGTCAAACAGACCGCGATGGCCGCCCAGGCGCATCAGGACCTGCCTTTCGAACAACTGGTCGAGGCCTTGCAGCCGGAACGCAGCCTGAGTTACAGCCCGCTGTTCCAGGTCATGTACAACCACCAGAGCACTGGCGCCAGCCAAAGCCGGCAGGGCGCGGGCGAGTCAGCGTTGACGATCCGCCACTTGCATCAGCCATCGCGCACCGCGCAATTCGACCTGACCCTGGAAACGTTCGACGGCCCCGAGGGCCTCGGTGCACAGCTGACCTACGCCACCGACCTGTTTGACGGCGCGACCATCGAACGTCTGGCACGGCATTGGCAAAACCTGCTGGGCAGCCTCGTTGCCGATCCGCGGCAGCGGGTGGGCGAACTGGCCCTGCTCGACGAAGTCGAACAACAGCAGGTGCTGGTGGACTGGAACCGCAGCGCCGCCGAATACCCGACCGACCGTTGCATCCATCAATTGATCGAAGCCCAGGCCCTGCGCACGCCAGAGGCCACGGCGCTGGTGTTCGAAGGGCAATCGCTGAGTTATGCGCAACTCAATCGCCAGGCCAACCAGTTGGCGCATCGGCTGATCGAACTGGGCGTCGGCCCGGATCAATTGGTCGGTATCGCCATCGACCGCAGCCTGGAAATGCTGATCGGTCTGTTGGCGATTCTCAAGGCGGGCGGTGCCTACGTGCCGCTGGACCCGCAATACCCTCAAGACCGTCTGGCGCACATGATCGAAGACAGCGGTCTGCAACTGCTGCTGACCCAGGCGCATTTGATCGGGCAATTGCCGATTCCGGCTGGCGTGCAGACCCTGTTGCTCGACCCGCAAGGCGAACACGCTCGCGGTTACAGCGAAGCCGATCCGCAGGTGTCGATTAGCGGTGAACACCTGGCGTATGCGATTTACACCTCCGGTTCCACCGGCAAGCCCAAAGGGGTGATGGTGCGCCATCAGGCGCTGGTGAACTTTGTGGTGAGCATGGTCAAGGAGCCGGGCATCGATGCCCAGGATCGCATGCTGTCGCTGACCACATTCTCGTTCGATATTTTTGGCCTGGAAATCTACGGCCCGCTGCTCAGCGGTGCCCGTGTGGTGCTGGTGGACAAGCAGACCGCCCAGGATCCACAAGCGCTGCTGGAAATGATCCGGCAACAGGAGGTCACGGTGGTGCAAGCCACGCCGTCGACCTGGCGCATGTTGCTCGACCACGAACAGGCTCCCATCCTCCAGGGCTGTAAATTCCTCTGCGGCGGCGAAGCGCTGGCCGATGACCTGGCCCAGCGCATGCTTGGCCTGGCAGGGCAGGTCTGGAACCTTTATGGCCCGACCGAAACCACCATCTGGTCGGCGGCCTGGCAGCTGACCCGCGAGCAGCGCCAGCCGTACCTCGGCAAACCGATTGCCAATACCAAGCTGTACATTTTGGGCGACGATCTGGCGCCGAACCCGGCGGGTTCCATTGGCGAGCTGCTGATCGGTGGCGACGGCCTGGCCCGTGGGTATCACGACCGTGCGGCGATGACCGCCGAACGCTTCCTGCCCGACCCGTTCGGCAACGGCGCGCGGCTGTACCGCACAGGCGACCTGGCGCGCCATCGTCACGACGGCGTGCTCGAATACATGGGGCGCATCGACCATCAAGTGAAGATCCGCGGTTTCCGCATTGAACTGGGCGAAATCGAAGCGCGTTTGCTGGAGCAACCAGCGGTTCGCGAAGTGGCAGTGCTGGCGCAGGAAGCCCTGGGCAGCCAACAACTGGTGGCCTATGTGGTCGCGCCGCAACTGGACCTCGATGCCATCGACGATCAGCAGTCTCTGCGCGATGAACTCAAGGCGCGGCTCAAGGAATGCCTGCCGGAATTCATGGTCCCGGCGCATGTGCTGTTCCTCGCCAGCCTGCCGTTGACGCCCAATGGCAAGCTCAATCGCAAGGCGTTACCGGCGGTGGATGCGAGCCAGTTGCAGGCACGTTACGTCGCCCCGCAGAGCGAACGGCAACAGCAAGTCGCCGCCATCTGGCAGGACGTGCTGAAGCTGGACCGCGTGGGCCTGACCGACAACTTCTTCGAGCTGGGCGGGCACTCCCTGCTGGTGACCCAAGTGGTGTCGCGGGTACGTCGGGTGTTGGACATCCAGGTACCGTTGCGCAGCCTGTTCGAGCACAGCACCTTGGAGGATTTCGTCCAGGCACTGGGCGCCGAAGCCGAATCAGACGAACAGTCACCGGCGATGACCCGGGTCGATCGTGATCAACCGCTGGCGTTGTCCTTTGCCCAGGAGCGCCAATGGTTCCTATGGAAAATGGACCCCGACAGCGCTGCCTACAACATCCCGACCGCACTGCGGATGCGCGGCGAGCTGGACAAAAACGCACTGCAACAAAGCTTCCAGGCGCTGGTGGAGCGCCACGAAAGCCTGCGCACGGTGTTCGTCGAGGAAGATGGCCGCACCTGGCAGGTGATCCGTCCGCAAGGTCGCGTGAGCTTTGTCGAACAACGTCTGGCCGTCAGCGATGAAGCGAGCATCAAGGCCTTTGTCGAACAGGAGACGCAACGCCCGTTCGATGTGCTCGACGGTTCGTTGGTGCGCTTCGTCCTGCTGCAAGTGGGCGAGCAGGATCACGTGTTGGTGCTGACCCTGCACCACATCGTCTCCGACGCCTGGTCGTTGCAGGTGATGATCGATGACCTGATGGGCCTGTATTCGGCGATCAGCCAGGGCCGGCCAGCCGAACTGCCGGCGCTGGCGGTGCAGTACGCCGACTATGCGGTCTGGCAGCGTCAATGGATGGCCGCCGGTGAACGGGATCGGCAATTGGCGTACTGGACCGAAAAGCTGGGCAGCGAGCAGCCGCTGCTGGAGTTGCCACTGGATCATCCGCGTCCGGCGCAACAAAGTTTCCGCGGCGCGCGTCTGCCGATCACCCTCGACGAATCCCTGAGCAATGCATTGAGGGCATTGGCCCGGCGCGAAAACGTCACCCTGTTCATGCTGTTGCTCGGTTCGTTCCAGACCTTGTTGCATCGCTACAGTGGTCAGGCCGACATCCGCGTCGGTGTGCCCATTGCCAACCGCAACCGCCTGGAAACCGAGCGTCTGATCGGTTTCTTCGTCAACACTCAGGTGCTGCGCGCCGAGTTCGACGGCCATCTGACGGGCGCTCAACTGTTGCAACAGGTGAAGCAGACGGCCATGGCGGCGCAGATGCATCAGGACTTGCCGTTTGAGCAGTTGGTCGATGCCTTGCAACCGCAACGTAACCTGAGCCACAGCCCGCTGTTCCAGGCGATGTTCAACCATCGCAGTGAAGCGGCGTCAACGCTGGCCGAATCCTTGCCGGGCATCGAGCTTGCAAATCTCAGTTGGGAGCACCGCACCGCGCAGTTCGACCTGACCCTGGACACCAGTGACAACCCGCAAGGCCTGCACGCCTCGCTGACCTACGCCACCGATCTGTTCGAGCCATCGACCATCGAGCGCATGGGCCGGCATTGGCTGAATCTGTTGCGGGGCCTGGTCGCGGACATCAACCGGCCGATCGGGCAATTGGCATTGCTCGATGACCAGGAGCGCCAGCTGACGGTCGTCGACTGGAACGCCACCGCCGTCGACTACCCGTTGAATCGCAGCGTGCATGCGTTGATCGAAGAGCAGGTTGGTAAAACCCCGCAGGCGTGTGCGCTGGTGTTTGCCGAACAACGTTTGAGCTACGCCGAGCTCAATGGCCGAGCCAACCAACTGGCTCACGCGCTGATCGAGCAGGGCGTCGGCCCGGATGTGCTGGTGGGCATCGCGGTCGAGCGGTCCGTGGAAATGGTCGTGGGCCTGTTGGCGATTCTCAAGGCCGGCGGTGCCTATCTGCCGCTGGACCCGGAATACCCGCAGGAACGCCTAGCCTACATGTTTGAAGACAGCGGCATTCAGCTGTTGCTGACCCAGAGCCACTTGCTTGAGCAATTGCCGATCCCGGCAGGCATTCGCAGCCTGGTGCTGGATCAGGACGGCGACTGGCTGGAAGGCCGCAGCGACGCCAACCCGGGCGTCGACCTGGATGGGGAAAACCTTGCCTATGTAATCTACACCTCGGGCTCCACCGGCAAACCGAAAGGCGCGGGTAACCGTCATTCGGCGCTGGTCAATCGTCTGTGCTGGATGCAACAGGCCTATCGACTCGACGCCACGGACAGCGTGCTGCAAAAGACCCCGTTCAGCTTCGATGTGTCTGTCTGGGAGTTCTTCTGGCCGCTGTTGACCGGTTCGACCCTGGTGGTGGCCGCGCCGGGTGTTCATCGTGATCCGGCGCAGTTGATCGAACTGATCACCGCACAACGCATCACCACACTGCACTTCGTGCCGTCGATGTTGCAGGCGTTCCTGCAAGACCCTTTGGTGGGCGAGTGCACCAGCCTGACCCGGATCGTGTGCAGTGGCGAAGCCCTGCAAGTGGATGCACAGCAGCAAGTGTTTGCCAAGTTGCCCAATGCCGGTCTGTACAACCTCTACGGCCCGACCGAAGCGGCCATCGACGTCACGCACTGGACGTGCATCGAGGAAGGTCGCGACAGCGTGCCGATCGGCCAGCCGATCGCCAACCTGGGCACTTACATTCTCGATCACGAGTTGTCGCCGGTGCCGGTGGGTGTGATCGGCGAACTTTACTTGGGCGGCGAAGGCCTGGCCCGGGGTTATCACCGCCGTGCCGCGCTGACTGCCGAGCGGTTTGTCACCAGTGCCTTCGGTGACGGCCAGCGTCTGTACCGCACCGGCGACCTGGCGCGTTATCGCGCCGACGGGGTGATCGAATACGCCGGGCGCATGGACCATCAGGTGAAAATCCGTGGCCTGCGCATCGAATTGGGCGAGATTGAAGCGCGCCTGGCCGAACACGACGAAGTCCGTGAAACGGTGGTCATCGCCCAGGACGGCACGCTGTTGGTGGCGTATGTGGTGCCGGCCCGCGACGCACTGCTGCAGGCCGACGATGACGTTCGCAACGCCGTGCAGCGCAGCCTCAAGGAACACTTGAGCCAGACATTGCCGGACTACATGGTCCCGCAGCATTGGCTGTGGCTGGAAAAAATGCCGGTCAGCCCCAACGGCAAACTGGAGCGCAAGGCGTTGCCAAAGGCCGACACGACGGCCAGCAGCAAGGCGTACACCGCCCCGACCACTGCCATTGAAAAGGCGTTGGTGGACATCTGGCAAAGCGTGCTGGGTCGGCCGCAGGTGGGTATCAGCGACAACTTCTTCGAGCTGGGCGGCGATTCGATCATCTCGATTCAGGTGGTCAGCCGTGCGCGTCAGGCGGGGATTCATTTCAGCCCCAAAGACCTGTTCCTGCACCAGAACGTGCAAAGCCTAGCGGCGGTGGCGACCCTCGGCGACAGCGGCTTGAGCATCGATCAGGGCCCGGTCACCGGCGACACGCCATTGCTGCCATTTCAGCAGTTGTTCTTTGAACGCGAGATGGCCGAGCCGCACCACTGGAACCAGTCGGTGCTGCTCAAATCCGCCAAACCGTTGCATGCCCAACACCTGGAGCGTGCGTTGCAGGCACTGATCACGCATCACGATGCGTTGCGCCTGGCCTTCACCCGTCAGGGCGACAACTGGACCGCGCAGCATCGTTCCCTGGCCGAGCAACAGGCGCTCTGGCAACAGTCGCCGTTGCTGTGGACCGCCGAGGTCGCCGATGCGCTGGCGCTCGAACAGTTGGGCGAGCAGGCCCAGCGCAGCCTCGAACTGGCGAGCGGCAATCTGCTGCGCGCGGTGCTGGCGAACATGGCCGATGGCAGTCAGCGTCTGTTGCTGGTGATCCATCACCTGGTGGTCGACGGCGTGTCCTGGCGCATTCTGCTCGAAGACCTGCAGCAGGCTTACGAGCAGTTGCAGGCCGGCGAAGCGCTCAAATTGCAGGCCAAGACCAGCGCCACCCAGGCCTGGGCGCGACGCTTGCAACAACATGCCGACAGCGCGGTGATGCAGGCTCAGCTGACGTTCTGGCAAGGGCAATTGCAGGGTTCACGCAATGATTTGCCCTGCGATCGACCGCAGGGTGAGTTGCACAATCACCATGCCTTGCATGTGCAAACCCGTCTGGACAAAGAGCAGACCCGCCAGCTGTTGCAAGAGGCGCCGGCGGCCTATCGCACACAGGTCAACGACCTGCTGCTGACGGCGCTGGCGCGGGTGATCGCGGACTGGACGGGCGACGCATCGACCCTGATCCAGCTCGAGGGTCATGGTCGCGAGGCGTTGTTCGACGAACTTGACCTGAGCCGCAGCGTAGGCTGGTTCACCAGTCTGTTCCCGGTCAGGCTGACACCGGCAGCGACTGCGCAGGACTCGATCAAGACGATCAAAGAGCAACTGCGGGCGATCCCCGATAAGGGCCTGGGCTTTGGCGCGCTGCGCTATCTGGGCAATGACAGCACCCGCCAGGCGCTGCAAGCGTTGCCCGTGCCACGCATTACCTTCAACTACCTGGGCCAGTTCGATGCCGGGTTCGGCGACGAGGCGGGCGCACTGTTCACCCCGGCCAGCGAATCGGCGGGCGCGCAGCAAAGTCCGCTGGCGCCTCTGGACAATTGGCTGACCCTCAATGGTCGGGTGTATGGCGGTGAATTGAGTATCGGCTGGACATTCAGCGGGCAGATGTTCGATCAATCGACCATCGCGCGGTTGGCGGATGCTTATGCGCGGGAATTGGGGATATTGATCGAGCACTGCTGTCAGGCTCGGCACCAGGGGCTGACACCGTCGGATTTCCCGCTGGCGAGGCTGACGCAAATCCAGCTCGATTCGTTGCCCGTGACGCCACGTCAGGTCGAAGATATTTACCCGTTGTCACCGATGCAGCAAGGCATGTTGTTCCACACCCTTTACGAGCAGCAGGCCGGCGATTACATCAATCAGCTGTGCGTGGACGTCGAAGGTTTGCAGGTCGAGCGTTTCCGCGATGCCTGGCAAGCGGCGCTGGATGCGCACGATGTGTTGCGCAGCAGTTTTGTCTGGGACGGCGAATTGCAGCGGCCACAGCAAGTGATCCACAAGCGCTTGCCAGTGCCGTTCACCTTCCATGACTGGCGTGGGCAGAACGACCTGCCCCAGGCGCTCGAGGCACTGGCTCATGCACAGCGGCAACAGGGCTTCGACCTGCATGAGGCGCCTCTGCTGCGCCTGGTGGTGGTACAAGTTGCCGCCGAACGCTTTCAGCTGATTTACACCAGCCACCACATTCTGATGGATGGCTGGAGCAACTCGCAGCTGCTGGGCGAAGTGCTGCAACGCTACAGCGGCCAGGCACCGGCGATCGTGGCGGGTCGTTATCGGGATTACATCCAGTGGTTGGGGCAACAGGACGCGCAGGTCGCCGAGCACTTCTGGAAGGGCCAACTGGCGAACGTCGAAGCGCCGACCCGTCTGGCCGACGCGCTTGTTTACCGTGGCAACCAGGCTGGCATCGATACGCAGGGTGAGCATGTCCTGACCCTGGACACCGCTGTCACCGGTGACCTCAACACCTTTGCCCGGGGACAGAAGGTCACCGTCAATACGCTGGTTCAGGCCGCCTGGTTGCTGTTGTTGCAGCGCTACATCGGGCAGGACACCGTCAGTTTCGGCGCCACGGTTTCTGGTCGTCCAGCGCAGCTGAGTGGGGTCGAACAGCAGATCGGGTTGTTCATCAACACCTTGCCGGTCATCGCCAGCCCCCGTGCCGAACAACCGTTGGCGCAGTGGTTGCAGCAGGTGCAGGCACAGAATCTGTTGCTGCGTGAGCAGGAACATACGCCGCTGTTCGACATTCAGCGCTGGGCCGGGCAGGGCGGTGAAGCCCTGTTCGACAACATCCTGGTGTTCGAGAACTACCCGATTTCCCAGGCGCTGGAGAAAGGCGCGCCGCAAGACCTGCGCTTCGGCGAGGTGGCCAGGCATGAGCAAACCAACTACCCGTTGACGCTGGCGGTGAGCCTGGACAGCCGATTGACGGTGCATTTCAGCTATCAGCACAGCCGTTTTGCCGCAGCCACCGTGGCGACACTGGCGGCGCAGTTGCAGCACCTGTTGATCCATATGAGCGCCAGCGCCGAGCGTTGTCTCGGCGAGTTGGAGTTGCTGGACCAAGCCGAACAGCAATTGGTACTGCGCGACTGGAACCGCAGCGAAGTCAGTGGCGTCGAGGATCTGTGCATTCACCAGATGATCGATCGTCAGGTCATTGTGCAGCCGCAAGCGTTGGCCGTGACCTTCGCCAACCGGCAGCTGACGTATGCCGACATCGATGCGCGGGCCAATCGTCTGGCGCACAAGCTGATCGAATGTGGTGTCGGCCCGGAAGTCCGTGTTGGCGTGGCGATGCAGCGTTCCGACAATTTGCTGGTGGCGTTGCTCGCGGTGCTCAAGGCCGGTGGCGCCTATGTGCCGCTGGACCCGGATTATCCGGCCGATCGTGTGGCCTACATGCTGGAGGACAGCCGTGCCCTGGTGCTGCTGACCGAACAGACGGTGGCGACGACGCTGGCCACAGGCGCCGACACCCGGGTGCTGCTGCTCGATCAGCTCGAAGCGCCACTGGCGGCTTATCCGCACCACGCGCCGGTGACCGCGGTGACGCCGGACAACCTGGCCTACGTGATCTACACCTCCGGTTCCACCGGCAAGCCCAAAGGCGTGGCGATTACCCATCGCAATGTGCTGGCGCTGATGGACTGGTCGCGGTCGGTGTACAGCCGCGACGACATTCAAGGGGTATTGGCCTCGACGTCGGTGTGCTTCGACCTGTCGGTGTGGGAGCTGTTTGTCACCCTGGCCAACGGCGGTTCGCTGATCATCGCTCGCAATGCTCTGGAACTGCCGCACTTGCCGGCGCGGGAGCAGGTGCGCCTGATCAACACCGTACCGTCGGCCATTGCCGCATTGCAGGATGCCGGGCACATACCGTCAGGCGTGCGCATCATCAACCTGGCCGGTGAGCCACTGAAGCAGAGTCTGGTGGAGACGTTGTACCAACAGGCGAGCATCGAACATGTCTACGACCTGTATGGCCCGTCGGAAGACACCACCTATTCCACCTGGAGTCGCCGCGAAGCCGGCGGCACGGCGAACATCGGTCGGCCGCTCAACGGCACTGCCAGCTATTTGCTCGGTGCTGATCTGCAACCGGCGCCGCTGGGCGCATCGGCCGAGTTGTACCTGGCCGGAGCCGGCATCACCCGCGGTTACCTGGGGCGCCCGGCGATGACCGCCGAGAAGTTCGTGCCGAACCCGTTTGCCAGCAACGGCGAACGTTTGTACCGCACCGGTGACCTGACCCGTTATCAGGCCGACGGCACGTTGCAATACGTCGGGCGTATCGACCATCAAGTGAAAGTGCGTGGCTTCCGTATAGAGCTGGGCGAAATTGAAGCCCGTCTGCTGCAGGCACCGAGCGTGCGACAGGCACTGGTCGTGGCGCATCCAGGCGCGTTGGGCCAGCAATTGGTTGCCTACGTAGTGTTCGATGACCCGGCGCTGGTGCGTGGCGATGCCTCGACTCAGGCCGTACTGCGCGAAGAAATCAAGACACATCTTAAGCAAAACCTGCCGGATTACATGGTGCCGGCGCATGTGCTGTTCCTCGAAAGCCTGCCACTGACGCCCAATGGCAAAATCGATCGCAAGGCGTTGCCGAGCATTGATGCCAGTGCATCGGCCCGGGACTTTGTCGCACCGGTCGGCGAGCTTGAAGAGCAGATTGCGGCGGTCTGGCAGAACGTGCTGGAACTCGAGCGGGTCGGTCGCGAGGATCACTTCTTCGAGTTGGGCGGGCATTCCCTGCTGGCGACTCAGGCGGTGTCGCGCTTGCGCAAACTCACGGGCGGCACGTTGAACTTGCGTGACCTGTTCAACCATCCACGGCTCAAGGATCTGGCGACCTGGATGCGTCAGCAGCAGGACACGCCAGCGACAGGCGCAGGCGCTCGCTCCGTGGTGCTCAAGGCCCATGGCGCCAGGCACAGCGCACCGTTGTCGTTGGTGCAGCGCCGCCTGTGGATCGCCGAGCAACTGTCCGGCGGCTCCTCTGCCTATGGCATGCCGATGGCCCTGCGCCTGCGCGGCGAGCTGTCGGTCGAGCGCCTGTTGAGCAGCTTTGCCGAAGTGGTGCGCCGCCACGAAGTGTTGCGCACCGCTTATATGCAAGACGACGAGGGCGACCCGATTGCGCTGATCGCCGAACATGTCGAACTGGACTTCCCGGTGATCGACCTGTCCGCACTGTCGCGCAGCGCTCAGGAAGAGCAGGTGGCGCAAGCGGTGCTGGACAACGCACGCACACCGATCGACCTGGAACAGGCGCCGCTGTTGCGTGGGCGAATCCTGCACCTGGGGCCGACCGAGCATGTGATGCTGTACGCCATGCATCACATCATTTCCGATGGTTGGTCGATGGGGATTTTGATCAATGAATTGGTGCAAATTTACGACAGCTACGACCGTGCCGAAGACGGCAACCTGACGCCACTGCCGGCATTGGAGGTGCAATATTCCGACTTCGCGCTGTGGCAGCAGGCGCTTGAGCAGCAAGGGGTCCTGGGGCAACAGGCGGCGTACTGGAAAGACCGGCTCAGTGGTTACAGCGGGCAGCTGCTGCTGCCATTGGATAACCCGCGCGGCCTGACGCCGTCCTATGAGGGTGACGCGGTGCAGTTCCGGCTTACCACCGGTTTGAGCCGCGCACTGCGCAAGCTGTCCATGGACGCAGGCGTCACGTTGTACAGCACGCTGCTGGCATCGTTCCAGGTGTTGCTGCACCAGGTCAGTGGAGGCGCCGATGTGCTGGTCGGCGCAGACGTCGCTGGGCGCGAACAGCCAGAGCTTGAGCGGCTGATCGGCTTCTTCGTCAACGTGCTGCCGCTGCGTTCGCGGTTCGAAGCGGGTGCCGCGTTCTCGAACTTCCTCGCGCAGACCCAGGAAACCCTGCTCAGTGCCCTGGAGCATCAGGACCTGCCGTTCGACATGATCGTCGACGCCTCGGGCGTGCCGCGACACAAGGGCATGAACCCGTTGGTGCAGGTGTTGTTCGTGATGAACAACCTGCCGGGACGCGTCCAGGCCATGGGCGGTTTGAGCGTGGAAGCGCTGCCGGCGCTCGAGACCCATTCTAAATTCGACATGGCATTGTTCGTTGACGATGAAGAAGGGCAATTGCTGGGTACTTGGCAATTCGCCACAACCTTGTTCGGACACGAGCGCATTCAGTACCTGGTCAAGGCCTGGATAGCCCTGTTGGAACAGATCGTCGCTGATCAGGACATTCAATTGGGAGCTCTCAGTATGCCTGTCGACAACCGCGCGGTGGCTGCCATGCCCGCCGCCGCCCCGGGACCCAAGGCCGACAAACTCGGCAAATTCCTCAAGCGTTCCCAGGCCCCGGTCGCCAAAGTCCGGCCGTCGCCGCTGCGTGAATCCCTGCTGGTTGCACCGCAGAGGTTTCCGTTGCTGCTGGAGCCGAACGAGCCGCACCTGGACGTGATCCAGTGGATCAACCACAACCGGCCATTGATCGAACAGAAACTGGCCGAGCACGCCGGCATTCTGTTCCGCGGCTTCGAACTGGACGGCATTCAGGGCTTTGAAGCCTTTGCCGAAGCGATCCAGCCGGGGCTCTACGGCCAGTATGGCGACCTGCCGAAGAAGGAGGGCGGCAAGAACACCTACCGTTCCACGCCGTACCCGGAACGCAAGATGATCCTGTTCCACAACGAGAGTTCTCATCAGGATCGCTGGCCGCGCAAGCAGATGTTCTATTGCGAGCAGGCGGCGCCCGTGGGCGGTGCGACACCGGTGGTCGATTGCCGGTTGATGTACGAAAAACTGCCGGCGGACCTGCGTGAAAAATTCGAAAACAAGGGATTGCTCTACGTACGCACGTTCACCGACAAGCTCGACGTGTCCTGGCAGCACTTCTTCAAGACCGAAGATCGCGCCGAGGTCGAGGCCCGTTGCCGTGCCGGTGGTATCGAATGGCGCTGGCTCGATAATGATGAGTTGCAAACCCGTACTCCGGGGCCGGCGATCATCCGTCACCCGATTACCGGCGAGAAGTCGTTCTTCAATCAGGTGCAGCTGCACCACATCTATTGGCTGGAGCCGGATGTGCGTGAAGACCTGCTGTCGATGTTCGGCCTGGAGCGGATGCCGCGTCATGTCTATTACGGCGATGGCTCGCCGATCGAAGACGAGGTGATGCAGCGCATCGGTGAGTTGTACGAGGAATGCGCGGTGCGTTTCGACTGGCAAAAAGGCGATGCGATCCTGCTGGACAACATGCTTGTGGCCCACGCCCGTGACCCGTTCGAAGGCCCGCGCAAGATCGTCGTCGCCATGGGTGACATGTTCGACCGCAGTGCCCTTGAAAGCGCACAGACCGCCCAAGGCACCATGAACACCGAGGAAACCGGAGCATGAACGAGGTATCGATGGACGCGCAGGACCTGGGTTACGCCTTGACTCCCGAGCAGCAAGGGCTGCTTGAGCAGCTGCCCAAGGCCCCGGCCTGCAGTGATGCGCTGCACTTGTTGGAAGTAAAAATTACCGGTGCGCTTGACCCGCAGCGTCTGCAAGCGGCGCTGGATGCGTTGTTGGCGCAGCAACCGATGCTGGTGCCGCGCCTGGCCAAGGCGCCGGGCTTCCATGGTCTGCGCCAGTTCGCCGGCGGCGTCGGGCGCTTCCCGTTGACGGTGCAGACACGCCTGGAAACGGCGGCCGAAATCCAGGCTCAAGTCGCCGAATGGGCGGCACGCTCGTTTGTCGTCGGTGAGTCGGAGAACGCTCAGGCGATGCTCTATCGCCAGGCGGACAATCACTGGACCCTGGTGCTGGGTGTTGCCCGGCACTGCGTCGATGAAAGCGGCTTGCGGCTGATTTATCAGCAACTGCTGCTGGCGTATGAGCAGGGTCTGGCCGAGGCCGATGACGAGACCGGGGAATTCACCCAGTACCTGGAATGGCGCAGCGAAGTGGTGCTCGACGAGGATGCAACCAGTGCCCGGACTTACTGGCAGCAGCACCTGCACGGCGCGGATGTCGACCTGTCCACCCCATGGCTGGGCTACCGGGCCGCAACCGCCAAGACATCGTCCGCGACAGCGCTGTTGACCATCGCACTTGAGCCCACGCTGCACAACGCGCTGCAGCAGTTGGCTGGCTCGCTGGCGCAACCGCTGAGCGTCGTGATGCAAGCCGCCTGGTGGCTGCTGTTGGGGCGTCTGGGCGGGAGCGAACAGATACTGGTCGGGGTGCGGCACGACAGTCGTGACGACTACGAGTATTTCTGCGACGCCGTGGGCGTTTTCGAGAAAACCCTGCCGCTGCATTTGTCGATGGCGGCAAGTACTTCGTTCAGCGCCTGGGTCGGTGAACTGGCGGCGCGCCTGGATGAGCACCGTACCTGGCAGGAATACTGGTCACCGGAACTCGCACCCGCGGCGGCCAGACCGGCCTATGGTTTCGCGGTCTGGCGTGCACCGCAGCCCCAGACTTCTAGCACACTGCAGTGGACACCCGTCCAGCGTCCCGTTGCTCGGGAAACTCAATTTGAACTGATGCTACAACTCGAACCGGGCGAATCGGGCCGCCTGCATCTTCATTACGCCACGCAGCGTTATTCGCTGATGGCTGTCGAAGGGCTGATGACGCAGTTCAGCGTATTGCTGGCGAGTATCGTGGCCAGTCCTCAGGCCGAGCCGGGGCAGCTGGCCTTGCTGGGGGCCGCCGAGCAACAGCGTTTGCTGGCAATCAACCTGCCACCCCGGCCGCTGGTGGATGGCCGCTACCTGCCACAGCGCATTGCCGATTGGGCTCATGCCACACCGGACACCGTCGCGCTGACCGACGCGCAGCAACAGATGAGCTACGGGCGTTTGCAGGCCAATGTCGAGGTGTTGGCCAAGGCTTTGAAAGCCCAGGGCCTGGCCCGTGGTTCGATCGTCGCGTTGGCGTTGCCGCGCTCGGCCGATCTGGTGGTGGCGATGCTGGCGGCTTGGCGTGTCGGCGCGGCGTATCTGCCGCTGGACCCGCAATGGCCGATGGCGCGTCAGGTGTTGATGCTGGAGCAGGCCGGGGCCGATTTGTTGCTGGTGGATGTCGCGCAAGTTGATCAGTGGCACGGTCATCCGTTGAGCGTCTGCACGCTGAATCAATTGCACCAGTCGGCGGACCTGTCGGCACCGGCCATCGAGTTCGATACACAGGGCAGCGATGCGGCCTATGTGCTGTTCACTTCAGGCTCCACGGGTGTACCCAAAGGCGTAGTGATCGAACATCAACAGTTGCTCAATTACACCGCTCATGCCAGTCAGGCCCTGGGGCTGGATCAGTGCAAACACGTTGGCTTCACCTCTACCGTGGCGGCGGACCTGGGTAACACCGCATTGTTTGGCGCCTTGTGCAACGGCGCTACGTTGCATGTGGCCAGTGACGAGCAGATGCAGGACGGCCGGTTGTTTGCCGACTACTTGAAACAGCAGGCTATCGATTGCCTGAAGATCGTTCCCTCGCACCTTGCCGCGCTGCTCGACAGCGACAGCCCGCAACTGCCATCCACGCTGATTCTCGGCGGCGAACCGATCGCCCCGGCGCTGCTCGAGCGTATCGCTCGGTTACGCAGCGATTGCCGGGTGTTCAACCACTACGGCCCGACGGAAGCGACGGTGGGTGTGCTGGTCCATCCACTGGTGCTGGACGGTGGAACTCAAGAGACTGGCGCCCTCAGTCAGGTGCTGGGTAACAATCAGGTGTATGTCCTTGACGACCATCTGCAACTGGCTCCGGTCGGGATGTTGGGCGAACTGTACCTGGGCGGCGCGCAATTATGCCGTGGTTACATCAATGCCGAGGCCGATGCGCAGGTGTTCATTCAGAGCCCGTCCAATCCTCAGGAGCGTCTGTATCGCACCGGAGATCTGGCGCGCTATCGTCCAGATCTGGCGATTCAGTTGCACGGTCGGCGCGACCAGCAAATCAAGGTGCGTGGGTTCCGTATCGAGCTGGCGGAGATCGAGGCCCAATTGCTGAGCCTGCCTCAGGTCGCTGAAGCACTGGTGTTGCCAGGGGCGACGGCTGAGCAGGGGATGCAGGCCTTCGTCGTGCCTCAGCAGCCACCGTCGCCGGCCTTGCTTGAGACTGTTCGCAGTGAACTGGCCCAGCGTCTGCCCGCGGTGATGCTGCCGCAGCACATGCAGTTCATCGAGCGTTTTCCACGCCTGGCCAATGGCAAGATCGACCGCAAGGCGTTACAGCAACTCGGCGCAAGCCTGGCTGACGATGACGGTCAGGCGCCACGGGATGCCCTCGAGCAATTGCTCGCGGCACGCATGGCGCAGCTGCTGGGTGTTGAGCGTTTGGGCATCGATCGGGATTTCTTCGCCGCCGGTGGCCATTCGTTGTTGGTGATCAAACTGGTGGCCGGTATTCGCAAGTTGTTGCAGTGCGAAATCCATCCCGGTGTGGTGTTTGATCATCCGACCGTGGCCGGTCTGGCATTGGCATTGAGATCGCGGGAAAGCAGCCCCGGTCAACTGGAGAAACTGGCCCGGACGCGGCTGCGGCTGGACAGCATGAGCCCGGAAGAAAAAGCCTTGTTGACGGAAAAAGCCCGGCAACTGCAAAACGCCAAGGCTGCACAGAACAGCTGAGAGCCCCGCAAATAAAAGGCCGACGCCCAACGCGTCGGCTTTTTTTTAAATGTGTCGTTAATGATAAATAAACTCATTCCGGTTTCTGCGCGGTGCTACGTCTTACTAAGGTATGCAGACAATTCGGGTCGGGCAGGGTAGCCCCAGGGTTCGGGTTTGTAGGGCAGAACACGATTTTTCCGTTGTCCAGAGAGATGACCTGTGCCCGGGGAGGGGCCGGGTCGACCGCCAGCTGACGTGCTGCCCAGAGGTGGCCGACAGAGCGGTTTACGTGTTTGGGCAGCGTGGGCACTTGGTGGCCCATCGGTCTTATCCACTTCTAACGAATAATAGAGAGCACGATGTCAGCAATTCATGAGTTGAAACCTCTGTTCAAGGCTTTGATCGTTTCCCGTACGCTTCGCTCGCGTCATTCGCTGGCCGGTCTGGGCATGGCCTGTCTGATGCCGTTCAGCGCGCAGGTCTGCGCCGAAGAGATCGCCGTCAACATTGCCGCGCAGCCCTTGCCCCAGGCGTTGCAAGCGTTTGGCGAGCAAGCCAACCGGCAGGTGATCTACAACGCCGCCGACATGGCCGGCCTGCGCAGCAACCGCGTCAGCGGCAAACTGAGCGCCGAAGCGGCCATTGCCGAACTGCTCAAGGGCACCGGCGTGCGCTACAGCTTTGAAGGCAACACGTTGATGCTGGTACGCGGCAGTTCGACCCAAGGTCTGGAACTGGGTGCTACCACCATCAGCGGCCAGCAGTTGCAGTTGGGCGCCACCACTGAAGGTTCCAATTCCTACACATCCAATGCCGTGACCATCGGTAAGGGCACCCACACCCTCAAGGAAATTCCGCAGTCGATCACCGTGATGACGCGTAAGCAGATGGATGACCAGAACCTGGTCGATCTCAAGGACGCCGTCAACCAGACCACCGGCGTGGTCGGCCTGCAGGGCGTCGGCGAAGGCATGATTCTATCGTCGCGTGGTTTCCAGATCGACGACTGGCAGTACGACGGTGTGCCGATCCCGCGTAACACCTATTCGCTGGGCAACTGGGCGACCCAGGACCTGATCTTCTATGACCGCCTGGAAATCCTGCGCGGCGCCTCCGGCCTGCTGCAAGGCACCGGCAGCCCCGGTGGTGCCATCAACCTGGTGCGCAAGCGTGGCCAGAGCACACCGACCGTGACCCTGACCGGCAAGGCCGGCTCCTGGGATCACTACGGTCTGCAAGTGGACGCCGGCGGCCCGCTGAACCAGGCCGGCAACATCCGCGGCCGCATCGTCGTCGACGAAGACCAGAGCAACTCGTTCATCGACCACGCGTGGAGCAAGACCCACTCGCTGTACGGCGCCCTGGATATCGACCTGCGTGAAGACACCACCCTGGGCTTCGCGGTCAGCCAATCCAACGGCGAATCGCGCGGCAACATCCGTGGTCTGCCACTCTACGCCGACGGGTCGATGCCGGACGTTTCGCGTTCGACCTACACCGGCGCGCGCTGGAACCGCTCCGAAATCGACGTCACCACCCTCTACGCCGATCTCGAGCACCGCTTCAACGATGATTGGGCCCTCAAGGTCGGCACCGTGTACATGACCGAAGACAATCAGTCGAAAAACCAGCGAACCCAAAGTCCTGGCGGTCTCTTGCCGGATGGCAGTCGCGTGCAATATGCCGACTTCGTGACCGATTTCCAGTCCACGAAGGCCGGTCTGGACGTGAACCTGACCGGCAAGTTCGAAGCCTTGTCGATGCAGCAGGAAGTCATGCTGGGCGGCAACTTCTCTCAGCTGGAGACGGATGATCGCTTCGCCCGTACCTTCAACAGCAGCAGCGACACCATCTTCGACATCGACAATAACCGTCCGGACATCAGCTACGACAGTCTGCTTGCCGCAGGCGGCCAGGGCACCCTCAGCAAATACGATATCCGCCAGAAAGGCCTGTACGGCACCTGGCGCGTCAAGCCGGTTGACGATCTGACGCTGGTACTGGGTTCCCGGGTTAGCTGGTACGACTTCAGCTACAAGTCGAAAACCGAAAGACAATCCGGTATCACGCCCAACGCTCCAAGCACCGGAACTGAAACCGGAGAGGTCACGCCCTACGCCGGTATCGTCTATGACCTGAGCCGCCAATGGGCGGTGTACGCCAGCTACACTGACGTGTTCCAGCCGCAAACCAACCGCGATACCAGCGGTAAGGTGCTCAAACCCATCATCGGCACCAACTACGAAATCGGCCTCAAGGGTGAGCTGATGGACGGTCGGGTCAATACCTCCCTGGCCATCTTCCGTTACGACCAGGAAAACCGTGCCGTCAACGACATCGCCGGTGGTTTGGAGTGTGCTGGCTCGTACTGCTCGATAGCCTCGGGGAAAGTTCGTAGCCAGGGTGTCGACGCGGAAATCAGTGGTGAAGTGACGGACAACCTGCAGCTGTTCGCGGGCTATACCTACAACACCACAAAATACCTGGAAGACCTGACCAACGAAGGCAGCGTCTTTAGTACCTGGACGCCGAAACACATGCTGCGCGTGTGGGGCAACTACCAGTTCACCGGCGACTGGAACCGTGTCAGCACCGGTCTGGGCTTCACCACCCAAAGCCACACGCTGGTTTACGATCTTAACAAAGATGTACCGGGTTACACCGTGTGGAATGCCCGCATCGGCTACCAGCTGACGCCGGAGATCGGTTTGGCGGTCAACGCCAACAACCTGTTCGACAAGACGTACATTTCGCCCGCTTACAACCAGCTCAATGGCAACAATAACTTTGGCGACCCGCGCAACCTGATGTTCAGCGTGACGTACAAACCGCAGTTCTGATTGCAAGCGACAAACCCTGAGCCCGGCCCGCATTTTGCGGGCCGGGCTTTTTATTTGCCTGCGATTTGGTGTGCGGACACACAACCCCCTGTGGGAGCGGGCTTGCTCGCGAAGACGGCAGCACAGTCAACATTAATGTCGCCTGACATACCGCTTTCGCGAGCAAGTCGGATCGCC
>NZ_AKJK01000106.1 GCF_000282375.1 Pseudomonas sp. GM50
GTCGCTGCCGGCGCGCACGCCGACCACTGCACCACCCACCGCTGGGCCGTCGGCACCGAGCACATCATTGCCCAACACATTACCGCTGACCGTCCCGCCCTCCGCCACCGAGACGGCATCGGCATGAGCGGTGGGTACGTCATCGACGATGTTGATCACGATGGTACTGGTGACGCTGTTGCCCAAGGGATCGGTCGCTTGATAGGTGAAACTTTCACTCAGGGTATTGGGCCCGTCGTTGGCGTGGGGAGTGGTGGTTGGTGGGGAGGTCAGGGTGTAGGTGTAGCTGCCGTCGGGGTTGAGCAGGATTTGCCCATAAGTCCCGGTGGCGCTGCCAACCAGGGTGTAAGTGATCGCGCCAGTGGTGCCCGTGACCGCACCGACCAGCGTACCGGAGCCGGTTTCACCGGTGTTGCCAGGCTCGCTGCCGGTGACCGTGCCCGCTACCAGGTCCTGGCCATCCTTGGTCAAATCCAGGGCTTTTTCGTGAACCGTTACGTCGCGATCGCTGGCCGCTACGAGGGTGCAGTCGGCCACGTTAATGGTGATGGTCGTGGTGCTTTCATCGCCATCGGCATCACGCACGGTGTAGGTGAACACGTCCGTGGCGCCCGGCGCGCTGACCGAGTTCGGGTTGCTGTGGTACACGGCATTGCCGTTGGCATCCAGAGTCAGGTAGCCATAGGTGCCGTTGATTTGCGTATTCAAGCCGCCGATGGCTGACGTCGAAGTGTCGCTGCCGGCGCGCACGCCAACCACCGCACCACTGAGTGCAGGGCCGTCGGCGCCACCGACGTCATTGTTCAGCACGTTGCCCGAGGCCGTTGCGCCCTCGGCTATCGTGGCGTGATCAGGGTTGGCGGTGGGCAAGTCATCGACGATGTTGACGTTGATTTGACCCAATGCCGTGCTGCCGTCGACGTCGGTGGCGACGACGTTGAGGTTCTCGATGATGCTGTTGGCGCCGTTGGCGTTCGGGTGGGTTTCGTTATCCGTCAGGGTGTAGCTGTAGCTGACTACACCGGTGGTGCTGTTGAAACCGCTGATGGTCAGCGTATTGCCGAGCGCAGTGACAATCGATTGCGGGAAACCTGCGGCCACGCCACCGGTGACCACCGCGATGCCGCCCACGGTCAGGGTTTGTAAACCGTCGAGGGCGGTGACGGTGAAGGTGCCGCTCTGGGTCAAGGCCGGGGTGTTGGGGTTGGTGCCGTCGCTGAGGTTTTTTTCGTAGACGGTGAGTTCGCCGCCGTCGACGTTCAGGCCATCGAGGGTCACTGGGTCATCGTTGTTGTGAATCTCCAGCACCAGGTTCGCGGTGCTGGTATCGCCGTCGGCATCCGTCAGGGTGTAGGTGAAGGTTTCCGTGGCACTGCCGTCGCCATGCAAGGCTTTGAAGTCGGCATCGCTGGTATTCAGGGTGTAGGTGTACGTACCGTTGGGGTTGAGCACCAGCGTGCCGTAAGTACCGTTGAACGTGCCGCCGATGATCGGCCCGCTGTCGGGGCCGGTGGCAACACGGTCGGCGCCCTGGATGTCATTGGGCAGCACGCTGCCGGTCAGGGTCAGCAGGGTTTCGGAGGCGGTATTGGCGTTGGTGTCGTCGATCGCTTTGGGTACATCGTCAGTGATGTTGACGTCCAGCGACCCGGTGGCGGTATCGCCGTTGCTGTCACTCGCGACCACCGTGAACTGTTCGCTGAGGCTGTTGGCGCCGTCGCCAGCCGAGTGCGTTTCGTTGCCAACCAGGGTGTAGCTGTAACTCACCACGCCGGTGGCCGGGTTGTAGCCGGTGATCGTCAGGGTGTTGCCCAGTTGAGTGGTGATCGACTGCGGAAAACCGGCGGGCACACCGCCACTGATCACGTTGATCCCGCCGATGCTCAGGCTGGTCAGCCCGTCAGCCGCAATGACGGTGAAGGTGCCGTTTTGAGTCAGCGCTCCGGGGTTGCTGGCCGAACCGTCCGCCAGGTTGGCTTCATTGAGGGTCAGTTCGCCTCCCGCCACCGCCAGGCCAATGAGGGTCACCGGGTTATTCGGCGTAGCTGCACCGCCTGCGCCGCCTGCACCGTTGTCGCCGTTGTCCGGATCCCGGCGCTCCAGGGGGAATTCGGGAATACCGTTGAAGCCTGCGGTGGGGAAACCAATGATGGGATCGACCCGGCCCGCCACTTCCTCCAGCAACACAAAACTGTGACCGCCGCCCAGTGCGCCACCGGTCCCGCCCGTTGCGCCCGGTCCGGCGGCAGTGGCTTCACCTGTTTGAGTCGGGTCGGCGCCGGCGGCAATGGCTTTTTGCAGTTGCTCGACATCGGTCAGTTGCGCCTGGCTCGGCGTTACCGCATCGGCGGTCTCCACGTGCGGGACCTGATGCGCCAGTAATTGGGCCGTCATCTGCAGGCTGCTGTCACGCCCCAGGGTCAGCTCCTGGCCATTTTGCAGTTGCACCGCCACCGCGCCTTCGGCCCCGGTGACCAGTTGCTCGCCGGCAAACAGCCGATCGCCCTCGACCAGGGTGCGTCGGGTGCCATCACCCGCCACTGCGTACACCTGACCGATGACCTTACTGACGATACCGATGAGCGTTGCCATGTGCATTTCCTCCGCTGCCAACTGCTGTCGGCATCCTGTTTGCGCAAAGACGTGCTCATGGTTCAGGCAGGTTGTCTGGCGGATTGTTTGCCGAGAAAGCGTTTACCTGAGGTAAACCGCTGCCTCCCGACGCTTTCGCCAGGCATGTCGCTCGCGAGGGGGATTTATGGATCGGGATAAAACCCTCTGCAATCAATGGCATCGGGGTCCACTTCCAAAATAACCGGCCTGCGAACAATGCGTAACGGTTTTGAATCACTCGAGCGACAAAAAATTGTCACCTGAAAACCGTCTCGCTTCCCTCCCCTCCAGCACTTCTTCGCCCTGTGTCGAAAAGTGAATGGAACTTTTCTAAAGCCCGTCGATGCTCTGAGAGCTCACAAAAACAAGGCTTTCGCATTGAACAATGTGCTGGATTTTTCAGAGCGCATAAGTTTTTTTCGGCATAAGACTTATGAGAAATCCTTCTTAGCTTCTCCTCAGGATGTTCTTAGCTCTGTTGTAACAAGCGTGAGACGGTTTCGCTTAAAAATAACGTCAAATATTTGGCGACCAAGTAAGTACCATCAGGAATCAGGGAGAGGCATCCATGCGCGTTTTAACCCCCCTCTGCAGCGCGATTTTGCTGGCCATGGCCTGCACTTCTCAGGCTCAGGCGATGTCATTGACCGAGGCGATCCAGAGCACCATTGCGACCCACCCGGAACTGGCGTCGCGGGTCGACGCCCGGCTCTCGGCCGACGAGCAGATTAAAGTCGCCAAAGGGGGCTTCTATCCATCGGTGGATTTGAACGCCGGCTACGGGCGCGGGTACAGCGATAACACCACCACTCGGGCGCAGGGCAATCACCACACCGAAATCCTCACCTACACCCAATCGGAACTGCGCCTGCGGCAGATGCTGTTCGACGGCTTCAACACCTCCAACGAGGTCGCGCGCACCAAAGGCGTGGCCAACTCGCGAGCCTATTACGCTCAGGGCACCGCCCAGGATCTGGCCCTGCGCACCATCGAGGTGTACCTCGAAGTGCTCAAGCGCCGCGAACTGGTGACCCTGGCCAAGAACAACCTGCAAGCGCACATGCGGGTCAACGACCAGATCGGCCTGCGCACCCAGCGTGGGGTCGGCAGCAACGCCGACTCCGACCAGTCCACCGCTCGCCGGGCGCTGGCGCAAAACAACCTCGACACCGCCGAAGTCGATCTGGCCGATGCCGAGACGAATTTCTACAGTGTCGTGGGGCGCATGCCCGATGAACTCGAAGCGCCGCCATCGACCCGTGGCGAATTGCCCGCCACCCTGCCGGAAGCCCAGCAGAGCATGGTGGAAAACAACCCGTACCTGAAATCCGCCCAGGCCGATGTGCAATCAGCCGAAAGCCAGTACGAAGTCGCCAAGTCGCCGTTCTACCCGCGTTTTGACGCTGAAGCAGCGGTGGGCGCGAATAATAATATTCAGGGTGATAAAGGCCACGACAACGAATGGCGAGTGGGTGTGGTGATGAACTACAACCTGTTCCGCGGTGGCAGCGACAAGGCCCGGCTGGCCTCCGATGCGCACCAGATCAACCAGGCGCTGGACATCCGCAACAACGCCCTGCGCCAGCTCAACGAGAACATCCACCTGGCCTGGAACGCCATGCTCAACGCCAAGAAACAAACCCCGACCGCCCGTGAATACGCCGAAACCACCACCCGTGTGCGGGCCGCGTATCAGGATCAGTTCGGCCTTGGTCAACGGACCTTGCTCGACTTGCTCGACAGTGAAAACGAACTCTACAACGCCAACCGTCGCTACACCGAAGTGCGCTACACCGAGGAGTTTTCGATGTACCGCGTGCTGGCGAACATGGGTCAGTTGTTGAGCAAACAACGGGTGGTGCTGCCCGCCGATGCGATCGCCGCCACCGAAGTGAAAAACGAAGCTCGCTTGCCTGAACTGAAATGAAGTAGCTCAACGTGACCAATTGTGGCGAGGGAGCTTGCTCCCGCTGGGTTGCGCAGCAACCCCGAACACCGATTGAAGATGAAGACAGTGTGAGTGCTGCGCACTCAAGCGGGAGCAAGCTCCCTCGCCACAGGCAATCAATATGACCAGCATGGAAACCGGCAATACGGGTGTCGATCCGCGTCTGAGCTTCGATGACCCGCTTCTGGACGGTCTGTTGATCCTCTGCAAACTTCATGGCGCCACGGTCAGTCGCGCCAGCCTGAGTGCCGGGCTGCCAATGGCACACCAACGTTTGAGCCTGGACCTGCTGCCGCGCGCAGCGGCCCGGGCCAGTTTGCAGGCACGTGTGTTGCGCCGTGAGTTGGGGGAAATTTCCGCGCTCAACCTGCCTGTGATGCTGATCCTCAACCATGGCCGCTGCGCAATCTTGCGTCGCTTCGGCGATGACGGTCAGGCGCTGATTCTGCCGAGCGAAGCCGACGGCGGAGAACAATGGGTCAGCACGGACGAGCTGACCGCCAACTACAGCGGCCAGGCCTTGTTCGCCCGGCCGCGGCATGAACTCGAAGACTTGCGCGCGCCGTTGGTGCCGCGAGTGGAGGCGTGGTTTCGCGACACGTTGAAGTTGTCGAAGTGGCTGTACAGCGATGCGATTCTGGCGAGTTTCCTGATCAACCTGCTGGGCCTGATGGTGCCGCTGTTCGTGATGCAGACCTACGACCGAGTGGTGCCAAACCAGGCCACTTCAACGTTGTGGGTGCTGTCGATCGGCTTGCTGATCGGCACCGGTTTCGAACTGGTGCTGCGGGTGGTTCGCGCGCACTTGCTGGACACCGCCGGGAAGAAAACCGACGTGATTCTTTCGGCGACGTTGTTCGAACGTATCACCGGCATGGCGATGAAAGCGCGGCCAGCAACCATCGGTGGTTTCGCCCAGAGCATTCATGATTTTCAGGGCCTGCGGGAATTTCTCACCGCCGTCACGCTGACCAGCCTGATCGACTTGCCCTTCGCGGTGTTGATGCTGGTGGTGATCGGCCTGCTCGGTGGCTGGCTGGTGGTGATTCCGCTGCTGGCCTTCCCCATCACGATCATCTTTGCCATGGTGATTCAGGCGCGCCTGCGCGACACCGTGCAGAAGAGTCTGAGCCTCGGCGCCGAACGCCAGGCCCTGCTGATCGAAACCCTCGGCGGCCTGGAAACCCTCAAGGCCTGCAGTGCCGAAAGCGAACGCCAGCACAAATGGGAAAGTACCCACGGCGCCCTCACCCGCCTCGACAGCCATGCGCGCAACCTCTCAGCGCTGGCCACCAACGGCACGCTGTTCATTCAGCAATTCTGCGGCATGGCGACCATCGTCGCCGGGGTCTACAGCATCATCGCCGGCAACCTCAGCGTCGGCGCGCTGGTGGCGACCTACATGCTCGGCAGCCGCGTGCTCGCGCCGCTGGGACAGATCGCCGGGCTGATCACCCGTTATCAGCAAGCACAATTGACCATGAAAAGCACCGATGCGCTGATGTCGCTGCCGCAAGAACGTGACGCCAAACAGCGGCCATTGGAGCGCACGCAACTGCAAGGCGCACTGGATGTCAGCGGCGTGACGTTTCACTACAACGGCCAGAATGCGCCGGCCTTGGCCAACGTCAGCTTCAGCATGAAACCGGGCGAACGGATCGGCATCATCGGCCGCAGCGGTTCGGGCAAAAGCACGCTGGCGCGGCTGGTGATGGGTTTCTATGCGCCGGAAGAAGGCCAGTTGCTGCTCGATGGCCTGGACCTGCGACAACTGGACGTCGCCGACCTGCGTCAACAGATCGGCTACGTCGCCCACGACCTGCCATTGCTGGCCGGCAGCCTGCGCGACAACCTGACCCTCGGCGCGCGCTACATCAGTGATGCGCGGATGCTTGAAGTTGCCGAACTGACCGGCGTCACCGAGCTGGCTCGCCAACATCCACAAGGCTTCGACCGGCCGGTGGGTGAGCGCGGTCAGTTGCTGTCGGGCGGGCAACGGCAAGCGGTGTTGCTGGCCCGCGCGTTGTTGCTCGATCCACCGATCATGCTGCTCGACGAACCCACCAGCGCCATGGACAACAGCAGCGAAGACGTTTTGCGGCAAAAACTCCACGGCTGGATCCAGGGCAAAACCCTGCTGTTGGTCACTCACCGCACCTCGATGCTCAGCCTGGTGGACCGGTTGGTGGTGCTGGACAACGGGCGGATCGTCGCCGACGGCCCGAAAGAAGCGGTCATCGATGCACTGCGCAAGGGCCGTGTCGGCTCTGCGACGGTTTAGGGGCACAAACACATGACCTGTGGTGAGGGGGCTCGCCCCCGTTGGGTCGCGAAGCGGCCCCAAAGCCATTCACCCCGTTGTATCAGACAGACCGAGTTGGCAGGTTTTACGACTGCTTCGCAGTCGAACGGGGGCAAGCCCCCTCGCCACAAAGCTCCATCGCCTCAGGTTTGTGTTCGGCTTTGTTTCTCTTAACTGACGGGTATTGCCCATGTCTGCTCAAACACCGGATTCAGCGGCCCGAAGCTACCTCGGCAGTTTCAGCAAAAGTGCCGAAAGCGAATTCATGCCGGAAACCGCCGGCGCCTCGTTGCAGGATTCGCCGCGCTGGTCGCGGATCACCGTGTGGCTGGCAGCGGCGCTGCTGATCACCGCACTGGTCTGGGCCAAGTTCGCCGTGTTGCAGGAAGTCACCACGGGTGAAGGCAAGGCGATTCCGTCGAGCAAGATTCAAGTGATCCAGAACCTGGAGGGCGGCATCGTCACGGAAATCTTCGTGCGCGAAGGGCAAATGGTGAACAAGGGCGACACCTTGCTGCGCCTGGATGACACGCGATTCCTGTCGAACAAGGGTGAAAGCGAAGCGGATCGCTATGCACTGACCGCGCAGGTCGAACGGCTGTCCGCCGAAGCGGAAGGCCGGCCATTCAAGCTGTCCGCGGAAGTCATCGCCAAGGCGCCGCAAGTGGCCGAGGACGAACGCTCACTGTACGAACAACGTCAGCGCCGACTGGCCAGCGAACAACGCACGTTGACCGAACAACTTCGGCAGAAAACCCAGGAGCTGGCGGAATTCCGCTCCAAACAGGGGCAGTTCAGTTCAAGCCTGGCGCTGCTGCAACAAGAGATGAACATGTCGGCGCCACTGGTGGGCACCGGAGCGGTTTCGCCGGTGGAAATCCTGCGACTCAAACGCAGCGCGGTGGAAATCCGCGGCTCGCTGAATGCCACGACACTGGCGATTCCCCGTGCCGAATCGGCGATCAATGAGATCAAAAGCAAGATCGACGAGTCCGAACAATCCTTCCGTTCGGACGCGGCAAAAGAGCTGAATGAGAAACGCACCGACCTGTCGAAAATCACTGCGACGAGCATTGCCATCGACGACCGGGTGACGCGCACCACCGTGGTGTCACCGGTTCACGGCATCATCAAAGTGCTGAAGGTCAACACCATCGGCGGCGTGGTCCAGCCGGGCAACGACATGGTGGAAATCGTGCCGCTGGAAGACAACTTGCTGATCGAAGCCAAGGTCCGGCCTCAAGACGTGGCGTTCCTGCACCCGGGCCAGAAAGCCATGGTCAAGTTCAGCGCTTATGACTACACGATTTACGGGGGGTTGAGTGCGAAGCTGGAGCTGATCGGGGCGGACACCATCACCGATGACAAGGGCAACAGCTTTTATCTGATTCAGGTGCGCACCGACAAAAATCACTTGGGCGGGGATGTGAAACCGCTGCTGATCATTCCGGGGATGGTGGCGACGGTGGACATTATTACCGGGGAGAAAAGTGTGCTGGATTATCTGCTTAAACCGGTGTTGAAAGCTCGGACCGAGGCGATGCGCGAGCGATAGTGATAGTGATAATCCAGATACTGCGGTGATTGGTCCGGCCTCTTCGCGGGCAAGCCTCGCTCCTACAGGTTATTTGTCGTGTTCAACGTTTGCGACCACACAAATCCTGTAGGAGCGAGGCTTGCCCGCGAAGAGGCCCTCAGAAACAACAACTATTTCGGCCCATGATTGCGCTGAAAAACCTCCTCCCCCATCGCCGCAATCTGCCCCTCGATCAACGCCTCGAACGGTTTTAACAACGGCTCAAAACTGACGGGTGACTCAAGCGTCTGCAACGCCTGCACAATCGCCTCCACCGTCGACAACGCCCCAGGCCCCGGGGCCTTGCGCAAGCGATAACGCGACACCCCGCCCTCGGCCAATGTCACTCTGGGCAACGCCGCCAACAACGGATTGAGGTGCAGCATTTTGCGCGCCTTGCGCCAGGTGCCGTCCGGGACCACCAGCAATAGCGGTTCATCATTGGTGGTGTAAGCCTGCAACGGTTGCGCATCCTCGGCGGGAAACAGCAGCCGCGCCTGATAGCCCGGCTGATTCAACAGCGCCGGCAAATCATCGAACACCTCGCCGACGATCAACTCGGCATTCTTCAACCCCAACGCGGCCAACCGCGCGGTGTTCAGCGCGTGGTTCACTTCGCTCGGATGCTGAAGCAGCAACACCCGAGTGCGGCTGTCGAGGCTCGGGATCAGCGGGCACAGGCAATGGGTTTGTGGACGCAGGCAGCGTGGACATTGGATTCTGGACATCGTCTCAAGCCTGATTCAGTTGTGCTTTAAGCAGATCACGAAAGGTCTGGATCAGCGGTTCGCGGCTGCGGCCACGGCGCACGATCATCGAGAACGGCGCCTGATAACCGAACGTCGCCGGCAGCAGCACCCGTAAATCACCTTTGTCGGCCCACGCCTGGGCGTAGTGCTCCGGCAGGTAACCGATGTAGGCGCCGGACAGCACCAGAATCAGCTGGGCTTCCATACTTTCCACGGTCGCCGCGCTGTGTTTGAAACCGTGGCGGGCCAGTTCGGCCTGGCTCCAATAGCCGCGACCGACCATGCGCTGTTGGGTGATGACTTGCTCGGGAATACGCCGCTCGGTGAACAGCGGATGGCGACTGCTGCAATACAGCCAATGTTGCTCGCGGTACAGCGGCATGTAGACCAGACCGCTCATGCGCGTGGAAAAGGCACCGATGGCCAGGTCGAGGCGGTTGTCCTGCACGCCCAGTTGCAACTCGTAAGGGCTCATGACCGACAGATGCAAATGCACCGCCGGGTGCTCCTGACTGTAGGCGCCAATGGCTTCGGCGAAGGGCAAGGCCTTATCGCTGACGGTGGAGTCGATCACGCCCAGGTTCAAAGTGCCACGCAGCTCGCCTTTGAGGGCGGCGGCGTATTGTTCGAAACCTTCGAGTTCCGCCAATAGACGCAGGGTTTCCTGATGGAACAGCTCACCCTTGCTGGTCAGACTGAAACCACCGCGACCGCGATGGCAAAGCACCAGGCCCAAGGCCGCTTCGAGCTGGCTCATGTAAGTGCTGATCGCCGAGGTCGAGAGGTTGAGCTCTTGCTGGGCGTTGGCGAACCCCTGATGGCGAACCACGCTGACGAAGATGCGCAAT
This sequence comes from Pseudomonas sp. GM50, assembly GCF_000282375.1. GTDB lineage: Bacteria > Pseudomonadota > Gammaproteobacteria > Pseudomonadales > Pseudomonadaceae > Aquipseudomonas. The sequence goes on from NZ_AKJK01000106.1 coordinate 10,037, forward strand.
AGTTTCAGGTCGGGTAAAGCGTTGGCCATGGAGACTCCGGTTGCAAGGTAACGCGCGAGGCTTTTGTGGCAATGGAGATCACTGTGGCGAGGGGGCTTGCCCCCGTTGGGTCGCGAAGCGGCCCCAAAACCATTCACCCCGGTGGAATCAGACAGACCGAGTTGGCAGGTTTTACGACTGCTTCGCAGCCGAACGGGGGCAAGCCCCCTCGCCACAGGGGGTCTGTGCACGACGGCAAGTCTATCGCCACCCTCGCCATTAGTTTAGAAAAATCTGAACTAAGTATTTGCCCGTAGCGATTCTTCCCGGTCACTACATTTCGCAGAATCGGCCCACAGCGGTGCCCGTCTCTCCCCGAGCGCGCAACCGACATAAATAAAACAACGACGATGAGGCCTTACCCGTGGACAAGATTCTTCACCAACCACTGGGCGGCAACGAAATGCCGCGCTTCGGCGGCATCGCCACCATGCTGCGACTCCCCCATTTGCCATCTGCTGCTGGCCTGGACGCTGCCTTTATCGGCATCCCACTGGACATCGGCACCTCCCTGCGCCCCGGCACCCGTTTCGGGCCGCGTGAAATCCGCGCTGAATCGGTGATGATTCGCCCGTACAACATGGCCACCGGCGCCGCGCCGTTCGACTCGCTGTCGGTTGCCGACATCGGTGACGTGGCGATCAACACGTTCAACCTGCTGGACGCCGTGCGGATCATCGAAGAGGCCTACGACAATATCCTCGAACACGATGTGATCCCCATGACGCTCGGCGGCGATCACACCATCACCCTGCCGATCCTGCGTGCCATCCATAAAAAGCACGGCAAGGTCGGCCTGGTGCACATCGACGCCCACGCCGATGTGAACGATCACATGTTCGGCGAGAAGATCGCCCACGGCACGACCTTCCGTCGCGCTGTAGAAGAAGGCCTTCTGGATTGCGACCGCGTGGTGCAAATTGGCTTGCGCGCTCAGGGTTACACCGCTGATGACTTCAACTGGAGCCGCAATCAAGGTTTCCGTGTGGTTCAGGCTGAAGAATGCTGGCACAAATCCCTGGCACCGCTGATGGCCGAAGTTCGCGAGAAAGTCGGCGGCGGTCCGGTGTACCTGAGTTTCGATATCGACGGTATCGACCCGGCCTGGGCACCAGGCACTGGCACCCCGGAAATCGGCGGTCTGACGACCATTCAGGCGATTGAAATCGTGCGCGGCTGCCAAGGCCTCGATCTGGTCGGCTGCGATCTGGTAGAAGTCTCGCCAGCGTACGACACCACCGGTAACACCTCGCTGTTGGGCGCCAACCTGCTGTACGAAATGCTCTGCGTACTGCCGGGCGTGGTCCATCGCTGAGGATCGGTCATGAGCGAACGTGATCAGGTACTCAACGCCGCCGCCGAGCTGGTATCGGCCTTTGCCTGTAACGATCGCGAAGCTTACTTCGGCGCATTCAGCGTTGATGCCAGCTTCGTGTTCTACACCCTCGAGCAGCCCCTGCTGTCGCGCGATGCCTATCAGGCGTTGTGGGACACCTGGCGCGCCGAGGACGGCTTCGAGGTGCTGTCATGCACCTCGAGCAACGCCTTCGTCAGCCTGCAAGGTGACGTGGCGATTTTCATCCATGACGTAGCCACCGAGCTGCGTATGCAAGGGGAGCAACACTTCAGCCAGGAACGCGAGACGATTGTTTTCAAGAAACAGACGTCTGGCCAAGAACAACAAGGCCTATGGCTGGCCTGCCACGAACATTTGTCCGCAATGCCGGAAGGGCTGCCACCCCCTTAGCCAAACAGGTGACGCTCACACACGATGAGCGCGCCTTTATGATCGGAGCAGATCATGAATAACAACAACAAAGACCAAAGCCTTACGCAAATCGAAACCCACGGGGTCGAACAGATCCCGGACAACGAACGCACCGCCGGCCCGACGGACTTGTTCCGGATGATCTTCGGCGGTTCCAACACCTTTGCCACCGCCGTGCTCGGCAGTTTCCCGGTGCTGTTCGGCCTGTCTTTCCAGGCGGGCGTCTGGGCGATTGTGCTGGGCGTGTTGCTGGGTTCGCTGATCCTTGCGCCGATGGGCCTGTTCGGTCCGCTTAATGGCACCAACAACGCCGTGTCGTCCGGTGCACACTTTGGCGTGCATGGGCGGATCGTCGGTTCGTTCCTGTCGCTGCTGACCGCCATCGCCTTCTTCTCGCTTTCGGTGTGGAGTTCGGGCGATGCGTTGATCGGTGGCGCGAAGCGCTTGATCGGCCTGCCGGAAACCGACCTGACCCTGGGCCTGGCCTACGGTCTGTTCGCGATCCTGGTGCTGACGGTGTGCATCTACGGTTTCCGCTTCCTGCTGTGGGTCAACAAGATCGCGGTGTGGAGTGCCAGCCTGTTGTTCCTGCTGGGCATCTTCGCCTTCGCCGGTCCTTTCGATGTGAACTACGCCGGCAGCGTCAGCCTCGGTCAACCGGGTTTCTGGGCGGCCTTCATCGGCGCTGCGCTGGTAGCGATGAGCAACCCGATTTCCTTCGGGGCGTTCCTCGGCGACTGGTCGCGCTACATCCCGCGTGACACCTCCAAGCGCCGGATCATGGCTGCCGTGGTGATCTCGCAGGTCGCCACCTTCATCCCGTTCCTGTTCGGCCTCGCCACCGCCACCATCGTGGCGATCAAGGCGCCGGACTACATCGCGGCCAACAACTACGTCGGCGGTCTGCTGGCGGTGTCGCCGAGCTGGTTCTTCCTGCCGGTGTGCCTGATTGCGGTGATCGGCGGCATGTCCACCGGCACCACGTCGCTGTATGGCACCGGGCTGGACATGTCCAGCGTGTTCCCGAGAGTGCTGTCGCGGGTCAAGGCAACGTTGCTGATTGGCGTGATGTCGATTGCCTTCATCTTCATCGGGCGCTTTGCGGCGAACCTGGTGCAGAGCGTGTCGACCTTCGCCGTGCTGATCATCACCTGCACCACCCCGTGGATGGTGATCATGATCATCGGCCTGCTGGTGCGTCGCGGCTTCTACTGCCCGGATGACCTGCAAGTGTTCACCCGCGGCGAGAAAGGTGGCCGCTACTGGTTCACCCACGGCTGGAACTGGCGCGGCCTGGGTGCATGGATCCCGAGCGCGCTGGTGGGTTTGTGCTTCGTGAACCTGCCGGGGCAGTTTGTCGGCGTATTGGGTGATCTGGCCGGGGGCATCGACATCTCCCTGCCGGTGACACTGGGCCTGGCCTCCGTGGTGTACCTGACGCTGCTGAGCCTGTTCCCGGAATCGTCTGCGGTGTTCGGCCCCAGTGATCCACGCAGCAAGGGCGCACGCACCATCGCAAAACCTGAAATACGTCAGCCAGCCTGACACCGACACCCCTGTGGGAGCGAGCCTGCTCGCGATGACTGCGGCACATCCGACATTGATGTGACTGATAAATCGCTATCGCGAGCAGGCTCGCTCCCACAGGGGCCGGTCCACAGAACCATCTTTGTTTCACCATAAAAAAGACAATCGGAGACACGCCATCATGGCTTTGGATTTATTCGTCGTACTCATCTACGCCGCCGCGATGCTGATACTCGGCTACTACGGCATGCGCAAGGCCAAGACCAACGAAGACTTTTTGGTCGCCGGTCGTAACCTCGGCCCGAGCCTGTACATGGGCACCATGGCCGCTACCGTTCTGGGCGGCGCATCTACCGTCGGCACCGTGCGCCTGGGCTACGTCCATGGCATCTCCGGTTTCTGGCTCTGCGCGGCCCTCGGTTGCGGGATCGTGGCGCTGAACCTGTTCCTCGCCAAACCGCTGCTGAAACTGAAGATCTACACCGTTACCCAGGTGCTGGAAAAACGCTACAACCCGATGGCCCGCTCCGCGAGCGCGGTGATCATGCTGGCGTATGCGCTGATGATCGGCGTGGTCTCGATCCTGGCCATTGGCACCGTGCTGCAAGTGCTGTTCGACCTGCCATTCTGGCTGTCGGTATTGGTCGGCGGTGGCGTGGTGGTGATCTATTCGGCGATCGGCGGCATGTGGTCCCTGACCCTGACCGACATCGTCCAGTTCGTCATCAAGACCGTGGGCCTGATGTTCATCCTGTTGCCAATCTGCCTGTACCGCGTCGGTGGCTGGGATGAGTTGGTGTTGAAACTGCCGGCAACCGCCTTCAGCTTCACCACGATTGGCTGGGACACCATCATCACCTACTTCATGATCTACTTCTTCGGGATCCTGATCGGCCAAGACATCTGGCAGCGTGTGTTCACCGTCAAGAGCGCCAAAGTGGCTCAGGTCGCCGGTACATTCGCAGGCTTCTACTGCATCCTTTACGGACTGGCCTGCGCCCTGATCGGCATGGCCGCTCATGTGCTGATCCCTGACCTGGACAACGTCAACAACGCCTTCGCCGCCATCGTCAAACTGTCCCTGCCGGACGGTATCCGTGGCCTGGTGATTGCGGCTGCCCTGGCGGCCATGATGTCCACCGCCAGCGCCGGCCTGCTCGCCGCCGCCACCACCCTGACCGAAGACCTGCTGCCGAAACTGCGCGGCGGTAAACAGTCGAGCCTGGCGGTCAACCGCCTGTTCACCCTGCTGACCGGCATCGCCGTGCTGGGTATCGCGCTGGTGGTGAACGACGTGATCAGTGCCTTGACCCTGGCCTACAACCTGTTGGTGGGCGGCATGCTGATCCCGCTGATCGGTGCAATCTTCTGGAAACGCGCAACCACCGCCGGCGCTATCGCCAGCATGGGCATGGGCTTTGCCACCGCGCTGCTGTTCATGGTCAAGGACGGTATGGACGCCAACACCCCGATCTACTATAGCCTCGGCGTAGGTCTGGTGAGTTTCGTGGCGGTCAGCTTGCTGTCCCGTCGCCCGGCAGTGGTGGCGAGCGCCGCCTAAGCTTTCCATGACGACTTGATGCTTTCTTCGACGGGTGTGGTGTCGGTTGCCACACCCGTTTTTTTTCGCCTGAAGGAATCTGCTTATGAAGATCGTCAGCCGCGATCAGTGGTTCGAGGTCAAACAGCTCAGCGACGGCATCCGCCTGATTCACGAGCCTTACATTCGGCCCTTTTACCGCTGCAACCTCTGGCACATTCAGGGGCGTGACAAGGATTTGCTGCTGGACAGCGGTTCCGGGCTGGTCAGCCTGCGCGAGCAATTGCCGTGGATCACCGAACGACCGCTGGTGGCAGTGGCCAGCCATTGCCATTTCGACCACATCGCCGGGCATCACGAATTCCCCGAACGGCTGGTGCACCCGGCCGAAGCACAGATCCTCGCCGAGCCCGACGGCGACAATACCCTGAGCAAGGCTTTCGTCGGTGACGACATGTTCGAGGCTCACCCCGATTGCCCGTTGTGCTACGCCGAATACCGGGTCAAGGCCGCACCGGCCACGGGTTTGATTGAAGAAGGCGACGTGCTTGATCTCGGTGATCGGGTCCTGCAAGTGCTGCACACACCGGGGCATTCACCGGGCGGCATCAGCCTGTTCGAGGCGGCGACCGAAACCCTGTTCAGCGGCGACATCATTTATGACGGGCCGCTGATCGAAGACGCCTACCATTCCAACCTCGACGACTACGCCCGCAGCCTGCAACGCTTGCGCGCACTGCCGATCCGCACGGTGCACGGTGGGCATTTCGGGAGTTTTTCCGGGGAATATTTGCGCACGATGATTGACGAGTGGCAGCGCCGACACGCCTGAAGCCTGCTGTACTCAGCACCAGGGACAACAACAATAACGCCCTCGAAGAACAATCATGACAAGAGACGCCGTTCGTACAGCCGTGCACCGCCTCATCAGCCGTCTGCTGGAGGGCCGGGAAGACTTCGACGACAACACCCGTCTGGTGCAGTTGGGATTGGATAAAGAAGATATCGAAGATCTGATTTTCCATCTGGAAGATCAGCTGGGTTTGACGGCGTCCACCGCCGAAGAAGACCGAATGCTCAAGACTGCGACGACCGTCGACGACTTGAGCCGGTTTTTGATTGAGATCGGGCGGTATTGAGACCGGTTGCCATATACATCTTTTGTGGCAGATGCAGTCACCCGTGGCGAGGGGGCTTGCCCCCGTTGGGCCGCGAAGCGACCCCAAAACCATTCAGCCTGGTTGAATCAGATAGACCTCGTCAGCAGATTTTACGACTGCTGCGCAGTCGAACGGGGGCAAGCCCCCTCGCCACAAGCAAGCCCCTCGGGCAAGTCTCCTTGCCACGGCAAGCCCGCTTGCCAGACAGGTTCAGGCGTTTACCGGCGGCGCTGCTGGCGGCGACGTTGTTCGTCGTCGGTGCGAATGGGTATGGGTTGCAGAGGCGGTTCGATCAAACCGAGTGCGACACCCAGGTCATGCAGCCAGTTTTGGATTTTCTCTTTCATGATGCCCCCCTTCAGGGTCGTGCCGAGCGGCCGAAGTTCTGTAGCCCCTTCGCACTGATAATAGTCCGAAGTCCTACGCAATGCTCGCCCAAGATCGCAATGATCTGTTACTAAATTGATCCAAATCCCAGACCGCCCGTTCAAGCGATTGCCTGGGCCTGAATCGCTGCCGACGGATACACCGCCTGCTGCTGCTCGATCCATGCATTCAGGTTGGCCCCGACCATGCCTTTGCGCCACATCAGCCAAGTGGTCGCGCTGGCGAACGGCTCGGCCAACGGGTGCACTGCCACGCTTTCGCGCCCCGGCAGGCTGGCGAGCATCGACTCCGACATCAGCGCCACGCCGGAGCCGGCAATCACACAGGCGAGCATTCCCGGATAGGACTCGATCTCCATCGCCCGGCCCATGGCCGCGTGATCATGGGCGAACCAGGCTTCCAGACGCATCCTGTAGGAGCAGCCCTGGCGAAACGTGAACACCGAACGTCCTTCGACATCCAGTGCGCTGCGTACGGGCGGATGATCGGCCTCGCTGATCAACACCAGCCGTTCGTCGCACAACGGCACGCCGTCGAGCCCGGCCAGTTCCAGCGGACCGTCCACCAGCGCCGCATCGAGGCGCCCGGTGAGCAGACCTTCGAGCAATTCGCCGCTGGGGCCCGATTGCACTTGCAGGTTCACCGCCGGATAGCTGCGGTGATAACGCGCCAACAGCTCTGGCAGGTGAATTGCGGCGGTGCTGTACATGGTGCCCAGTACGAAATCCCCGGCCGGTTGCCCGCCCTGCACTGCCGCATGGGCTTCGTCGTGCAAGGCGAACAGCTTGGCGGTGTAGTCCAAGAGGACTTTTCCCGCAGGTGACAACTGCAAACGCTGACGCTCACGTACGAACAGTTCGACACCGAGTTGCTCTTCGAGCTGCTTGAGCCGGGTCGACAGGTTGGACGGCACGCGATGCAAGCGTTCAGCAGCGCGGGTAATGGAGCCCTCCTGCGCCACCGCCTGGAAGATCCGCAATTGGCTGAATTCCACGCCATTCTCCAAATAAGAACAAGTTTCTCACTATTATTCATTTTTAAAGAAAGTCAATCAGTCCTAGCCTGACGGTCATTGATCCTCGGAACGGAACTCAGACCATGTCCCCTCTGATTCGCTTAACCGCCAGCTTCATCGCCCTGATGATGGCCATGGGCATCGGGCGTTTCGCCCTCACCCCACAACTGCCGCACTTGCTCAGCGAAGGCCAGATCGACCTGACCGCCGCTGGTCTGATTGCCGCCGCCAACTACCTCGGCTACTTCGTCGGCGCGGTGGATGCGATGTTCGCCCGTCGTCCCGATCAGGTTCGTCGACGCTTGTTTGGCGGATTGTGGCTCTGTGTGCTGCTGACCCTGGCCTCGTTCTGGGCCGACGGGTTCTGGTCGCATCTGGTGCTGCGTTTCGGCACGGGCGTGGCCAGCGCCTGGGTGCTGGTGATGATTACCGCATTGAGTCAACCGCTGGCAGCGGCGGCCGGTCGTCCACGGCTCGGCGCGCTGGTCTTTGCCGGGCCGGGTCTGGGGATTTTTCTGACGGGATTGCTGGCCCTGGGCTCGAACCTGCTGGGGCAGACGTCCGCGACCTTGTGGCTGGTGTATGCCGGTGTGGGGCTGGTGATGCTGCTGGGAATTCTGCCGTTCCTGCCGCAACCGGCCGCCCTTTCTACGGCGACCCTGTCTGCCGTCACATCGGGTGCCCAAGGTGTCGGACGTTTACCGGTGATCTATGGGTTATACGGTTTGGGCTACATCATCCCGGCCACTTTCCTCTCGCAAATGGCCAGCGCGCAGTTTCATGGGCAATGGCAAGCCGATCTGTTCTGGCCATGCTTCGGCCTGGCGGCGGCAATCGGGGTGGTGTTGGTGAGCCTGCGTCGGCACAACCCGAATGCCACTCGCCATTGGCTGATGGCAACGTTGTGGCTGCAGGCGGCCGGGGTCTTCGCCTGCCTGTTGGGCAGCGGTGCCGGCCTGACGTTGGGGGTGATCTTGTGTGGCGGACCGTTCCTGGCCTGCATGCAACTGGTGATGCAACGCTCCCGGGAACTGGCGCCCCATGCCACCCAGCGCAACGCCGGGCTGCTGACCGCGTGCTTCGCCGTGGGTCAGCTCAGCGGGCCGTTGCTGGCCGCGCTGAGCAGTCATTTCAGCGGTGGATTGCAACCCGCGCTGGTGATCGCCGGCAGCGGTTTGCTCATCGCAGGAGGTTTGTTGCTGCGCCCGGTCAGGGTTGCCCAAGCGCTTTGCGCAAACGACGGCGGACCCACTGTTCTGCACTCACAAAAGTGATCCCGAGCAGCACCAGCACCGCGCCGATCACGAAGTTCAGGCTCAGTTCTTCGCCCAGCAGCACCACGCCGAACGTAACGCCGAAGAGCGGCGTCATGAACGAAAACACCGCCAGGTTCGCCGCCAGATAACGGCGCAGCAGCCAGAACCAGGTCAGGTAACTGAAGAACGACACCACCAACCCTTGGAACAGCACGCTGGCCACGGCAACAGTGGTCAGGCTGACATGGGTGACCTGCCCGCTGAGGATCGCGATCAACAGCAGGCCGACGAAGCCGACAATCAGTTGATAAAACAGCGTCAGGGTCACCGGCGCTTCCGACAGACGCGAGGCGCGCACCACTACGGTGGTCGCGCCCCACGACGCGCCGGCCAGCACGCCCAACGCATCGCCCATCAGCATGCGGTGGTCGAGGTTGTCCCACGACACGCCACCGGCAAACGCAATGGCAATGCCGATGAAGGCGAGAAAAATACCCAGCCACTGCACCGGTCTTAAACGCTCACTCGGCAGCAGCCAATGCACGCCCAGCGCGGTGAAAATCGGCGCGGTATAGAGGAACACCGACATGTGCGCCGCCGTGGTCAATTGCAGGCCTTCGGAAATGAAAAAGAACTCCAGGCCAAACAACGCACCCGCCAGCAAGCCGCCGCGCCAGGTACTGCCGACCTGATCCCAACCGCCCTTCCAGCAGATCAACAATCCTACGAGCAATGCGGAAATACCCGACCGCCCCGCTGCTTGCATGACCGGCGCGATGTCGGGCGCGGCCCATTTGATCATCACCTGCTGCACGCCCCAGATCAGGCATAACCCGACCATCACTTGCAGGGCAAACCCATCGGCGCTACGCCGGGTGGCGCTCACCGGAACACCTCGACAACACAATCCATGGCAGTGACTCGACAGTAAAAGCAAAGCCCCGACCTTCTGGCTGAGCAGAGTGCCGGGGCGAAAAATTATGCCGTCGATTATTAACCAGATGGACAGAAAAAGGTGTCTGCAAAAGACCTTTAAATCGCCGCTTGCGTCATCCCGCTACGACCAGCGCCGCCGACTGCTGTGCCTGCTCGCGCTTGGCCAGCGCGAAGTACAGGACGCCGCCGAGAAAGCAGCCCGTGAACCAGGCAAAATTGGCCATTGGCTGCAGAACTGGAATGAAGGTGATCGCCACGCCCATCAGGGTGGCCGGAATCAACGCCTTGACCGCCGTCCAGTTGATCCCGCCGCTGTAGTAATAACGTCCGCTCGGGCCGTCGTTAAACAGCGCATCGACGTCGATCTGCTGTTTTTTGATCAGGTAGTAATCCACCAACAGAATCCCGAACAGCGGCCCGATGAACGCCGCCAGCACGTCGAGGGTGTAGTGAATCACTTCGGGGTTGTTGAACAGGTTCCACGGGGTGATGAAAATCGAAGCCACGGCGGCGATCATGCCGCCGGCGCGCCAGCTGATTTTGCTCGGGGCGACATTGGCGAAGTCGAACGCCGGGGACACGAAGTTGGCGACGATATTGATGCCGACGGTCGCGGTGACGAAAGCAAAGGCGCCGAGCAGCACCGCTACGCTGTTGTCGATGCGTGCCACGGTGGCGATCGGATCGTGAAGCATTTCACCGAACACCGGCAAGGTGCCGGAAACGATCACCACGGTCACCAGCGAGAACGCCAGAAAATTCACCGGCAGCCCCCAGAAATTGCCACGCCGCACGTCGTTCATGCTGCGGCAGTAGCGACTGAAATCGCCGAAGTTCAGGGTCGGACCGGAAAAGTACGACACCACCAATGCCGTTGCCACGATCACTTGGCCGAAAGCTTCCCAGCCAGACAGGGATTTTTCCGCCAGGGTGAAGCTAATGTTGCTCCAGCCGGCCTGCCAGACGATCCAGCCGGCGAGCAGGAACATCACGCCGTAGACCACCGGGCCAGCCCAGTCGATGAAGCGGCGGATCGACTCCATGCCAGTCCAGAACACCAGCGCCTGAACGAACCACAGACTGAGGAAACCGAACCAACCGAGGTAGGACAAACCGGCAAAGTGCGGTTCGGCGTAGGCCGCCATTGAAGGAAAAAAGCGCAGCACGACAATGATCAGGGCACTGGACGCCAGGTACGTCTGAATCCCGTACCAGGCCACCGCGATCAGGCCGCGGATGACCGCAGGAATATTCGCCCCGAACACACCGAATGCCAGTCGGCAAATCACCGGGTACGGCACCGCGGCTTGCTGACTCGGCTTGGCCACCAGGTTGGCAATCAATTGCACGATGCAAATCCCGCCCAGCAACGCAATCAATACCTGCCAACTGGCCAGCCCAAGCGCAAACAGGCTGGCGGCGAAAACATAGCCGCCGACGCTGTGCACGTCACTCATCCAGAAGGCAAAGATGTTGTACCAATTCCATTTCTGCGGCAGCGGCCCCAGGTCCTGGTTATACAGGCGTGGGCTGTAGCCGTTGGGCAATTGCTCGGTCATCGCAGGGCTCCTCGAAAGTACAGGCGCGGCCCCCGAGATTGATGTGGCGACCACACTGCGTACGGGAGCCTGCATGGTTTGTATACGAGTTGCTACGCAGAATGCGTGCCATACGTTCGAAAAATGCGACAAATCAGGCCTTAAACTCTGTTCAGAGCAAAGCCTTTAAGACGTAGAGGGGGTGATAATGCCCATGAACAGGGCGTCAGCGCCTGCAAACGGTGCAGGACGTTATGTATACAAAGAGATGGGGGACTGCTGCGCAGTCAATCGCGAGCGGGCTCGCTCCCACATTGGATTTGTGGTGAGCCCGGGTGTTTGCACCCGACGCATATTGTAGGAGCTGCCGCAGGCTGCGATCTTTTGATCTTGATCTTTTAGAGTCAAAAGATCGCAGCCTGCGGCGGCTCCTACAGGGGCCGGCGTAAGGTCAGCTGAGCTCGATACGATCAGCGTGAATGACGATCTGGCCGTTCTTGTACAACGCACCGATGGCCTTTTTGAAGTTGCCCTTGCTGACGCCGAACATACTGCTGATCAGCGTCGGGTCGCTCTTGTCGCTGACGGGCAGAGTGCCGTTGTTGTCGCGCAACTTGGCAAGAATCTTCGAGTTCAGGCTGGTGGCGGCTTCTTCGCCCACCGGTTGCAAGCTCAGGCTGATCTTGCCGTCGGCGCGGACTTCTTTGATAAAGCCCTTCTCTTCTTTACCGGCGCGCATGAACTTGAAGATTTCGTTCTTGTGGATCAGGCCCCAGTGCTTGTTGTTGATGATTGCCTTGAAGCCCATATCGGTCGCTTCGGCCACCAGAAAATCAACTTCCTGGCCAGGCGTGTAGTTCGCCGGGGTCTTGTCCAGGTAGCGATCCAGACGTGCCGTCGCGGTGATGCGTCGCGTGTGTTTGTCGAGGTAGACGTGCACCACGACATACTCGCCGGCCGTCATCTGGCGCTTTTCTTCGGAATACGGCAGCAGCAGATCCTTCGGCAAACCCCAATCCAGGAACACGCCGATGCTGTTGACTTCAACGACTTTCAAACTGGCGAATTCACCGACCTGAACTTTCGGCTTTTCGGTGGTGGCGATAAGTTTGTCATCGCTGTCCAGATAAATAAAAACGTTGAGCCAGTCTTCATCTTCGCTGGGAATATCTTTGGGGATATAACGGTTAGGCAGGAGGATTTCACCCTCCGCGCCACCGTCCAGATATAAACCGAAGTTAGTGTGTTTAACCACTTGCAAACTGTTGTAGCGCCCGACTAAAGCCATGTCCAATACCCTCATTGCGTGGGCGGCATTCTACCCGGTTTTGCGGGCGGCGTTCGGCGGCCGGCCCGGTGGCGCAAGAAAATCCGTCGAAGGCCTTAATTTTCCTGGGTTTTGCCCGTGTGCGTTTGGCCGCTCGTCAGGCCGTTCGGCTGGTTTCCCCCTCACCAGCCCATCCGAAAAACGCTTTTTCTTCACTTGGGTTCTTAGTTAAAACAGCAGCTTAGGGGAACATTGCGAATAACAACTTGCGATAAATTGCGTTTCTCCGAGGTGTATTTCGGGAGGATATTTACCAAGCAATTGTCAAGTATTTCCTGTACGATGCCTGGCCAAGTTAATTTCTACAGGTTAATGGCCGCCATGCGTGTAAAAGCATCCAACAGCAAAGCAAAGCCAGCTCCAGCCGTTGAAACCAGCGAATCGATCAACAACCAGATCGCTGCGTTCCTCAAGTCCGGCGGAGAGATCCAGCAAATTGCCAAAGGCGTCAGCGGCCAGACGTTCGGCCCGTCCAAGCAGATCACACTGGGCAAGAAGTAATCCCCCCTGTGTTAACTGGTCCGTAAGCGCTTTGAGCTTCGAAGCGCTTGGACTGGAACCCTCCCGCAATACCCCATCAAACAAATCAATATTTCAAAAATCGACGAACGGCCCTCGATGCCGAGCATTCGCCGGTATGCTTGCACACGTCTAGATCAAGCGTTTCAGTAGGTTTCAAGGACCTGCTCCTCGCTGTTCATGGAGTGACGCATGCTCAAGCCCTCTTTTTTCCTGCTCTGCAGCGTGCTGTGGTGTTCAGACGCCAATGCGCAAGTCTTCCAGCGCGAACTGGGCGACTTCGATCTCAAACTCGCCACCACCCCCAGCCGCAGCATGGCCCAAGGGCTGGTCAAGCCCTCGACGACCGGCTCGTTCCACGGTGGCCTCGACCTGAGCCACGACAGCGGCTTCTATGTGGGTCAATGGTCCCCCAGCATGGGGCTGAGCCCATCCAGCAACCTTGAAGTCGATTCCTACATGGGTTTTAAACAGCCCTTCGATCAATCCCTCGGCTACGAAGTGGGCATGATCCGTTACAGCTACCCGAAAGCGGACACCCTCGACAGCCAGGAGCTGTTCGGCGGCCTGACCCTGCTGGGCAGTCGCTTCGGCGCGGCCTTCAGCAACGACCCCGACAAACAGAACAGCACCCTGTTCGCCGACCTCAGTGGCAACCAGCCGTTCGGCATCGGGATCAGCCTGAAATACACCACTCACCAACTCAACACACCGGTGTCGGTCGACGATGGGTATGTCGGCAGCTTTACCGACTGGTCAGTGAAATTGTCCCGGCCGTTCATGGGCATCGATCTGGACTTGATCTACAGTGATTCAAACCTGAGCGGCAGCGATTGTTCCGCTTACTCCGGCCACAATAGCGAGTGCGACGGCCTGGTTACCCTCAAAGCTGCGCACAGCTTCTATTAATCGGCTGAACTGCCGGGCTGATCCTGCGATCACATAAAAGAACCCGTAAAGAAACCAGGTCTTCGCAAGGACTCGCCATGTCGCACTGGTGGAAACAGCTCGGCGTCATCATCACCCTCAGCCTCACCGTCGCCGCGTGCAGCCGCGTGGGCCTGGCTTACCGCAACCTCGACGTGATCATTCCCTGGACGCTCAGCGATTACCTGGAAATGAACCACGAACAAAAAGACTGGTTCAACGAGCGCCTCAAAGAGCACCTGAGCTGGCACTGCACCACGCAATTACCCGGCTACCTCGATTGGCTGGATCGTTTACAGACCATGGTCGAGACCAATCAAATCACCGACGCCGCACTGCAAACCCGCACCCAGGAAGCCAAACAGGCCATCGCCGAAACCGCCCGGGAAATCACCCCGTCGGCCATCGAGCTGTTGCAGGGCCTTGATGACAAGCAAGTCGCGGAAATGAACGACGCCTTCGCCAAGGACCAGCGTAAACGCCAGGAGGCTTACCTCAAACCGTCTCTGGAGCAACAGATCAAAGAGCGGAGCAAGCGTATGGAGAAACGCCTGAATGACTGGCTCGGTCCACTTAGCCCAACCCAACAGCAACGGGTAATAGCCTGGTCGAATGCCTTGGGTGATCAGAACAAACAATGGATTGCCAACCGCGCCCATTGGCAACGGCAATTCAGCGCAGCAGTCGCGCAGCGGCAGAGTCCAGAATTCCCACAACGAATCGAGACACTTCTGGTGAATCGCGAGAGTTTGTGGACGCCAGCTTACCGCGAAGCCTACGCCAACACCGAAGCCCAGGCTCGAGCGTTGTTGGTGGACGTGATAGCCGAGAGCACGCCGGTTCAGCGTGAACGGTTACTGCAGAAGATTGAAGGCGTGCGCAAGGATTTCACTGATTTGAAATGCCTGAAGGCGGCGCGGAAGGTATAGGTTCTAAAGATAAAAGCTTCGCGGGCAAGCCTCGCTCCTACGGATAAGCGTCGTTCACACATTTTGTGAACAACACAAAACCCGTAGGAGCGAGGCTTGCCCGCGAAGCTGTTTACGCTATCAGGCAATCTGGGCCTTCGACGCCAACTCATCAAACGTCAACTCATCCAGCGCATCTTCCTGCTCATCCAGCACCTCGCGCGGATGCTCATTACCCGGAATGCTGCTGTCAATCAGGCTCAACAAACTCGAGCCCCGAGGCGTCAAAATGTAGTTCTCGCCATTGCCGCCCTGATCTTCTGGCCGAGGCTCGATATAGCCCCGCAGCAGCAGTAATTTTTCGTACTCACCAGCCACCGTTTTCAGGTGATCCAGGTTCTCAAACGGCTCACCCGCGGCAGCTTTCGCCGCCGCATACTGTTCGGCATAAGGCCGTGGAGTGAAGTTGTGGCCAGCGCCGTTCTGCACTTCATGCAGCAAGCGCTCCATCAAATCCCAGTTATAAGTCGTCATCCTGATCAACCTCCAGAGCCCGTGTGTGAAATGGCCTTCATAGGTTGTGACCGACAGGGAGGGCGGCCGTTCAGCCGAGGTATTTCGCCCTACCGACCGGCGGTATGTCGAATAGGGCACAGGCCAAACGACTAGGCTGTGTAAGACGGTTTACCCCTCTGCGCGGATCGACTTTCGCCAAAGCATGCAGGAGAAATCACCATGAACATTCAGAATCATCCGGTCGTGTCCCGGGAAGAATGGCTCACCGCCCGCAAACAACACTTGGTCCACGAAAAAGCCTTCACCAAGGAACGAGACAAACTCAGCGCCGAACGCCGCGCCCTGCCTTGGGTGAAAATCGACAAACGCTACCGCTTCCAGGGCCCCGACGGCGAACTGAGCCTGGCCGACCTGTTCGGCGGTCGCAGCCAATTAATCATCTATCACTTCATGTTCGCCGCAGGCTGGGACGAAGGCTGCCCGGGATGCTCGTTCCTCTCCGACCATATCGACGGCGCCAACCAACACCTGGCCCATCACGACGTGGCCGTGGTCGCGGTTTCCCACGCACCGTTCGCCGAATTCCAGCCTTTCAAACGGCGCATGGGCTGGACATTCGACTGGGTGTCGTCCGAAGGCTGCGACTTCAACTACGACTTCGGCGTCTGCGCCCGGGTCGAAGACGTCGCCGCCGGAAAAGCTACCTACAACTACGAGAAATCCGACGGGGCTGAAGAAGAACTCCCCGGGCTCAGCGTGTTTTATCGCAATGAAGCGGGGGAGATTTTTCACACCTATTCGACTTATGCACGAGGCCTGGATCTGCTGGTCGGTGCCTACAACTACCTCGACCTCACGCCCAAGGGGCGTAATGAAGAGGAAATCATGGATTGGGTGAGGCACCACGACCGGTATGAGGACAAGGCAGCGGCCAGTTGCTGCCATGGGGGGTAGACCGCAGCCATCGCGGGCATTGGCTCGGGTTGAACACAAAATCCGTGAACACCACAAATCCCCTGCTCGCGATGACTGACTAACATTCAACATTGATGTCGACTGATACACCGATTTCGCGAGCAGGCTCGCTCCCACAAGGTTGCGTGGTGTTCTGTAGGTACATGCTGTTGCCTGACTGCAACTGGGGCAAACGCCCTACACCAACCTCGGAATCTGGCACCTTGCACCGCTGGAACGATGAAGCTTATAGTCCGCCCGTCGCCCACATGGCGACCGGGTTTGGCGACCTGACGAACGAGTGCGAGAGCTGTCTGCTTATTTGCAGGCGCCTCCGCATCCGCAAAACTGTTTTTATGGCAGTTGTGCGCGGGAGACCTTCGGGTCTGCCGGTTACTCGTTTCCGGTTCGCCAACCTGCGTACAGCTGCCACCCATTTCGTTTGGCGACGAACTGCTGGCAGTCTCAGCAAACTAAACGAGGCTTCAACTATGGATAGATACATGCCCCTCACCGGAATCGACCTGGTCCCGGCATCTCTGCTTATTGATACCCAAGCGCCACTCGACGTCCTGCACGCCATGGCGGATTACCGCATTCGCACGGTCACTCAGGTACTGGAAAACATCGCCTTTCGTGCCGAGATTGGTTGCGACACGGTGGTGCTTTCAGACTTTTCCAAACTGCTGGCCATTCCGTTGCGTGATGGCTGTGATTTGATGGATGTGATTGGTCGGCGGTTGCGGGCGCAGGCTGCTGAGTGAATGAAAACGGGCGGCCTGTGGGTCGCCCGTTTCTGTCACTGAACTTTTTTCGCCCTTCAGCCCTCAACCGGATAACCCGCCTTAACCGGAACCGAGGCCTGACTTTATGAAAACCCTGCTCAAGCTCACCCTCGCCGCCACCCTCACCTGTGCCCTCCCCGTTTGGGCCTGCCCTCCTGACGAAGCCACCGCCAAGCGCGAACAACTGGCCAAGGAGGTCGCCAAGATCACGGAGCAGAACCCGGTCAAGGCCAAGGAGATCAATGATGAGTTGCAGAAAATGGACCTGGAGACGGCCAGCAAGGATTTGCCGGACAAGTGCCAGTTGATCGATCAGCGTCTCAAGGAGCTGGAATCGGCGGAGAAGAAAGCCAAGAGTTAACGACAAGATCAAAAGATCGCAGCCTTCGGCAGCTCCTACGGGACGAACGCCGATCCTGTGCAGGAGCTGCCGAAGGCTGCGATCTTTTGACGCAAAAAAAACCCGGACACTGTCCGGGTTTTTTATTGGAACGCTACGGCGCCTTACTCAGCAGCCGGCGCTTCCGGCTTGCGACGCTTGAGCGGGGCCATGCCGTCCTTGCTGACCAGCGACAGGGCGTCGGTCTTTGGGCGGTTGGCGATCTTGCGCTTGGTCGGGGCCTTGGCGCCGGTTTTCTTCTTGTCGCCCTTGGCGTCGACCTTTTTCTTCTTCACGCCAACGGCTTTGCCCGAGGCCTTGACCTTTTTCGGCCCGCCGTAGGTGCCTTTGACTTCCTTGATGGTGCGGCGCTCGAAGCTCTGCTTGAGGTAGCGCTCGATGCTCGACATCAGGTTCCAGTCACCGTGGCAGATCAGCGAGATGGCCAGGCCATCGTTGCCGGCGCGACCGGTGCGACCGATGCGGTGAACGTATTCGTCGCCGCTGCGCGGCATGTCGAAGTTGATCACCAGGTCCAGGCCTTCCACGTCCAGGCCACGGGCAGCGACGTCGGTGGCCACGAGGATTTTCACGCCGCCTTGCTTCAGACGGTCGATGGCCAGCTTGCGGTCTTTCTGGTCTTTGTCACCGTGCAGCACGAACGCTTTGTATTCCTGCGCCACCAGACGGCCGTAAATACGGTCGGCCATGGCCCGGGTGTTGGTGAACACGATGGCCTTCTGATAGGTCTCGTTGGCCAGCAGCCAGTTCACGATCTGTTCTTTGTGCTGATTGTGGTCGGCGGTGATGATCTGTTGACGAGTGGTGGCGTTCAGATCGCTGACGTTGTTCAGCTGCAAGTGTTCAGGGTTGTTCAGGACCTTGGCGACCATCTCGCGCAGGCCCGAACCGCCAGTGGTGGCGGAGAACAGCATGGTCTGCTGACGGTTGGTGCACTCTTCCACCAGACGCTGCACGTCTTCGGCAAAGCCCATGTCGAGCATGCGGTCGGCTTCGTCGAGCACCAGCACTTCGACTTCCTTGAGGTCGAGGTTGCCGGCGTTCAGTTGCTCGATCATCCGGCCCGGCGTACCGATCAGGATGTCCGGAACCTTGCGCAGCATGGCGGCCTGGACCTTGAAGTCTTCACCGCCGGTGATCAGGCCGGACTTGATGAACGTGAACTGAGCGAAGCGCTCGACTTCCTTGATGGTCTGCTGGGCCAGCTCGCGGGTCGGCAGCAGGATCAGGGTCTTGATGCTGACGCGGACTTTGGCCGGGCCGATCAAGCGGTTGAGGATCGGCAAAACGAATGCAGCGGTTTTGCCGCTACCGGTTTGCGCTGTCACCCGCAGGTCACGCCCCTGGAGCGCCAGCGGAATGGCCGCTGCTTGCACAGGCGTTGGCTCGACAAATTTAAGCTCGGCCACGGCTTTGAGCAGGCGTTCGTGCAGGGCGAATTGGGAAAACACGGGTGCTACCTCGAAGAAATACAAAAAACAGCTGCATAGGGTAACGGTTTCGAGCGCGAAGGCCGAGTTTCTTTATACAAACGGCTGCAAACAGTGGTTTTTTTGTTGCCTGTTTTGTCTCAAAACGTCATCCGGAACGTCTTAAATGCTCTAATCGCCCCGTCGCGTCCTACAGAAGAACCGTTTTCACCCATGGATATTAAACAGCTCTGGCTCAACGCCCAAGACCTCTGGGGTGCCCTCGATCAGCACCCGCTCCTGCATTCCACGCTCGCGCTGATGTTGCTGCTGGTGGTGGCGCTGGTGCTCGGACGAGTGGCGCGTTACCTCATTCTTCATGCGACCAAAATGCTCGGTCGCCAGCCCTCGTTGCACTGGATCACCGATTTTCGCCACAACAAAGTGTTTCATCGTCTGGCGCAGATGACGCCCTCGCTGGTGATCCAGTTCGGCCTGCACCTGGTGCCGGAGTTGGGCAAGACCAGCCTGAACTTCCTCGGCAACGTGGCGCTGGCGTTCACCATTCTGTTCCTGGTGCTGGCCGTCAGCGCATTGCTCAATGCCCTGCTAGACATCTATGCCCGCACCGAACACGCCCGCACCCGCTCGATCAAAGGCTACGTGCAACTGGCGAAAATGGTGTTGTTCGTGTTTGGCGCGATCATCATCGTCGCCACGTTGATCGACCGTTCGCCGCTGTTGCTGCTGTCGGGTCTGGGCGCCATGTCGGCGGTGATTCTGTTGGTCTACAAAGACACCTTGCTGTCGTTCGTCGCCAGCGTGCAACTGACCAGCAACGACATGCTGCGGGTCGGCGACTGGATCGAGATGCCGCAAGTCGGTGCCGACGGTGACGTGGTGGACATCACATTGCACACGGTCAAGGTGCAGAATTTCGACAAGACCATTGTGTCGATCCCGACCTGGCGCCTGATGTCCGAGTCGTTCAAGAACTGGCGCGGCATGCAGCAGTCCGGCGGGCGCCGGATCAAGCGCAGCTTGTTCATCGACGCCAGCGGCGTGCGGTTTATTCGCAATGATGAAGAGCTGAAGCTGTCCCAGGTACATCTGCTGACCGATTACATGGGCCGCAAGAAAGCCGAGCTCAAGGCCTGGAACGAAGCCCAGGGCAACGTCGCGGCGATGTCGGCCAACCGTCGACGGATGACCAACATCGGCACCTTTCGCGCCTATGCGCTGGCGTATCTGAAGAGTCACACGGAAATCCAGCCGAACATGACCTGCATGGTTCGCCAGATGCAAACTACCGCCCAGGGCATTCCGTTGGAAATCTACTGCTTCACCCGCACCACCGTGTGGGCCGATTACGAGCGGATTCAGGGGGATATTTTCGATTACCTGCTGGCGGTATTGCCGGAGTTTGGCTTGAGCCTTTATCAGCAGCCGAGCGGCGGAGATTTGCGGTCGGGGTTGCTCCCGGCGGTGTTGGGCGCGAGCCACATTCCCGAGCCCGAGAAACACATTATGTAGCACCACATATCCCTTTGTGGGAGCGGGCTTGCTCGCTCCCACAAGGGATTAGTGTGCAACCGCCGGCCGGCGTACACCCAACCGACTAATCCACACCGCCATCAGAATCACCGATCCGCCAAACAACAACCGCCCCAGCTCTTCATGCTGATTCCAGATCAGCAAGTTGATCAGTAACCCCACCGGCACATGCAGGTTGTTCATCACCGCCAGCGTCCCGCCGTTCACCAGGCACGCGCCCTTGTTCCACCAGTACAAACCCAGCGCGGTCGAGACGAGGCCGAGGAACAGCAGCACGCCCCATTGCAGCGGTGCTTCGGGCAGGAAGTTCTGTTTGCCGAACAGCAGGAACGCCGGCAACGCCACCGCCAACGCGCCCAGATAGAAGTAGCCGAAACGTCGGTAGTGCGGCAGATCACTCGGATGGCGGGCCACCAGATGTTTGTAGAGCACCTGCCCGGCGGCGTAGGTGAAGTTGGCCAGTTGCAGCAACAAAAAGCCCATGAAGAAATCCGGGTTGATCCGGTCATAACGAATCACCGCCGCGCCCGCCACTGCCACCAGTGCAGCAATCAAGGCCCACGGATTGAAGCGGCGGTTCAGCGCGTCTTCGATCAGGGTCACGTGCAGCGGCGTGAGGATGGTGAACAGCAACACCTCCGGCACCGTCAGCACTCGAAAGCTCAGGTACAGGCAGACGTAAGTCACGCCGAACTGCAACGCGCCGATCAGCAACATTCCCCGCATGAACGCCGGTTCCACCGAGCGCCAGCGCGTCAGCGGAATGAACACCAGCCCCGCCAGCAGCACCCGCACCAGCACCGCGAAGTAACTGTCGACATGCCCGGCCAGGTATTCGCCGATCAAGCTGAAGGAAAACGCCTGGATCAGCGTGACAAAAAGTAGATAGCCCATGGTCGCCTCATTTCGAATGGCGGCGACGATAGCGGGTTTTGCCCGTCATCGCGAACAGTCAGCCCATGCCCCCCCTGTGGGAGCGAGCTTGTGTGGCGAGGGGGCTTGCCCCCGTTCGGCTGCGAAGCAGTCGTAAAACCATTGTATGCGGTGCACCTGACACACCTCGATTGCAGGTTTTGGGGCCGCTTCGCGACCCAACGGGGGCAAGCCCCCTCGCCACAGGAACTCGGTTCCTACAGCCCCTCATGCGAGCCATCAAATCGCAGGCAAAAAAAAGCCCGATCTCGCAATGCGTTCAATCGGGCTAGAGCACTCAGGAGCAACAAGTGCAAAGGGAGGTTCGATGCGCGTACAGCTTGAAGGGTTACGCCAGGTCACTAGACCATCCAGCGATTATCTGGCGATTAACGTGTCAGGCGACCTGGGAAAGCTTCGCGTTGGCCTGGTTCAAGCCTTTCTCCTGGAAGTCACCGCCCAGGTTCATGCCTTCGGCGTGAATGAACGTTACGTCGTGGATGCCGATGAAGCCCATGACCTGACGCAGGTAGGGTTCCTGGTGATCCGCGGTGCTGCCGGCGTAGATCCCGCCGCGAGCGGTCAGCACATAAGCACGCTTGCCGTTGAGCAAACCTTGTGGGCCGGTTTCGGTGTACTTGAACGTCACGCCGGCACGCAGCACGTGGTCGAGCCAGGCTTTCAAAGTGCTCGGAATGGCAAAGTTGTACATCGGCGCAGCCATTACCAGTACGTCGGCGGCCAGCAGCTCATCGGTCAGCAGGTTGGAGCGCTCCAGCGAAGCCTGCTCGATGTCGTTGCGTTGTTCGGCAGGTTTCATCCAGCCGCCCAGCAAGTTGATGTCCAAATGCGGCACCGGGGTGGTGGCCAGGTCACGAACGGTGATCTGGTCGGCCGGGTGTGCGGCTTTCCATTGGCTGATGAAGGTCTGGGTCAGTTGGCGGGAAACCGAGTCTTGCTGACGGGCGCTGCTTTCGATGATCAGAACGCGGGACATGGGATGTAGCCTCCATCTGAGAATGCTGTAGGTCGATGGAGTGAAGGTTAAACGGAGCCATATCGATGAAAAAGCGCAAATAACTGCTATAAAGCATCGATAAATTCGTTTATAAGCGAAGCATGCCCTGTGGGAGCCCTGTGGCGAGGGGGCTTGCCCCCGTTTGAGTGCGTAGCGCTCACAAGATCCTTGGTATATCAGATTTTTGGGGCTGCTTCGCAGCCCAACGGGGGCAAGCCCCCTCGCCACAGCCCGCCCCCACAGGGTTGTAAAGTCATTTCGGGGTGCAGGTCAGGTTGATACGCATCTTGATGATGGTACGGGTGAACTTGGCAGTGGCGTTTTTGTGTTTACCGGCGGGCACTTCGATTGTGCGGTTACGCGGCGCTTCCGGGCCATTGTTGAAAACCACCTTGCAGATCGCATCGGTGCTGCCGTAGTTGTTCACCTGAATGGAGGCGATATCGGCATCTGTATCAAAGGCGTTGTAGTCGATGCTCAAGCCGTTCAATTGCTTTTGAACGTCGATCGGATAAGCAAACGCAGTCAACGGCAACATCGCCAACACTGCACAACCCGCCATCACACAACAAAGTTTTTTCATTCAGCAGCCTCCAATAAGGACTGCCAGCTTAGGACAAGAGGAGCTCAACATGAAAGCGCCCCGCGTGACCCTTGATCAATGGCGAACATTGCAGGCCGTGGTCGATCACGGCGGTTTCGCCCAGGCCGCTGAAGTGCTGCACCGCTCGCAATCGTCGGTCAGCTACACCGTAGCGCGCATGCAGGACCAGCTCGGTGTACCACTATTGCGCATCGACGGCCGCAAAGCGGTGCTCACCGAGGCCGGCGGCGTACTGTTGCGCCGTTCCCGGCAACTGGTGAAACAGGCCAGCCAACTGGAAGACCTGGCCCATCACATGGAGCAAGGCTGGGAAGCCGAAGTGCGGCTGGTGGTCGACGCCGCCTACCCCAGCGCCCGCCTCGTTCGTGCACTGACCGCGTTCATGCCGCAAAGCCGTGGCTGCCGGGTGCGTCTGCGCGAAGAAGTGTTGTCGGGTGTCGAGGAAGTGCTGCTCGAAGGAGTGACCGATCTGGCCATCACCGGGCTCAGCATTCCCGGGTATCTGGGCGCAGAATTGAGCGACGTCGAATTTATCGCGGTCGCCCACCCCGAGCATCCCTTGCATCGCCTGAACCGCGAACTGAACTTCCAGGACCTGGAGACCCAGATGCAAGTGGTGATCCGCGACTCCGGCCGCCAGCAACCGCGAGACGTCGGCTGGCTCGGCGCCGAACAGCGCTGGACCGTCGGCAGCCTGGCCACCGCCGCGACTTTCGTCAGCAGCGGCCTGGGCTTCGCCTGGCTGCCCCGGCACATGATCGAGCGCGAATTGAAGGAAGGCACGCTCAAGCTGCTACCGTTGGACCAGGGCGGCAGCCGCAACCCGAGCTTCTTTCTGTATTCGAACAAGGACAAACCCTTGGGCCCGGCCACGCAGATTCTCATCGAACTGCTGCGCACCTTCGATACCGCGCCGCTGGACGCGCCCTTCGCAGCCCCAGAGCAAGCCTGACACGGAGTGTACCCATGGCCTATTTCGAACATGAAGGTTGCAACCTGCACTATGAGGAATATGGCCACGGCACGCCGTTGCTACTGGTCCACGGGCTAGGCTCCAGCACCCTGGACTGGGAAATGCAGATCCCGGCGCTCTCGGCTCACCATCGGGTGATCGTGGCGGATGTGCGCGGCCACGGGCGCTCCGACAAACCCCGCGAGCGCTACAGCATCGCCGGGTTCAGCGCCGACCTGATTGCGTTGATGGAACACTTGAATCTTGGCCCTACACATCTTGTCGGGCTTTCGATGGGTGGCATGATCGCTTTTCAATTGGCCGTCGATCAGCCGCAACTGCTCAAGAGCCTGTGCATCGTCAACAGCGCACCCGAGGTCAAACGGCGCAGCCGCAACGATTACTGGCAATGGTTCAAGCGTTGGAGCCTGATGCGCGCGCTGAGCATGGGCACGATCGGCAAGGCTCTGGGTGCCAAGCTGTTTCCCAAGCCCGAGCAAGCTTCGCTACGACAAAAAATAGCGGCGCGCTGGGCAAAAAACGACAAACATGCTTATCTCGCCAGCTTCGATGCGATCGTTGGCTGGGGGGTTCAGGAACGACTTTCCAGGGTCTCCTGTCCAACCCTCATCGTCAGCGCCGACCGTGACTACACCCCGGTCGCGCTGAAGGAAACCTATGTAAAACTGCTGCCCGATGCGCGGCTGGTGGTGATCGCCGACTCGCGGCACGCCACTCCGCTGGATCAACCCGAACGCTTCAACCAAACGCTGCTCGAGTTTCTCACCGCAGTCGACACCACCACTCAGGATCACTGACCCATGCTGAAAAAAATCGCCCTCGTCGCCGGCTCCGTTCTGTTTGCCGCCAACCTGATGGCCGCCACGCCCGCCAAGGCGCCGCACGTGCTGCTGGAAACCACCAACGGCCAGATCGAAATCGAACTGGACCCGGTCAAGGCGCCGATCAGTACCAAGAACTTCCTTGAGTACGTCGACAGCGGCTTCTACAACAACACGATTTTTCACCGTGTGATTCCTGGCTTCATGGTCCAGGGCGGCGGTTTCACTCAACAGATGCAGCAAAAAGAAACCAAGGCGCCGATCAAGAACGAATCCAAAAACGGCCTGCATAACGTGCGTGGCACGCTGTCCATGGCCCGTACTTCCGTGCCTGATTCAGCCACCAGCCAGTTTTTCGTCAACGTCAAAGACAATGACTTCCTCGATCAGGGCGACGGCTACGCGGTGTTCGGTAAAGTCGTGAAAGGCATGGATGTGGTGGACATCATCGTCAATTCGCCAACCACCACCCGTGGCGGCATGAAAGACGTGCCGGCCGACCCTGTCTTCATCAAGTCGGCCAAGCGCATCGACTGAGAGTAAGCTGGACAGGGAGTCTTGAGCGGCCGCCGGTGCTTCCGGCGCCGCTCATATCGTTTGAAGGAGAGCCCGTGCGCGGGCGGAGAACCGATGCTTTATCGCCGTTTTGAAAAACTGATCGACATTTTCCGCGATGCACCGACGGCGGCTCCGCCGGATCGGGTTCTCCCCTTCTATACCTATTACCTGAAGCAGGTCTGGCCGAGTTTCGCCGTCCTGCTGATCGTCGGCCTGTTCGGCGCGCTGATCGAAGTGGCGCTGTTCAGCTACCTGAGCCGCATCATCGATCTCGCCCAAGGCACGCCCAACGTCAATTTTTTCAAGGAACACGGCATCGAACTGGCCTGGATGGCGGTGGTTGCGCTGGTCCTGCGCCCGATGTTCGTTGGCCTGCATGACCTGCTGGTGCACCAGACCTTGAGCCCCAGCCTGACCAGCCTGATTCGCTGGCAGAACCACAGTTATGTGCTCAAACAGAGCCTCAATTTCTTCCAGAACGACTTTGCCGGGCGCATCGCCCAACGCATCATGCAGACCGGCAACTCGTTGCGCGATTCGGCTGTGCAAGCGGTGGACGCGCTATGGCACGTGCTGATCTACGCGATCAGTTCGCTGGTGCTGTTCGCCGAAGCCGACTGGCGCCTGATGATCCCGCTGCTGACCTGGATCGCCGCCTTCATCGGCGCCCTCTACTACTTCGTGCCACGGGTCAAGGAACGCTCGGTGGTGTCGTCCGATGCGCGCTCCAAGCTCATGGGTCGGATCGTCGATGGCTACACCAACATCACCACCCTGAAGCTGTTCGCCCACACCAATTTCGAGCAGCAATACGCCCGCGAAGCGATCAAGGAACAAACCGAAAAAGCCCAACTGGCCGGCCGTGTGGTGACCAGCATGGACGTGGCCATCACCAGCATGAACGGCCTGCTGATCGTCAGCACCACTGGCCTCGCGCTGTGGCTGTGGACGCAATCGCTGATCACGGTGGGTGCCATTGCCCTCGCCACGGGTCTGGTGATCCGCATCGTCAACATGTCTGGCTGGATCATGTGGGTGGTCACTGGCATTTTCGAAAACATCGGCATGGTTCAGGACGGTTTACAGAGCATTTCCCAGCCGGTCAGCGTCACCGATCGCGAGCAGGCCAAGCCTTTGAATGTGGCGCGTGGCGAGGTGCGTTTCGATCACGTCGATTTCCACTACGGCAAGAAAAGCGGGGTTATCGGCGACCTCAACCTGACCATCAAACCCGGTGAGAAAATCGGTCTGATCGGCCCGTCCGGTGCCGGCAAATCGACGCTGGTCAATCTGCTGCTGCGTCTCTACGACGTGCAGGGCGGGCGGATTCTCATCGACGGCCAGAACATCGCCGAAGTCGGTCAGGAAAGCCTGCGTGAACGCATCGGCATGATCACCCAGGACACTTCGCTGCTGCACCGCTCGATCCGCGATAATTTGTTGTACGGCAAACCCGATGCCACCGACGCCGAACTCTGGGAAGCGGTGCACAAGGCCCGGGCCGACGAATTCATCCCGTTGCTGTCGGACTCCGAAGGCCGCACCGGTTTCGATGCTCACGTCGGTGAACGCGGCGTGAAACTCTCCGGTGGCCAGCGTCAGCGGATTGCCATCGCCCGGGTCCTGCTCAAGGACGCGCCGATCCTGATCATGGACGAAGCCACCTCGGCACTGGACTCGGAGGTCGAAGCGGCGATTCAGGAAAGTCTCGAAACCCTGATGCAAGGCAAGACCGTGATCGCCATCGCCCACCGCCTCTCGACCATCGCGCGGATGGACCGCTTGGTAGTGCTGGAAAACGGCAAGATCGCCGAAACCGGCAGCCACGCCGAACTGCTGGCCCATGGCGGTTTGTATGCGCGGTTGTGGCAGCACCAGACCGGCGGGTTTGTCGGGATCGATTGAGGCTTGTGAATCAACACCGGCCCACACTGGATCTGGGCCGGCCGCGGGTTACAGCGTCAACACCATCTCATGCCACGCCATCCCGCCATGGTCGGACGCCGAAGGCTTGATGTAGGTAAAGCCAAACCCGGCATAGAGTGGAATGTGCCGCTCTTTGCACATCAGGTGGATGCTGGCCTTGTTCAGTGCGCGCATGCGCTGGATAAACTCACCCATCAAACGTTTCGCCAAGCCCTGCCCTTGGTAGTCCGGATGCACCACCACCGACATGATCACTACGTGCGGGCCGGCCGGGTCATGACCGATCAGCTCCTTGAACGCCTCGTCCGACATCTCCACCTCGAATGCAGCACCGGAATTGATGAAACCGGCTACGACGCCATCCACTTCGGCGACAATGAAGCCCTCGGGCCAGGTGGCGATGCGGGTGGCGATTTTCTCGCGGGTAGCGGCTTCATCGCCTTCGTAGGCAACGGTTTCGATGGCATAGCAACGGTCCAGGTCAGCGGGGCTGACGTGGCGGATGACGGTGTTCATGGCAGCTCGGAATCGGCGTGGGAAAGGTTGGGGATCATAAATCAATAAGGTGTTGATATCGATCAGAGCGGCGGACCGACGATCCGCCGCTTGACCCGCTCATTACACTTTTAGCGGCAGCCAGATTTCCAGCACGCCGGTATTGAGCTTGGGGTTGAAATCGTCGCTGTAGCGTTCGAAATCCGGAGCGTCCGCCGCTTCATGACCGGACTTCGGCAACCAGGTTTTCCAGATGTATTGAAAGGTCTGGGGCAAGGTGTCCAGAGAGCCTTTGTGTTCGAACACTGCATATTTCTGAGGCTGAACTTCGATCCAGCGGTATTTCTCGGGCAGGTCGTCGAGCTTGCTGATCTCGACGCCGGCGATGTATTCGAAACCGCCCTTGCCGTCGGGATTACAGCAAACACCGTAGGTCACTTCGCCCTGTTGGCCGGGCACATTGCCGAGGTGGGGGACGAATTTTTCCCACAGCTTGGGAATCTGCTTTGGGGCCGTCTCTTGGGTAAATCGTCCGCCAAGCCCTGCGATGAGCATGAAGTGCCCGTTTTCGAAGCGTGGTTCAGCTGTTTCGACGCCTGTTTGCTCATCCATGACTCAACTCCTGGTTCAAAAGGTGGGTTCGGCTGGGAGTATAGAAGCCAAACCCGATTCGCCAAATTACAGTGCGTGCAACTGTTCGATGGCGCGTGGACCGATGAACTCGTTATAACCCGATAGGATCACGTAGACCGCGAAATAACAGAAGATCGCTGCCGATGCCATGTAGGAATAACGCAGCAGTTTGTCACCAAGCAATTTGCCGCCGTGGCTCGCAGCGAAGCACAGACCAATACACCAGAGCACCCCGGCGCACAAGAAACCGCCGAGAAACAGCGCCGAACTGAGCGCGCCACCACCGCCGGAACGGGCAATCAGCGTGCCGCCCACCGCGGCGAACCAGAGAATGGCGCTGGGTGATGACATGGCGAGAAAAATCCCGCGGAAAAACTCACGACGGTGTGAGTTGTGCCCCACTTCCGGGGTTTGCGCCAACAGCGCTTCATGGTGAATCGCCGAATAGATCATCTTCGCCGCGAAATACACCAACAGCGCCGAGCCGCCGATCCACAACACCCAGCGCACGGTTTCGTACTGCAGCAATACGGTCATGCCGGCCAATGCCAGCACCGCGTAAATCAAGTCGCCGACACAGGTCCCCAGCCCCAGGGCAAAGCCTTGAAAATAGCCGCGCTGCATCGCCAGCGTGATCATCGCGATATTGGCCACGCCGATGTCCAGGCACAGCGAAAGGCTCAACAAGAAGCCACTGGTAAATTCCATCGACCATATCCTTGGGGAAAATTTATTGATGCGCAGGCTAGACAGTTTGCCACGACTGCCCTTACATTCCGCCACAGGCCACCGCAGTGGCCAGCGTCGCTCGGACGGTTCCGGGCGCTTACGTTATCCGAGGCAACAATGGCCGAACAAGGTTCGCCGCGCCGCTTTGCGCGCATAGATCGACTCCCCCCTTACGTTTTCAACATCACTGCCGAGCTGAAGATGGCCGCCCGTCGTCGTGGCGAAGACATCATCGACTTGAGCATGGGCAACCCCGACGGCGCCACGCCGCCGCACATCGTCGAAAAACTCGTCACTGTTGCCCAGCGTGAAGACACCCACGGCTACTCCACGTCCAAAGGGATTCCGCGCCTGCGCCGGGCGATTTCCAATTGGTACAAGGATCGCTACGAAGTCGACATCGACCCGGAAACCGAAGCCATCGTCACCATCGGCTCCAAGGAAGGTCTGGCGCATTTGATGCTGGCCACCCTCGATCAGGGCGACACCGTGCTGGTGCCAAACCCGAGCTACCCGATTCACATCTACGGTGCCGTGATTGCCGGCGCCCAAGTGCGCTCGGTGCCGCTGATTCCTGGCGTGGATTTCTTCGCCGAGCTGGAACGGGCGATTCGCGGCTCAATCCCGAAACCGAAAATGATGATCCTCGGCTTCCCGTCCAACCCCACCGCCCAGTGCGTGGAGCTGGATTTCTTCGAGCGAGTGATCGCCCTCGCCAAACAGTACGACGTACTGGTGGTGCACGACCTGGCCTACGCCGACATCGTCTACGACGGCTGGAAAGCCCCGTCGATCATGCAAGTGCCCGGCGCCAAGGACATCGCGGTGGAGTTTTTCACCCTGTCCAAGAGCTACAACATGGCCGGCTGGCGCATCGGTTTCATGGTCGGCAACCCGGAGCTGGTCAACGCCCTGGCGCGGATCAAGAGCTACCACGACTACGGCACGTTCACCCCGCTGCAAGTCGCGGCCATTGCGGCACTGGAAGGCGATCAGCAGTGCGTCAAAGACATTGCCGATCAGTATCGGCAGCGGCGCAACGTGCTGGTCAAAGGCCTGCATGAACTGGGCTGGATGGTCGAAAACCCGAAAGCATCGATGTATGTCTGGGCCAAGATTCCCGAGGCTTACGCACACATGGGCTCGCTGGAATTCGCCAAGAAACTGCTGGCCGAGGCCAAGGTCTGTGTCTCGCCGGGTGTGGGATTTGGCGAGTATGGGGATGATCATGTGCGCTTCGCGCTGATCGAAAACCAGGACCGGATTCGTCAGGCCGTGCGCGGGATTCGCGGGATGTTCCGGGCGGATGGGTTGGTTCAGAAAACCAGCGCCAGTTAAATCGCCTTCGCGGGCAAGCCTCGCTCCTACAGGTTCATACCATTCCTGTAGGAGCGAGGCTTTCC
>NZ_AKJK01000107.1 GCF_000282375.1 Pseudomonas sp. GM50
AGCCATTTCATTATTCGACCGCATTCCTATGAAAGAACTCGGTCACCCGTGGGAGCGGGCTTGCTCGCGAAGACGATCTTTCAGACACCGAATACCTACCGTAAAACTCAACCCTCCGAACGCTGCCCAATCAAGCTATCCACCGACGGCACCCGCGTATCGCTTTCCATCTGCGTCTCGTGTTCGATCTGGTGACTGAACCGGTCCAGCGACCCCTTGGCCGGCTGAGCATCGCTGGCGAATACCGGCGGGCTGAGGATGTAGGCGCCGAGCAGGCGGCTGAGGGCGGCGAGGCTGTCGATGTGGGTGCGTTCATAGCCGTGGGTGGCATCGCAGCCGAAGGCGAGCAGGGCGGTGCGAATGTCGTGGCCAGCCGTGACGGCCGAGTGAGCATCGCTGAAGTAATAGCGGAACAGGTCGCGGCGCGCCGGCAGTTCGTTATCACTGGCCAGACGCAGCAGGTGGCGCGACAGGTGATAGTCATAAGGCCCGCCGGAATCCTGCATTGCCACGCTCACCGCGTGTTCACTGGAATGCTGGCCGGGCGCGACCGGCGCGATGTCGATGCCGACGAATTCGCTGACATCCCAAGGCAGGGCCGCCGCCGCACCGCTGCCGGTTTCTTCGGTGATGGTGAACAGCGGATGGCAGTCGATCATCAACTCTTCGCCGCTGTCGACAATGGCTTTCAGCGCCGCCAGCAGGGCGGCGACGCCGGCCTTGTCATCGAGGTGGCGGGCGCTGATGTGGCCGCTTTCGGTGAATTCCGGCAAAGGGTCGAAGGCGACGAAATCGCCGACGCTGATCCCCAGCGAATCGCAATCGGCGCGGGTGGCGCAATAGGCGTCCAGGCGCAACTCGATGTGATCCCAGCTGATCGGCATTTCATCCACGGCGGTGTTGAACGCGTGCCCCGAGGCCATCAACGGCAACACGCTGCCACGGATCACGCCATTGTCGGTGAACAGACTGACGCGGCTGCCCTCGGCAAAACGGCTGGACCAGCAACCGACCGGCGCCAGGGTCAGACGGCCGTTGTCCTTGATCGCGCGAACCGCTGCGCCAATGGTGTCCAGGTGAGCGGAGACGGCGCGGTCCGGGCTGTTCTTCTTGCCCTTGAGGGTGGCGCGGATGGTGCCGCGACGAGTCATCTCAAAGGGAATGCCCAACTCTTCGAGGCGTTCGGCGACGTAACGCACGATGGTATCGGTGAACCCGGTGGGGCTGGGAATGGCGAGCATTTCCAGCAGGACTTTTTGCAGGTAATTGAGGTCCGGTTCGGGAATTTTGCTGGTCATGGAAACTCCTGATGAAGTAAGAGCATCGATGGTTTCGATGAGGAGGGGGAATCTACGTTGCCTGTCAGGCCGCCTTCGCGGGCAAGCCTCGCTCCTACAAGATTGGTGTCGTCGCCTCATACCTGTAGGAGCGAGGCTTGCCCGCGAAGGCGGCCTGACAGGCACTACATTACTAAGGGACCGCCGGCTGACTATGCGCAAACAACAAATCCACAAACCGCTCGGCCGTCGGCTGCGGTTCATGGTTGGCCAGCCCGGCGCGCTCATTGGCTTCGATAAACACATACTCCGGCTGGTCAGCGGCCGGCACCATCAGGTCGAGCCCGACCATCGGAATATCCAGCGCCCGTGCCGCGCGCACCGCCGCATCCACCAAGGTCGGATGCAGAATCGCCGTGACGTCCTCAAGAATGCCGCCGGTATGAAGATTCGCCGTGCGCCGTACGAACAGATGCTCACCGGCCTGCAGAATGCTGCTGTAGTCGTAACCCGCAGCCTGCAACGTGCGCTGGGTCTCATGGTCCTGCGGGATTTTGCTTTCGCCGCTGGTCGCCGCCTGACGGCGACGGCTCTGGGCCTCGATCAGCGCTCCGATGGAATGCTGACCGTCGCCCACCACTTCCGCCGGCCGGCGAATGGCGGCGGCGACCACTTCGAAACCGATCACCACAATCCGTAAGTCGAGGCCTTCATGGAAGCTTTCCAGCAGTACTCGACTGTCGAAGGTGCGGGCGTTTTCGATGGCCTGCTGGACCTCTTCGAGGGTGCGTAAATCCACCGCCACCCCTTGGCCCTGTTCACCGTCCAGCGGTTTGACCACCACCCGTTGGTGCTCATCGAGAAACGCCAGATTGTCGTCCGCGCTCCCCGCCAGTTGTTGGGCGGGCAGTTCAAGACCAGCGTTTTTCAGCACCTTGTGGGTCAGGCTCTTGTCCTGACACAACGTCATGCTGATGGCGCTGGTCAGATCGCTCAGGGATTCGCGGCAACGCACCCGACGACTGCCGTGAATCAAGGTAAACAGACCCGCTTGCGCGTCATCTACCTGCACCTCAATGCCGCGCCGATGAGCCTCCTCGACGATGATCCGCGCATACGGATTGAACTCGGCTTCGGGGCCGGGGCCGAGAAACAACGGCTGGTTGATGCCGTTTTTGCGCTTGATGGCGAAGGTCGACAAGTTGCGAAAACCGAGCTTGGCGTAAAGACTTTTCGCCTGACGGTTGTTGTGCAGCACAGACAGGTCCAGGTAACTCAGGCCACGACTCATGAAGTGTTCGATCAAGTGCCGCACCAGCACTTCACCGACGCCTGGGCGGGAACACTGTGGATCGACCGCCAGGCACCACAGGCTGCTGCCGTTTTCCGGATCGTTGAACGCCTTGTGATGATTCAGGCCCATGACGCTGCCGATGATCGCGCCGCTGTCCTCATCTTCGGCCAGCCAGTAAACCGGGCCGCCCAGGGGATGAGGCGTCAGCAAACTCGCATCAATCGGCAGCATGCCGCGCGCCTGATACAGCTGATTGACGGCCTGCCAGTCCGCTTCGCTTTGCACCCGACGGATGCGAAAGCCGCGAAACACCCGGGTGGCCTGACGGTAATCGCTGAACCACAGGCGCAAGGTGTCGGATGGGTCGAGGAACAGTTGCGCCGGCTCCAGCCCCAGCACTTGCTGGGGCGCGGCGACGTACAAGGCGATGTCCCGCTCACCCGGTTGCTCATTGAGCAACTCTTGGGCAAGGCTCGCGGCATTGGGGAAAGTATGGCCGATCAGCAGCCGGCCCCAACCGCAATGCACTGCTATTGGCGCGGCGCCCAATTCACTGCCGTCTTCGGCCAGGCGCGCCTGCAAACGTTCGTAGGAGGGCGCCTGACCGCGCAACAGGCGTTGGCTATAAGCCGTAGCGTGAGGTTTCATCGATCAGATTCCTTGTTCACTGAGCCACAGGTTCAGGGCTGCCAATTGCCACAGCTTGGAGCCGCGCAACGGGGTCAGTTGACCTTGTGGATCGGTCAGCAGGCGGTCGAGCATGGCGGGGTTGAACAGGCCACGATCCTGACTCGGATCGAGCAGCAGTTCACGCACCCAGTTCAGCGTATCGCCCTGCAAATGCTTGAGGCCGGGGACCGGGAAGTAACCCTTTTTGCGGTCGATCACTTCACTCGGAATGACCAGCCGTGCCGCTTCTTTCAAGACTTGCTTGCCGCCATCCGGCAGTTTGAATTCGCCCGGCACCCGCGCCGACAATTCCACCAGGCGATAGTCGAGAAACGGCGTACGCGCTTCCAGCCCCCAGGCCATGGTCATGTTGTCGACCCGTTTGACCGGGTCATCCACCAGCATCACGGTGCTGTCCAGACGCAGGGCTTTGTCCACGGCTGCATCGGCACCGGGCTGGGCGAAATGTTCCTTCACGAAGTCGCCGGCCGCGTCGTTGGCCGTCAGCCATTTCGGCTGCACCGTGGCGGCGTAGTCGGCATAGCTGCGGTCGAAAAACGCATCGCGATACGCCGCGTACAGATCGCTCGCACCGTCCACCTGCGGATACCAGTGATACCCGGCGAACAACTCGTCCGCGCCCTGGCCGCTTTGCACCACCTTGCAGTGCTTGGCCACTTCGCGAGATAGCAGATAGAACGCGATGCAGTCATGGCTGACCATCGGTTCGCTCATGGCGCGGAACGCCGCGGGCAGTTGCTCGATGATCTCTTTTTCGTCGATGCGCAGTTGATGGTGTTGGGTGCCGTAGTGCTTGGCGATCAGGTCCGAATACTGGAACTCGTCGCCGCGCTCGCCACCGGCATCCTGGAAACCGATGGAAAAGGTCGACAAGTCTTCGACCCCGACTTCGCGCAACAGGCCTACCAACAGACTCGAATCGACGCCGCCGGAAAGCAGCACGCCGACATCCACCGCCGCCCGTTGACGGATCGCCACTGCATCACGGGTGCTGTCGAGCACGCGGTCGCGCCAATCTTCGAGGGTCAGGTTCAGCTCGTCGGCATTTGGACCGTAGGGCAGGGTCCACCAGGTTTTCTGCTCGGTGCTGCCGTCCGCGTCGATGCGCATCCAGCTCGCCGGGGGCAGTTTCTCGATGCCCGCCAGCAAGGTGCGCGGAGCCGGGACCACCGCATGGAAGTTCAGATAATGATTGAGTGCCACCGGATCGAGAATCGGGTTGATGTCGCCACCCTTGAGCAATGCTGGCAGGGTCGAGGCAAAGCGCAGGCGTTGACCGGTGCGCGATAGATACAACGGCTTCACGCCGAGACGGTCGCGGGCGATGAACAGGCGCTTGGCGTCGCGTTCCCAAATGGCGAAGGCGAACATGCCGTTGAGTTTGGGCAACAGGGCTTCGCCCCAGGCGTGATAACCCTTGAGCAGCACTTCGGTGTCGCCGCCGGAATAGAAGGCGTAACCGAGGCTTTCAAGCTCGGTGCGCAGTTCCGGGAAGTTGTAGATCGCGCCGTTGAAGGCCAGGGACAGGCCCAGTTGGTTGTCGATCATCGGCTGTGCCGAGCCGTCCGACAGGTCCATGATTTTCAGGCGCCGGTGGCCCAGGGCAATCGGCCCCTGGCTGTGGAAACCCCATGCATCAGGGCCGCGAGGGGCCAGGTGATGGGTGATTCGTTCAATGGCTGCGAGGTCCGCAGGTTGATGGTCGAAACGTAATTCTCCAGCTAATCCGCACATAAGTCCTTACCGGTTTTTCCGTTGGGGAGGGTCAATCGATACCTCGCCAAAAACGGCGGGTACCCGGAAACTGACCCAGCGGGATCCCTGGAGTTTTAGACCGATAAGTTATATGTCGATGGGTCAGGCTTTTCCGCGGATCAATTGGCGTAAGGCAAAACGATTGGGGTGGCAGGCCTCGGCCACTGTTCTGGGCAAGGGCAGGGGCTCGTTTTCAAGCCATGCGGCCAATAGCTCGCCAGACAACGGCGCGGTGATCAAACCGCGAGAACCGTGACCGCTGTTGACGTAAAACCCGTCGAGCCATGGGCATGGCATATCGGGCACTTGCCGGGCATCTTTGCTCAGCGCGGCATAGGCTTCGGCGAAGGCTGCCTGGTCGGCCAACGGTCCGACGATCGGCAGGTAGTCGGGGCTGGTACAGCGGAATGCCGCGCGTCCTTCCAGTTGCTGCGGGTCCAGGTCTGGAACATGCAGACGGGCGACCAGGTCAGTGGAGATTTCCTCGAGCAACGCCAGATTGCCGAGGTGTTCGGCGACGGTCGGGGTCAGCTCATCGCTTTTGAAATCGAAGCTGGCGCCGAGTGTATGTTCGTCCAGGCGTGCGGGCGCCACATAGCCTTCGGCGCAGACCACGGTCGCCAGGCTCTGGCTTTCAGGGGTTTGCGCCAGTCGGGTGATCTGGCCGCGAATGCGTTTGAGGGGCAGGTCGGCGCTTTGAGGAAACCGCTTGATCTCGGCGGCGCCGGCCAGAATCACCACCGGCGCGCTGGCCAGCAGTGCATCGCCGTCCCAGGCCTGCCACTGATCATCGACCTTGCGCAGTTCCAGCACCTCGCGATGGGGCAGCCACTGGATGTTCGTTGAGGACGCCTGCCACTGACACAACGCGGGCGGATGAACCCAGCCACCTTCAGGATAGAACAAGCCGCCGTGCGCCAATTCGATGCCGGCTCGGGCCTGAGCCTGGGGTTGACCGAGCAGGTGCACCAGGCTCGATGAAAAGGCCGCGGCCAATTGCGCCTGACGCTCGGCTTCCTTGGCATTGAAGGCCAGTTGCAAGACGCCGCAATCGTCCCAGTCGACGCCACGCTGCAGTTGTTCCAGCAGACGGCGGGTGTAACCAAAACCGCTGACGATCAATTGCGACAACGCTGTGCCATGGGCCGAAAGCTTGAGGTAGAGCACGCCCTGAGGGTTGCCCGAGGCTTCCTGCGCCAGTGCTTCGTGGCGGTCCAGCAAACTCACTTGCCAACCCCGCGCGGCCAGGCTGGCGGCACTGGCGCAACCGGCCAGCCCGGCGCCGATCACCAGGGCGTGGCGTTCGCCGGTCAGCGGCTGTGGACGAGCGAACCATGGTTTTGCCGAGGCTGGTTTAGCCGCCTCTTCGGGCCAACCGAGGAACGTGCCCCGCAGAATTTCCCATTTATGGCCAATGCCCGGCGTGCGCTTCATCTTGAAACCCGCCGCGTTCAGCAGGCGGCGCACCCAGCCGGTGCTGGTAAAGGTGCTGATGGTCGAGCCGGGTGCCGCCAGGCGCGCCAGTTCGGCAAACAATTCGGCGGTCCACATGTCGGGGTTTTTCGCCGGGGCGAAACCGTCGAGAAACCAGGCGTCGATCTGCGCATCCAGTTGTGGCAACTGCTCCAGTGCATCGCCGATCAGCAAGGTCAGGGTGACGCGGCCGTTGTCCAGCACCAGGCGCTGAAAACCCTGATGGATCGCTACGTATTGCGCCAGCAATTGATCGGCGAATGGCTTGAGCTGCGGCCATAACGCCAGGGCCCGTTGCAGATCGGGCGCGCTCAGCGGGTACTTTTCGACGCTGACAAAATGCAGTCGTGCACCGGCTACCGCGTGCTGTTCGAACAACTGCCAGGCACAGAGAAAATTCAGCCCGGTACCGAACCCGGTTTCGCCAATCACCAGTCGCCCACCCGCCGGCAAGGCGGCGAAACGATCGGGCAAATCGTTTTGCTGCAGAAACACATAACGGGTTTCTTCAAGGCCCGACAGGTCGGAAAAATACACATCATCGAACACCCGCGAACGCGGGCGACCTTGGTCGTCCCAGTCGAGCTGGGCGTGGGGCAATACAGGTTTCATGGCAGGCTCGGCAACGACAAGGTGGCCATTCTAGCCGATCGCCGTTGCGGTGCTTGATCCAAAATCCTGTAGGAGCGAGGCTTGCCCGCGAAGAATTCACCGCGGTTTTTCAGGTATTACGCGTCATCGTTCTTCGCGGGCAAGCCTCGCTCCTACAGGTTGTGCGGCCCCCTTCCCCTGGGAATTTTTCTGATGACTGCCTGCCCAATCCGCTAGTCTTGCTCAATCCTGGAAGGAGCCGCTCCATGTTCGAATCCGCCGAAATCGGTCATACCATCGACAAAGAAACCTATGACGCCGAAGTGCCGGCCCTGCGTGAAGCTTTGCTCGAAGCGCAGTTCGAACTTCGGCAGCAACAGCGCTTTCCAGTGATCATTTTGATCAACGGCATTGAAGGTGCCGGCAAGGGCGAGACGGTCAAGTTGCTCAACGAATGGATGGACCCGCGCTCGATCGAGGTCCGCACGTTTGACCAGCAGACCGACGAAGAACTGGCGCGCCCGCCCGCCTGGCGCTACTGGCGGATGTTCCCGGCCAAGGGCCGCATGGGGATTTTCTTCGGTAACTGGTACAGCCAGATGCTGCAGGGACGGGTTCATGGTTTGTTCAAGGATCCGCGACTCGATCAAAGCATCAACGGGGCCGAGCGGCTGGAGAAGATGCTGTGCGACGAAGGCGCGCTGATCTTCAAGTTCTGGTTTCACCTCTCCAAAAAACAAATGAAAGCGCGGCTCAAGGCGTTGGCCGATGACCCGCTGCACAGCTGGCGAATCAGCCCGCTGGATTGGCAGCAATCCGCGACCTACGACAAATTCGTCAAGTACGGCGAACGGGTGCTGCGCCGCACCAGTCGCGACTATGCGCCGTGGCATGTGATCGCCGGCGTGGACGCGCACTATCGAAGCCTGGCAGTCGGCAAGATCTTGCTCGAGGGCCTGCAAAGCGCTCTGAAGAGACCCAGGATTCACCCGGACAAAGTCAGCGCCGCGCCATTGTTTCCCAGCGTCGATCAAGTGAATCTGCTCGATAGCCTGGACCTGACCCTGCAGCTGGATAAGGACGATTACGAAGAGCAGTTGATTACCGAGCAGGCACGGTTTTCCGGGCTGATGCGCGACAAGCGCATGCGTCGTCACGCGTTGATCGCGGTGTTCGAAGGCAACGACGCGGCAGGCAAGGGCGGGGCAATTCGTCGAGTGGCCGCAGCGCTCGACCCACGCCAGTACGACATCGTGCCGATCGCCGCGCCTACCGAGGAAGAACGGGCCCAGCCGTATCTCTGGCGGTTCTGGCGGCATATCCCGGCCCGGGGCAAATTCACTGTGTTCGACCGTTCCTGGTATGGCCGGGTGCTGGTGGAGCGCATCGAAGGCTTTTGCAGCAAGGCGGACTGGATGCGCGCCTATGGCGAGATCAACGACTTCGAAGAGCAGATCGCCGATGCCGGGGTGATCGTGGTCAAGTTCTGGCTGGCCATCGACAAACAGACCCAACTGGAACGCTTCCAGGAGCGCGAAGAGATCCCCTTCAAACGCTTCAAGATCACTGAAGACGACTGGCGCAATCGCGACAAATGGGACGATTACCGCGCTGCTGTCGGCGATATGGTCGATCGCACCAGCACCGAGATATCACCGTGGACCTTGGTGGAAGCCAATGACAAGCGCTGGGCGCGGGTCAAGGTCCTGCGCACCATTAACCAGGCGCTGGAAGATGCGTTCGAAAAGTCCGACAAACGCGAGAAGAAACTGCGCAAGCGCTGAACCGATGGCTACGCATACGCGGGGTGAATGATTGTCGCGGTCAGTCATAGGGTGGACTTATGCTCGGTCCAACTCCTGACTGACAACAACAATGAGGTGTATGCCATGCGTGAAGTGGTGATCGTCGACAGCGTACGGACCGGCCTGGCCAAATCCTTTCGCGGCAAGTTCAACATGACCCGCCCGGACGACATGGCGGCCCACTGCGTCAATGCGCTGCTCACGCGCAATGACGTTGACCCGGCCAGTGTCGAGGATTGCATCGTCGGCGCCGGCTCCAACGAAGGCGCCCAGGGCTTCAATATCGGCCGTAACGTCGCGGTGCTTTCGCACTTGGGCGTCGGCACGGGTGGCATGACCCTTAACCGCTTCTGTTCATCGGGCTTGCAGGCCATCGCCATTGCCGCCAATCAGATCGCTTCGGGTTGCAGCGACATCATCGTTGCCGGTGGCGTCGAGTCGATCAGCCTGACCATGAAAAGCGTCAACACCGACAACCTGATCAACCCGTTGCTGAAAGAGCAGGTGCCGGGCATCTATTTCCCCATGGGCCAGACCGCCGAAATCGTCGCACGTCGTTACGACGTCAGCCGCCAAGAGCAGGATCTGTACGCCCTGCAAAGCCAGCAACGTACCGCCCTGGCGCAGGCCGCCGGGTTGTTCAACGATGAAATCGTGCCGATGGCGGTGAAGTATCGCGTCGAAGACAAGAACACTGGTCAGGTGCAGATCCTCGACGGCATCGTCGATCACGATGACTGCAACCGTCCTGACACCACCCTGCAAAGCCTGGCCGGGTTGAAACCGGTGTTTGCCGAGGACGGCTCGGTGACCGCTGGCAACTCGTCGCAGCTGTCCGACGGCGCTTCGATGACCCTGGTGATGAGCCTGGAAAAAGCCCTGGCGCTGGGGCTCAAGCCCAAAGCCTTCTTCCGCGGTTTTGCCGTGGCCGGGTGCCAGCCAGACGAGATGGGCATCGGCCCGGTGTTCTCGGTGCCGAAGTTGCTCAAGGCCAAGGGATTGCAGGTTGCCGACATTGATCTGTGGGAGCTCAACGAAGCGTTCGCCTCGCAATGCCTGTACAGCCGCAATCGGCTGGAAATCGATAACGACAAGTACAACGTCAACGGCGGTTCGATTGCCATCGGCCATCCGTTCGGCATGACCGGTTCGCGTCAGGTCGGGCACATCGTGCGTGAGTTGCAACGGCGTAATCTGCGTTACGGCATCGTCACCATGTGCGTGGGGGGCGGGATGGGGGCTACGGGGTTGTTTGAGGCAGTGCGTTAAATCTGCAAGATTTGTTGCCTGATCGACCGCTTTCGCGAGCAAGCCCGCTCCCACATTTGACCGAGTTCCAACGTTGGACACGGTTAAATGTGGGAGCGGGCTTGCTCGCGAATGCAGGCGCCGCGGTTTACCGGCTCGTACACAAAAACTGCATCCGCTCGATATACGCCTGAATCTCCCGCGCCGCGACCTCCGGGTTTTCAAACGGCCCCTCCAGCGTCTGTTCCCGTGTGGTGAAGTACAACTCACCATTCACACGACACAACCGGTCACAACGAAAGTGGGTGGCGGGGGCGTTGTCTTGGGCGCGCATGCCGTACATGGGCGATCTCCTGCGGATGACGGTTTCAATGAGCTTATGCATGAACCACTTGCCGCGCCTGGCCAGCTGATCGACGGCATATCGTCAACTTTATGGTGCGACCTGCACAGTTTCATTCGCGGCCCATCGGCAACTGTCCCTGTGTCACGCCCCGGTCTGAGCCTAGAATGACCATTTTCGCCAATCGGCTTCGGGGTCAGCATGCATATTTCATCGGGTCGCTGGGTTTATGGTCTGTGCCTGGCCTTGCTGACTGCGTTGCTGTGGGGAATCCTGCCGATCAAACTCAAGCAAGTGCTGCTGGTGATGGACCCGGTGACGGTGACCTGGTTTCGCTTGCTGGTGTCCGGTGGCTGCCTGTTCATTTATCTGGCAGCGACCAAACGCCTGCCGAGTCGCAAAGTCCTCGGCCCGCGCGGTGGCTGGCTGGTGTTGATGGCGGTACTCGGACTGGTCGGCAACTACGTGCTGTACCTGATGGGCCTGAACCTGCTCAGCCCCGGCACAGCGCAACTGGTGGTGCAAATGGGCCCGATCATGTTGCTGATCGCCAGTCTGTTCGTGTTCAAAGAGCGTTTCAGCGTGGGGCAGGGGATTGGCCTGTTGGTGCTGTTGGTCGGCTTTGCACTGTTCTTCAATCAGCGTTTGAGTGAACTGCTGACCTCCCTGACCGATTACACCGCCGGCGTGTTGATGGTGCTGTTGGCGTCCACGGTCTGGACCTTCTATGCCTTGGGCCAGAAGCAGTTGCTCACGGTGTGGAATTCGTTGCAGGTGATGATGGTGATTTACCTGTTTTGCGCGCTGTTGCTGACGCCATGGGTGCATCCGCTGGAGGCGCTGCAATTGAGCCCGCTGCAAGGCTGGCTGCTGCTGGCGTGTTGTTTGAACACCCTGATTGCTTATGGGGCCTTCGCCGAAGCCCTGGCCCACTGGGAAGCCTCCCGGGTCAGCGCGACGCTGGCGATCACTCCGTTGGTGACCTTTGCCGCCGTGGCCATGGCTGCGTGGTTATGGCCGGAGTATGTGCATGCCGAGCAGATCAACGGCCTGGGTTACGGCGGGGCGGTGCTGGTGGTGATCGGGTCGGCGCTGGTGGCGTTGGGGCCATCGTTGATGGCGGGGCTCAGGGCTCGGCGGGTGCGGATGGCAATCACACGGTAGACCGCGTTATCGTTCTTCGCGAGCAAGCCCGCTCCCACATTCGACCGCGTTCCTCTGAGAGAACTCGGTCGAATAATGAAATGGCT
>NZ_AKJK01000108.1 GCF_000282375.1 Pseudomonas sp. GM50
CGGAACGCCGCATCGCCCCGTTCGGCTGCGAAGCAGTCGTAAAACCATTGCATGCGGTGTATCTGATACACCGCGATTGCAGGTTTTGGGGCCGCTTCGCGACCCAACGGGGGCAAGCCCCCTCGCCACAACAGGTTTGCGGACCTCAACTGACAGGCATTAACCGCGCCCGCCCGGTTTTTTTGTTAGACCACATCAAAAAAGCCCCGTGCCGGCTTCCCGACAAGGGGCTTTTTTGCGCGAAGTGTCTGTCTTGGCGATTCATCTGGATTTGATCTGCACCTTTTTGTCCGCGTTCATGGCTTCGGGCTTTTTCGGCAGCGAAATGCTCAGCACACCTTTACTGAAGTTCGCTTCGATCTTGTCGGCATCGACGCCTTTAGGCAGGCTGAATGCCCGCTGGAAGGAGCCATAGTGACGCTCTGACAGGTGATAACCCTTTCTTTTTTCTTCCTTGTCCTCTTTCTTTTCACCCTTGATGATCAGATTGCCGTTGGACAATCTGATGTCGATATTTTCCTGATCCATGCCCGGCAGTTCGGCGGTGATTTCGAAGCTTTCATCCTTCTCGGTAATGTCTACCGCAGGCAGGCTGCGGCCGATAAAATCCCGACTCCAGAACGGTTCGACATCAAACAGCCCACGCCGAAAAGGCGTCAGCCCCGAGCCACGATTGAAGTCTTCGAACAGGTGATCGACCTGTTGGCGCAGTTTTTCCAGGGGCCGCCAAGGGTCTGTCGCCATTGGTTGCTGATCGGTTTTTTCGTCGTCGGTATGCACCGGCATTTTTTTCTCGAAATTGGCCATTTTTCATTCCTCCTATCGAGCACTGCGGTGGGCCGGGAACGTCTCGGAGGCCGGTCCACCACGACAGATTCAGGCCTTACCTTAAAAGGTTAGTATTCCTGCGGCTGCCAGGCCAACCAACAGTCGGTTTCTGGCGGCGAGCCGTCTATCTCGAGAACTTGCGCGCACCGACCACGCAAAGAATCACCGCAACAGTCACACCCAACATGCCAAGGCTGACTTGCTCATGCAGCAGCGTGGCCGCCAGCGCCAAGCCAAAAAACGGCTGTAGCAGCTGAAGCTGACCGACGGCGGCAATCCCGCCCTGAGCCAGCCCGCGATACCAGAACACGAAACCGATAAACATGCTGAACAGCGAGACGTAAGCCAGGCTGAACCAGGCGGTCGGGGTGATT
Organism: Pseudomonas sp. GM50; assembly: GCF_000282375.1. Classification (GTDB taxonomy): domain Bacteria; phylum Pseudomonadota; class Gammaproteobacteria; order Pseudomonadales; family Pseudomonadaceae; genus Aquipseudomonas. The sequence goes on from NZ_AKJK01000108.1 coordinate 1,203, forward strand.
CCCGAGAGCGAAGGCGGGGCCAGGAACCAGGTCAGCGGGATCATGACCGGCAGCGACAGCACCAGGGCCCAGGAAATCACCTGCCAGCCGCCCAGTGTTCTTGAAAGCTTCGCGCCTTCTGCATAGCCCAATCCGCAGGCGAGGATGGCCAGCAACATCAGAATGTCCCCCGCAGGAGAAGCGGTCAGGCCTTGGGAGACGGCAAACCCCACCACCAGCAGGCTGCCCAACACCGAGAAAAACCAGAACACCGGCCGGGGACGCTCGCCACCGCGCCAGACCCCGAAGGCTGCCGTGGCCAGTGGCAACAGGCCTACGAAGACGATGGAATGCGCAGACGTCACATATTGCAGCGCCAGCGCAGTCAGCAGCGGAAACCCGAATACAACGCCCAAGGCCACGATTGCCAGGGAGAGAAGCTGACTCTTGGCCGGTCGCTTTTCGTTGAAAAGCAGCAACATGCACAGCGCCAAAATGGCCGCGATGCTGGCCCGGGCCACCGTCAAGAAGACCGGATCAAATTCCAGAACGGCCACCCGTGTTGCCGGCAGCGAGCCGCTGAAGATGAGCACGCCAATGAACCCGTTGAGCCATCCGCTCGCGGTCTTTTCCGTGGTGTGGTGTTGCAGGTGCGATGTGCGTTCCATTGAGGTTCCCCTTCATGCAGGTTGCATGGGAGGCATCGTATGGACGAAACTCAATACAATCAAAATATTGTCATGGATACACTTGCGCATGCCTCGTTCACGCTATAAATCACTGGTGGATGAATTTGCCGCGGATATCCGCTCAGGACGACTGTTGCCGGGCACGCGCCTGCCAACCCACCGCCAGCTGGCGGCAACGGAAGGCCTGGCCCTGGTGACGGCTAGCCGGGTTTACGCGGAGCTGGAAGCCATGGGCCTGGTCAGCGGGGAGATGGGGCGGGGGACTTTCGTCAGGGAAACCTCGTGGTCGCCAGGCCAGAGTATTGACCAGCATAGCGTTGCCGCTGGCATGACGGACCTGAACTTCAACTATCCGGCGCTTCCCGGGCAGGCAGAACTGCTGCGAAATGCCCTGCGCCAACTCGCATCGGCCGGCGATCTGGAATCGCTGCTGCGCTACCAGCCACACGCGGGGCGCCCGCATGAACGCGCCTCTGTGGCGCGACATCTGCGCGTCCGAGGCCTGACGGTCGAGGCGGAGCAGGTGCTGATCGTCACCGGTGCCCAGCAGGGGTTGGCCGTGACGATGATGGCGCTGTTGCAACCCGGTGACGTGATTGCGGCGGATGCCTTGACCTATTCGGGATTCAAGGCCCTGGCCGACTCACTGCACCTTGAAATCGTGCCCATTCCAGTGCTCGATCACGGTCCGGATCTGGAGGCGCTGGAAAGCCTGTGCCGGCACAGGCGCGTACGGGCCGTGTACACGATGCCGACCCTGCACAATCCGCTGGGATGGGTGATGAGTGCCGATCAACGCGACTGTCTGGTGACGATTGCGCGCCGACATGGGCTATTGATCATCGAGGACGCCGCTTATGCCTTCCTGGCGGAGAATCCCCCCGCACCGCTGGCGGACCTCGCCCCTGAGAGAACGGTGTACGTATCAGGCCTCTCCAAGAGCGTGGCCACCGGACTGCGCGTCGGCTTCGTCGTCGCCCCCCTTCAACACGTGCCCGCGCTGGAGCGCACGATCAAAGCGACGACCTGGAATACTCCGGGCGTGATGACGGCAATCGCCACTGCATGGCTCGACGACGGCACCGTCATGCAACTGGAAGCCGAGAAGCGCCAGGACGCGCAAGCGAGGCAAGTCGTGGCCGGCGAGGTACTGGCGGGGCTGCGCTGCATTCGCCATCCCTCGTCGTATTTTCTTTGGCTGCCGTTGTCGGAAGACGCAAGGGCCGATCAGATCGCCATGGCGTTGATGCGCGAAAACGTCTCGGTTTCCACCGCCGAACCGTTCGCCACTTCGGCCAACGTCCCGCATGCGTTTCGTCTGGCGCTGGGCTCCGTGGAGATGGGCGCATTGCGCGAGGCGCTGGAAAAAGTGAAGTGGATGATTGGGGCTTATTCGTAGTCGGAAGAGGGCTGTGCAGAGTTGATTCAAGCGCCGCTCTGAACCTGCTCAACGATCAGTTGGGCCAATACCCGTACCGGCTCGGTAAAACTTTGCCGAGGCCGATGGACGAGGCCGATATCACGATGGAAGGTGTGTTGCCCCAAGTCCAGCGCACGCACCCCGGCCGGCCAATCCTGATGGGTCGCCGTCTGCGGCACCAGCGCAACACCGACGCCATTTTCGACCAGCTTGATAATGGCCTCCAGTTCATCCAGCTCGCACACTTCACGCAAGGTGAAATGCATCTGCCGCAAGAAGCGATCGACCTGCCTGCCGCCGAACGATGACCGGTCGTAGCGAATGAAGGGTTGGCTGGAAAGCAGTGCCGACCAGTCTTCTCCGGGCACATCGCGCGGAACGATCAGCCGGTAGGGCTCAAGTGCCAGGGTCGTCCAGCGCAGATCGCTTTGCAGCGAGAAGGGCGGGCGAATGATCACCGCCATGTCGATCTCGCCGGCATCCACCAGGTTGACCAACTCCATCGACAGACCCGGGATCACACGGGTTCGGCATTGCGGACATTGTTGGTGAAATCTGGCGAGCGCATCCGGTAAGTACGAGCGCTGCACGGAAGCGATGGCGCCGATGTTCACCAGGACGCTGGCCGGCAGCCCAACCGTGGTAGACCCCAGATTGTCATAAAGGCGAAGCAGCTCCTGCGCCTGCAGAAGTATCTGGTGCCCCATTCTGTTCAGGTGAGCCGAGCGGCCCTTGCGGTCGAAAATCTGGAAACCCAGCTCGGCCTCCAGACGTTGCATCTGGGCGCTCACGGCGGCCTGCGTCAGCCCGATCCTGTTGCCGGCAGCGGCAAAGGTGCCTTCCCGTGCGACGGCGATAAGTGTTTTCAGTTCTTTGATCATTAACAAATATTAGTTGTGTTTCTAAGAAATATATATTGATTTTTTTGTTTGGTCTGCGGCTCTACGATTGGCTCCGTTCTCAAAAACAAAACCGATAAAAAACCTTGATTGGAGTTCCGATGAGCCTTTCTCCTTTTCACCTGGCGATCCCTGTTTATGACCTCGCGGCGGCACGCACCTTTTACGGTGAAGTGTTCGGGCTGCAAGAGGGTCGCTCCAGCACGCAGTGGGTCGACTTTGATTTCTACGGTCACCAACTGGTTATTCATGAACACCCAAAGACTGCTTCCCAAGAGAGCGTCCACAGCAATCCGGTAGACGGGCACGACGTCCCCGTTCCGCACTTCGGCATCATCCTGGAGTGGCAGCAGTGGGAAGCCCTGGCCGAGCGCCTGAAGTCCTTTGGTACCGAGTTTGTGATTGAACCCTACATTCGATTCAAGGGGCAGGTCGGCGAACAAGCCACCATGTTCCTGTTCGACCCGTGTGGCAACGCACTTGAGTTCAAGGCGTTCAAGGATATGAGCCAGCTCTTCGCCAAGTAATAGAAGTAATGGCACAACCTTGTTGTGCCATTCGATTTCAAGTGAGCTGGAAGCTCATGACTCTAGCAACTGCTACGTAACGCAGTCCTTTCATTCCAACAAGAAGGCTAGACATGAAACGTATCCCTTTGGTTTGGCAAATAGTTGCCGGGCTGTTGCTTGGCGTGCTCGTCGGTTGGTACTTCAATACACACCCGCAATATCAAGGGTGGATCAGTTCTGAAATCCTCAAACCCCTTGGCGATATCTTCATCAAGATGATGAAGATGGTCGTGGTTCCCATTGTCTTCTGTTGCATGATCCTGGGGATTGCCGGCGGCGGTGATAACAAGTCTTTTGGGCGCATGGGCGTCAAGTCGCTGGGGTATTTCTTCGCGATTACCGGCCTGGCCATTGTGATGGGGTTGTGTTTCGCCAATATCTTCGAGCCCGGCACGGGCACTGATATTTCGGGCATTTCCCACAGCACCGCTTCGGTCAACATGGAGCCTTCGAAGGGCGCTCTCGTCATCTTGCAGAACATCGTTCCCGATAACGTTTTTGTCGCGATGTCGGAAGCGAAGTTGCTCTCGGTACTGTTCTTCGCCGTGTTGTTTGGCCTGGCATTGAACTCGCTTCCCAGAGAAAAAAGCGCACCGGTAGTGGCGGTGGTTCAAGGCATTTCTGATGCCATGTTCAAGGTCGTCAGTATTGTCATGGCTTATGCGCCGATCGGGGTATTCGGCATGATTGGCGCTACCGTGGCGACCTTCGGTTTTGCCTCACTGTTGCCTTTGCTCAAGTTGATCGGTGTGGTTTATCTGGCCCTGATTGTCTTTGCGCTGGTGGTGCTGGGCGGCATTTGCTACCTGATTGGCGAGAATATTTTCAAACTGATCAAGTACTTTCGTAATGAGCTGATTCTGGCGTTCTCCAGCGCCGCCTCGGCGTCGGTCATGCCGCAGCTGATGAGCAAGCTGGAACACTATGGCGTGCCGCGCCGCATCGTCAGTTTCGTGGTGCCGGTGGGGTATGCATTCAACCTGGATGGCGCATCGATCTTCCTCGGCGTGGCGACGATTTTTGTCGCGCAACTCTATGGGATCGACCTGTCGCTGTCCCAGCAGATACTGCTGGTGGTGACGATGGTGCTGACCTCCAAAGGGGCTGCCGGAGTTCCCGGCTTCGCCATCATCATCCTGTCCGCCACCTTGGCATCGGCCGGTCTTCCACTGGAAGGGGTCGCACTGATTGCCGGCATTTTCCGGATTATCGACAGCGGTACCACCACCCTGAACGTGCTGGGTAATGCGATTGCACCCTTGGTCATCGCCAAATGGGAAAAGGTCAGCATTGAGCCTTCGGGGGTTGCCCGGGTGGTGCAGAAAACCTAGCCATGAAGAGCCGTCGGCCAACCCTGGGCGATGGCTCTGGTCTTTTATTCGAGGTAAAACATGACCGATAACAGCCTGAGAACCGATCTTTTTTCTGCGTACCGAATGGGCGCATTCGATCTCCCCAACCGTATTGTCATGGCGCCAGTCACCCGTAGCCGCATGGGTGAAGACGGTGTGCCTGACGAATTGCATGCCACTTACTACGCCCAGCGGGCCAGCGCCGGACTGCTTATCAGCGAGGCCACCAATATTTCCGCCCAGGGTCGCGGCTATGCCATGACCCCTGGTATCTGGACGCCAGAGCAGGTGGCTGGCTGGAAGAAGGTGACCGATGCCGTCCATGCCGCGGGGGGGCGAATCGTTTGCCAGCTGTGGCACGTGGGACGCTTCTCCCACGTAGACCTGCAACCGGATGGCGCACTTCCGGTGGCGCCATCGGCGATCAAAGCCCAAGGCACCACCTACACCGCCAACGGCGTGGTTGAAGTGTCCATGCCCCGCGCTCTGGAGACATCGGAGATCCCGGGCATCATCGAGCAGTACAAGCACGCAGCCGAATGTGCAAAACGCGCAGGCTTCGACGGCGTTGAAGTTCACTCTGCCAACAGCTATCTGCTAGACCAGTTCTTGCGCGATTCCACCAATCAGCGCACCGACCAATACGGCGGTTCCATCGAGAACCGGACTCGGTTGACCCTCGAAGTCACCGAAGCCGTGGTCGCGATCTGGGGCAGCGACCGGGTTGGCATCCGCCTCTCGCCGGTGACGCCGGACGCGGGCAATACACCGCCCGACAGCAACGTCATGGTCACCTACGGCTATCTGATCAAGCGACTGAATGCGTTCCACCTGGCATATCTGCATATCGTCGAAGGGGCCACCGCCACATCTCGCGATGTACCGGAAGGCATTGACCTGGACGCGCTACGGGCGTTGTTCCACGGCCCGTACATTGGCAACAACGGTTATGACCTTGATCTGGCCGTTTCGCGGCGCGCGCAAGGCAAGGTCGATGCCGTCGCATTCGGCCGACCTTTTATCGCCAACCCGGATCTGGTCGAGCGTCTGCGCTTTGGCTTCGAGTTGGTCGTTGCACCCCGTGAGGCTTACTACGGCGGTGGGGCAGAGGGTTACACCGACTGGCCCACCACCAACGCTGGAGGTGAAGTGAATGTCTGATCAACGGAAAACTCCACTCGGCAAATCCCGGGCGCTGGTCAGCCCCATCGGGCTGGGCACCGTCGGCATGGCGGGCTTCAACAACCACGTCAACTATCGCCAGTTCGAAGAAGCCATCGGTGTAGCTTTCGAAGGAGGCATCCAACACTTCGACGCAGCGCCGTTCTATGGGCATGGCAAGGCCGAGTATTACTTGGGGCATGCGATCCGGGAGCTGGGAATTCGCCAACACGTAACGCTCAGCACCAAGGCTGGCCGGATTCTGAAGCCCGCCAATCGCTTCAGGGAAGTGAAAGGGCGATATGCAATTGATTGGGTCGAGCCGCTGCCCTTTGTGGCGGAGTACGACTACTCCTACGACGGCATCATGCGTTCGTTCGAAGACAGCCAGTTTCGCCTGGGGCAAGACTTCATCGACGTTCTGCTTTTGCATGATGTGGGCGAAGCCTGGCACGGCGATCAGGCCGCCATCTATTGGGATCAGCTCAATAAAAGCGGTGGCTACCGGGCGCTCGATGAGTTGCGCGGAGGCGGCTATATATCGGCCGTTGGCCTCGGCGTAAACGACACCGATTCGGTACTTCGCGCCTCGTCCGAGTTCGACATCGATTGTGCACTGATTGCCGGGCGCTACTCATTGCTCAATCACGCGCCGTTGGACGGTGCCTTTGACGAACTCCAAAAGCGCAATGTCTCGGTCATCGCGGCAGGTGTTTTCAACTCGGGAATTCTGGCGACAGGAACGAAAGCCGGCAACTTGACGTATGACTACAACACCGTCCCCGAGGACATCCTGACGCGCGTCAGGAGCATCGAAAAAGTGTGCGATGCGTTCAATGTCGAACTTGTGTCCGCCGCGATCGAGTTCGTCAAATTGCACCCCGCCGTCAGCACGGTGTTGCTCGGTGCGCAGAACGCAGAGGCCGTCAGCACGAATCTTCAAGCGGCGTCCAGATCAGCCCCCAAGGCCTTCTGGGAAATGTTGAAAGTGCGCGGCTTGATCCCCGAAAAAGCGCCGGTTGAATGATTGCAGGCCGGCGCCTTGCAACCGCACATGAGTGCGAAAAAAACCAATCCCGTGTCAGTTACTTATCAGGAGTCATGCAATGAGCAGTCTTACTTACGTTCAGGAATACAACGCGATTGTCGAGGTGCTTAACCAGTACAACGAAGGTGGCGCGAAGGCCGACAGCGCGCTGATGAAACCCGCCTTCAACGAGCAGGCCACCATGTTTGGTGTCGATGGCGACAAGCTCGTCGGCGGCGCGATCCAGAATCTCTACGACGTCATTGACACCGCGTTCCGTCCATCCCCGGAAGCCAAAGCCGCCATCGTGCGCATCGACATCGTCGGCACGGCTGCCAGTGCGCGGGTCGATACCGACAACGTTTCCGGATTCCGCTTCACCGACTTCTTCAACCTGCTGAAGGTAGAGGGCAAGTGGACCATCGTCAGCAAGATCTACCACACCCATCCGAACACCTGATCCCTCGTCTTCACCGAAAGGAGAGCACCATGTCAAAGAACATCAAGGCAGTACCGACCGCCGAGTACAACGCCGTCATTGCCGTCGCCAATCAGTACGTTGAAGGACTGCGGGCGGGCAGTACGGAAGGTGTCGCGAAGGCATTCCACCAAGACGCGGTGATGTATGGCTTCACTAATGGCCAACTGCTCGGCGGCCCGATCAAAAACCTGTTTGATTTCGTTCGGAAAAACGGCAGTGCCCCCGACATCACAACCCGTCTCGACGTACTGGCGATCACGCCGACGACCGCTGTTGTGCGTGTTGATATGGAGAAGGATGCGATCGGTGCCGACTACAACGATTACCTGACCCTGATCAAAATCGATGGTGCCTGGAAGGTCATCGCCAAGGTCTATCACCAGTTCGAAGGTTGAGCGTCCACCGGTCCTGGTTGAGGCAGTGCCGGGACCGGAGTTCGTCCATCACCAAGGGGAGAAGCGACCGTGAGTGACGTTTTTATCATCGGCGCGGGCGGACTCGACCAGCGGTATTCGCAATGAAGTTGGTTTTGGTTGGCTCCACGGGGCTTGTAGGGCGAGAGGTGCTGAAAATGGCGCTCGCCGATCCACGTATCAGTCGTGTGGTAGCTCCGGTTCGCCGGGCACTTGTCGCTCATCCCAAGCTGCAGGCGCCTCTGGTCGATTTCGACATTTTGCCCGAAACGGTTGACTGGTGGCAGGCCGATGCCGTGATCTGCACCTTGGGCACAACGATGCGCAGTGCCGGTTCGAGAGACGCCTTTCGACGCGTCGATCTCGAGTACCCGATGCATGTGGCGCGCTTGGCCAAGCGGCATGGCACCTCAGCATATGTACTCAATTCGGCCATCGGGGCGAATCCGACTTCGCGTTTCTTCTACAACCGAGTGAAGGGCGAACTGGAGAAGCATCTGGCCGGGCTTGGCTTTCACTCACTCACCTATGTAAGGCCCGGTGTCATCGGTGGGCAGCGGGACGAGTTGCGATTGGGTGAGTGTGCACTGGTTTGCGCACTTGGCCTGGCCGGACGGCTGTTGCCCGCTCGCTGGCGACTTAACCCCGCGTCGCGGATCGCCCGAGCGTTACTCGAGTCCGCCCTTGAGCGCGCGCCGGGCATTCATGTCATCTCCTCCGAACGCTGCATTTGAGTACAGGTTCGGTGGGGGTTTTCAAGCAGGTTTTTTCTAGGAGGAACACAAATGCCGATGGTTGAATTTTCCGCTGTTCTGGACAGTGACGCAGCACACGCGTGGAGCGTGTTGAAGAAGTTTGGCGAGATTCAAAGGTGGCATCCGGCGATTGTCGAAAGCGGCATTGAGGACAACCAGCCTGATGGCATGGTGGGTTGCATTCGCAAACTCGTATTGGCCGATGGCGCGGTCGTCAGGGAGCGTTTGTTGTCAGTCGATGACCGCAATCTGACATTCTCATACCGCTTCGAAGAGGCGCCATTACCCTTGGATAATTACGTGGCCACCGTGAAACTGGCGCCCCTGACAGGCCAGTCCAAGGCGTTTATCAGTTGGTCCGCCAGCTTTGAGCTGCGCGAACCGAGTAGGGCAGAACAGTACCAGGAAGTTATTCGGGAGTTGATCGTCGAGGGGCATCACAGCCTCCAGACATTTCTGGGGCAGCGCTGAGCTGAACCAGACAGTGAAGAGCCTTTATTCCTGCACCTAGCGCATTACAATCTCACTGAATTTGACGGTAAGCGTCTCATCATTCCCATCCCGAAACGCCAGTTTGATCGCTGGTGTTTTGCTGAGCTTGCTGTTGCTCTGCTGGAAGATCAGCGTAACGCGTGTCGGTACGTTGCGAATCAGCGGGAAGCGTAGCCAGGCGTTGTCCTCGACCTGGCCTACCCGGATCGACTCGAACTTGAGAGGGCCGCCAGACTCGTCGAATAGTCGGGTGCCGTCGTCGAAGCGAAAGCTGCGATCCACGTTCAGATTGGTCAGTTCAAATGTGCAAGTGGGCAAGCGGCCGATATTTTCGCAGCCCTCCAGTTCGATGCGTACGTTATCCAGCACTTCCATGCGTTTGCCGAGCAGGTTGTTGCCTTCGTTTTCGACGATCTTGGCTTGCAGTTTTGCGAACTCGAAAGAGGGCTTGGCGTATTCGGTGCCCAGGATGAAGAAGCCAAAAGACAAGCCGGCAACCATGAGAAACTGCAACGCGCCGCGGAGCATCGGCGTGAAGTTACGAATCTGCCAGCCGATTGAAACGGTTCCCAGAAACAGAAAGGTACTCACCAGCAATACCACGTTTTTCCAACTGATGAAGCTGAAGCCGAACACGCTGGGGTCCGGCACCGCATAAGTGATTAACGCCCACATGGCGCCCAGCACGATACTGAGCCCTGCCATGCCGCGGGTGATCAATGAAGTGAATTTCTGAGTGCGGGTAAGCGGTATTGCTGAATCTTGCGGGGATATCACTGTGTTGACTCCTTGTTTCGTAGCCGATCGTCCGTCCTTGAAGGTGACTGTCAGGCTGTAGAATAGAAAACCTTGAAATATCAAGGTCCGGGGCCTGATTGTGGCGGGATGCCATTATCCAGTAATGGCGCTGTGGGTAAAGGCGCGCGGTACGGCTGCACTGGAATAAACATCGAATATTTGCTTAAGTCCACTGACACACCTGTGCGGTGATTGAATCCCAAGGCGCTTCAACCGGAGAATCCCATGACCCCTCGATTCCCGCGTTTCGCCGCATTGCTCGCCATCCTCCTGGTCGGCGCCTTGCCCTGCGCCCACGCCGTCGAATACACCCAGGTGAACACCACCGCCAGCAAGATCTCGTTCACCTATAACCAGTTCGGCTCCAGGGCGTATGGCACCTTCGGCAAGTTCGACGCCACGCTCGATTTCGACACGGCGAACCCCACCGCGGCCCACGCCAAGCTGACCATCGACCTTGCCAGCATCGACGCCGGGGGCAGCGACGCCAACAGCGAGCTGCAAAAGCCTGCCTGGTTCAACACGGCGGACTATCCGGTGGCGACCTTTGAATCGACTGGGGTGAAAGCGCTGGGCGATCACCGTTACATGATCACCGGCAACCTCACGCTCAGGGGCATGACGCGTGAGTTGCAGGTGAAGGTGCTGCTGAAGCCGGAGAAGGCCATCGGCATCTTCGATGGCGACATCATTCTTAAACGCAGGGACTTCAAGATCGGCGAAGGGGAGTGGGGCGACACGGTTGTCTCCAACGACATCAACATCCGCTTCCGCATCGTCGCGCCCGAGCGTTGATTTTCCTGCGAGGGCTCGATCTGTGACAATAGCGGGCTTAACCCGGAGTCTAAAACGCAATGCCCCAGCTCACCCACTTTGCCACCCCGTGCCCAGAGCCCATCAACAGCCAGATTCTGCAGATGGTCGTCGACAACCTGACCGACATCAGCATGGTGGGCATCGCGCCGAGCAACCCGTTGTACAACGTCTATCAATACACGGTGGGCTATGAGGTTCATCTCTACCTCGAAGCGCTCGGCGGCGCCAAAGGCATTGCGGTCGAACTGATCGTCGCCACGGACGATGAAGACCCCGAGCAGGTCATCGGCTTTCTGCTGTACCTGCCGGTCAAGGACGACCCCCAGGCGTGTGGCGTGGCGTATATGGCGGTGCAGGCCAGCCATCGGCGGCGGGGCGTCGCGCGGGCGATGCTGCAAGACATGCTCGGTCGCTACCCGCATGCCGAACTGACCTGCACGGTCGCCAAGGTGCCCTGGTTCGAGTCGATGGGCTTCCAGGTGCTGGGCGTGCGCGGCACTCAGGTGCTGATGAACACCCGTGATCACGGCACCGAAGGCTTGATGGGCCTATTGGATGTCACTTCGATCTACAGTTCTTTGGAGGTGCGGCAGATACATACGTATCTGCTGCAGAAACACGGCAAGCGGGCGATGATCGATGCAGAAAAGCAACGCGACCGTCATCTCGACCAAATGACGCGCAACGCCAAGGCGTTTGTGCTGGATCGTTTGAGCCAAGACGCCGGGCGCGGGTCTCGTCCCGACTAGACTGTTGAGTCCTTTCGGGCGCGCAGGCTGGCCGAGGCGTGATATTCTGTCGCACTAACTTGGTTTGACCTATTCGGTTCGTACGTCCACAGACGTCCGACGGAATCAATGTCGCTCCAGTAGCTGAGCCCAATAAAGATAAAAATCAGTGCACGAGGGACATATAACTGAGGTCGATGGAGACACGTCGGCCTTGTGTGCCCACCTTCAAATCCTTGTAAGTGTAGGAACCCACGGCACGCTGCCTGCGTACCCGTACTCTTGGGTTGCTCATGTTGAGGATTGAGGGCGGATGGCGTTTATCATAGGTGCTACAGATGTTTAAGAAACTGAACACGGCCCTGCTGGGGCTGGCTTTGTCGATGGGGATCACGTCCGCCTACGCGGAAGAGGCAAAGAAAGTCGATGTGCTGCTCATTGGCGGCGGCATCATGAGTGCAACGCTGGGTGTCTGGCTTAATGAGCTGGAACCTGGTCTGTCGATGGAAATGGTCGAGCGCCTCGATGGCGTCGCCCAGGAAAGCTCCAACGGCTGGAACAACGCCGGTACCGGTCACTCCGCCCTGGCCGAGTTGAACTACACCCCGGAAGATGACAAGGGCAACGTTCAGATCGCGAAAGCCGTTGAAATCAACGAAGCCTTCCAGATCTCCCGTCAGTTCTGGGCCTGGCAAGTTCAGCAAGGCGTGCTGAAGAACCCGCGTTCGTTCATCAACTCCACTCCACACATGAGCTTTGTGTGGGGCGATGACAACATCAAGTTCCTGAAGAAACGCTACGAAGCCCTGCAAGCGAGCCCGCTGTTCGCCGGCATGCAGTACTCCGAAGACCCAGCTGTGATCAAGAAGTGGGTTCCGCTGATGATGGAAGGGCGTGACCCGAACCAGAAAGTCGCGGCCACCTGGAGCCCGATCGGTACCGACATGAACTTTGGCGAGATCACCCGCCAGTTCGTCGCGCACCTGCAAACCACGCCGAAGTTCGACTTGAAGTTGTCTAGCGAAGTGCAAGACATCACCAAGAACGCAGACGGCAGCTGGCGCGTCAGCTACAAAAACCTGAAAGACGGCACCAAAACCGAAACCGACGCCAAGTTCGTGTTCATCGGCGCGGGCGGCGGTGCACTGCACCTGCTGCAGAAGTCCGGCATTCCTGAAGCCCAGGAATACGCAGGCTTCCCGGTTGGCGGCTCGTTCCTCGTGACCGAAAACCCGACCATTGCCGAGCAACACCTGGCCAAGGCCTACGGCAAAGCCTCCGTTGGCGCACCGCCAATGTCGGTTCCGCACCTGGATACCCGTGTCCTGGACGGCAAGCGCGTCATCCTGTTTGGCCCATTCGCGACCTTCAGCACCAAGTTCCTCAAAGAAGGCTCGTACCTGGACCTGCTGACCACCACGACCACGCACAACGTGTGGCCAATGACCAAGGTCGGCATCAAGGAATACCCGCTGGTCGAGTACCTTGCAGGCCAACTGATGCTGTCTGACGAAGACCGCCTCAACGCCCTGAAAGAATACTTCCCGAACGCCAAAGCCGAAGACTGGCGCCTGTGGCAAGCCGGCCAACGCGTGCAAATCATCAAGCGTGATGAAGCCGCTGGTGGCGTGCTGAAGTTGGGCACCGAAATCGTTGCTTCCGCTGACGGCACCATCGCCGGCCTGCTGGGCGCATCGCCAGGCGCATCGACTGCCGCACCGATCATGCTGACCGTGCTGCAGAAAGTGTTCAAGGACAAGGTTGCAACCCCTGCCTGGCAGGAAAAGCTGCACCAGATCGTGCCTAGCTATGGCACTCAGCTGAACAGCAACCCTGCGAAAGTGGCTGAAGAGTGGGCTTACACCGCCAAGGTGCTGGAGCTGACTCCGCCGCCGGTGATTGGTCAGGCGGCGGCTCCGGCTGCTGCTCCGGCCGCTCCGGCCAAGGCGCCGAAGGCTAATGCTGCGACGGATATGGCTTTGTAAGTAGAAGCGTAATCGGAAAGCCCACTGGTCGGTGACGGTCAGTGGGCTTTTTTGTGGGGGGGGTGGTTTTCAAGGGGCAGATTCATTTCGGCCCACATGACTGCTTTCGGCCCAAAAGCAGCCCTTCAGCGTGATTGCGAAATTAGAGAGGATTCAAAACGTCTGCATGGGCCGTTATCTCCTCCATGCAAAAAGGCCGTTATCCATAGTGACGGTAGGCCGTGGTGCAGTGGCATTCCTGCTTACCATAGTCGAATGCTATCTAAGATTATCCATAGGATACATTTGAGCAGCAGACACAATCGTGTTGCCGACGGCTTTGCTCACATGTCGAGGTTGGGTGCAGCAGAGGCGCCACCGCAGGCACCATCAAACATAAAATACTTAGTTAAATCAGGTAAATAGATCGTATTCCAAATACATTCCCAACGGTTGTTTTTTTATTCTGAAGGCTTTACCATGTCTCTATGTCAGTGACTAGGGGTATCTCCAGTCGTCAAGCTGACCTCTAGAGGTCTTGATCCATGTTACGTTTGTATGGCCTCCCTCCTCAGTTATCGTTTGATCAGGGGGGCCATGCGAATTGTAAAGTCTGCTCCTTTGCACCTCCTCTTCTTATATTTATTATCGCTCGACCTCACCTCGATACAAAATCCCGATCCCGAATACTTGGCTCGTTAGCATTAATATTGCGTGTCATTAATGCGCGCCAATTTTCTTTTATGCGACATGCAACTGTCCTGGGGCGCGTTGCCGTAACAATAGTTGAATCTGATCAGAGATTGATAAATGGTTAATAGAGACTTTAAATCTGCATTTGAAGCCATGTATCATGGTAAGTATGATTTTGAAGATTTTAAGTCGGGTGATATTTCCGAGAAATTCAGAAAGCTTGATCTAAATAAAAAAAATATATACGAGGCCGATCCGACACTAAAAATCTACCATAAATTTCTTAATCTATTTGTATTTCAATGGCTCAAGTTTAATGAGAATTGCGTATATTCTTATAGAAAAGGAATGAATGTAGCTGACGCAGTAAAGAAACATGCTCACAGTAAGCACTTTTATCAAACCGATCTGAACAATTTTTTTGGAAGTATTCGAAGCGATTTTGTTAAAGCTAGTATAGTCGCCAGCATTGATAGAATGCCTATTGCCGATGTACTTATATATATCGATAGAATAATCGAGCTCTGCACTGTATCTGGCAAGCTGCCGGTGGGGTTTTCAACATCACCTTTAATTAGTAACGCATGCCTACTGCATTTTGATAATGAAGTAGAGCTTTACTGTGAGGAAAACGGATTAATATATACACGCTACTCAGATGACATCATAATTTCTGGGGGTGAGAGAAAACTGTACGGGACAGGTGAAATAATCGCAGAGGTACTTCATCAGCAATTCAAAGGCAGTCTGTCTATCAATTCATCCAAAACAAAATACAGTTCTGCAGGCAATAAACTTAAAATACTCGGGATGATGATTTTGCCTAACGGCACCATCACGATAGACTCGAAGTTGAAAGCCGATATTGAAGTGTTGTTGCATTTCTTCATGAAAGATAAACAAAAATTTTTAGATAAGATTGAAACCGATAGTGCTACTGCGCTCGCCAAGGTGTCTGGGTATTTAAATTACATCAACACAACAGACAAAATTTATCTCAATAAACTCCGCAAAAAATATGGGGCATCTGTGGTTGATATGTTTGTCCGCGGATCGGTGAAGGCCCTATGAAAATTGAGATCGAAATCAATAACATTCAACATGTGTCCATGTTGAGGTTTGATATTGATCTAAGTCTGAATAAGTTGACATGTTTAATAGGTAAGAATGGCGTAGGCAAAACTACGCTCATTAAAGCCATACAGAATTTAAGGTTTGCCGACACCTTTGCTCAAACATCACAACCAGGCATATTTCGTACCGATAGTCATATAAAATATTTAGTAGACGAAATCTCTTTTACGTTCACCTATGACCCGGGCATTCGGAGCTTAAACTCAAAGGACGTCATACCAGATATTATAAAAAGTAATATTGATGTAGAGTTGCCGATGCCTTACGGCCAGCGATTTAGTTTTTTCCAAACACTGACAAAAGCAGACCCAGACATTCGAAGCAACATTGTAATGGGAACACACGAAGGACCTGTGGAACTAATTGAGTTTCTGAATTATATATACTCCACGACAAAGTTTAATGATTTGGTCCAGATAAAAGTAAAGCGTAACGAGTACTACTGCATTCTTTTGGAAGAGAGTAGGTATATACGTGAAGATTATTTGAGTTCAGGCGAATATCTTCTTATTAGCGTATACAGAAAAATCAAAAATCGCTGTAAACTTATCGTGATTGACGAAATCGATATATCATTAGATGCGGCGGCCCAAACTAGATTGGCAACAAAACTTCGATCATTTTGCGCAATCTACAATGTGAATATTTTATTTACAACACACTCTCTAGCGTTGATGAAAACACTCAACGATAATGAGATTTTTTATTTGCTTGATGATTCCACTTGTGTTCGCGCAATTCCCGCTTCTTATAGCTATGTGAAAAGCATTCTTTTCGGATTTAAAGGATGGGACAGGTATATCCTTACTGAAGATGACTTGCTCCAGAAACTTTTAGAGCATCTACTTGAAAAGCACCATCCAAAAACACATTTTCAATATAAAATTATATATATTGGAGGGGGGAGTGGTGTTGTCGATTTAATGAGCAGAAATGCAAAAGAAGAATTCTTCGCTGACCAGAAAAACGTAATCTCTATTCTTGATGGCGACCAAGCGAAAGAAAAACATGTCAAAAACTATAAAAATGTTTACTGCATCCCGTTCGAGAGCGTCGAAAAGCAATTGCACTCAGACTACTATGGAGGGTCAGGTTTTTTAGAAAGTGCAATAGGTAAGATACAAGGTCTCGATAATAAACAATTGTATAAGCATGTAGTGAGAAATAAACTTATGACGGAAGCGCAAATTATCGAATATCTTTGCACAACTTACGCGAAAGAGACTGAAAAATTTATGCAAGTTTTCGACGAGTTTCTTTATTTGCCCAACGTTTAAAGCGGAACAAAAATATTCAACTGCACCTCGTTTTGCCGGGCATCCAGAACGTCCGCTAATGGCCCAGAGTGTGTAAAAACGCTCATAGCCTCATCATCTCGGATCATCTCGGATCATCTCGGATCATCTCGGATCATCTCGGATCATCTCGGATCATCGACGTTCGTTGGTCGAGCGATCGCACGGTCAATACTACGGGCCGGGCGTTTGATACCGGACTTCAAGACCATTGCCAACTTCCGAAAAGACGGCAGCAAGGCCATCCGAGGCGTCGTGATATCATTCCATTACCATTTCTGACCCGTGGCCTGAAAAAATTGGAATGGATGCAGGATGCCCGAGAGCCAAAGAAACAGGAGTGCATCAATGCGCAAAGAGAATGCAGAGACCGTCCAGCTGAGTACCGATCAACCAGCGGATATGGCGCATTTCCATGAGGTGATGTCTGTCAACGCTGACTTGGCTCAGAGCAGGCTGATGTATCGGCATGCGGCTGAGCTTATCAGCAACGTGTATCACCATGCGCCCCACCCGAAACGTCCCAAGGTCAACTGGTCTTTCGATTGCTTCACCTGCAAGCATGCCGTTATCGTTCGCATCCAGGATGATGGCTTAGGTTTTTTCGAATCGCTTCAACTAAAGGGTGGTACTGAGACCACGGCTGACCTCGCGCTCGCCAATCTCACCGCGAGTCGACTGAATAGATTCAACCGAGGACAGGGAATTGCCGATGTCGTCGGGGATTTTAAGTCAGGCGAACTCCTTGCGTTGTCTATTGAAAGTCCGGCTGGATCGGTTTTTTTGGGAGAGACAAGCACCCTTGCTGCTGACGTCGATCTGCAGTGCGGCACTCGGATTACGTTCGCGGTTGCTCGAATGGACGGAAAGCCATGAAGGGAAAAATCATTAAGATCAAGGATGAATGTCCGTTTCCTTGTGGCCGATTCCGGGAAGATGGACCAGGGAATGCCCAAGCATTTCGCGAGGATGTCCTCCAGCCCGCTTTGGCGACAGAAAATCTAGTCACCCTCGATTTCTCCGACTTACCCGGATGGGGAAGTTCTTGGCTGTCGGAGGTAGTGGGAGGACTGCTCAGAGATGGCACTATTTCAAAAAATGACTTGATTACACGTCTCAACGTTGTCGCAACAACGGACACCGAGAAGGCTGAAGTGATGATGTTCATAAAAGAGGCTGAGGAACCCTCATGAGTATTGCGACGAGCCTGATTCCGTTGGCCAGTGCTCTACTCGGGGGGGCAATTGGCGTATGGATAACCATATCCCGCACCCAATATTCTGCATACTCAGCCGATTTTTCGAAAAGAGTGGAGCAGATCTTAGCACTCATCGACCGGAAAGCGGAAAGTAGCTGTAGATTTTGGATCGATGATAACTCGGACAAACTGTACACGGATGAAGCCTATCTCATTGGCCTGAAGTCCAGCTTGACGGTTTGCGTCGATGCCCTGAATAAGGATTATACTGGATTTAACAAGACCCGGATCTTATCGGCACTTACCGAATTCAATAAGTCCTGCACCGGTTACAACTTCCCTAATAAGGGACTTCCAGAAAATATCAAACCACCTGTAGCCGAAATATTAAAAACTGCAGAGATACTCAAATGTGAAATTTTCAAGGCGCGGAAGAAAAATTATAGATGGCTTTACAGCGCTAGATAAGTCTATATATCGCCTCAAAGATTTCATATCCACACATGCTGACTTTGGATGGCATGTGAACGACCAGCAGCTATGGGTTGTGGATTCAACCGGTCGATGCATAGATTGACTAAAAGCAACCACGTAGTATCAATCGGAAAACCACGTCCTCAGAACTTTCCTACACATCGCCGGCCTTGCCCTTCGGAAGCCCACTCGCTAACCTCCCTCCGTCGCTGCCAATTCAGCGACCGGGTGTGGTAGCCCGATTTTCATAGGAACCCAATCCATTGGAGTTCCAAATGCTCGACGACGACGAAAACCCATCTGAAACCCCAGAAACCCCAGAACCGGCAGAAACCGATCCAGTTTCCCCATACTCCTGCCTCGACTCAAAAAAACTCCACGACGCCGCGATCCGCGCGCTCGATTACTACCTGTCGCCACCCCCCTCAAAACCAAAGCTGGCCGACCGCCGTCCCAGCACAATCTTCGTCATCGCCCCCAACGTCGACAAAGAAACCCTCCTGGCCCACTGCTGCGAAACCCTCGCTTCCGCCAACGTAATAGCCAGTGAATTGGCCTTCAGCCTCACCGGCCCGCAATGCAACATGGCGCTAGCCATCCAGCAGATGATTTCCCTGGCAGAGTTGTCGGTGAATCGGGTGTTGGATCAGGTTGATCCGCAGGAGTAGGTGAGGGCGTTGTTTCATTGTGATGCGCAATAAGAAGCCCCGTCCCATTTAGGTGGGACGGGGCTTTTGTGTTTTTAAGATCAAAAGATCAAAAGATCGCAGCCTTCGGCAGCTCCTACGTGTTCGTGGTGTTCGCGTGTCGCAGATATCGCCGGTGGCTCCTATCAAACCAGCGGACTCACCCGCATCCCCCGCGCCGGGTCATCCAGCAACTTGAATTGCTCCACCATAAAATCAATCAGCATCCGCATCGACGGCAGCATCCCATGCCTGCTCGCAAATGTTCGAGTGTCCGTTTCTGGCCAAATTACTGCCCGTCGCGGCCATAAGCGGACCTCCTGCTGCCCTCAAAAAATATCGCGACTAAAGCCTCTACCTATAGGAGGGCTTTAGCCGCGAGCTTTTGATCTTACGCAATGGAGAAAACAGGCCGCTTCCGGGCGCAAGCAATCCTGAACCGTAACGTATCCAACGAAGTCATGGCGTTGTTCCTGAAATGGACTCAGTGCGAGGCGGGTCACTCAGACCAGCCGAGCGCCACCGTCGATGTTTAGCGTGGCGCCGTTCATAAAGGTGTTGGTCATCAGGAAAACGGTAGCAGCGCCTGCTTCAGCGGCGGTACCGATGCGATGTAACGGCAGCACTTGCTCCCATGCGCTCACGTACGCATCGCGCCCCTCGCCCAGGGCTTTGCTAAAAATGGGGGTGTTGATCGGGCCTGGGGACAGAGTGTTCACACGGATGGGCGCCAGCTCCAGGGCCAGGCCACGTGCCAGCGCTTCCATTGCCGCCGATGCAGCAGCGATCACGGCGGTGCCATGGGCGTTGGGCCGGTCGGCCAAACAGCCAGAGATAAAGACGATGGAGCCGTCCTTGGACAACCGGGTTCCCAATGCGCGGATGGCGTGCAACGAAGCCCATATACGCTCTTCGAACGCCCGACGCAGGTAGTCGATTTCAGTGTCCAGCACCTTGCCCGCCACAAATGTGCCGGCGAGTAGAACCAGATGATCCACGTGAGGGATGTCCGCCAAGGCGGCGTAGACGGCATCGCCGTTGGTGACATCAGCGGCGCGCCAGCCGGCGAGCCCGTGTTCTGTCGCCGCTTGCTCGGCGCGCTCGGCATTGGAACCGATCACGGTCACCGATGCCCCGGCGGCTTTGGCTTGAATCGCAGCGGCTAAACCGATGCCGGATGTACCGCCGAAAATCACTACCGTGCGGCCTTCCAGATGAGCGGGTAGCTGTTGGGTAAATGCGGTTTGGAGGATGGTGGAATGGCTCATGGTCGATCTCCTTGACTGCCTGAATGGCGTCGTTGGGCAAAGACTAAAGACTCGAGCCAACATTGATAATCAGGCCATAAGTCGCTTTACTAGTGCCATGAAGGAACAAATAGGGTTAGACCGCCTTACCGGTCTTATTGCCTTTGCCCGCGCTGCCTCTTTAGGCAGCTACACCGCTGCAGCCCGCGATTTATCTGTGTCGCCGTCCGCTATCAGCAAAAGCGTGCAACGCCTGGAGCAACATTTCGAGCTGCGTTTATTCAGCCGCACCACCCGTTCGTTGACCCTGACACCTGAAGGCCGGGATATTTACGAACGGGCGCTACGAATTCTGCGCGAGGTAGAGGACATCGAGCAGGCCGCAGTGGCCTCGCGCGCCGAGCCCTCCGGCACCTTGAAAGTGACAGCGCCACCGCCTATCGGGCTGAACATATTGGCGCCAGCGATTCCCAGGTTTCGCGAGCGCTACCCCAAGCTCGCCATCGACCTGCGCCTGGGCGATCAGTTTGCGGACATCGTTGAGCAAGGCATCGATGTGGCCGTGCGCGTGGGCAACCTGGCCGACTCGCGACTTATCTCTCGTACGCTGGGACCGCATCGAATTTGCGCTTTTGCCTCGCCAGCCTATTTGGCCAAACGCGGCACGCCGCTGGAACTCAGCGATCTGGCCGACCATGACTGCGTGAATTTTCGCTACCAGAGTTCGGGCCAAGCGCTGCGCTGGCCATTCAGCGTGGGGGACCGAATGGTGGAGATAGCGCCCGACGCATCCATCGTCATCGACGCTAGCGATGCGGTTGCCGCAGTGCTTGCTGCGGGCGGTGGCATTGGCATTTCACCCACCTATGTCGCCGCGCCCTATGTCGCACGGGGAGAACTGAAACCGCTATTTCCTCAGTTCGCAGTCGACCGTTCCTCCATCACGGCCTTGTGGCCAGAGAGCCGCCGAGGCAGCCCGAATGTGAAGGCGTTTGTGGGTTTCCTGACCGAGCTATTTCCCAGCCCTACCGCGTGGGACGAGATCGTAGCGAAGGCGTAGCGCCGTTGTCGGTGAATCGGGTGTTGGATCAGGTCGATCCGCAGGAGTAGGTGAGGGCGTTGTTTCATTGTGATGCGCAATAAGAAGCCTCGTCCCGTTTAGGTGGCCAAGGCTGATGTAAGCGTACGGTTGGCACGCGACCTCTATTTATTCAGTTACCCCATTTAGCTCATGACTTAGGCCCGCCACGGTGGAAGAGCCCCTTCGAAAAGTGAAAAGGCTCGATGCAGGAAACTGTTGAAGCGAGCGGCATCACGCCGCAGCCCTGCCTGTTGACCACCAATCAGGCACAGATGGGCCACCTGACCAATCACTTCTGCTTCGCCTGGCATATGGACCAAGCGGCGGCACGTCCGTATCGCGAAGTCCAGTCGTCTTGTGTCAACACGCTGCTGAAACTCGCCTACCAACGGATCGTGCAGCGACCAGGCTCGGATGGAAACTTCCCGCCCAGGTTGTTTCTCAGCGGCAATACTCAAGTAGCGTTTCAAGGTTTCGCCCGCGCTACGACCCTGCGCCGCATAAGCGAGCATGCGCTCCGTGTAGTCTTCTTCCCAAGCGGCCAGCAAGGTACGGACAAAGTCTTCGCGATTGCGGAAATGGTGATAGAACGATCCGCGGGTCACATTCAATCGGCGCGATAGACTCTCGGCCGAAACGCCAATATGCCCAATTTGGTCGAGGGCCTCAAAACCAGCCGCGATCCAATGGTTACGAGTTAGTTTTCTCACCCGTTATTCCGCTCCATATTTAGCGCCATACAGACTGTGTATGGTGCGCAACCGATTGATACGCTGCGAGCACCAGCAAAGATGGCCGTTGCGTTTTGCACGCCAGCACTTTTCATGGAGCTCGCCTTGAAGAAAATCGTTCTGGTTGCTTTCGACCAATTCACTGATATCGACCTGTTCCTGATGTGGGACATTTTAGGCCGCAACACTGAGGACTGGCACGTCCGAATATTGGGTTCCAGCTCTATCGTGCGATCAGCGCACGGCCTGCCTGTTTCGGTGCACGGTCCGCTTTCCGAGGCCAATAGTGCCGACGCGGTATTGTTCGTCAGCGGCAAGGAAGGGATACCCGCTGCACTTGCCGCCCCAGATTTCCTGCCGTCGTTTGAACTTGACTCCAGACGCCAGCGAATCGGCTCCATATGCGCCGGAGCTTTCATTCTCGAACGGCTTGGATTGCTCAGCGGCCAGGCAACTACACACCCGGAGGCACGATCGAGCTTGCAAGCTCTGGGACTTGAGCCCGTGGACCAGCCTCTTGTGTGCCAAGGGAACGTTGCAACCGCTGGCGGATGCCTTTCGGCGCTCTATCTGGTGGGATGGTTGGTTGAATCCTGGTTCGATGTCGACAAGCGCCGTGCGACGTTGCTCCCTGTTCTGCCAGCTGGGCAGCAAGAGCTCTATGATGCCTTGATCGGGCTGAGTATCCGGCAAGGAGAAGTTGGCGCCTCAACAACATCCAGTTAATCCATGCTCGCTCAGCGAGGCTCTGGACCTCATCAAGCCTAAGCAGGCACGCCGCAATATGGAAAAAGAGCCACTTGTGCAGCGAGATTCCTCCACTATGCAGATACCTCGTGTGCTTGGGAATGAGCAGTGAGCGCGATTGTCCGTGCCCGGCTTGAAAGTCGGTAACCGTCACTTCCAAGCCAGACAAGCACTTACAGGGCGACCAGGAGCGTTATACGACAAACCATCGCAACAAGAAACGCGACATGGCATGTCGTCTAATTAGTAGTTAGAACTCAGGAGAGATCCCCGATGCCCCGAGAATTTGAGCTCATTATGTCCGTGCCAGTCCCCTCGAGGTCCGGCATCACCCACCTCTACAAGTCGATGAACCTGGCGGACGCTTTTGCGATTCGGCTCCCTGCGGGCACATCTGGCAATCCAGATTTGCTAGCTCGATTCATCCTTTCCCACCAGCCATCCTGGATCGGATGGCTCATGAAAGTCCGAGACACTATCGTTGCCTGTTTTGGTCTCAAGACAGCCAAACATTTGGCAACACTTGCTAATCGGATTGGAATCTTCAAGGTCTACAGCACGAACCAGACTGAAATCGTGTTGGGAGAGGACGACAAGCACCTCGACTTCCGGATATCGATCCTGTGTTCTGGAGAGGCAGAGCCAGAAGGCAGTCGCCAACTGGTTTTTTCAACCGTGGTCCAGTGCCACAACCGTCTAGGCCGGGCCTACATCTTCGTTATTGCCCCATTTCACCGCTTGGTTGTTAAGGCCAGTCTCCTCCGTGCAGCGCGCGTCGGTTGGCCTCTGGCTACCTGCCCCTGAGGCTGAGAGCGCTGTGTGCCCCCTGAGGCGCTACGCAGCGGAAAACGTGCTGCGGCGATCACGAGCTTGATCCAGTCTGCGCGGCTGAATGGGCATGATCCGTATGATTATTTGAAGGACGTGCTCACTCGCTTGCCGACGCAGCGGGCGAGTGAAATCGATCAGTTGTTGCCGCATAGGTGGCAACCTATCTCGTTACGCAAGGCTTTATGCAAGGAGGCATACCAATGACATCCATAAATTTCCATTTCATCGACGCGCGCGGCACGCTTATCGATCACCGTAATTGGCTTCACACCCGCCTGTTAGAAACCTACGAAAAAGCAATTGCGTTGATGCCGTTGCGCCCACTTGATGTGATCGTGAAAGCTGGCACTCAGGTCATTCCAGAGAAGGGGCATCTAGGATATGCGCCCGAACCAGGCCTTATTTTTTTGACCGTAGATCCTGCGAGTGAAATTTTCAGAGCAAACCAAGAAGCGTCGCTCGAACGGATGTTCGCACATGAGCTTCACCATGCTGCCCGATGGGATGGGCCAGGTTATGGATCATCATTAGGTGAAGCGCTTGTTTCGGAGGGGCTGGCGGGCGCTTTTGCACAGGAAATCTGTGGTGGTTTACCTGAACCATGGGAGCGCCTCGATGTGTCTGACATTCGACGCCATGTCGGAATGGCGGCGAGCTACTGGAACCGCAAGGATTATGGCCACGACGCGTGGTTCTTTGGTGCATCCGACCTCCCGAGATGGTTGGGCTATTCACTTGGATTTCAGCTCGTAAAACGATTCCTGTTGGAGCATAAGGGCAGCACCTCTTCTAGTCTCGTGGAGATGGAAGCACAAGCGTTTCGTGGCATGCTCGCAGTTATCTAAGGCGTTCGGGCTTAGGTCATCAAGATGGCCCCGCCAGTCATTGCTTGCCAAGGCAATGACATTACGCGTCCCCTAATTCCCCTGGCCTCAACGGTACGGTCGGATTAGCGAGCGGGTGCAACGCCAGTAGGAAGCGGCACAATAGGCTGCGACAACCTCGCGAGCCCGGCCTCCTACTCCCGACCCCCACAAGGATTAACCAACTGCAATACCTGCGCCCTTGTCGCATAGGGAATGGCAGTGTTAGCAATATAACCCCCGCCATAATTGTACCGCCCGGTGTTCTCCACGAAGTTACCTTGGGGGCCGACGAAGGTTTTTTTGCCCTGCGTCATTGCATCCAGCATGAGTTTCTTCTTCAGTAAGTCCGGTTTTGCGTCGGGGGTAATCGGCCATATTTGCAGGGCGTAGTCTTTGGTAAACATGTAGAAGTTCGGCGCTGTGTCGACGGATGCCTGTGCGTGGGCGCACATGACTTCGCTTGCCTGGGGCTGGAAGACCGGCCTGTAGTGCTTATTGCTGTAACTGGCAAGAATCAGCTTTGTGCGGGTCTGCACGGCCAGTGCATCCTGCAACTGACAGGGTGTTATGTCACCGTAGGGGTTGGCGCACCACAACACCTGGGTCATCGTGACAACATCGTCTGGTTTCACCGCTAGGTCTTTCTGAATGGCCGCACGATCCTCGGGCTTTTCGTAGGGAATGCCGGCGCACCCGGCGAGTAACGCAGGGGGGAGCAAGACGGCTAAGAGCAGGCGCATTTGGGACTTCCTTGTGAGAAAAATATTTGGAGCGCGGCAGGATAGCCACGCGTGATTAGCCGGGCAAGCGCAGCTGAACTATCCAGCGTTTACTTTCGATGTCAGATTTCTGGTTCATATTTTTCCCCCAGTGATTAAATCGCAGTATCAATTCAAGATTAAGATCCATCCGTATCAGTAACGGACCTTGAAGGTAGGCGAATCCACCGGTCGTGAATCACGCCGGTCGTAGAGTTGGGTGATGCTCGCACGAACATCATCAGTCAAATCGGCGTTCTTGTTTCTGTGTTTCCCGGGATTCCGTGTTAAGTGCACACCATGTCTTGGCTTTGCGGGGCTTGGTAGGTGACTTGGCCGGACGGATACGTTGTAGTAACCCTTAGCGCCTTGCATATTTCCTCCCCACCACGAAGGGTTGTACCCCTCAAACGCTATCCAGGGAGGCGGAACAGCCGTTTCTCCACCTGGAAGATGTTCAAGAAATCGAGTCCTCTGGAAACTCGGTTCGATATGTTCCGAAATCCAGAAAGTCGTAGTAAATCTGCATTGCTTCAATGTGGGACATAGCCCAGAAAATCCATACACATTCACTACCAGGCTCGTTCAGGTTTCGGGCGGCATCTCCGGTGGGGCCGAGGGAGATGCAGGAGGGGAGCAGTTCGCCGTCTTCGTCAGGGGAGAGTCAGATTCCGGCGAAGCGTTTTTACACACTCTGGACCCATAGCTGCCGGTCGTGATCATCCGCTTTTTGGCCGATTTCTGTCTGTCGCGACTGACCGAAATCGACCCGCAGGCAACTGACTTAACCTGGCTCATGGGAGAACTGACGTTGTTGTTTGAGCCGCTGGGTATGCACTGTCAAGATCGGTAGCAAGACTCCAATAGCCCAGTTTCAAAAGGTGCTTTTTTAAGCCGAAGATGTAGTTGCTTTCGGGAATGTGAATTTCTTTGTGGTCACCGTCCCAGTACATTATTTCGACAAACCCTTCAGGGATGAACGCACCTTCAACCGTCCGCTCAAACTCATCGAGATCGGAACGAAATCTCATTCCGTAGTAGCCATCATCCCCCACATATCCGTGATGACTTATTGCGTAGCTGGCCAGTTCCTCAGCCTTAGGCCAATCATTGGAAAAAAGCCAAGACAGAATTTCTGCCTCAGTCATGGGTAACACCTGATTTTTGCATCACTGGTGTGCAGAGTTCCACCAGCGTCCCGTCAGGGCATCGAACGTAGGAAATGGTTTGCCCCCAGGGCTTGGTGCTTGGGGCGGACATTTCAGTAGCGCCCGCTTGCAGCGCTCTGGCATGAGCCGCTGGAACGTCCTCAGTCACTAGTCCTACTTCGATGCCTAGCGGTTTGGGGGACGAGTGTGCCGAAACATGGCCGGTACTGAAGTTCATCGCGGCCAGTTCATCGGCGGCGAATGCCAGTGCAGTTTCTCCTGTTTCGAGTTCGCCATAGGTGGCGGATTCATGGAGGAATCGAATGCTGAGCCCGAAGGCTGATGAAAAGAACTGAAGTGAGGTAGCAACGTCTGAGACGTAGATGATCATGTAGCCAAATTTCATGAGCGAACACTCCTTGTCGTGCCAATCCAGCATATTGAAGTCGGATGCCTGCTTTCGGCTCTCAGCGCTCACTGGAATTGCGGCCAATGATCCTGAATTTCATACCATGGAGCCTTGGACGCCACCTCGATATGTTTCTGCTTATCCGAGGTGAATGTAGTGTCCAGGGTGCCCAGCGCTATCGAGATCCAATTGGAGTATTCACCTTGGCTTTTTGACCAGAACAGCGAAGAGCCGCACTGGGCGCAGAACTGGCGCAATACTGATTCAGAGGATCTGTACAACTTGATGCCATCGGCGCCTTGGATGAGGTGCAGATCGCCACGCAATACACTGCCATAGCTGGCGAATGCGGCTCCATGGCTTTTGCGGCATTTGCTGCAATGGCAGTGAGAAAGCGCTTTTGGTCGTGACCGGATTTCGTATTTGACGGCGCCGCAAAGGCAGCTGCCCTGGAAGACGTCAGTCATTTTGGAGCACACCTGAGAACGAAGAGACGGCCATTTAAACCGCGAACAGCTTCGGTGTCGACCGGCAGCATCTGGCCGATTGCTGCCTATCGCGACCGGCTGAAAACGACCCAGAGCACGACATCGAGCATCAGGCGGAGCCGCGCCCAGCCATGGATTTCAATGAAGAGATCGGCGACCATAGTCCAGTCCTCATCCGAGAGTTCGTAACGCTTAGCCATCACAGAATTCCTTTCCGTAGATAGCCGAGAACCCGACAGAATTTAAGCTTCCTAAGGAAGCCATGGCGTTTCTCGGGATTTCGTACAGAACCTAGGCATCCCAAAAGCCTGCCCGGCAGAACAGTCAAAACGAAGTTTTCCCTGCAGGATGATGCCTTTTTGATATCATAGATTGGGCCGCTCAGACGTAGGTATCTTGGCGCAAGCAATGGGCCCGTGAGGCTTTGAGATTTCGGATTCGGAGAGAAGGGATGCTTGATATCAACAAAATGGCAAATGCGGAAATTTTATTGTCGCATGCCAAGTTTTATCAAAGGCCACGTAGTTTCAAAAACATTCTGGAAAATGGTCAACGTGTCGAGTTACTGAACGTACTTTCTTGGCTTTCCTTCGTTCATGGTCAAGAAAATATTTTTCGGCAATGGGCGCTTGCAGCACTCTGCAAGTCTGAGGCTCAACGCAAGCAATATGCAAATCTCTGTATTTTTTCACGACTTCAGTGCTGGCGGCTTTGGAGTGTTATTTTTAGCGAATGGGATGGAAGTGCCAGCATTCACGGGCATCGCCCTGCACGCGAGATACTTCATGAAGCATTTACGCTGCTTAACGATCGAGGAGATGACACTAAGGACGACACTCTACATGCCTTGATTAAGGCATACGCGAGCAACAGTCGGGACAATAGAGTATCAAAGTTAAGACGCGCTCAGTACATATTCCTTGGCTCAGAATCTCTTGCGCCTTACATCAAGTTTTTTGAAAAAAATCTCGGCGTACCCTTGAAGATGTATGTCAACGTTATCTATTATCTCATAGATTACTGGCATAACTTGGGTTCTAGCAGGCAATCGCCGCCAAGCATTAACGAATGGGCTATTTCCGCTGAGTGGCTCAGCAATCGTACCAATACCTCCGTTGATCAGATAAAGTCTATCCTGAAGGAAATTTCCTTCTCTGCTGATCAGGGGCGAGCCTTTGCAGAGTCCACTATTCATCAACCGAACGAGTTCTTGCTGTACCGAGAAACCCCTCTGTTTGAAATTAGTGATGGACGCTATGTACCTGTGGAAGGAAAGCTTTTAGAGGAACTACTTTTCGAAAACCTCCTCTATCGAATTCACAAAGCAAATGGCGAGGAACGTGAGTTTCTATCGCTCTTCGGCCTTGAGTTCGAGAAATACGCTCAGGAATATGCATTTATCTTCATGAAAAACCTGCCACAGTATGAGGTCATTGAAGAGTTTGTGTTTGGAGACAAGAAAAATAAGATTTTATCCCCCGATGTTATTATCTCAGTTCCAGGCAAGTCAGCCTTGGCTGTTTTTGAGATGAAATCAGCAAGACCACTCTATAATAGCCTTTCCACAGAAAACAACCAAGAGGCCGTAGACAAAAGCGTTGACAAGCTGTACGTAACACCTTTAAAGCAAGCATTCAAGGCCGTGCAAAATATTTTGAAGCACGAAGCTCACCCGTCGTTTAGCGTCGACTCACGCTATACCATTGTGAGTGTTACCATGAATAATTACCCGATGAACTTTATGGAGTTCAACGTCGAGGATGGTCATGGCAATAATCTTGCCCCTGGACTGCACTCTTTTGACATTGAGACTTTCGAAGTCTTAATGCACGCTTCACGTTATTCAGGGCAACACAACATTCTTGATATGCTTTTAGAATGCTATAGAAGGCGCTACGAAATGTCCGCCAAAACAGTTATCAAGCGTCTAATTGATCAAATGTACAAGCAAGGACTTCGAACTGACAACGTCTACAATAAAATCCAGAATGAAGCCCTTGAAAGACACCGTTCATACTTCCAAGGCTTCGCAATGTGAGGGAGAGGGACCCACGGTTGCCTGGGATTGTATAGGCGGCGGGCCCCGCAAAAACTATAGACGAAACCCCGGGCTGGACGCATGCGCCATCAGATCTATGAGCAATTCTATGTTTGTGTAAGCGTCCGCTTTTGGCCGGATAGTGACCACCAGCCATTGTGACTGATCCACCCTTGTCCTCCCCTCACCTGGAGGACGAGTCATGAACTCTATTGCTAGATACCGACATCAGCCTTGGAACAAGGGAAAGCTTGTCGGGCAGAAAGCTCCGCTTCGAGTCAGAGATATCTGGGCAATCCGCGTAAGACTTCAGCTTGCTGAGAAGACGCGTGATTTGGCGCTCTTCAACTTGGCCATCGATAGCAAGCTGCGTGCCTGTGACTTAACCAAGCTGCGAGTCCGCGACATCGCCCATGGGGAGCATGTGTCGTCACGGGCCATCGTGATGCAGCAGAAAACTCAGCATCCAGTGCAATTTGAAATCACTGAGCAAACCCGAACGGTTCTGGAGGCTTGGATGAATCAGGCGCGTCTTCACAGCGACGACTTCTTGTTCCCGAGCCGGTTGCACGCCTCAGACCATCTTTCCACTAGGCAATACGCTCGAATAGTCAAAGCGTGGGTGACAACCATTGGCCTTGACCCAACCATGTACGGTACCCACACGCTACGGAGAACCAAGGCCTCGTTGATCTATCGCAGGACGAAGAACCTGAGAGCCGTACAACTCCTGCTTGGTCATACGAAGCTTGAAAGCACTGTTAGATACCTGGGCATCGAGGTCGATGATGCCTTGGAAATGGCGGAGCAGACGGAAGTCTGACCATTCACTGCGACGGTCGATTCTAGACCGTCGCTATCCGTCCCATAGCCGCCAATCAATTGTGTCTACAAAATCGGGGGGCATTCAAATCAGAGGGCAGTCTTGCGCTGAGTAATTTATGACTGGCGTATCCTCAAAATGGAATCTGTGATGGCTTGAACGTTAGTGTCCAGCGTTTCCATGGCCGACATCGCATTAGCGGCGACACTTCCTACCCCATTTTCTGAGAGCCACTTGGTTATTTCTTCTATAGCTGCACTTAAGGCGTGCTGGTTGTGGAGGAGCAATGTCAGAGCGTCCGCCGTGGCGATCTTGCAGTCTGAGTTATCTGGCATGGCGGTCGCCCTTGAGGAATGATGCCGGAAGCCTAGCTTATCTCGTCTTTGGCTAAGACTGGCCGACAGGTGCCCGCCATGATAGGCGGCAGATGGACAGATGCTGACGCTCGCCAGTATCAGCTGCTGGCCTTTGTCACTTCAGGTCAGACCCAACGACGCTTTACTACAGAGTCCGGCCATCCTGATAGAATCGATCAGGTTATAGATAACGCCCTTCTGAGAAATGGTATGAATACGGAATTGATGGAAGATGAGATGCGCCGGGCGCTATTCGGTGATTCTGAGCCCTCTGCGCCGGTAATTAACTCAGACGTGCAGGCCACAGTCCCGGATGTTGTGATCGTGCAACCGGTGAAGGCAGCGAAGAAAAAGGCAGTCTCAAAAGGCTTCACTCCTAGGTTGAGAGTTACGCTCCGTGTGGGAAACGAATTTGAAGGAGAGATGCACGAGATGGTGCATGAGGCCGATACGCTGAGCTCCCTAGTTGCAGAACAAGAAGCTACGAAGATGGCCAGAAAAAAATTCAGGTTTGTGGAAGTAGTCTCGGTCAAATCGATGTAAGTGGATACTCTCACTTTTCGCCCGCTGGGCATTAAGCCGCATTCACTTACCGCGGGTCACCCAACAGATTCGTGTCGATTGAAGCCTCAAATATTAGGGGCGTTAGTCGTATCCCGGACTGGATTTAACACCATCACTCCATCCCACTCTCAATGTTTAACTGGTCGCCAACCCCAAGCCACATATCTGAGGGTGGCGACAGGCAAAAATCGACCCAAAGCTGCCGGTTATGGAATTTCTCAGATGCTCAGAAGCAATCTGCAAATAGCCGCCTTCGGCCAACAGCAGTCCAACATCCAGCAAGGAATGCGCATGAATTGCTACTCCGTAACTTTAAGGCGGATTTGTGCACCATCTGGTAAATCGTCGATTTCCTTGGCAAGGTAGCCTGAAATTGCCACCTGTTCGTGAAGTGAGATTGTCGCCAGATTGCTCTCTTCATACTGCCCACCCAACACGGCAGGGATTTTCAGGCAATACTTGTACCCTGGGCGAAGCAGGCCAAGTCTATCCCTTGCCTGTTTGACCAATGTTTCCATGTACCAATCATGCAAAAAATCCTGGTTCTGAGAGAGGGCGTCAAGCTCCGCGCGATCATTTGCGACACGATTGCAGTACAGATCTTCAGGACACAGGCGCCAATAGCTACCCGCTACATCTTTGATGATGAGGTTGCCAAAATCATTATCGCCAACTACTTCTGCAGGTTTGATCCCGGCCCAACCCCACGCTTTTTCAATTTCTTCAATCAATTCCATAGATGCCTCACTATCCTTGCGTTTTCCAATGCCACTGTTATTACTCTTTTTGTTGCATATCATCCAGAGCGGGTGATGGTTGCTTTCTGCCTATCGCGATGGGCAGAAAACGACCCATTGCAGTCAGTCGGAGAAGATGGTGCAAAGGGTACGGTCGCATTTGGGGGCAGAGCAGACCTCTTAGAGATCTGCTGTCGAAGCCGGTGTGTGAGCCGACTACGAAGTGGATGGATCTCAATTAATCTTGGGCGCTTAATCATGACGATTAGTAGAAGTCATAGTAAATAGCCCATGTGCCAGTGGTGTTATTTTTCCAGAACATCAGGCTTCCGCCGTCCACCACATTCAAGTTTATTTTTGGGTCTGACGATATCTGGAACACGAACTCAAAATCATCACCCGGGTCAACGCCAGACTGGCAGAATGAGGGGTATCCACCGATCTTGTGTTCGTATGTGTGAGTCATAAGATCGTAATAGCTCTGTATCTCACCTGTCCGCTCAAGCCTGAGTATTTCGGCTTCAATGTTCGCCGGTATTCCGCCTCTATCCCATAGAGGAAAGTCCTCTGCCACCAATTCAGCCTTCAAGGGAAAGGGCTTGATGTACGAGCCCGCTACCGACAGCTCCTTACGGATAAGCACATCGTCAGCCCCATACTCTCTGATAAGCCAGTTGTTACCCATCGGCTCGAACTGCTCTGGAAAGGGATCAGAAACGAACAGTGTAAGTGTACGAACCCCTTTAAGAACCGGGCTGTTAAATGGCAGGCTTGGTAGGTGAAACTGTGCATACGGATGCAGCTCATCTCCGGCTTTGTTTCTTGGTATGACTTCATCTGGCCGGAAAAGAATTACTTTTCCAAGCCAGTTTTCCTCAGTCTCTTTGGTAGGTCGAAATCCGCCAGCGACGAATTTTGTGGCCGGCCTGGCCAAGCGTTGTCTGATCTCTTGAATTTCCATACTGACGCGAAGCTCCATTGCTCAAGAGTTGGGTAAGAGGGGGAAGTGAATGTTGCCTTCTTTTTTCGCGGAGTACACGCACGAGTCTTTCACTTTGACCAGGTGTGCCAATGACTGCTTTTGGCTGTGGATTCAACCGGTCGATGTAACACAACTAAATTCTGTGTAAGCAGAAGGAGTGTTGCGTCGACCGGTTGAATCCACAGCCGAGAGCTGCCCTTCCTTACAGGCAGAATTCAACCCATAGCCGCCACTCAAGGATTTCACCGCCGACTACTCTAAAGCCAAGTCAGATTTCAACTGTGCACGGTCAGACATCGAGCGTTACTTCAGCCTCTGGGAAACCGATATGACAAATCCTCAAAATAAAGCCGAACCCGACGAGGATTTAGCTAGGTTGATTATGGGGAAAGGTCCCTACACCTATCTATTACTGCTCTTGCTAGGGTTGATCCTTCTGTTTCCCTTTCTTGAGGAAGGTATATTTGCTCGTACCTTGCTCGGCATTCTTTTTTCGATCGTGCTGCTCGTGGGGGCTTTCGCCGCCAGGCAGACTCGGCGGGGGTTCATTCTCAAACTGGGCCTGGCGTTGCTTGGAGTTGGCCTTCAATGGACGGCGTTGTGGGCTGGGAGTATCGCGATTCTTAGCCTTGCCGGGATAGCGTATACGGCGTCTCTTGCCGTTTCGTTTAGCGGAGTGCTTCTCTACATTCTCAAGCGGGGGCCAATTACAGCGGGCAAGCTGCATGGCGCGCTGGCGGGTTACATCATGCTGGCTTTCGTTTGGTCCTTCGTTTATGCCCTGGTGGAGATATACAGCGCTGGCTCATTCGGTCCTGTCCCCCTCGACTTCGCACAGCCTGGCACGTTTTTCAAATTAATCTATTTCAGCCTCACGACGCTCACAACCACCGGTTACGGAGATGTTATTCCGTTGACCAATCACGCCCGCTCACTGGTAATGGTCGAAGAGTTTTCAGGCGTCTTTTACGTTGGTGTTGTGATCGCTCGTTTTGCCGGTCTTTATCCATCGAATCAGGCTAAGTGACGGACGACCGATTGCTGATGGCCCGGCGACCGGGCTTTTCTGTTTTCAGATCAAAAGATCGCAGCCTTCGGCAGCTCCTACGGTAGGGAATTCCTGCGTTGGCTTTAGCAGGCAATTCGCAGGTCACCGGGCCGCAGTCACTCAGGCAACCCAGCCAGCCGCAACCCATCGGCAAACCGCGCAAGATCCTCAGGACGCTGGATTGGCAGCCAGTCTTTCAGGTTGGAGACGCGCAAGGACGGATCCAGCTCGTGCAAACGCTGCATCGCTTGCTTCGCTTTGTCCATGCGTCCGCTGAGTGCATGACTGGCCGCCATCAGGGCAACCGATGCCAGGAGGCAGGGCAGATTACCCAGCGCTTTTTCCGCCCAGGCGGAAGCGGGATCGAAGCGTCCGGCGAAGAAGTGTGCGAGTGCCATTCCAACCTGCATTCTGAACATTTCCGGATCCAGCGGACTCAGGCGAACGGCATGGGTTAAATCCGCAATGGCGGCGTCGGTTTCACCGCGCAGTGCGCGCAGGATTCCGCCCAGGTACCAGGCGGGGGCGAGGTTGGGGTTGAGCAGGCGTGCCCTGTCGAGCAGGGCAATGCCACCATCAATATCGCCGGCGAGATGGCCGAGTGCATGTCCGCCTCGCGTCAGCGCCACCGCATCGTCCCGGCCGAGCGCCACCGCCAAACGCGCAAGTCGTGCGCCCTCGGCGATCTCTTGAGTCCGATCGGTCATCCAGCCATTCAACTTGCGCCAGAAGTGGCACCAGGCTGCCATGCCATAGGCCGAGGCGAACTCCGGATCGAGCTCGATGGCCTTGTAGAACAACGGCAGCGCTTCCTCGATGGCTTCGCGGGTGCCGTTGTGCAGTTTCGGCATTCCACGCAGGTAATAGTCGTAGGCGTCCAGGCTTTCCGTCGGTTTGCGCTTGGCGCGCTCGATTTCCGCCCGTTCCAGCTGCGGCGCTATGGCGCCGACGACGCTTTCGGCGATTTGATCCTGCAGCTCGAAGATGTCGTGGAGCATGCCTTCGAAGCGCTCCGCCCAGATATGCGTCCCGGTTGTCGCGTCAATCAGTTGCCCGGTGATGCGTACCTTGTTCCCGGACTTGCGCACGCTACCTTCCAGCACGTAGCGCACGCCGAGCGTCTGGCCGACGCCCTGGACGTCCACGTCCCGACCCTTGTAGGTGAGGCTTGAAGTGTGTGCGATGACGAACAGCCAGCGGATACGCGACAGGGCGGTGATGATGTCCTCCACCATGCCGTCGGCGAAATACTCCTGCTCCGGATCGCCGCTCAGGTTGTGGAAGGGCAGGACAGTAATGGAGGGTTTGTCCGGCAGGACGAGCGTGGGCGCAGGCGTTTGCTTCAGGTCCACGGGCGTGGGTTCTTCGATGTCAGGCTGTCGCGTTTCCCCGACCTCATCCACCCTGATCTCGCCGACGAAGCGGTATCCCTTACGGGCAACCGTACGCACCAGACGCTGCTCTTCGCCGGTATCGCCGATGGCCTTGCGCACCGCATTGATGTGGCTGGTGATGGTCGATTCCGAGACGATCCGGCCGCTCCACACGGCCTTGAGCAGGTCGTCCTTGCTCATGACGCGATCGCGGTTGCTGACGAGTTGCAGCAATAGATCGAAGACCTGCGGCCCGACAGCCACGACTTGCCCGCGCAAGGTCAGTTCCCGGCGCTGCTGATCGAGCACGTAGTCTTCAAACACGAATTGCAAGGTGAGGATCCCCTGGTCGAGCGCCCTCGACTCCGTGTCTGAGCTGGCGGTGGGTAAGTGGTATCGATAATACGGCAGCGCCTGACCCGCTGCACCGTTTGCGGCAAGGTAGACCCGTCGAATAACTGTTTTTCTGGACGAAAAACCAAGCTTCCTTGAAGGCAAAATCAAGGCCGGTACAAGGACGTTCCTGACGCGCGCTGGCACTCTCGATCTACGTCGACAGCAATGGTTGCAGTCGAGAAGCGGAGAGAAACCATGAAGATCGTCGTCATTGGAGGCACCGGCCTCATCGGATCGAAACTTGTGCAGAACCTCCGCGAGCGCGGCCATGACGTGCTCGCAGCCGCCCCTAGCACGGGCGTGAATAGCATCACCCGCGAGGGCCTGGCCCAGGCGATGGATGGCGCCGATATTGTCGTCGACGTGGCGAACGCGCCTTCGTGGGAAGACCAGGCCGTTCTCGAGTTCTTCGAAACGTCGAGCCGTAACCTGCTGGCTGCCGAGGCGGCCGCTGGCGTTCGCCATCACGTTGCCCTGTCGATCGTCGGCAGTGAACGGCTGCCCGAGAATGGCTATTTCCGGGCCAAGGTCGCGCAGGAAAACCTGATCGAGGCGTCCGGCATTCCTTACACCATCCTGCGGGCTACGCAGTTCTTCGAGTTTGTCGGCGGCATTGCGCAGGCGGCCACCGTCGGCGAGGAGATTTGCCTGTCGCCGGCGCTGATCCAGCCGATGGCGTCCGACGACGTGGTGGCGGCGCTCACCGAGGTCACGCTGGCAGCGCCGGTCAATGGCACGGTCGAAGTCGCCGGTCCCGAGGCCATGCCGCTCGACGAACTGGTCAGGCGGTTCCTGCGGGCCACTCAGGACACGCGCAAGGTCGTGCCGGACGTGCATGCGCGCTACTTCGGTTCGGTACTCGACGATCAATCGCTGACCCCCGGCAAGAACCCACGCTTGGGCGCGATTCGCTTCGAGGACTGGCTCGCTCAGTCGACGGCTCGGTAACGGGCCGCGTGCTCACACCACCTACGCACCAAGGAGCATCGCCATGGTTACCCGATATCTCTTGGCCGCTGCCTTCGCCGCGCTGTCGATCAGCGCAGCGTCGGCCGCCGAGCCGCCCGCAGGCAAGGTAACGGTCGTATTCGACCGGCCCATTCCCAACATCCCTGGCAAGAGCATGAAGGGCGTGCTGGTCGAGTATGGGCCGGGCGCCGCGTCGCCGTCCCACACCCATCCGAAAACGGCTTTCATTTATGCAACGGTCCTGGAGGGCTCGTTTCGCATCAAAGTCAAAGGCGAGCCGGAAAAGATCTACAACGTCGGCGAAAACTTCGTAGAGGAGCCGGGCTCCGTGCACGAAGTCAGCGCTAACGCCAGCGACACGAAACCTGCACGCCTGCTGGCCGTGTTCGTCCTCGACAGCAACGAAAAGGTGCTCGTCACACTCATCAAAAAGTGAGCCGATCAACGCGCTCATCGACGCTCGACAGCCGGGCGGCAGGTCACTGCCGTCCTGCGGTTGTTGCAGGTCCTTGGCATTGAACAGGAAACAAGAACATGAATTCGCTTCAGGACAAGGCCGCCATTGCCACCGGCGCAAGCGCCGAGATCCCTGTCGTGGTGGCGCGGCAAAGCAAGAGAAAAATGATCGGC
Source organism: Pseudomonas sp. GM50 (assembly GCF_000282375.1). GTDB lineage: Bacteria > Pseudomonadota > Gammaproteobacteria > Pseudomonadales > Pseudomonadaceae > Aquipseudomonas. Next base: position 38,448 of record NZ_AKJK01000108.1, read on the forward strand.
ATCTTGCTGTGCATCGGCGCCGTGGTGGTCGTGGCCGGCGGATGGGCCATGGCGTTTTCGAGCGGTTCGACCTCCACCGATAACGCTTATGTGCGCGGCGACCTCACCTCGCTCGCCGCCAAGGTTGCTGGCTATGTCACGGCGGTAGAGGTCGAGGACAACCAGACCGTCCGGGCGGGTGACGTCCTGTTCCGGATTGACGATCGGGACTATCGCGCACGGCTTGCGCAGGCAGTGGCCAATGTCAGCGCTGCCCAGGCTCGCCTGACCCACGTCGATGCCGAAACCCAGCTTCAGCGTGCCCTGATTCGACAGGCCGAAGCCCAGCGACGCTCGGCCGCCGCCGAGATGAATCTGGCGACCAAGACCCATGATCGCAGCCAAAAACTGATCGTCAGCCACGCGGTCAGCCAGGCCCTGGTCGATGAAACCGGCACGGCACGCTCCAGAGCCGAGGCGACGGTATCGGCAGCTTCGGCAACGGTCGAGGCTCAACAGCAACGCATCACCGTCCTCGTGGCCCAGCGAGAAGCTGCCGTTGCTGCTGTGGCGCAGGCCCAGGCCGCGCGCGATCTGGCCCAGATCGATCTCGACAGCACCGTGGTACACGCGCCTGTTGATGGCGTTATCGGTAACCGTCAGGTCCGTGTCGGCCGGTTCGTTACGCCGGGAGGGGCCTTGCTCGATATCGTGCCGGTCAATGATGTGTGGGTCGTGGCGAATTTCAAGGAAACCCAGCTCGAACATATCCGCCCCGGTCAGCGCGTGCGCATCACGGTCGACGGCTATCCCGACGGGGCACTTGAAGGCGTGGTCGACAGCTTTGCACCGGGTAGCGGATCGGCGTTCAGCTTGCTGCCCACAGACAACGCAACAGGAAATTTTGTGCGCGTCGTGCAGCGGGTTCCGGTAAAAATCCGGCTTGCCCACAACCCGTTGCCGGGTCGCATCGTCCCTGGCCTGTCCGCGCGTGTCGAGGTTGCGCAAGGGGACGGCTCATGAACACGGTTGCCAGCGCCACGCGGAGCAACGCCAGCGCTACGAGCGGTGTCCTGCTCATGGCGGGCATCGTGCTTGCCACGCTAACAGAGGCGATCGCCAGCACCGTTCTGTCGCTCGGACGCAGCGACATCATTGGCGACACCTATGCAACGCCTGATGAGTTTGCCTGGCTAGATATCGGCTACATCGCGCTCAAGCTGATCGGGTTCATGACCGCCCCTTGGCTGATGAACCGTTTCGCTGCGCGTCATGTGATCATCAGCTCAACCCTGGTCATGGGCCTGGCGTGTGGCATTGCCGCCATCACCGCTCGGCTGGATCTGCTGGTTGCACTTCGAGTTATCCAGGGCTTCGCGGGTGGCACTCTGCTGGTCGGGGGCCAGGCGATCATCTTTCGCGCTTTTCCGCGGTCCCATCAACCCATCCTTCAAGCGCTGTTTGCCATGGGCTCCGTTGTCGCGCCCGCGACGCTTGCCCCGGCGCTTCAAGGGTGGTTGATCGATAGCCAATCCTGGACATGGATCTTCTTCAGTGTTGTCCCGATTGCCTTGGCGGCTAGCGGACTTGTGCTGATCGCAGGCGGCCCAATGCCCGCCAAGGCCCGGCAGCGTCCGTTTGACTGGATTGGCTTCTCGCTGATCTCTACCACCCTGTTGTGTTTCACCTACGTCCTCAGCCAGGGCAGCCGATGGGACTGGTTCGAGGAACCTCGCATCCTGTGGCTAACCGTGATTGGCGTAGCGGCTTTGCTGGCATTTCTCGGCCAACAAGTGTTGGCCAAAGGGCAGGGACTGTTCGACTTTACCCTGTTCAAAACGAGCGATTTTTCTTTCGCCTTTATCGTCAGTTTTGTCGCCGGCGCCGCCTTGTTCGGCAGCGCGTTCCTGATTCCGGCGTTCGCCCTGTCGGTCCTCGGGTTCACGCCTACCGATGCCGGTCAGCTGCTGTTGCCCAGTGGCGCGTTTTTTGTCGGCGCGCTCCTCATATCTGCCTATCTGATGCAGGCCCACCGCGTTGCGCCATTCGCCACCGTGCCCTTTGGAATCCTGATGATTATGGTAGCGATGTGGATGCTGTCCGGTTCGACCAGCGAAAGCGGCGCGGACGACATGATGGCGGCTATCCTGTTGCGCGGGTTGGGGCTTGGCTTCCTGTTTCTATCGATCACGCTGATCGCTTTCAGCCACCTCAACAGCCGAAACCTCGCTGGCGGAATAGGCCTTTTCAATACGGGGCGCCAGTTGGGTGGCCTTATTGGGGTCGCAGGGCTCCAGACACTGATCGACCATAACGTCGTCACCAATGCCGTGGTCCTCGGCGCCAACGTCACCCCAGGCGGCGCCGCGCTCATCGAGCGGATGACGAACACGACAGCCATGCTGGCCGTGAAAGGAATGGATGCAGCGGCCGCTGGCCGGGCAGCGACGAGCCTTCTGGGCCGGTTGGTGACAAGTCAGTCCACGGTGATTGCCTTCGACACAGCGTTCGTCGCCGTGGCCCTGCTTTTTGTAATTGCCGCCCCCATTCTGGTCGGCATCAAGATCGGATTCGCGCGGTACGAGAAAGTGCGCGCTTCACGAGCAGTCGCGTGAGACAGCCCACCGGCCAAGGACCAACTACACTTTCTCCAGCCAGTCTGGGCAACCGTCCGGGGGCACACTCCAGGAGGAATCATGACAGGGAAAAATGTCTCCAGCCCCGAACCAGCGGGCACAAAAACCAACGTGCTATTGAACCCGCCTGACATAGGTGCTCTCGCAGAGATATCCATCACCGACCCCGACAAAACGCACCCTGCGTGGATCAAGGAGCAGTTTCCTGAGTACGTGGACCCGCATGCAGGGCATGAAGCCAGGACGGTTCGCGAGATTAACCACAAAGGGCATGTTGTGCGGATCGTGACCACCTACCAGGTGGAGGTTGATGGGGCTCCGGTCCAGGCGCATCTGTTTGTGGACGATGCGGGCCAGGTCCATACGCACGCCACCCCATTCGTCACTTACGGATCGGCTCTCGACTTGATGACCGCCGTGATCGATGCCTATCCAGAATCCTTCGCCAAGGGCGATGGCGACGGGGGAGAGCACCCAGACCACCCCGTCCACCATGAGCACGGAGCACATCATGATCAGGTCTAATGCGGTCAAAGATATCCCGGCGCTTAAGAAATACGTCGAAGGGGTAAAGCGGCTCAAGGATCCCGCGCAGAATCCCTGGCCCGGGCAGGCCAACCTGTCGATTTATGACTCCTTCGTGGCCTGGCACCACCGGGCCATGATGATTTCAACGCCGGCCGGGCAGATGGCCAGGAACGCCGCGCATGGCGGGCCATCCTTCTTGCCGTGGCATCGCTACTTCCTCGTGCGCCTGGAAACCTTGCTTCGCAAAGCGATAAACGACCCACACTTTCGAGTCCCGTACTGGGATTGGAACACTGACGCGGAACTTCAGGACCCGAGGACTTCACTCATCTGGTCCGATGAGTACCTGGGGCAGTTCGTGAATGGGAAGTGGCGGGTGCGATTGACGGGTAATGGCCGCACCATGGACCTGGACGGGGTAAACCGCCCCCTGGTGCGTTATTTGGGCGGCGGTGGGTCGCTGCCCAGCCGAGCCAATGTGCGCAAGGTCATCCATGAAAACACGGTGTATGACAAAGCGCCCTACAACGCGGCGCAGTCCACCGGTGGTGCGCGCAACAGTATCGAGGGATGGGCGGGCGAAGAACGCATTCATAACAACGTCCATGTGTGGGTCGGTGGTGATATGGGATTGTCGTCTTCGCCGAATGATCCAGTGTTCTTTCTGCATCATTGCAACGTCGACCGGCTCTGGGCTGCATGGCAAGCGAAGCATCCCGCCGCCGCATACGTACCTGCGGGAAATGCCCCGGATACGCTCAAGTTCCATCGGATTGATGACCCGATGTACAGCCCTTTCCCGGAAAAGGTGACACCTCGAGATGTCTTGAATTACAGCCAGTATTACAAGTACGACACCTTGAGTGACTTGCTTTAGCATCGAGCGGGCCAAGGCTCCTGCGGAGATGGCGTACCCCAGGGGTGTATGAGGTCGGCGTAGGAGCTGGCGAAGCCTGCGATCTTTTGATTTTCATCTACGGGGCGGGGATTGTTCGGGGCGGCGTTGGGCTGATCCGTATTTTTCTAGCCTATCTGCATCTGTAATGCACCCAGCCTCCGGCTCACAATGACGGCACGGTCAGCAGTTGTGGTAGCCGCTGCACCGCAAACTCATTACGTAGGAGGCCCCATGGGCAAGATGGCATTTTTCCTGGGTGGATTTCTGGTGTTGACCATTTTGATTGGTGCGCTTGCCACTATTTCTCCGGTGTAAGGAGAGGTGAGTTGCTCATATTTCAGCGAGTTGCTCTGCAAAAAGCCCCGTCTCATTTTTAGGTGAGGTGGGGCTTTTTCTTTTTGAAGATCAAGCGCGGCCCGAGCCTGAAATGACTGCTCCTGGCGTAAAAATACAACTACGCCGAAAAGCCCTGTATCGAATTATTATTTCGTTGTACGTTGAGTCCGCGGGCGGCCTTGATCTGAAAGACGTCCCCTAGCCACAACACTCGCAAGGAATGCAGATGATCGATGGTCCCGCCGTTTTGACAGTCTTTTTGGTTTACCTGGCCGGTGTCGTTATTCCAGGGCCAAATTTCGTTGCAGTAGTCCACAAAGCGGTGGCGGCTACGCGGTCAGAAGCTTTGGCCTTGGTAGCAGGCATCGTATTGGTCAATTTATTCTGGGCTACCTGTGCAATCGCAGGAATCGGCGTTGTATTCGCTGCGTTCCCTTGGGCGGCGCTGATCGTAAAAGTTCTGGGGGCAGCCTATCTGATGTGGTTTGGATTCGGACTGCTGCTCAAGGCCGGGAAGAGCGCGCTTGCCCCCTGTGATAATGCTGTCGTCGGTAACTTGCGGCAGTCATTCATTCAGGGGGTCGTTACAAACATTGGCAACCCGAAATCCATGGCCTTCTATGCCGCTATTTTCTCAGCGGCAGCCCCCGCCCACGTTTCACCAGGCACGTTTTTGTCGATGCTGGCGGTCGTAGTGGTGGTTTCGATGACTTGGTATGGAGTGGTCGCAATCGCTCTTTCGCAACCTGAGATCGCTTCAGCGTATCGACGGAGGAAAAAAGCTATTGATCGACTGTGCGGCGGTTTGATTTTGTCTCTGGGGATCCGTCAGCTGGTTCAATAAGTCCACGATTGGGTATCTATCCTGGCCGATAGAACAGCAAAAAGCACAACGCCTCCACACAGGGAGGCGTTGCGGGTTTTCGGCAGTACTGCTCGCGTTACTTGAGATCAAACCGATCCAGATTCATCACCTTGACCCAAGCCGCAACGAAGTCTTTCACAAACTTCTCCTTCGCATCGTCGCAGGCATAGACCTCAGCCAATGCCCTCAACTGCGCATTCGAGCCAAACACCAAATCAACACGCGTACCCGTCCATTTAAGGTCGCCGGTTTTCCGATCGCGTCCTTCAAACTCTTCATTGGCCTGCGACACCGGTTTCCATTCCACGCTCATATCGAGCAGGTTTTTGAAGAAGTCGTTGGTCAACGCTTCCGGCTGCTTTGTGAACACCCCGTGCTGGGTTTGTCCGACGTTGGTGTTCAGCACCCGCAGGCCACCGATGAGCGCGGTCATTTCTGGCGCGGTGAGTGTCAGCAGTTGCGCCTTGTCGATCAGTAAGGCCTCGGCCGGTACGCTGTAGCGGGTTTTGAGGTAGTTACGGAAACCATCGGCGACGGGTTCGAGGAACCCGAAGGACTCGACGTCCGTTTGCTCTTGCGAGGCGTCCATCCGGCCCGGTGTGAAAGGCACCGTCACGGTCTGGCCGGCATTTTTCGCCGCTTGTTCGACGCCGACACAACCGGCCAGAACGATCAGGTCTGCCAGCGAGATTTTCTTGCCGCCGCTGTTGAACTCGTTCTGGATGCTCTCGAGCTTCGCCAGTACGCTCGCCAGTTGCTCAGGCTGGTTGGCCTGCCAGAATTTCTGCGGGGCCAGACGCAGGCGCCCGCCGTTGGCGCCGCCGCGTTTGTCGGAGCCGCGGAAGGTGGAGGCTGCCGCCCAGGCAGTCGACACCAGTTGCGAGACCGACAGGCCGCAGGACTGGAGCTTGCCTTTGAGTGCAGCGACGTCGCTGTCGTTGACCAGGGCATGGTCGACCTTCGGAATGGGGTCTTGCCACAGGAGTTCTTCGTTGGGCATTTCCGGGCCGAGGTAGCGGGAGAGGGGGCCCATGTCGCGGTGTAGCAGCTTGAACCAGGCGCGGGCGAACGCGTCGGCCAACTGATCGGGGTTCGCCAGGAAGCGCCGTGAAATCGGCTCATAGATCGGGTCGAATCGCAGGGACAGGTCCGTGGTCAGCATGGTCGGGTTACGCCGCTTCGACGGGTCGTGAGCATCTGGAATGATGCCCGCGCCAGCACCGCCTTTCGCTGTCCACTGGTTGGCACCCGCCGGGCTCTTGGTCAGTTCCCACTCGAAGCCGAACAGGTTTTCCAGGTAGTTGTTGCTCCACTGGGTGGGCGTGGTGGTCCAGGTCACTTCCAGGCCGCTGGTGATGGTGTCGCCGCCCTTGCCGCTGCCGAAGGTGCTCTTCCAGCCCAGGCCTTGAGCTTCGAGGCCAGCAGCTTCGGGCTCGGCACCGACGTTGTCGGCAGGGCCGGCACCGTGGGTCTTGCCGAAGGCGTGGCCACCGGCGATCAGTGCCACGGTTTCTTCGTCATTCATCGCCATGCGCCCGAAGGTCTCGCGGATGTCCACCGCAGCAGCGACCGGGTCCGGATTGCCTTCCGGGCCTTCCGGGTTGACGTAGATCAGGCCCATTTGCACCGCGGCGAGCGGGTTTTCCAGGTTGCGTCCTCCTTCGGTACGGCTGTCCTCATTTTCCCCCGGCTCAGCAACGAGTGGGCCTTCGCCGGGTTCTTGCATGGGTTCCTTTTTGTCTTTTTCGTAGCGGGTGTCGCCGCCCAGCCACTTGTTTTCCGAGCCCCAATAGACGGACTCATCCGGTTCCCAAACGTCTGGCCGCCCGCCGGAAAAACCGAAGGTCTTGAAGCCCATGGATTCCAGCGCGACGTTACCAGTGAGGACGATCAGGTCGGCCCAGGAGATGTTGCGACCATACTTTTGCTTGATCGGCCAAAGCAGCCGGCGCGCCTTGTCGAGGCTGACGTTGTCCGGCCAACTGTTGAGCGGTGCGAAGCGCTGCTGACCGGAGCCGGCACCGCCACGACCGTCACCGACGCGGTACGTGCCGGCGGCGTGCCAGGACATGCGAATAAACAGCGGCCCATAGTGACCGAAGTCCGCAGGCCACCAGTCTTGCGAATCGGTCATCAGCGCGTGCAGGTCTTGCTTGAGCGCCTGAAAGTCCAGATTTTTGAACGCTTCGGCGTAGTTGTAGCCTTCGTCCGTGGGGTCGGACAGCCGCGAATTCTGGTGCAGGATCTTCAGGTTCAGTTGGTTCGGCCACCAATCGCGGTTCGTCGTACCACCGCCCGCGGCGGCGTGATTGAACGGGCATTTCGATTCATTTGCCATGTGTGCACTACCTTTGGTCGTATTCATCCGGCTATCCGGCCCGGGGTGGGCGTTAAATAGCGACGAGTGAAATCAATGACATAGGCTGCAGCCGTTCGATCAACCGATCGTTGTGGTCACACGGGAAATCTGGATAGCAGCAATCGAGTTGCCTGTACGGTGGCCCACGGCAAGCCTAGTACGCTTCTGACTCATTCGTGTTTTTTATCAAGTCTCAACCGGCCGGCTCACGCCAGCGCTCCAGTAAGGTTAGACGCCTATAAAGCAGTCAGCTAATAGGTGGAGTATTGGGGGGTGATAGGCATTTTCTTTTATCTGGCCCGTCGCAATCGTTTCCAGAGCATGAATTTTCGGTGAGTGTTTTGGCCTCTTCGCGGGCAAGCCTCGCTCCTACAGACTGTGTGAGAGCGAGGCTTGCCCGCGAAGACGGCAGCCCAGACACAGCCGCTCTCGGCTCAACCCAAATTCCATTATTCGCCAAACGGTATCGTATGATGAGCCCCTTCCATCGACGCCCACCCAAGGACCCTTACCCGATGTCTTTAAGCAAACGCGATCAGGCCCATATCGAACGTCGCCTGGTCGCCACCCTGACCGAGGCGTGTGAAACCGCCAAAGCGGAAATAGTCGGGTTCTGCTGGCTGACCCACGAGATCGACTACGCAGTCTTTCCTTCCAGCCTGCGGGTGATCTGGGTGTTCGATACGCAGGCCAACAAGGCTCAGGCGCTGGCGAGCGGGCAGGGCGAGCGCATGGTCGAACTGACGGCCGTGGCATTAAGTGAAGCGGATGTTCTCGTCAGCCCGGTAGCGGCCCATGTGCAGTTCGATTCTGAAGAACAATGTCAGCGCACCCATGCCGGCAACTGGCAGCAACGCCTGGCGCCCAAGCGCTCGACGCGGGGTTGAAACGTGGCCAAGGATATCGAAAATCCGTGTATTTCCATTTGCCAGCTGAGTGGTGAGCTGTGTGTCAGTTGTGGCCGCACCAAGGACGACATCAGAAAATGGAAGCGTATGAAGCGTCCGGAAAAAATGGCGGCGGCGCAACGCGCGAGTTTGCGGTTGAAGGGGCTGCAGAAGAGGAAGGTTTGAGGGCAATGCCAGTTGGGTCGAATGCGACCCTGTAGCAGCAGGCTTCGCCAGCTGCTACAGGGGGGCTAGCAAGCAGCGCAGCGATTTCACTCGTTACCCCCCAAGATTGATTTCACGGATCAAATCATCGACGGCGGCGAGCATGAACCCGATTGTTGTTTCATCGACGAATTTGCCGTCCTCGATCTTTTGAGTGACGTGGGGAATGACGATTTGCGGGCGGGAGATCACCCTGGAAAGAGTGGCCGATAACGTCTCTCGGAGTTGAGACTGGGCGCGCACCCCGCCGAGCACGCCGGGTGACGAAGTCATGATCAGCACGGGTTTGTTTTTCAGGGGTGAATCGAAGCCGGGACGGGAAGCCCAATCCAGCGCATTTTTCAAAACGCCAGAGGTGCCGTAGTTGTATTCGGGCGAGCAGATGATCAAACCATCGGCATGTGTAATGGCCTCTTTCAGAGCGGCCACCGATGCTGGCAGCGCCTCTGCTTCGAGATCACTGTTGTACAACGGGATATCGTTCAGAGTGAAGAGACTCATCTCTGCCTGATCACCCAATCGCGAGGCAAGTGCCTTGAGTACCGCCGTATTCGTTGACTGTGAACGCAGGCTGCCGGAGATACCGAGCAGACGATGAACGAGCGTGTCCATAAAAATCCTTAACCCGGAGAAATAAAAAAAGGGGGGCTACAACTTGATGTCAGTCAGTTAAGGACTTGAACACCGCAGCCCCTGTGGGAGCGAGCCTGCTCGCGATAGCGGCGGGTCAGTCAACATTGATGCTGAATGTACCGCCATCATCGCGAGCAGGCTCGCTCCCACAAGTTTGCGCACTGACAGGCATTAGGGTTACCCATCAGGTTTTCTCTGGACGCGACGTACCAATCATCACAAAAAGTGCTCGGGCAACCCGGTCACTTTTGTTGCGCCATGCGTGCCGGGTGCCATTCTGGATCACGATCTCGCCTGCTTTTACCAGACGACTCTCACCGTTATCCAGCTCCAGCCACATTTCACCCTCCAGAATGATTCCGTAATCGATAGTGGGGGTGGTGTGCATGCCCGGATTATCCGCTTCAAAGCTTTCGAACAAGCCAGGCAATGCGGCGCCCAGTTCCTCATAGACCCGGACGCCATCGACGGGGTTCTGCATGACGGTGTCAGGCGGAAAATCATACATGGCGATACTTGTGCCTCCCTGAGGAGGAATCAGCGATGCGTAATCCAGCGTGGGATCGCGTTCCTGTTCAAGGAGCGCAGGATTGGCGGGAGTGGTCCACAGCTGTGCCATCGCGTGCCCCGGGATTGAGGCAAAGGATTGCGCCCTTGGGGCATAGTCGTCTGAAACGAACACGGAATTCCCTTGTTCGTCGTGGCCGGTCACGATTCTTCTTATCTTCATTCTGGATTACTCAAAGAGGCAGCGAGGGAGGGGGAACCGCTCCGCTCGCTGTGTTTTATCAAGGACAGATCACGTAGTTGCTGAAGCCGCCGTGGCGGTTTTCGATACCGGTGATCGCGTTGTTGACGTCTTCCAGACTGAAGGCCGTGTTTTCGAAGAATGAGAGATCCAGTACTCCCGATTCAACCATGTCAGCCATGTCCTGGCCTTGCCCTGTCGTGAACCAGGCCGAGCCGCTGATCTGGACATCGTTGTCCATGATCCAGTGAAGGTCGATGGGGACATCACCGGCGATGGCGCCGACGTTGACCAGGTGCCCGCCGCGGTTAAGGGATTTAAGCGCTTGAGTCAGGGTCTCGTGTGGTGCGCCGGGGCCCAGGGCATCAATGACGACATCGACACCTTCGCCGTGGGTGATTTCACTGACCCACTGGTTAGTCGGGACGGTACCGAGGGTGTGGATTTCGATCCGGCCCGGGGCCGCCAGGTCTTTTACCTTTTGGAACAGGTCCTGGTTCCTGGCGGTGCCGAGGATTTTACGAACGCCCATGGCCAGCGCCAGGGCGACAGCACCCAGGCCGAGTGTGCCGCTGATCCCGTTGATCAGCACGGTGCTGCCGGGACCGACGTTGGCCTTGATCAATGCTTTATAGGCGGTGCCCAGATAGCCCAGGCGTGCGGCGGTCTCGAAGCTGATGTTGTCGGGCAGTTTGACCAGGCTGTATTGCGGGGCAGGGATGTACTCGCACAGACCGCCGTAAGGGTAGTCTTCGAACATGCGCGGGCTTTTGGCGGTGAACCCGAAGTAACCGTTGAAGGTATAGGCGCTGCAGGCAATGGTGTTGCCCGCGCGGCAGGCCCGGCATGAGCCGCAGTGCCGACCCGGGTTCACATAAACCCGGTCACCGACCTTGAAGTCATAGACCTGGGCGCCGACGGCTTCGACGACCCCGGCAGGGTCAAGTCCGAAAATGGCAGGCAGCTTGGGCAAAGGGCTCTGCGGGAACCATTTGACCCAGTTGGTCAGAATGTTGTGAAGGTTCGGGACGATCCCGCACGCCTTGACCTTGACCAGCACCTCGGTCGGGCGAATTTCGGGCACGGGCACTTGCTCGATGACCATGGGTTTACCGCCTTCATACAGACGTGCGGCGCGCATAGTTTTTGTAGTCATGATCTTCTCCAACACACATATTGTTTTTGTAGTGGTACGTAACCCTGGAGCACGCTTTAAACCCTGAACCTTAACGCAGCCCGTCTTCGCCCTTCACATCGGCGGCAGCCAGACCGCCCAGCCGTGCATGAATCCGGCCTCCGGTGGCCATCGCCAGACCAAAAGCGATTTCGCCGCGACGGGGCCCGTCCCATACCGTCATTTCAGCCACACCGAAGTGGCTGCGAACATAGGCCGCCTGGATATGCCCGAGCGGGATCATCACCCGGCAACCGGGGCCGCCGATGGTTTTGCCCGCCGGAACAATCGCCTTCGGATTGCCGAGCGCTTCACGCATTGCCCAGCCACCGGCTTCGTGCCAGACCGCGCCGTGTTCCAGTTCACCGTCTTCACCGACGATTGCACCTTTGCCATAGGCCTGCACGTGTTGGGCACCGCCCAGCGCGTGGATCAGTCGCTCGGACAGCTCTGCGCCGAGCCCCCTCAATTCCTGCATGAACGGCAGCAGGTCTTCTACATATTTACCCGCGTAGGGGTTGGCGACCACGGCGGTGGCGACCGCGATCCTCAGTGGGACCGACGAGCGAGGCCCGCCTTCGTGGAACACTTCTTCGATGTCCAGTTTTACCTTACGAACCATCACAAGCGACATGCCTAACCTCCAGAACCGTGAGCTTTATGCAGCTCGTTATTTTTTTAAACCGGCCTTTTGCATTATGCATTTAATGATGTATGGTGCAAGAAATTAGTTTTTGTGCATAAAAAACAGGAGAAGAACATGAAGCTGATTTCGTACCGTAAAGAAGGAAAGGCCCATTTCGGCGCCGTGTCGGGTGACGGGGTCGTTGAGCTGACCCGTCGTTTTGCGCAGGTTCCGGATCTCGCATCCTTTCTGGCCAATCCGTTGTTAGTACAGGAGGCGCGTAAAGTCGTAGAGACTGTCCAGCCCGATTACCCGTTTTCAAGCATTCAACTGGAGTCGGTCATACCCAATCCCGGCAAGGTGATTTGTGTGGGGATCAACTATGTGGCGCACGCCGAAGAGGCGGGCCGAAAGGTTGGGGAATTCCCGGTGATTTTCCAGCGTTTTGCCGAAACCCTGCTTCCCCACGGCGAGCCGCTGGTGAGGCCTCAGGTGTCAGAGCAATTTGACTTCGAAGCCGAGCTGGCCGTGGTGATCGGGAAGGGCGGCGCGCACATCGATCCTGCCGATGCAATGGATCACGTCGCGGGTTACACCTGCTTCAACGATGCCAGTGTTCGCGATTGGCAGTTCCATACGCACCAGTACGGCATGGGCAAGACCTTCAGAAAAACCGGCGCGTTGGGCCCATGGGTCATTCCAGCGTCGGAAATTCCCGATTACCGTAAGCTGGTGGTACGGGGTGTACTCAATGGCGAGCAATTGCAGGAAGGCAGCCTTTCAGAATTGGCATTCGACATTCCGCATTTGATTTCGTATGTGTCGAAAGCGCTTCCATGGAACCCGGGCGACATTCTGGCAACCGGTACGCCGAGCGGGATCGGCTTCAAGAGAAATCCACCGATTTTCCTGAAACCCGGTGATGTATTCGAAGTGGTCATCACCGAGATCGGGACGCTATCGAACGGCGTGATTGACGAAGCCTAAGCGTTGTCCTCTACACAATCATAAAAACCGGAGGTTCCAAATGCCCGCCTTACCGACCATCAATTTCACCCACACCGGCGTGTTTTGCGCAGACCTCGATCGTATGGTCGATTTCTACTGCCGCACCTTGGGCTTTATCGTCAGCGACAAGGGCGTGGCCTCGACCGGTCATCGTCTGTTCTTCATGACGCAGAACCCGGAACTGCATCACCAGGTCGTGCTGTTTGACGGCAAACCTGTTGACCTGCCATTCAACCCGATCAATCAATTGTCGTTTCTGCTCAATTCCCTGGACGACTTGAAGACTTACTACCAATTCGCCAAAAAAAGCGGCATCGAAGGGGTTGTCCAGGTGGATCACGGGAACGCCTGGTCGATCTACTTCAAAGATCCTGAAGGCAACCCCATCGAAATGTATGTCGATGCGCCTTTCTACACCGCTCAACCCTGCAAGGAGCCGCTTGATCTCGAACTGCCGACCGAGGTCATCCTGGCCCAGACCGAAGCCATGTGTAAGCGCCGTCCCGGTTTCCAGACGCGAGAGCAGTGGATGGATTCCATTCGGGCGAAGATCGCCGAGCAGCGGGTTCGAATCGGCTGATGGTTGTTGAGGTCTGGTTGATGGGCGTGCACAAGCCCGTTCATCAACCAGAAGTCACACGGGATAAAAACAAAAAGCGGAGTAGACGATGGACTACGATGTCATCATTGTTGGAATGGGTCCGGTGGGTGCTCTGTGCGCAAATCTGGCCGGCATGTGGGGGCTGAATGCGCTCGTCGTAGACAAGTCCGAAACGGTGTACACCAATCCCCGGGCCATGGGTTTTGACCATGAAGTGATGCGTGTCTTCGGCAATATTGGCTTGGCCAATGAGATCGCCGAGCATGTCATGCCTTATCGTCCCTCGGAGTACCGAACCACCGGTTCCCGGCTGATCAAGCGCATCGATGCGGCCAAGCCGCCCTTTGCGCTGGGGTGGGCGCCTAACTACGTGTTCTCGCAACCACCGGTCGAGCGTGCACTGCGCAGCAAAATTGCCGACTTGAAGTCCGTCACCGTTGAGCTCGGTTCAGAAGTGCTGTCGGTCGACTCCAGCGGTTCCCAGGCGCAGGTGCGCATTCAAGCCAAAGACGGGATTGAGCGCACGGTCACAGCTGATTATGTATTGGCGTGCGATGGCGGAACCAGCCCGATCCGTACCCGTCTGGGGCTGAAAATGGAGGACCTCGCGTTCGACGAGCCGTGGCTGGTGGTCGACGTGATCCTCAACGAAGGGGCGGGCGAGCATCTGCCGAAGACCAACGTGCAGTTTTGCGAGCTGGCCAGGCCGTGCACGTTTGTCGTCGGCCCCGGTAGGCATCGTCGCTGGGAATTCATGATCAATCCTGATGAACAGCCTTCGGAAATCTCACAGCCTGAAGCGATCAAGAAACTGATCGCTCGTTGGTTGCCGGAGGGTGACTACCAGCTATGGCGCGCCTCTGCGTATAGATTCCACGCGCTGATTCTGGAGCAGTGGAAAGCCGACCGAGTGTTCTTCCTCGGGGACGCGGCCCATATGACGCCGCCGTTCCTGGCACAAGGCATGTGTCAGGGGATCCGCGATGCGCTGAACCTGGTCTGGAAGCTTGCACTGGTGAAAGGAGGGCTGGCAGCTCCCGCGTTTCTGAACACCTACCAGACCGAGCGAATTCCCCATGTCCGCCAAACCACGATGGCGGCCAAGGAATTTGGTGGGGTGATCTGCGAGCGCGATAGCGAGAAAGCCGCGATTCGGGATGCGCGGTTGATCCAGCAGATGACGGAGAACCCTGACGGGATCATCAGGCAATCGCTGATTCCCGGTTTGTCTCAAGGCTTTGTCGCGCAAGTCGCGCCGGCCGGTGAGCTGTTTCCTCAGCCAATGGTCATCAACCATGCCGGCAAGCAGGCGCTTCTCGATGAATTTACCGGCCAGTCTTTTCGCGTGGTCATAGCGCCCGGGTTCGACGCCAGCGCTTTGTTGAGGTGTCTGCACAGCAGTCAATCGCTTAAAGGCTTGCCTATCCATGTCGTGCGGTTGGTCAGCGCTCAACAGCCAGGGACGCGCACTGCCGATGATTATCAGGAGGTCGATGGCGTACTGGCGCAATGGCTTGAACGTCGAGGCTGCAATGTGGTGATCGTGCGGCCGGATCACTACGTGTATGGCGGGGCGGTCACGGTGGCCTGGGCGATGGAGTTGCTTGAGGGAATGGAGCTTGCGCTGTGGTGCAAGGAGCCGGAACAGGCTGCGCAGGTTCATGGCGGTACGTGCGATACGACGATCAGGTTTGCGCAGGCGCTAAGCCAGTAACAGGAATAGCCCTTCGCTTCGCACTGTCCACGAAAGCAGTGACGAGGCGAAGGGCTTTTTTCTGCACATTAACCTGGCACCCCAGATTCCCTGTGGGAGCGGGCTTGCTCGCGAAAGCGGTGCGTCAGGCGACATTAATGTTGACTGACACTCCCTCTTCGCGAGCAAGCCCGCTCCCACAGGTATTTGCGCTGAGTTCAGTAAATGTGGATTGATTTATTGAAGCGTGGCCTGTTGGCGTTCGATCGCTTCGACGGTTCGGCCCAGGGTGTCCTGAATGTGATTGCGCAACAGCGTCACGGCTTTCTCGGAGTCACGCGCCAGGGCAGTCTCCATCAGTTCCTGATGCTCATTGCCCTTGTGTCTTGGGGTGATCCGCTGCTTGGCTGAAAAGCGCCGGTAGCGCTCGGCCCGGTCAAACAGGGAGTCGATCATCTTCAACATCAGCGGGGAAGGGCAGGCGGCGAACAGTGCAAAGTGGAATGCCTTGTGCCGGGTGGACCATTCATCATCGAGCACGAGCTCACCGCTTCCGAGTTTTTTCTCGATCAGATTCAAGCGATGAAACGCACCCAGCACGTCGGCTTCCCACGTGTCATCGCCATACTGAATGGCATCCGCCAGCGCCTCGCATTCCAGCAGACAACGCATCCGCGTGATGTCCCGGAAGTCCGTCGTGGAAATAGGCGCAACCCTGAACCCCTTGTTATCGCTGGCTTCGACAACGCCATCCTGGGTCAGTCGATTCAGCGCTTCACGAATAGGGGAGCTGCTGAGTCCGTAGGTTTTGGACAGCTCTGCAACTTTGAGTTTTTCGCCGGGGGCCAGCTCACAGCAAACAATCGCTTTTTTCATCTTTGCCAACGCGACATCGATCAGCGGACTGCTGGGGGAGAGGATCATGGTCGTGGTCATCCTGAAATTTTGCACTAAACGGATTT
Organism: Pseudomonas sp. GM50; assembly: GCF_000282375.1. GTDB lineage: Bacteria > Pseudomonadota > Gammaproteobacteria > Pseudomonadales > Pseudomonadaceae > Aquipseudomonas. Next base: position 54,605 of record NZ_AKJK01000108.1, read on the forward strand.
TATGCGCAAAAAACAGTTTAGTGCAAAGGATGAATATCGCTTCTTGTGCATGAATTTTCCTTCGTCGCAAGGAGAAAATTTCAGAACAGTCTTCGCAGCGCTCTAGTCCGGCCCTGAGCCTCCTTCCCTGAAGACGTGGTCAGTCTGCACCACTTCCTCCTCCTGCTACCCATCGCGCCACGCCCATGAACCTGGGTTCCCGAATCTGCTTGACATTGAATTTGCGCAGGAATATTTTTTGTGCACAAAGTGATTCGTGGTGCAGCAAAATGTTTTTTACGCACAATGTTTATCGAGCGTAAAAACGGGCAACGAAGGAGCTCAGAGCGGTACGCAGCACCTAGTGGTATTCGCAGCCGATGTTGCGAGTGGATGACCTTTTACAAAAACAAAAAAACAGGAACATCTCCATGAAAATAGCCAACCAGCGGCTCTGCCCGTTGCCGGTTTCCAGCCTCGTTTGCGCAGTCAGCGCAACGGTCCTGCTGAGCCTCTCGACGCCATCGCAAGCCTTCCAGATCGACACCGGCAATCCCGATCTTTCGGCGAGTTGGGACAATACGATCAAGTACAGCAACGCCTGGCGCGTGAATAAGCTCGATCACAAGGTTGCGGTCGGTCCGGGCACGGCCAACAGCAATCCCAACCTGGACGATGGCGACCGCAATTTCGATCGCGGGCTCATTTCCAATCGCCTGGATCTGCTGTCCGAATTCGACATCAAGTACAAAGACGTCGGTGCCCGTCTCAGCGCGGCGTCCTGGTACGACAATGTCTACAGCCACGACAACGATAACGACTCACCCGGCACCGCCAACTCCGTAAGCGTCGATCACGATGAGTTCACCAGCGACACCCGGCGCATCCACGGACAGCGCACTGAAATCCTCGATGCCTTTGTCTACGGCTCAAAGGAAATCGGCACCACCTCGTTGTCCGGGCGCCTGGGGCAGTTCACGCAGATCTACGGTGAAAGTCTTTTCTTCGGGGCCAACGGCATTGCCAATGCACAGTCCACCGTCGATCTGGTGAAGCTGCAGTCGGTGCCAGGCTCCCAGTTCAAAGAGATTCTGATGCCGACCAAACAGGTCTCGGGTAACTGGCAACTGAACGATACGGTCAGCGTCGGCGCCTACTACCAGTTCGAGTGGAACAAGACTCGCCTTCCCGCAGCAGGCAGCTACTTCAGTGGTGCGGACTTTGTGGGTGAGGGCGGGGAACGGGTGTTCTTCCCGACCGGCGAACTACGCCACGGCAAGGACAAGGATGCCAGGGATTCCGGACAGTTCGGCGCGCAGCTGAAGTTCGCCGTCGAGGACTGGGAGTTCGGCCTGTACGCCGCGAAATATCACGAAAAGACCCCGGTGTTTTACTTCCGTCCGGCCGCGCTGGTCCCCGGTGCTGATGACACGTTCATCAACGTTTATCCCGAGGACGTCAAAGTGTTCGGGGCAAGTTTCAGCACCTTGGTGGGCGAAGCCAACATTGCCGGCGAAACCTCGATCAGGCTCGATACGCCGCTCGCGGGCGTCGGCGGAACGATCATTACCGGTATGGATGCCGACAACGATTCGAACCCGGCGTACCCCATTGGCCGGTCGTGGCATGCCCAGGTGTCGATGGTCAATGTCTACGGTGGATCCGCGCTGTGGGACGGTGCTTCGCTCGTCGGTGAACTGGCGTTCAACCGTCGTTTGAGCGTGACCAAAAATGCCGATCAGCTGGACCCCAACACCACGCGCGATGCGTTCGCACTGCGCTTCACCTTCGAACCGCAGTACTTCCAGGTTTTCCCCGGCATCGACGTTCAAGCCCCGATCACCGTGGGTTACAACCCGTCCGGGCGCTCTTCCGTCACGCCTCAGGCATTCGGCCCGGAACATGGCGGCGATCTGACCTTGGGTCTCAAGGCCGATTACAAGAAGCAGTGGTATGCCTCGCTGACCTACACCAACTTCTTCGGAGAGGCCGGGCCGGTCATCAACTCCGCTAACTCATTCACCTACCAGCAAAACATGAAAGACCGGGATTTCGTGGCGTTTTCGATCCAGCGAACCTTTTAAGCAAAGAACAGGCGGGCCCTGATAATGACAAAAATTAAACTGCTGTTGCTTTCCACCCTGTCGATTTCAATCTGTGCCAGCACTGCATTCGCGGCGGTGAGCCCTGATGAGGCGGCGAAGCTCAAAACTACGTTGACGCCCATGGGCGCCGAAAAGGCCGGCAATGCCGATGGCTCCATTCCCGCCTGGACCGGCGGGCTGACCAAAGAGGTAGCCGGGGCAAAATCGGGCGATATGCCGGTCGATCCGTTTCCGGGTGAGAAGCCGGTGCTGCAGATCACTGCGAAGAACGCGGCGCAGTACGCGGACAAGTTGAACGAAGGCACAAAAGCCTTGCTGGCGAAATACCCCGACACCTTCCATCTCGATGTGTACCCGACCCATCGCACCGCCGCGGCACCGGACAGCGTTTATCAAAACACCTTCGCCAACGCGACCCGTTGCAAGACCACCAGTAATGGCCTGTCCGTCGAGGGCTGCTACGGCGGTATCCCGTTCCCGATTCCGAAAACCGGCAACGAGGTCATCTGGAATTTCCTGCTGCGGGTCGAGGCCGAATCCATTCAGATGGGCTATGCCAACATCATCGGCAATGCTGACGGAACCCGGACGCTGGCCAGCCGTGGCGTCGAGAACTGGCAGTACCCGTATTACTTCAAGGACGGGGCCGTGGACAAGTGGTCGGGGCAGTATGCGCTGCTGCGATTCTTGACTAATGAACCACCGTTCAAGGCCGGCGAGTCGCTGGTGACGCACGACAGCGTCAACGCCCAGGAACCACGGGAAGCCTGGCAATACCTGGTCGGCCAGCGTCGCGTGCGCCGCGCGCCTACCGTGGGTTATGACACCCCGGACTTCGTTGCCTCGGGCGCCAATTACTTCGACGAGGTGCATGGCTTCATCGGCCATCCGGATCGCTATGACTGGAAACTGGTCGGCAAAAAAGAGCTGTACATCCCTTACAACGACAACAAATTCAACGCCGAAAAACGCGACGACGCCTTTATGGCGAACCATCTCAATTCGGACAAAGTGCGCTGGGAGCTGCATCGCGTCTGGGAGCTGGAAGCCACTGTCGCCTCGGGCAAACGTCACGCCGTTCCCAAGCGCAAATTCTTCATCGATGAAGACAGCTGGACGGTCTCGCTGGTCGATGGCTACGACGCCGAGGGCAAACTGTGGCGCGTGTCCCAGGTGCTGCCATTCGTTGTTCCCTCCATTCCGGCGGTGGTGGTGAAACCGGTGGTGATCTACAACCTGCAAGCCAAGACCTACAGCGTGGTGCAAAGCCTGAACGGCGAAACCTATAGCGTTATCCCGCGCAAACCCGAGAACTTCTTTACCGGTAACTCGGTAGCGTCCGGGTCGGTGCGCTGAGCCTCGCAACAGCGTATTCAAACTTGTGTTCCAGGGGCGCGGTGTCACTGACATCGCGGCCGTTGAACCGCATCATCGAGGCTCGCCAATGCGTACTCAAACACCCAGGCTTGTACATAAATATCCGCTCAAAGCGTTGATGTTGAGCGTGTCGATCATGACGGCGCTCACCGGCACGGCTGGGGCGGCACAACCCGATGGATTGCCGGTGACGCCTGCGATCACCAGCGCCATGGCCGCCCAATCGGTCATGTTGAGTGTTGCGCGGGCAGGGCAACGACTGGTGGCCGTCGGCGAAAGAGGGTTCATCATTGTCTCTGACGACAATGGCACGACCTGGAAGCAAGTCAGCTCCCCGGTCAGCATGACGCTGGTCAAGGTTCGCTTCATTGATGAGCGCCAAGGGTGGGCGGTCGGGCATGCCGGGGTTGTCTTGCACAGCCAGGACGGTGGTCTGAGCTGGAGCAAACAGCTGGATGGCGTCCAGGCGGCCGAGATCGAATTGCAGGAAGCCAAGCGCGGCACCGATGAACAACTGGCTCAAGCACAGCAACTGGTCGATGACGGCCCCGACAAACCGTTTCTGGATGTGCTGTTTCTGGACGCCAGAAACGGCTGGGTGGTGGGCGCTTATGGCCTCGCGTTTGTCACCCATGACGGCGGGCTGAGCTGGCAATCCATCCGTTCCCGTCTCGATAACCCGAACGGCTTGCATCTCTACAGCATCGAGCGGATGGGGGCAGATCTGTTCGTCGCCGGAGAGCAGGGCACGCTGTTGCGCTCAAGTGACGAGGGACAAACCTTCGAGGCGCTGGCATCGCCTTATGAGGGCACGACCTTCGGGCTTCAGGCGACCGGTAGCGGTTCGATTCTGGCGTTCGGACTTCGAGGCAAAGCCTTCGAGTCCGGGGATCGCGGCGCTACCTGGCAACCCCTCGACACGTTGCAGCCCGTCACATTGACCAGCGGCCTGCGGCTTGACGATGGCTCGGTACTCCTCGCCGATGAGTCGGGCAGAGTGCTGCGCTTTGCCGACGGCGATAGCAAAGCCGTTGTCCTGCAGATACCCAAAACCAGTTACTTCACAGGCATGGCGCAAGCCGCGAACGGTGACCTGATCATCAGTAGCGCGCGCGGCATGCTGTCGTCCGCGTTGGCAGTCGAATCGCCGGAGCACGATCAATGAACAGCTTTACTCGTTCTGCCGAGCCTCTCATCGTCCCTGAGCCGGATGTATTCGATCCTTCCTCCGGCACGCTGGTTGAACGGCTGTTGTTCAATCATCGCAGCATCGTCTTGAGCATCTGCGTGTTGCTTAGCCTGGTGCTCGGCTATCAGGCGTTGAGTTTGAAGCTCAATGCCGCCTTCGAAAAAATGATCCCGACCGATCATCCGTATGTGCAGAACTACCTGAAAAATCGTGGCCAGTTGGGCGAGGGTGGCAACACCTTGCGGATTGCGATCGAGGCCAAACACGGCAGCATTTTTGATGGCACCTACCTTGAGACGGTCAAGAAAATCAACGATGAGGTGTTTTTGCTCCCCGGTGTCGACCGGTCTTACATGAAGTCCCTGTGGACCCCGGCGACCCGCTGGATCGGCGTAACAGAGGAGGGGTTCGACGGCGGGCCGGTGATACCGGACGATTACGACGGCTCTGCCAAAAGCCTGGATCAGGTGCGGCAGAACGTTGAGCGATCGGGAGAGGTGGGGCGGCTCGTCGCCTCCAATTTCAAGTCCAGCATCGTGCTGTTACCGCTTCAGGAAACCGCCTCCGACGACGGTCAGCCACTCGACTACAACGCGCTTTCAAGCCGGCTGGAGCAGATTCGCGCGCAATACGAAACCGACAACATCAAAATCCATATCACCGGCTTTGCCAAAGTCGTCGGCGATTTGATTGACGGCATGCGCCAGATGCAGCTGTTCTTCGCCGCGACGCTGGTGATGTGCGGCATCGTGCTGTTCTGGTACACCCGTTGTGTGCGTAGCACGTTGCTGGTGCTGCTGTGCTCGATCATTGCTGTTGTCTGGCTGCTGGGATTGCTCCCCACCCTGGGCTTTGATCTCGATCCGTATTCGATCCTGGTGCCGTTCCTGGTGTTTGCGATCGGGTTGAGCCATGGTGCGCAGAAAATGAACGGCATCATGCAAGACATCGGGCGCGGTGCCGACAAGCTGGTGGCGGCACGCTTCACCTTTCGCCGGCTGTTCTTGACCGGTCTGATGGCGCTGGTGGCAGACGCCGTGGGTTTCGCCGTGCTGATGATCATCAAGATTCCGGTGATTCAGGATCTCGCGGTCACTGCGACGATGGGTGTGCTGGCGCTGATCTTCACCAACCTGATTTTGTTGCCGATTCTGTTGTCGTACACCGGTGTCAGCAAAGCGGCGGCGCAGCGTGAAGCGGCTAACGACAAATTCTCGAAACTGGATGCCCATCACGCCCGGCATCCGTTTTGGGCGTTTCTGGATCGCTTCACCGAACGCAAATGGGCGAGCGGTGCAATCATCGTCGCCCTGATGCTCGGGGTGGCGGGGTTTGCCGTCAGCCTGCAGGTGAAGATCGGTGACTTGAATCCCGGGGCACCGGAACTGCGTCCGGAGTCGCGCTACAACAGCGACAATCGCTTCATGGTCAGCAACTTTTCCGCCAGCAGCGACAAGTATGTGGTGATGGTGAAAACGCCCCAATACTACTGCGCCAACTACCAGACACTGGTGTCCGTCGATGCCTTGGAAGCGCAGCTTCAGCAGTTGCCGGGCGTGGTCTCGACGACGTCATTGGCGGCACTGAGCAAGCAGGCCGCGGCGGGCATGAACGAAGGCAGCATGACCTGGTATGAGATACCCCGTAACCAGGGGCTGTTGAACGCAATCATCACCCGCGCGCCGCGAGAGTTGTTCAACCAGAACTGCGACCTGCTGACGGTGTACGTCTACCTCAAGGACCACAAGGCTGACACGCTCACCAGTGTGGTCCAGACCGTCGAACAGTTTGCGGCGATCCATAACACCGATCAGATCCAGTTCCTCAATGCCGCGGGCAACGCCGGTATAGAAGCGGCCACCAATATCGTGGTGAAGCGTTCGAACGTGCAGATGCTGTTCATGGTGTACGCGGCTGTCATCGCCCTGTGCTTCATCACCTTCAGGTCATGGCGAGCGGTGGTGTGTACGGTGTTGCCATTGATGCTGACTTCGATTTTGTGCGAAGCCTTGATGGTGGGCCTGAACATCGGTGTCAAAGTGGCAACCCTGCCGGTGATCGCACTGGGTGTCGGCATCGGGGTTGACTACGCGCTGTACATACTCAGCGTGACACTCACCAACCTGCGCAACGGCTCAAGCTTGTCCGATGCCTATTACCTTGCGCTTCTTTCTACAGGCAAAGTGGTCGTCATGACCGGCATCACGTTGGGTGTCGCGGTGACGACCTGGGTACTGTCACCCATCAAGTTCCAGGCCGACATGGGCATTCTGTTGGGCTTCATGTTCATCTGGAACATGGTGGGGGCGTTGGTGCTGGTTCCGGCACTCGGACACTTCCTGCTCAAGCCAAAGCCACTGCCTGTGGCTGCGTGAAAAGTCCTGGGGAGCGGGCAGGGCCTGTGGGAGCGGGCTTGCTCGCGAAGGCGGTGTGTCAGGCGACATCAAGGGGGCCTGTGCCGCCGTCTTCGCGAGCAAGCCCGGCTGCGTGCGCTTATTGGTTTAAATCGTTTCCAGCGAAAGCAACTCATCGAATGTTTGACGACGACGAATCACGGTGACCGAGTCGCCATCCAGAAGCAGTTCCGGTATCAACGGCCGGCTGTTGTAATTGGACGACATGCTCGCGCCATAGGCGCCGCAATCATGGAACACCAACAGGTCATCCACTTCCATGTCAGGCAGCAACTGATGACTGATTTCGCCATTGCTCTGTTGAGTGAACACGTCGCCAGCCTCGCACAACGAACCGGCAACCACTGTTTCCCGCCACGGCGCATCATGGGGCGAAGGGTTTTTCTGGAGAGCGGTTATCTGGTGGTAACTGCCATACATGGCCGGCCGCATCAGATCGTTGAAGCCCGAATTGACCAGCACGAAGTGATTCGTACCGACATCCTTTTTTGCCCTGACCTGGGTCACCAGGCAGCCCGCTTCGGCGACCAGAATGCGCCCCGGTTCAATCTCGAGTGTTACGCCGTGTCCGAGGTGCTCCTCGATCTGGCGACGTGCCAGATCCCAGATCCTGTAGTACTCGGCAATGTCGATCTGTGGGTCTTCTTCGCGGTAGGCGACCGGTAACCCGCCACCCGCCGAGATTGCCTTGATGTCGAAAGGGCAGCGCAGCACCTGCTCGACCATGCTCGAACAAACGCGCTGCAGATGCTCGTAGTCGACACCGGAGCCAATGTGCATGTGTAGCCCCACTAGCTCAAGGTTGTAGGTTTCGATCAGCTGGTAACAGACGTCCAGGTTTTCATGCCAGTTGCCATGTTTGCTGCTCTGGCCTCCGGTGTTGGTTTTTCGACTGTGGCCGTGCCCAAACCCCGGATTGATCCGTAACCAGACTTTATGCCCGGGGCTCGCTTTCCCTAGCTGTTCAAGCATTTGCGGTGAGCCGGCGTTCACCGGGATGTTCAGTTCGATAACACGTTGCAGCGTGGCTTCATCCAGTACATCGCACGTGTACACGATTTGCGCATGGTCGCCGTCGTTACGAAAACCGGCCCTGTGGGCCCTCTCGATTTCGCCCAGGGACACCGCATCGACGACAGCCCCCAGGCTCTTCATCAATTTGAGAATGTGGATGTTGGGATTGGCTTTCTGCGCGTAGCGAATCACATCGAATGCACGCATCTGCTCGACACGGCGGCGAATGGAGTCGGCGTCATACAACCAGAACGGCGTACCGAATTCGTGAGCCAATTGTGTGAGCAGCAAAGGATTGATTCTTTTCACAGTGATACACCTGGATCAAAGAGGAGGAGGGCTGAGTTCGTACCAGACACAGGCCTTCCTGGAAGGCTCGAGCACGTTCCCTCGAAGTACTTTGCGCGATCAACGATAAAGGTCTGCCGTGCCGTGAAACTGGCACCGATGGGGGCTCTTGGGGAAGAGTGAAAGTTGTCGTGGTTAACTTGTCGGGCAAGTGTAGGCACTTTGCCGCTACCACAAAAATATCATTTCTTTGGGGCTGTATTTCAAATCTGATATACCCCGATGGTGACGGAATTTCTGCCCATGCTATGCTCGCCGGCGCTTTTGAATGGATTCAGGCCGAGCCTGCCTTGGGGGATAGAGTGCGATTCAGTTTCAGGCAAGTCGAAATTTTCTGGGCGATCATGACCACCGGGAGTGTTACCAAGGCCGCCGCACTGCTCAAAACCTCACAGCCAACCGTCAGTCGTGAGATCGCTCGATTCGAACACGTGCTGGGGCTCAAACTGTTCGAACGCACACAGGCGCGTTTGCAGCCAACCGCTCAGGGGTTGAGTTTGTTTGAAGAGGTGAAAACTTCCTACTACGGACTCGAACGCATCCACAACGCCGCGCAATCGATCAAGAACTTCCAGACCAGCCTGTCGATCGCCTGCCTGCCTGCTTTTTCCCAGAGCCTGCTGCCCTACGTGTGCGGACGGTTCATCAATGCCTATCCCGACGTCAATATCAACATTACCCCTCAGGAATCCCCTCTACTGGAAGAGTGGATGACCGCCCAACGCCATGATTTCGGACTGACCGAGAATAGCGAAACACCCGCAGGCACCCGATGCGAAAACGTCTTCACCGGCGACGAAGTGTGCGTGCTGCCGCCCAACCATCCGCTGTGCAGTAAAAAGGTGATCACTCCCCAGGATCTGGCGGGTATCAATATGGTCAGCTTGTCGGGCCAGGATCCTTATCGGATCATCCTCGACAGGATACTGACTGACGCACAGGTCAAATGTCGCACAGTGATCGAGACTCACAGCGCCGCAGCCGTCTGCTTTTTTGTTCAACAGAACGTCGGCGTCGGCATCATCAACCCACTGACCGCCTTGAGTTTTGCTGATCAAACCGTATGCATGCGGCGGTTTTCCGTTTCGATCCCGTTTTCTATCAACCTCGTCACACCGCTGTACCGGCCTCAGACATCCGTCGCTACCTCCTTCATCAATGAGCTGAAGCTGTGCGCGGATGATTTGCACCAGCAACTTCGTACGCTGCTGGCTTAGGGAACCTGCGAACCAGCCGCCAGACAGGCTGACTGGCGGGTTGCCCGGCGGGTTACGTACAAACCTCTCGAACACATTCACGCAGCCACCGATGCGCTGAGTCGGCATCCATGCGTGGGTGCCAGAGCATCGAAATGGTGATCGGCGGCAGGTCGAACGGAAGGGCAAAACTGTGCAGGCCGGCGCGCAGGTTCTGGGTGTGTTGCGCGGGCACGGTGGCGATCAGGTCGCAGGCGCGAGCCAGCGCCAGCGCGGCCGAAAAGCCGCCGACGATGGTGGTGATCTCGCGCTCCAGTCCCAGCACTTCCAGGGCTTCATCCATCGGCCCCTTATCGAGCCCGCGTCGTGAGACCAGGATGTGCCTGCCAGCGGCATAACGGGAGGCGGTGACCTCACCCTGACTCAGCGGATGCCCCGTGCGCACGACGCCGATGAAATGATCTTCGAACAACGCACGGGTGCGCACTTCCGGGCTCGTCGTGCCGCTGACTACGCCGGTTTCCAGGTCGACGGAACCGTCGCGAAGCGCGGCGCTGTCCTTGTTCAGCTTCTGCACAAAGTGCAAGCGCACGCCGGGTGCTTGTGCACTGACGCGGGCAATCAGCGCCGGGCCGAAGTTTTCGACGAAACCGTCGCTGGTGCGCAGCGTGAACGTTCGGACCAGTTGTTTGAGATCAAGCTGTTCGGCGGGGCGTAACACGGCTTCTGCGTCCTGCACCAATCGGCTGACCTGTTCGCGCAGTTCCAGCGCTCGGGGCGTCGGCACCAGCCCGCGTCCGGCCCGAACCAGCAGCGGGTCGCCGGTCGTTTCACGCAATCGCGCCAGTGCCCGGCTCATGGCCGAGGGGCTCAGGTGCAGTCGTTGCGCGGCGCGTGTGACGCTGCCTGCGGCGAGCAGCACATCCAGGGTAATCAGCAAATTCAGGTCGGGAGTCGTCATGCCTCAACGTTAGCACGGCGTGCGGGTGACATGGCGTCAAACGCAACTATCAAGTGCAAGTGGTGCGCCTTCCGCCATGTCACGCACGGGCATACGCTGCTGATCTATCTTTCAGATGTGGCCAAACCATGAAACTCAGCACTCAATCACGCTCGGTCCGCTGGACGCTCGCGAGCCTTTCGCTGTCGATGTTGATGCCTTCGCTCGACACCAGCATCGCCAACGCCGGCTTGCCGACGTTGGCCCAAGCGTTCGATGCTTCCTTTCAGGAGGTGCAGTGGATCGTTCTCGCCTATTTGCTGGCGATCACCACGCTGATTGTCAGCGTTGGACAACTCGGTGACCTCGTCGGTCGTCGGCGTTTGCTGCTGACGGGCATCGGCATTTTTACCCTGTCATCGCTTGCTTGTGGTGTCGCGCCGTCGCTTGGGTGGCTGGTCGGCGCCCGGGCAGTGCAAGGGCTCGGGGCGGCGATCATGCTGGCGCTGACCGTGGCGTTTGTCGGCGAGACGGTGCCGAAAGCGCAGGCCGGCAGCGCCATGGGGCTGCTCGGCACGATGTCGGCGATCGGTACCACGCTGGGGCCGTCGCTCGGTGGGATGTTGATCGCAGGCGCAGGTTGGCAGGCGATTTTTCTGATCAACGTGCCGCTGGGTGTTCTGAATATCTGGCTCGCGTATCGCTATTTGCCGACGGATGCACTGCGGACGAAAGCGCGGCGGACGGGGTTCGACAAGGCAGGCACGTTGCTGCTGGCGTTGACGCTCGGGGCGTATGCGCTGGCCATGACGATCGGGCACGGTGATTTTGGTCCACTCAACATCGCACTGCTGCTGACGGCTGTTTTCGGCGTTGGGCTGTTCATCTTCGTTGAGACCACGGTTGCATCACCCCTGATTAAATTGGCGCTGTTCCGCGAGCCAGGATTGAGCGCGAGCCTGGCCATGAGCACGCTCGTTTCGACGGTGATGATGGCGACGCTGGTGGTCGGGCCGTTTTATCTTTCGGGGGCGCTTGGGCTCGGCACGGCACTTGTCGGTTTCGCCTTGTCGGTGGGGCCGTTGGTGGCGGCGTTGACCGGTATGCCGGCCGGTCGCCTGGTGGACCGTTTTGGCACTCGGCGCATGACCCTTCTCGGGCTTGCGACAATGGCGCTCGGCACGGGTGCTTTATCGATAATGCCTGCGGGTTTCGGCCTCCTCGGTTACCTCGCGCCCATCGCGGTAGTCACTGCCAGCTATGCGTTATTTCAGGCGGCCAACAACACCGCGATCATGACCGACATCCGTGCGGACCAGCGCGGCGTGATTGCCGGCATGCTCAGCCTGTCGCGCAATCTCGGGCTGATCACCGGGGCCTCGGTCATGGGCGCTGTGTTCGCCTTTGCATCGGCGACGGCAGACATCACCACGGCATCTCCCGCCGCCATCGCCAGCGGTATGCGGATAACGTTTGCCGTCGCCATGGTGTTGATCGTCGTGGCCCTTGTTGTCGCGCTGATGCTGCGAGTTTCACACTGCTGCACTGCATGCAGTAATGAACTGCAGTGAAGCTGTATTGTTCACGTGAAATCGAATACCGATACTTCCCCACATGGCGCAGATGGGCTGCGCTGAAGTGAAGGAGTCAGGCAATGGTTTCTGTCGTTCGTATCGCACACACCGGCGCACCTGAGGTGATGACCATCGAGCAGGTCACGGCGCGTGAGCCGGGGCCGGGTGAAGTCTGGCTGGAGCAGGAGGCGATTGGCGTCAACTTCCTCGATGTGAGTCAGCGCAAGGGCGCTGTACCGCTGCCATCGCCGTCGGGTCTGGGCCTTGAAGGGGCGGGCCGGGTTGCCGCCATCGGCGCGGGGGTGAGCAACGTCAAGGTGGGTGATCGGGTGGCGTACGCGACGGGGCCTGTTGGTGCTTACGCCAGTGCGCGGCTGTTTCCGGCCGAGCGGCTGGTGCCGATTCCCGATGCGTTGACGGCTGAAGAGGCCGCCGCGGTGTTGTTCAAAGGCATTACCGCGCAGTACCTGCTGAAGACGACGTATCCGGTCGGCCCCGGCACCACCCTGGTGCTGTATGGCGTGGCGGGTGGCCTGGGGCAGATCATGGCGACATGGGCCAAACACCTGGGAGCCTTTGTCATCGGCATTGTGTCCCGGGCCGAGAGTGTCGAGACAGCCAAGGCGCTGGGCTGCGATGCGGTGCTGGTGTTCAATGCCCAGACACTGGCAGCGGATGTGGCGCAGATCACCCACGGCAAGAAAGCCGATGTGGTCTACGATCCCATCGGGCGGGTGTCGTTCGAAGCGTCGCTGGACTGCTTGCGACCACGTGGGTTGATGGTGTCTTTCGGGGCATCTTCCGGGGCGCCGACGGCGGTCGAAGTGGCCACGCTCAATGCCAAGGGCTCGTTGTTCCTGACCCGTCCTTCACTCGCCGCGCACACCACGGATATCGCCGAATACCGGCAACGGGCCGATGATGTACTGGCGGCGGTCGAGGCGGGCATAATCAAGCCCGGCATCTGGGGCCGCTATGCATTGGCCGACGTGGCCAAGGCCCATGCCGATCTGGAAGGTGGGCTATCTCGCGGAGCGATCGTCCTCAAGCCCTGATCGTCTGTTACCTGAAAAAAGAGTGTTTTGTGAACCCACTGGACAGCCGCCACATCGATGAAATTGCAGCGCTTCTTGCGGTCGCCTCGGCGCATTCGTTCGTGGCTGCCGGACGTCTGCTGCAACGCCATCCGACGGTGATTTCAAAGCGCCTGGCGGCGATGGAAAAGCGCTTGGGCGTGCGGCTGATGGAGCGTACGACGCGACAGGTGCGGTTGACCGATGCGGGCAACCGTCTCGTCGAACGTCTGCGCTCGGCCACGGGGTTGATCATCGAAGCCGAGCAGGAAGCGTCACTGGGCGCGGCGCAAGTTCGTGGAGTCCTGCGCCTGGCTTTTCCCGCCGCGATGGGGCGCCTGTGGCTGGCGTCGATGTTGCCGGAATTTCTGGCGGCTCATCCGCTGGTCTCCATCGAGGTGGATTACAGCGATCGTGTCGTCGACATCATTGGTGAAGGATTCGATGCGGCGATTCGTATCGGCGAATTGAACGACAACCGCCTGGTCGCGAAGAAGCTCAGCGATCATCGCCGCATTCTCTGCGCTTCACCGAGTTACATAGAACAGCACGGCTTACCGACCCGTCCGAAAGAACTGAGCGAGCACAATTGCCTGGGCTTCACCGGCCTCGCGGCGTTCCCTGAATGGCGTTTGTCGAAGGGTGATCGGCAGGAGAGGGTCATCACCAAGGGAACCTTGACCTCGAACGACGGCGAGGCGTTGCTCGCCGCGGCCAAGGCCGGCGTCGGTATTTTGGGCGCCGGCGAGTGGCTGATGAGCCGGGAGATCGCCAGCGGCCAGATGGTGCGCGTTCTGCCGGAGTGGGATCTGGATGCCCAGGGCGGGATTTATCTGGTGCGAGCATCCGCCGCGTTCACACCGGCAACGCTCATGGCCTTCAAGGAATGGCTGGAGGCAAGATTTGCGCAAGGGCCGCCTTGGCTTTTCGTAGGAGCCAGGCTTGCCGGCGAAGGCGCTCTTTAGGACGCCTTCGCCGGCAAGCC
>NZ_AKJK01000109.1 GCF_000282375.1 Pseudomonas sp. GM50
GTCGGCGGCCCCCTGCCTCAGCAGGTCTTCGGCCACTTGCACACCCAAAGCCTCGGCATCAGCCCGTGGCGCCCGGGCCTCGGCGCTGAGCAGCAGGCCGCCGCTCGGATCACCCACCAACCCACGCAACCAGATCTGCTCGCCTTCAAGCACGGCGTAGCAAGCGATTGGCACTTGGCAGCCGCCATTCAAATGTTTGTTGAGAGCACGTTCGGCGGTAACGCGAGTGGCCGTGTCCTGGTGATGCAGCGGTGCCAGCAGCGCATGAATTTCAGTGTCGACGCTACGGCACTCGATACCGACCGCGCCCTGGCCACCGGCCGGCAGGCTGTCTTCGACGCTGATGGCCGAGGTGATGCGGTCTTCGAAGCCCAAACGAATCAAACCCGCCGCGGCGAGGATGATGACGTCGTATTCGCCAGCATCGAGCTTGGCCAGGCGAGTGTTGACGTTGCCGCGCAGGAAGCGGATTTCCAGGTCCGGACGGCGGGTCAGCAACTGCGCCTGGCGACGCAGGCTGGAGGTGCCGACGATGCTGCCTGACGGCAACTCATCCAGGCTGGTGTAGGTATTGGAGACAAAGGCATCGCGCGGGTCTTCGCGCTCGCAGATGCAGAACAGACCGAGGCCTTCGGGGAAGTCCATCGGCACGTCTTTCATGGAGTGCACGGCGATGTCGGCTTCGTTTTCCAACAACGCAGTTTCCAGCTCCTTGACGAACAGGCCCTTGCCGCCGATTTTCGACAGCGGCGAATCAAGCAGCTTGTCGCCGCGACTGACCATGGGAACCAGCGTCACGAGCAGGCCCGGATGGGCCTGTTCCAGACGAGCCTTGACGTATTCGGCCTGCCACAGGGCGAGAGCACTTTTGCGGGTGGCGATGCGGATTTCGCGAGAGGACATGGATCAATCCGTACTGAATAGATACGGCAGATAATAACAGCTCAGCCAAATCCACTTTGACTTGTATCAGAAACTGCACGGCCTCCCTGGCCCTCAATGTCCGGTAATAAGATAGAAATCCGCCCGGAATGGCGGATTAAAGCTGTTGCATCATTTTGCGCACGCCGGCCACATGGCGTCGGCTGACGATCAGGGCATCACCGTTCAGGCCTTTGAGAAACAGCTGGAAATGCCCCAAGGGCGTGCGTTGCAGCCGCTCGATGCGTTCGCGAGCAACCAGTGCGTTGCGGTGGATCCGCACGAAACGGTCGCCAAATTCGTCTTCGAGAGCCTTGAGTGGTTCGTCGAGCAGCACTTCACCACCTTCATGACGCAAGGTGACGTACTTGTGGTCGGCAATGAAGTAGACCACCTGACCCAGCGGAATCAGCTCGATGCCTTTTCGGGTGCGGGCGCTGATGTGGCTGCGCGGACCGCTACCGGTTTCGGCCGCCGGGCGAGTCAAGGCCGCGAGCTGGACGCGATTGGGTCGCTCGGCTTTCTTTAATGCTTCGTGTAACTGTTCTGTGCGCACTGGCTTCACCAGATAGCCCACGGCGCTGGCCTGTAGGGCTTCCACGGCAAATTCATCGGGCCCGGTGCAAAACACCACGGCGGGCGGGGTTTCGCGTTCGCACAATCGTGCAGCCACTTGCAGGCCATCGAGGCCCGGCATGCGAATATCGAGCAACACGATATCCGGCTTGTGACTGTCGATCAGTGCCAACGCCTCTTCGCCGTTCGTGGCGCTGGGCTCCAGGACATTGTATCCCTCGAGTTCGCCAACCATTCGGCTCAGGCGCTCGCGGGCCAGGGGGTCGTCATCAACGATCAGGACATTCATATTGCGCTGGATTCCTGCGTGAGTCTCGCACAAGGATAGCGTAGACAGGTGAAGTGACGTCCGTCACCGCGATCCACGCTAAGACTAGCGCGAGGGCCAAAAAGTGCCGCGAGACCGGCGGCTAAATTTTCATCTGCCGCGTGACTGGCGGTCCAGGCCCGCACTGGCGAGGCATCGCCGTAGAGTTTGCTGATACACAATATGAACACCCCTCTTCTCTCTATAGTCAGCTGCAGCATCGAGAAGTGCGCTGATCCTCTGTCCAACTGTAGACGGTTGCCGGGACGATATTGCTCAATTGAAAAATATCGTTGCGCAATTTCCGTATCGCTTGCTTCGAGCAGGGGTGGCGCAATGAGAAAAAAACCTGTCGACCAGTGTCAGCGACAGGATTGGCAACCCTGTTATTATCCGCGTCAGCGTTTCACGCCACCTTTCTTCAAGCCGATACGAGCGAATTCATGAGCACTGACAAGACCAATCAGTCCTGGGGCGGCCGCTTCAGTGAACCCGTCGACGCCTTCGTCGCCCGCTTCACCGCCTCCGTCACCTTCGACCAGCGCCTGTATCGCCACGACATCATGGGCTCGATCGCCCACGCCAGCATGCTGGCCAAGGTCGGCGTGCTGACCGATGCCGAGCGCGACAGCATCATCGATGGCCTGAACACTATCCAGGGTGAAATCGAGGCCGGCCAGTTCGACTGGCGCATCGACCTTGAAGACGTGCACATGAACATCGAGGCGCGTCTGACCGACCGCATCGGCGTGACCGGTAAAAAGCTGCACACCGGCCGCAGCCGTAACGACCAGGTCGCCACCGACATCCGCCTGTGGCTGCGTGACGAGATCGACCTGATCCTGGGCGAAATCACCCGCCTGCAACAAGGTTTGCTGGAGCAGGCCGAGCGCGAAGCCGGCAGCATCATGCCGGGCTTCACTCACCTGCAAACCGCGCAGCCGGTGACCTTCGGGCATCACATGCTGGCCTGGTTCGAAATGCTCAGCCGCGACTACGAGCGTCTGGTCGACTGCCGCAAGCGCACCAACCGCATGCCGCTG
Source organism: Pseudomonas sp. GM50 (assembly GCF_000282375.1). GTDB lineage: Bacteria > Pseudomonadota > Gammaproteobacteria > Pseudomonadales > Pseudomonadaceae > Aquipseudomonas. The sequence goes on from NZ_AKJK01000109.1 coordinate 2,848, forward strand.
GGCAGCGCCGCGCTGGCCGGCACCACTTACCCGATCGACCGCGAGTACACCGCTCAACTGCTGGGTTTCGACGCGGTCGGCGGTAACTCCCTGGACAACGTGTCCGATCGCGACTTCGCTATCGAATTCTGCTCGGCCGCGAGCATCGCGATGATGCACTTGTCGCGTTTCTCCGAAGAACTGGTGCTGTGGACCAGCGCGCAGTTCCAGTTCATCGATCTGCCGGACCGTTTCTGCACCGGCAGCTCGATCATGCCGCAAAAGAAAAACCCGGACGTGCCGGAACTGGTTCGCGGCAAGACTGGCCGGGTATTCGGCGCATTGATGGGCTTGCTGACCCTGATGAAAGGCCAGCCGTTGGCCTACAACAAGGACAACCAGGAAGACAAGGAACCGCTGTTCGACGCCGCCGACACCCTGCGCGATTCGCTGCGCGCCTTTGCCGACATGATCCCGGCGATCAAGCCGAAACACGCGATGATGCGAGAAGCAGCCCTGCGTGGTTTCTCCACCGCCACCGACCTGGCCGACTATCTGGTACGCCGTGGCCTGCCGTTCCGTGATTGCCACGAGATCGTTGGCCACGCGGTGAAGTATGGCGTGGACACCGGCAAGGATCTGGCGGAAATGAGCCTGGAAGAACTGCGCAAGTTCAGCGACCAGATCGAGCAGGACGTATTTGCCGTGCTGACCCTGGAAGGCTCGGTGAATGCCCGTGACCATATCGGCGGGACTGCTCCGGCGCAGGTCAAGAAGGCTGTTGCTCGCGGCCAGGCGTTGCTCGCCAGCCGTTAAAAGCTTCGCGGGCAAGCCTCGCTCCTACAGGGGTTCTTGTAGGAGCGAGGCTTGCACGCGAAGGCG
>NZ_AKJK01000110.1 GCF_000282375.1 Pseudomonas sp. GM50
GCCTGCTCGCGATGAGGCCAGCACATCCGATATTGATGTTGGCTGACACTCCGCCATCGCGGGCAAGCCCCCACAGGGATATTGGGTGTTTGGGAGATTGCGTGCGGTCAGGCGACTATGCCGATCACCCCTTCCCCGTGCATCTGCTGCAACAACGCCAACCCACTGTCCATGAATTCCGACGCCCCAACCATCCCCGCCTCCACCGCCAACCCTTTCAGCTGCGCCCGACCATCGAGCCGAGGAAATTCCCCGATCCGCTGCAATAACCGCCACGCCAAAGGGCTCAGTTCGGAGAAGCGCACATTCCAGTCCTCGGACCGACGAACCAACAGCAATGTCGGCTGAGCCGGCGGTGAGTCCGGCCGGTAATCCGGCCCCACCAACTGCACCGGCCAGGCATACGCCAACGGCCAGGCCAGTGGTGAAACCAGCAATGGTCGATCCAGCAGCAACCCGGCATCGCTGGCCGGCAACGGCTCGGCGTCGGATTGTTGCAGCGCCATCTCGACCCACTCGTAATGCGCCAGCTCGACCATGAACGGCGGCCACGATCCATCGCTCAGCGCCAGCGGCTCAGAGGCGAGAAACTCGACAAACTCCTGGGCGATCTCGCCGAATTTCGGCGTATGAGCGCGATAGTCCCGCAGGAAGATCCGCACCAGAGAACGCCACTCACCGTCACCCAATATCTTCACCAGCACCGGAAAAGTCCCGCTGAGCAACGACGATAGATTCGAGAACACCAGGTCGCGATAAACCTGTGCCCGTGCCACGTCCATCCCGGTGGGCGGCGCACAGCGGTCGGGGTCGCGCAGGTAACGGGTCAATGTGTCTTGCTGCTGATACAGCGTCGGCTTATCCATGGTTCACCCCCTCACCTTGCAGGCGGCGAATGGTCTGTAATTCGCTCATCAACTCAGAGAACGCCGGAAAGTTGAAATCCCGCTCAAGCAGCGTCGGCTGCACACCGAACCGCGCATACGCCTCGGCCAGCAACGACCAGACCACCGGTTTGACCGAGGCGCCATGGGTGTCGATCTTCAGTGTGTCGGACTCATCGAAATGCCCCGCCACATGCATGGCGACCACCCTCCCCATGTCGATGCCCGCCAGAAACATCTGCGGATCGAAGCCGTGATTGATCGAGTTGACGTAGACATTGTTGACGTCCAGCAGCAGGTCGCAATCGGCTTCGCGCAGCACCGCGTTGGTGAACGTCAGTTCGTCCATGTCCTGCTGCGGCGCGGCGTAGTAGGAGACGTTTTCCACGGCCAGGCGCCGACCGAGGATGTCCTGTGACTGGCGAATTCGGGCAGCAACGTGGTGCACCGCTTCTTCGGTAAACGGCAACGGCAGCAGATCGTAAAGATGCCCGTCATCGCTGCAGTAGCTCAAGTGTTCGCTGTACAGCGGCACCTTGTGGTGATCGAGGAAAACCCGCACTTCCTGCAGGAACCCGACGTCCAGCGGCGTCGGCCCGCCCAACGACAAGGACAAGCCGTGACAGGACAACGGATAACGCTCGGCCAGGGCGCGAAACGCCGCGCCGTGAGCGCCACCGATGCCGATCCAGTTTTCCGGCGCGACTTCCAGGAAGTCGAAAGCGCCCGGTGGGGCGGCTTGAAGGTCCTTCATTAAACCGCGACGCAAGCCTAGCCCGATGGTCGCCTGCGCTGATGTGAGGGGAGTGTGCATGGTGTCGATCTCATCCTGGGATCCGGTCTCCAGTGTCTGAAAACTCAGTGCCGGCCGGCAGGCCCAGTCAAGCGCCGTGGTGTGTCGGGTGTGTGTTCACCAACGCCGCTCTTCTCAGGCCACTGTATCGGACAGGCAGTCAGATACAGTGGGATACACCAACTAGACTTATTGATTACCCCCGTAGGGGAGCCAGGACGCGGTTATCGTCCTGTTCATTCCCACGATCACCGCCCAAAGGTGCATGCCTCGACAAACAATGCCTCTGGACCGTGATCCTGCTGAAGGAGCACACATGATGGACGAGGCCAGACTCAATGATTTCATGGGCAAACTGGTAAGCGACATGGGCGGCGCGGCGATGCTCGCCAACGTCATCCTCGGCGAAGAGCTCGGTCTGTACCGGGCCATGGCCGACAGTCAGCCAGTCACCCCCGAAGCACTCGCCGAAAAGACCGGCTGCAACACCCGCCTGCTGCGTGAATGGCTCAGCGCCCACGCCGCCTCTGGTTACATGGAACACCGCGACGGTCAGTTCCGCCTGCCCGAAGAGCAAGCCCTGGCGCTGGCGATCGAAGACTCACCGGTCTATGTGGCCGGCGGTATCGGAGTGGTCGCGTCGTTCTTCCATGACAAGGACAAACTGGTCAATGCCATGCGCGGCAACGGCGCCCTGCCCTGGGGCGATCACCATCCGTGCATGTTCAGCGGCACCGAGCGGTTTTTCCGCCCTGGGTACAAGGCGCACCTGGTCAGCGAATGGCTGCCGGCCCTTGATGGAGTGGTCGCCAAACTGGAGGCCGGCGCCAAGGTGGCGGACATCGGCTGCGGCCACGGCGCCTCGACCGTGATCATGGCCCAGGCGTTTCCGAATTCACGGTTCGTCGGTTTCGATTACCACGCGCCTTCGGTCACCGTCGCCACCCAGCGCGCCGAAGAAGGTGGCGTGTCCGGCCGGGCACGGTTCTTCCAGGGCACCGCCAAGAGTTATCCGGGCGACGACTATGACTTGGTCTGCTACTTCGACTGTTTGCACGATATGGGTGACCCGGTAGGCGCCGCAAAGCATGCCTATGAATCGCTCAAACCCGACGGCTCGGTGCTGCTGGTAGAGCCCTTCGCCAACGACACGCTCGACGCCAACACCACTCCGGTGGGACGACTGTTCTACGCGGCCTCGACCTTTATCTGCACGCCCAACTCACTGTCCCAGGAAGTCGGCCTCGGGCTCGGCGCCCAGGCGGGCGAGGCACGGTTGCGCAAGGTCTTCACCGAAGCGGGATTCACCCAGTTCCGGCGGGCCACGGAAACGCCGTTCAACCTGATATTGGAGGCGCGTAAATAAGGGCAGGCTGGGTTGCCTGGATGCAACTGACGAAACCGGATCCTGTGGGAGCGGGCTTTTGTGGCGAGGGGGCTTGCCCCCGTTGGGGCGCGAAGCACCCCTGAAACCAGTGTCTGCGATCTTGAATTAGAAAGCGGTGACTGGTTTTACGACTGCTTCGCAGTCGAACGGAGGCAAGCCCCCTCGCCACAAAAGCCACAGGGGACTGTGTTCAGTGCATGGAGAGGCGCTCGCCAAGGTTTTCAGCCTTGAGAATATCGAACAACGCCTGCGCCGCCGCCGACAGTTCATGCCCTGTCGTCAGCACCCCGATCGCCCGTTCCACCACCGGGTCGCGCAGGGTAATGCAACGGGCGCCCAGCTCGCGCATCTGCCCGGCGCACAACGCCGGCACCGCACTGACGCCCAATCCGCTGGCCACCATCCGCCCGACCGTTGCCAATTGATGGCTTTCAAATTCCACCGGCAACTTCATGCCCCGCGCCTGCAAGTGCTCTTCGAGCATCACCCGCACCGTCGATGGTCGCTGCAAGGTAATGAACGGTTCCTTGAGCAAGGTCTGCCAATCGATGTCGGCCAGCTCCGCCAGCGGTGAATCGAGGGGCACCACCGCCACAAACCGATCGATGTACAACGGGGTAAATTCCAGCGACGAACTCTGGGTCGGTTCAAACGCCACGCCCAATTCCACCTGACGGTCGCGAACCATTTCCAGCACTTGCTCGTTGATCACGTCGTTCACCGTGACGTTGACCTTGGGGTAGCGCGCGCGAAAGGTCTTGAGGATCGGCGGCAGCAGGTTGCCAGCAAACGACGGCATTGCCGCCAGGGTCACGCGACCGCGCTGGAGGGTGAAGCGTTGGCGCAGTTCATCCTCGGCATTGTCCCAGTCCGCAATCAATCGACGAGCCAGTGGCAGCAGCGATTCGCCTTCGGCGGTCAGTGCGACGTTGCGGGTATTGCGCGTGAACAAGCGCCCGCCCAAACCCTCCTCCAGCGCCTTGATGGTCAGGCTCAACGCCGACTGGGACAGGTGCAGCCGCTCGCACGCCACGGCAAAACTCAAACTCTGGGCCACGGCCAGGAATGCGCGGATCTGTTTGACGGTCATGGCCACGGTCTCCAACGGTAAGCACATCCAATGTAGGAGCTGCCGAAGGCTGCGATCTTTTGATTTTCGGCGCCCTTGAAGATGCTGAAGAGCAAAAGATCGCAGCCTGCGGCAGCTCCTACCGATTGGTGAGTTTTATCTATCAATCAACCTTAAAAATCAACTTAACAAATAAATCCTCCAGCGAGACACTCCCTCCCCATCCGGCTAGCCAGCCGCCCACAAAGAATAAAAGAGGTGCATATGGCAGGGTTCGACAAGCGCGTGTATTCCTACGAGGAAGCGATGGCAGGTCTTGAAGACGGCATGACCGTGATCTCCGGCGGCTTCGGCCTGTGCGGGATTCCGGAAAACCTCATCGCCGAGATCCAGCACCGAGGCACGCGTGATCTCACCGTGGTCTCCAACAACTGCGGCGTCGACGGTTTCGGCCTCGGTGTGCTGCTGGTGGACCGGCAGATCCGCAAGGTGGTGGCCTCCTACGTCGGCGAAAACGCGCTGTTCGAAAAGCAGCTGCTGAGCGGCGAAATCGAAGTCGTCCTGACCCCTCAAGGCACCCTCGCCGAGAAAATGCGCGCAGGCGGTGCCGGCATCCCGGCGTTCTTCACCGCCACTGGCGTCGGCACTCCGGTGGCCGACGGCAAGGAAGTCCGCGAATTCAAGGGCCGCCAGTACCTGATGGAAGAATCCATCACCGGTGACTTCGCCATCGTCAAAGGCTGGAAAGCCGACCATTTCGGTAACGTGGTCTATCGCCACACCGCCCAGAACTTCAACCCGCTGGCCGCCACTGCCGGCAAGATCACCGTGGTCGAAGTCGAAGAAATCGTCGAACCCGGCGAGCTGGACCCGTCGCAGATCCACACCCCTGGCATCTACGTCGACCGGGTCATTTGCGGCACGTTCGAGAAGCGCATCGAACAGCGCACCGTGCGTAAGTGATCCCCTGCCCCCGGACCGAATGAAGGAATAACAACAATGGCACTTTCCCGCGAACAAATGGCTCAACGCGTCGCCCGCGAAATGCAGGACGGCTACTACGTGAACCTCGGCATCGGCATTCCGACCCTGGTCGCCAACTACATCCCTGAAAGCATGGAAGTCATGCTGCAATCGGAAAACGGCCTGCTCGGCATGGGCGCCTTTCCGACCGACGCCGAAGTCGACGCCGACATGATCAACGCCGGCAAGCAAACCGTGACCGCGCGTATCGGCGCGTCGATTTTCTCGTCCGCCGAATCGTTCGCGATGATTCGCGGTGGCCACATCGACCTGACCGTGCTGGGTGCGTTCGAAGTGGACGTCGAAGGCAACATCGCCTCCTGGATGATCCCCGGCAAACTGGTCAAGGGCATGGGCGGCGCGATGGACCTGGTGGCCGGTGCGGACAACATCATTGTCACCATGACCCACGCTTCCAAGGACGGCGAGTCGAAACTGCTGTCGCGTTGCAGTCTGCCGCTGACCGGCGCCGGTTGCATCAAACGCGTGCTGACCGACCTGGCCTACCTGGAAATCAAGGACGGTGCGTTCATTCTCAAAGAGCGCGCGCCGGGCGTCAGCGTCGAGGAAATCGTCGCCAAGACCGCTGGTAAACTGATCGTGCCAGACCACGTCCCGGAAATGCAGTTCGCTGCCCAGTGAGGAATTTTTCCATGCAAGAAGTCGTGATTGTTGCCGCCACTCGCACTGCCATCGGCAGCTTCCAGGGCTCGTTGGCCAATGTGTCCGCGGTTGATCTCGGTGCTGCGGTAATCCGCCAGTTGCTGGCGCAAACCGGGCTGGACCCGGCGCAGGTCGATGAAGTGATCATGGGCCAGGTATTGACCGCCGGCGCCGGCCAGAACCCTGCGCGTCAGGCCGCGATCAAGGCCGGCCTGCCCTTCGCCGTGCCGGCCATGACCTTGAACAAGGTCTGCGGCTCGGGTCTGAAAGCACTGCATCTGGCGGCTCAGGCGATTCGCTGCGGCGATGCCGAAGTGATCATCGCCGGCGGCCAGGAAAACATGAGCCTGGCCAACTACGTCATGCCCGGTGCCCGCACCGGTTTGCGCATGGGTCACGCACAGATCGTCGACACGATGATCAGCGATGGGCTGTGGGATGCGTTCAACGATTATCACATGGGCATCACCGCCGAGAATCTGGCCGAGAAGTACAACCTGACCCGCGAGCAACAGGACGCCTTCGCTGCCGCCTCGCAGCAGAAAGCCGTGGCCGCCATCGAGGCCGGACGTTTCGTTGATGAAATCACACCGATCCTGATCCCGCAGCGCAAGGGCGATCCGCTGTCCTTCGCCACCGATGAACAGCCTCGAGCCGGCACCACCGCCGATTCCCTGGGCAAACTGAAAGCGGCCTTCAAGAAGGACGGCTCGGTGACTGCCGGCAACGCTTCTTCGCTGAACGACGGCGCCGCTGCGGTGATTCTGATGAGCGCCGAAAAAGCCAAGGCCCTCGGCCTGCCAGTGCTGGCGAAAATCGCCGCTTATGCCAACGCGGGCGTCGACCCGGCAATCATGGGCATCGGCCCGGTGTCGGCCACTCGCCGCTGCCTGGACAAGGCCGGTTGGTCCATCGATCAACTGGACCTGATCGAAGCCAACGAAGCCTTCGCCGCTCAAGCTCTGGCCGTGGCCAAGGACCTGGAATGGGACTTGAACAAGGTCAACGTCAACGGCGGCGCCATTGCCCTGGGCCACCCAATCGGTGCGTCAGGTTGCCGGGTGCTGGTGACCTTGCTGCATGAAATGATCAAGCGCGATGCCAAGAAAGGTCTGGCGACGTTATGCATCGGCGGCGGCCAAGGCGTAGCACTGGCGGTCGAGCGCTAATCACATCCTTGTAGGAGCGAGGCTTGCCCGCGAAGAACGATAACTCGGTGCAACAGATAAACTGCGTCATCGTTCTTCGCGGGCAAGCCTCGCTCCTACAGGTTATGGTCTATGGCCCTCAGGCAAATTTCACAAGGTTCAAGACTGGCAACGGTCCGCCCGGAAACTGTACCAGCCGCGCCCCGACACTCAGTTCGCCCAGATCGATTCCGAAGAACCCCAACCGCTCAATCAGCACTGCCACCTGTGCCTTGGCTTCGGCATCATCACCGGAGAGAAACAGCACTCGCTGGCCCCCCTCCGCTTTCGGATCGCTCTCAAGCAGATGCGCCTGTAGGTGATTGAACGCTTTGACGACCCGCGCACCGGGCACCCATTCGGCAAACACTTCGCTGGACGGACGCCCCTGCAAATCCACCGCCTGGAACGATGGCACCTCGATCGAATTGTTCGCATCGATCACAATTCGCCCGCCGAAATCTGGCAGCCCGGCCAGTGCCGTCGGTAACTTCGACCAATTCACCGCGACCAAAACGATCGGTTGAGCCGCCGCTTCTTCACGGGTGCCGGCCCGCGCTGTCGGCCCGAGTTCTTCTACCAGCGCGGTCAGGGTTTGCGGGCCACGGCTGTTGGCGATGACGACTTCGATGCCCTGACGGGACAGTGCTTTGGCGAAGGCTGTGCCGATGGCGCCGGCGCCGATGATTCCGATTGTGCTCATGGTGTTCACTCCGTGGTGGGTTGATGGAGTGAATACTGCACTTGCCATTACGACTTGATTAGACGGTAATAACTTGAATTATCTTCAAGCATTACTATCAGGTGTCCGAAATGGAAACCCTCGCCAACCTCGAATCTTTCGTGCGCAGCGCCGAAACCGGCAGCTTCTCCGCCGCCGCGCGGTTGCTTGCACTGACACCCGCCGCCGTCAGCCGCAACGTGGCAATGCTCGAACGCAACATCGGAGTGCGGCTATTCCAGCGCTCGACCCGCAAGTTGTCGCTGACCGAAGCCGGGGAGCGTTTTCTGGCGAGTATCAGCGGCAATCTGCAAGGGCTGCAGGCGGCGATCAGTGCGGTGTCCAGTGATCGCGGGGAGCCGGCGGGCGTGCTCAAAGTCAGCCTGGCGCCGACTTTTGGCATCGGCCATGTGTTGCCGTTGTTACCGGATTTTCTGGCGCGCTACCCGCTGATTCGCCCCGAATGGCACTTCGAAAACCGCCAGGTGGATCTGATTGCCGAAGGCTATGACGCGGCCATCGGCGGTGGTTTCGAATTGACGCCCGGGGTCGTCTCGCGGACGTTGGCGGCGGCGCATGTGGTGGCAGTGGCCTCACCGGCGTACATGGCCGGACGCACCTCGCCCGACAGCCCGGCGGACCTGGCTCGATACAACGGGATTGTGATGCGCGGCGTCCGTACTGGGCGGCTGCGTCATTGGGTCATGCGCGATGGCGCGGGCAATGAAGCAAGTGCCGAGCTGAGCGAAAACATCGTGCTCAATGACCCGGCCGCCATGCGCGAAGCGGCCCTGCTCGGCCTCGGTGTGACATTGCTGGTGTTGCCCGATGTCGTCGCCAATATCCAGCGCGGTGAACTGGTGCGCTTGTTGCCTGACTGGCATGCCGACGCGGGCCCAATCTCGTTGTATTACCCGAGCCGCACGTTGATGCCGGCCAAGACCCGGGTGTTTATCGATTATCTGGTCGAGGCGTTTGAGCGCTAACCGCGTAATCGTTCATCGCGAGCAGGCTCGCTCACATTGGATTGGGGGCCACTCAGGTCTGGTGTTCACCGCAGATCAACTGTGAGAGCGAGCCTGCTCGCGATGAGGTCCACTCAGGCAACCTCCCTCCCGAGTCAGACCACAAACTGCAGAATCAACCAGCTGTTGGCCGTGCTGATCACGACAAACAACCCCCACGCCAGCACCCGCGTCGGCAGTCGATTCACAAACGGCCCCATGAGCTTCTGATCGTTGGTCATGCGAATCAACGGATACAACGCGAATGGCAGTTGCAGGCTGAGCACCACCTGACTCAACACCAGCAGTTTGCCAATCGCCCCATCGCCCATCAGCCAGACACCGATGAACGCCGGGATCAGCGCCAGCCCACGAGTGATCAACCGCCGTTGCCAGCAGGGCAGCCGCAAGTTCAGATAGCCCTCCATGATCACCTGGCCCGCAATGGTGCCGGTGAAGGTCGAACTCTGCCCTGATGCCAGCAACGCCACGCCGAACAGCACACTGGCCAACGCGCCGCCCACCAATGGATCGAGCAAGTGATAGGCATCCTGAATGTCCACCACGTCGGTGTGCCCGGTCTTGTGGAAGGCCGCCGACGCGAGAATCAGGATCGCCGCGTTGACCAGCAGCGCCAAGGCCAGAGAGCCGATGGTGTCGATGCGCGCCAGTTTCACCGCGTCCTGCTTGCTGGCCAGGTCCTTGCCGATCATCCGGGTCTGCACAATTGAGGTGTGCAGGTACAAGTTATGGGGCATCACCGTGGCCCCGAGTATGCCAATGGCCAGGTACAACGGCGCAGCATCGCCGATGGCTGAAAGTGACGGTGTAAAACCGCGAGCGACGTCTGGCCAGAAGGGTTTGATCAGCCACAGTTCGACAAAGAAACACGCGCCGATGGTGCCCACCAGCACCAGCATGATTGCCTCCAGCCGACGAAAACCGCGGTTTTGCAGCGCCAACACCAGCAGCGTGTCGAATGCCGTGAGTGCGATGCCAAACGTCAGCGAACAACCCAGCAGCAAGTGGAACGCCAGCGCACAGCCGAGCACTTCGGCCAGGTCGGTGGCGATGATCGAAACTTCCGCCAGCAGCCACTGGGTCCGTGCCGTCCGCGTGCTGTAGCGCTGCCTGCACAGTTGCGCCAGGTCACGCCCGGTGGCGATACCCAGACGCGAACACAAACACTGCACCACCATTCCCGCCAGGCTCGCCAGCAACACCACGAACAACAGGCTGTAGCCGAACCGCGAACCGGCTTCGATGGCCGTGGCCCAGTTGCCCGGGTCCATGTAGCCGATGGACACCAGCAAACCGGGGCCGGCAAAGCGCAGGACGCGTTTGAAGAAGGATGCACTCGGGTCAACGGCCACAGTGCCGGCCACTTCCGGAGGGCAAAACGGCGCAGTGCCGACTTTGGGCAAACTGAATTTCACGCAATCATCCGTTAACAGGTGGGAGCGCGCAGCTTAGACGTTTCGGGCATTGCGGTGTAGACGCTCAGCGCTTGCGCAGAGACCTCGCTGAGCAATCCATCGCCCGCAATGCTAACGTGGCCGGCTCACACCGATCGGAGACGCGTACGTGCTGATGCTCAAACTGCTGGTAATTCCGGGGTTTCTGTTGCTGATTTCCCTGGCCGGTAAACGCTGGGGGCCAAGCGTGGCCGGTTGGCTGTCGGGGTTGCCGGTGGTGGTCGGGCCAATTCTGTTTTTTCTCGCCATCGAGCAAGGCGTGATGTTCGCCGCTCAGGCAGCGACGGCAGCGTTATCGGCAATGTTTGCAATGATTGCTTTCTGCGTGACCTACGCCCAGGTTGCACAACGCTTGAGCTGGCCTTGGGCGCTGACGATTTCGCTGCTGGTCTGGGCCCTGGCGGCAATTGTGCTGTCGCTGATTCCGCCGTCGCTGGTGTTCTCGGTGATCGCGGCCGCCACCGCTTTGCTGGCCGCGCCGTACCTGTTTCCCGCAGTGCAGCCCATCGCTTCAGGCTCGGCGCCGAAGTCCGACAAACTGCTGCTGCGCATGATGGCCGGCGCCCTGCTCACGTTGGCTGTGACGCTGCTGGCCAGCACCGTGGGCGAACGCTGGAGCGGTCTGCTCGCGGTATTCCCGGTGCTGGGCAGTGTGATGGCGGTGTTCTCCCAGCAAACTCGCGGGCCGGCGTTTACTGCGGCGTTGCTCAGGGCTACGGCGACGGGGATGTATTCGTTTGCGGCGTTTTGTCTGGTGCTGGCGTTGGCGTTGCCTGCGTGGGGTTGGTGGGGGTTTGTGATGGGCGTCGGGGTGTCGCTGGGGATGTTGCTGGTTACGAAACGGCTGGTTTTGAGTCCGAGTAATGACAAAACACGGAATGCACAGAGAATAAGCTCCTAGCCCACCGACACGCCTCGTCACTAAAAAGATGCCCGAATTCACATTCGGGCATCAGGGCGCACTCAGTACAGCTATGACGGAAAGCTGACACTTACGAGGTCAGAAGCTGACTCATTTGGAGGTACACCGTCGCTCGTCCAACAAACCACAACTTTGACGCTACCCTTAGGCCAGTCTTTGCGCTGAATATCTACCTGCATCAATTCCGGTGGATCATTATTTTCCCAACTTCCACACCACGCCTTCCCAAACTTGCTCCAACTGGCGCCATTCTCATAAAAAAAAGATACCGCCCCGACCTTCTTGTTGCTAGGCCCCCGACCTGCTACATGGAGAGATTCGTCAGTGACTGTCATCGTCAGATTTCCAAATTTTGAAGCGCTCATATGAATTGCTCCTGTTTACTTGTCGAATTCAACAAGTTTTCATGGGCATTCTTTCCGGAGAGCAGCACGGTGACTACCTGCTAGAAATAACAGTTTCGACGGACGGCGACGATGATTGTCATATCGCGCCTCGAGGTGTGAGCACACACTGTGCAGCAGTCTGCGGCAGCTGCTACAAATCGCAATCCATGGGATGATCACCGTCAAAGCGCGGATCATCCCCTGGAGAGTTTGAATGTCATTGTTGAGTAAAAAAGCCGTTGTCCTGCTGCTGACGGCGGTTGCCAGCCTGGGCGCCATGAATGCGCAGGCGGCCAAGGTCACTGCCAGCGACAAAGCGCCGGCCCAGAAGGTCTCGATGCTCGGCGGCAAGTTCACCTTCACCCTGCCCAAGGGTTTCATTGCCAACCCGCTGCCGGCCGGCGACGCGGCCACCGGCACTGCCGGGGCGACGGGCACGATGTACACCAACCAGACCACCAAAACCGTGGTGATCGCCGCTGAAAACACCATCCCCGGCGGCGTCAACGTCAAGGACAACGACGGTGAGTTCCTTGACGCCACCGTGTCCGCGTTTGCCACCGAGCAACGCAACGCCTTGCCGGATTTCAACAAAACCAGCGAAAAAAGCCTGACCCAGAAAGGCACGGGCCTGGGCCTTCGGCAGCTCGACAGCACCGCCACTCAGGGCGGTGGCATGACCCTCGACAGCACGTTGATGGCCGCTTCCGGCACGCGCATGGCCATCGTTCAGATCATCTCCCGCCCCAACGACAAAACCGGCCACGAAACGCTGGTGAAACAAATCGTCAGCGGCAAATAAACCCGAACGTTTCAGGGATTGAGGCGCTGCAACCAGGCGCTCAAATCCTGCATCTCGGTGGCGCTGATGCTGTGACCGACACCCGGATAAGCATGAAACTCGGGTTTGAGTGACAGGCGCTGCAACAGGCTGTCGGCCTCAGTGCCGTCGTTGTAGGGCAGGAGTTTGTCGGCGGTGCCATGACCGATGAAAATCGCCAGCTGCTGGCGTTTTTCATCCGCTTTGAGCTCGGATTCGAGCACCGGCAGAATTCGCCCGCTCAGTGCCGCAATTCCACCCACTGCGTCGGGATGACGCAACGCGACCTCATAGGACATCATCGCGCCCTGGCTGAAACCCACCAGGAATACCTTGTCCGCTTCGGTGTGATATTTCTTCGCCGCTTGTGCGACAAAATTCCGCAGCACCTGACCGCTGGCCTTCAGGTCGTCCGTTTCACCGTTATAGGCGCCCTCGCCCTTCTGGCGAAACCACTGGTAACTGCCCTCTTCCATCGTCATCGGCGCCCGCACCGACAGGTAGTTGTACTGCGGCGGCAATTCATCCTTGATGTCGAACAGGTCCTGCTCGTTACTGCCGTAACCGTGCAGGAAAATCACCAAGGGCTGGTTGCGGGATTCAGAGTCGGCCTGCTCCAGGTACTTGAGCGGCAGATCGGTGTGCAGCGGGGCTTGAGCGTGGACGGCGGTGGACGCCAAGAGCGTGAGCAGAGCGAGCAACTTCAACATAAGCCTTCCTTCACAGAGCGCAGGATTCGGGGCAAAGCCTAACACTGTGAAGCATGCTGGGGCATTTCAGGTGTTGCTGAAGCCGCCATCGCGAGCAGGCTCGCTCCCACATTTAACCGAGTCGACGCCGATCAACTGTGGGAGCGAGCCTGCTCGCGATGAGGCCCTGAATTCCCCTGAAGACTTTCCTGCCAAAACTTCAGTCGTTAACCAGTTTCCCAACCCGAATCGGCTCGCGTCCGGCGACTTTCGCCTGCCAGGTCCCCGGTTGTGTGTAGCGCCCGCGATCGATGGCAAACAGTATGCCGCTGGTCCCCGCGCGCACGGTGGTGACGCGATCGTTCAACGGGTCGACCACTTCAAACAACGCATCACCGCGCTCCACCCATTCACCCGAATCACGCAGGAAACTGACCACCCCGTGATGCGGTGCAAACAGGTACTCGGTGCCTTCGAACGGCATGCCTTCACAGCATTCGCTCGGCGCGGCCGGCCAAGTGCCGGTGATGAAACCCTGCTCGGCGAGGAACCCCAGGATCGCCTCGCAATTGGCTTGGGCCTGATCGACCCGGGTATCGCCCATACTGCCCAACTCCAGCGTTGTCGCCAGATTGGCCGGCGGAATCGCCGCGTCAGGAAAGGCCCGCGCCAGACGCAACCACGGCGTAGAACACGACTCGTCGAAAGAGCTGCCACCGGAATCCTCACACAGCAACGCCACCCCGGCCTTCAAGCGAGCCGCCAGGGAGCGCCATTGCGGCCAATGCTGCGGCAACGCGTAAAGGTGAATCGCCGCGTCGAAATCGCAATGCAGATCAAGGGTGATGTCGGCCTCGCAAGCGTGACGCAACAGCAAGCGGTGCATCGCTTCCAGCTGAGAAGCCGCGGCCGGCAAACCGTCGAGCACCTGGCCCATGGCCTGGCGGATCAACGCGATGTTGGCCTGGGCGTCATCACCCAATTGGTCGCCAATCAACTCGGCCACCGGCGCGCTGAGTTCAACGAACGACCGGTTGAAGTTCTTGCCGCTGCCCAGTTCGAAGCGGCCCATGTGGCTGCCTTGCAGGTGCTGATCGAGGCCGATGGGATTGGCCACCGGCACCAGTTCGATCACACCCTGAAGCTGGCCTGAAGTTTCGAGTTCGCTCAGACGCTTCTTCAATTCCCAGGCGGTACGCATGCCCGGCAGCTCGTCAGCGTGCAGGCTGGCCTGGATGTAAACCTTGCGAGTACCCGCGCCATAACGAAACACGCTGAGCGTGCGTTCAGTCCCCAGATGGCTCCAGGGCAATGGATGGTCGATGCGTTGCATGGGGACTCCTGAATGTGTGAACCGCAAGATCACCTGTGGGAGCGAGCCTGCTCGCGATGGCGGACGGACATAGAACATTACTGTCGACTGACACGACGCCATCGCGAGCAGGCTCGCTCCCACAGGTTTCTCATCTCAATAGTGTGAGCATAAAAAAAGTGGCCACCGCGTCAACAGTGGCCACTTTTTTCTACAGCGTATTAATGGCCGTAAACGTCAAAATTGAAGTACTTGTCCTGCACTTGCTTGTACTTGCCGTTGGCGCGGATTTCGGTGATAGCGGTGTTGAATTTGTCCGCCAGCTCTTTATCGCCCTTGCGCACCGCGATGCCGGCACCGCCGCCGAAGTACTTGGCGTCTTCATAGGTCGGGCCTACGAAGGCGAAGCCTTTACCGGCGTCGGTTTTCAGGAAACCGTCGTCCAGGTTGACCGAGTCGGCCAGCATCGCGTCTAGGCGACCGGCGACCATGTCCAGGTTGGCTTCCTGCTGGGAACCGTAACGCACCAGGTTGATGCCGGCCGGTACCAGCACTTCAGTGGCGAAGCGGTCGTGGGTGCTGGCGCGCAGCACACCGACTTTCTTGCCTTTGAGCTCGGTCAGCGGATCCTTGACGTCGGTGCCTTCCTTCATCACGAAGCGCGCCGGGGTGTGGTAGTACTTGATGGTGAAATCGACGTTCTTCTTGCGATCGTCAGTGATGGTCATGGACGACAGAATCGCGTCGATTTTCTTGACCT
Organism: Pseudomonas sp. GM50; assembly: GCF_000282375.1. Taxonomy (GTDB): domain Bacteria; phylum Pseudomonadota; class Gammaproteobacteria; order Pseudomonadales; family Pseudomonadaceae; genus Aquipseudomonas. The sequence goes on from NZ_AKJK01000110.1 coordinate 15,096, forward strand.
TCAGGGCCGGGATCAAACCATCGAACTCTTGCTCGACCCAGGTGCACTTCACTTTCATCTGCTCACACAACGCATCGCCGATGTCCACGTCGAAACCGGTGAGTTTGCCGTCAGGGGTTTTCATCGAAAATGGCGGGTAACCGGCTTCGATACCGAGGCGAATCGGCTTGGCGTCTTCGGCCACGGCGGTCAGGGACAACATCGACAGTGCCAGGGCACCGAACATCACTCGCTTCTTCATTTATAACTCCTGTGTGCGGAGGCTTTTATTGGCAGCTTTCGATTGGCAACTTTCGGTTAGTGAAGACCGAAGTGGCCGGCAGTCTAGAGCGGCTTCAGGAGGGCAAATTGTGTTTAAGCGACAAATACTTATAGAAAAACAGCCACAGGATTCAAGGCACTTGAAGCGTGCGCCAAGGTGGTGCAAGGGCTGTAGGACAATGCTTTGTTTCAGACAAAACCTACAAGATTTCGGGCGTGATCCGATTGAACAGTCGCGCTGGCGATGAAGCTTTTTTTGCGGCACATTGATCCCGCCAACCCATCCCCGGAAGAGAAGCTTGATGCCCGCATTGAACCTGATCCAGCACCATCCTGCCGAAGGTCCTGGCGCCATCGCCGAATGGGCCCGGGCCCGTGGCATTACGCTGAACGTGTTTCGCGCCGACCTCGGCCAGTTGCCGCCGGTGAGCGCGGCACCCGCGATTCTGTTGGGTGGGCCTTATGAATCCAACGCCGGGCCGACGTGGCTGGAAGCGGAGCGTCAGTGGCTGACGGGCAGTCTGGATCAGGGCGCGGCGGTGTTTGCGATTTGTCTGGGCGCGCAACTGCTGGCGTTGAGCCTGGGTGGGGATGTGCGGCGAATGTCTCGCCCCGAAACTGGCTGGACGACCGTGACCTTTGCGGATGGCCAGACGCTGAAGGTGCTGGAATGGCACGAAGACGCGATCGATCTGCCAGTGGATGCGCAATTGCTGGCCAGCAGTGACGTGTGTGAGCAGCAGATGTACCGCGTCGGGGCGACGCGGGTGGGGTTGCAGTTCCACCCGGAGTGGAATGCTGAATCGGTGGCGACTCTCAATGAGCACTTTGCCGAGGAATCGCCGTTGCCACGGGGGCCACAGGACAGCGCCGCCTATGCAGCCGTGTTTGGCTGGTTGCAGGTGACGCTGGATGAGTGGTCGGCGGCTTCATCAGCTAATCGCTGAATCTGAGATTGATGGGCTTTTGTGGCGAGGGGGCTTGCCCCCGTTGGGTCGCGAAGCGGCCCCCAAACCAGTCACCGCGATCCCCAAGGATTTACGACTGCTTCGCAGCCGAACGGGGGTAAACCCCCTCGCCACAGTTGATCACCTGTGCCTGAATGTCAGCATTCGCAACCAATGACCGTCGTTGTGGTGCGTGCAACCACGACACTCAATTCAAACCCTTCATCCAGCCACCCGGTCACCCCACCGATCATCTCCTTGACCGGGTAACCCAGCGCCGCCAGTTTCACCGCGGCCTTGTTGGCGCCATTGCAGTGGGGCCCTGCGCAATAAACCACAAACAGCGTGGACTTCGAATAAGCCGCCAGGCCGTCAGCCGTGATCAGTCGCCCCGGAAGGTTGATCGCGCCCGGCACATGTCCGCGTTCGAACGCCAACGGTCCGCGCACGTCGACCAGGACAAAATCCACCTCGCCGGCCTGTTGGCTACCATAGACGTCGGAACAATCGGTCTCGAAGGTCAGACGGTTGCTGAAATGCATCAGGGCAATGGCTGATGGGGCGGCGGGAATTTCGCGAACCAGGCTGGGCATGGGTTGTACTCCAAAGTCTCGGTGGGTGTGGGAAGACTTTATCTGCCCTGCGCTTGTCGCTACAGTGGCGCACAAGACACTCACCGGGAATTTTCCGCCAAATGCAGCCCACCCCTGGATTGGTCGCGATTCTGGCCTACGACGGCCTCTGCACTTTCGAATTCGGCATTGCCGTGGAGATCTTCGGCCTGGCGCGGCCGGAGTTCGATTTCCCTTGGTATGAGCATCGTATCGTCGCCGTCGACCAAGGGCCGATGCGCGCCATGGGCGGCATTCAGGTACTGGCCGACGGCGGGATGGAACTGCTTGAAGAGGCCCGGACCATCATCATCCCCGGCTGGCGCGACCGCAGCGCGGCGGTGCCTGAACCTTTGCTCGCCGCCCTGCGCCAGGCCCATGCCCGGGGGGCGCGATTGCTGTCGATCTGTTCCGGGGTATTCGTGTTGGCGGCCACCGGCTTGCTGGACGGTCACGGCGCCACGACGCATTGGCGCTACACCGCGGAACTGGCCGAACGTTTTCCGAACATTCAGGTGGACCCGGACGTGCTCTACGTCGATTCGGGCCAGTTGATCACCTCGGCCGGCAGTGCCGCGGGCATTGATGCCTGCCTGCACCTGGTCGCGCGGGATTTCGGCACTCAGGTGGCCAACTCGGTGGCGCGGCGGTTGGTGATGTCGCCACAACGCACCGGCGGCCAGGCGCAGTTCATTCCGTCACCGGTCAGCCCTACGCCGCGCAGCGATCTGTCGCGGGTCATGCAATGGGCACGGGAACGTCTGCACCAACCGCTGGAGGTTCGCGACCTTGCCAGCGAGGCGGCCATGAGTGAGCGCACGTTCCTGCGGCGATTCACCGAAGCCAGCGGCCTGCCGCCCAAGGCATGGCTGCAGCATGAACGCCTGGCCCGTGCTCGCGAATTGTTGGAGAGCACCCGCCAGAGCACTGAGCAGATTGCTCAGCACTGTGGTTATCGTTCGGTGGAGAGTTTCCGGGTGGCGTTTCGCAGCGTGGTCGGCGTGCCGCCGTCGGTGTATCGGGAGCGGTTTGGGCGTGAGGTAAAGGCGATTTTTTGAGGTGTTTTTGAGGGCCTCTTCGCGGGCAAGCCTCGCTCCTACAGTAGTCTTGCCGCAGATCCAATGTAGGAGCGAGGCTTGCCCGCGAAGGCGTCACCCCAGACACCCATTATTTCAAGGCTTGCGCAACAGATAGGTATCCATGATCCACCCATGCGCCAGCCGCGCCGCCTTGCGCACTCGCTCAATCTCATCGGCGACATCCTTGAGCTTGCCGCTGATCAAAATTTCATCCGGCGTCCCCAGGTAAGCCCCCCAGTAAATCTCCGTCTCCTGATCGGCCACCTGATGGTAGGCATCTTGCGCATCCAGCATGACCACCAGGCTGTCGGCGTCACTCACCTGCCCCGCCGCCAACCGCCGGCCGGTGGTGATTTCAATCGAGCGACCGATGCGATTCAGCGGCACCTTATGTTGCGCCGCCAACGCCTGCACGCTGGTGATTCCGGGGATCACCTCGAACTCGAACACACACCGGCCTGACGCCAGAATCGCCTGCAGAATCCGAATGGTGCTGTCGTACAACGCAGGATCGCCCCACACCAGAAAACCGCCGCACTGGTCGTCAGTCATTTCCTCGTTGATCAACCGTTCGAAGGTCTGCTGCTTGGCGCGGTTCAGATCTTCGACGCTGGCCTTGTAGTCCACATCCCCGCGCTCCCGCTCCGGGCTGTGGGCTTCAACGAAGCGGTAGTCGTGATCGGTGATGTAGCGCTCACAGATCTCGCGGCGCAGGTCGATCAGTTTGTCTTTGCTCTGCCCCTTGTCCATGAGGAAAAACACATCGACGCGGTTCAGTGCCTTCACCGCCTGCATCGTGATGTAGTCGGGGTTGCCGGCGCCGACACCGATGACCAGAAGTTTTTTCATCAATGTGTTCCCTCAGGGTCCGTGCCCATCAAGCGTAGTCGCCAGCGACCGTTGAACCGCAATTCGATGGCCGACAACGGTTCGACGTCGATCTGGTTGAACGCCGCGCCCTGCAGCACCTGCATCAGTGCGGCGCGGATGACAAAAGGATGGGTGATGGCAACGACATGACCCGGCGTCGCCTCAAGGGTATTCAACCACGCAGCCACCCGTTCACCGAGTTGTGCCACCGATTCTCCACCGTGGGGTGCCGACGTCGGGTCATTGAGCCAGGCCTGGAGCGTCTCGGGTTCGGATGTTTGCAGGTCGTCGATCGATGTGCCTTTCCAGCGTCCGAAATCGCAATCTGCCAGTGCCGCGACAATCTCCACATCGTCGCCAAACAGCTCAGCGGTTTGGCGGGTCCGCAGTTCCGGGCCACAGAGCAAACGGGGGGTGCCCTTGAACTGGCGGCAACGCGAACCCTTCGCCGATTGCCAATCCATTTCCAATGGCTCATTCGTAGGAAAACGCGCCAATTTTTGTGCGACGGTTCGAGCGTGGCACATCAGGGTCAAGCGGGTCGCCTGCACGGAAGATCACTCTGTCGATAGGATGGAAAACGGCACGACGCCGCGAACAACCGGGTCATTGTGCCGCAAGAAGCGCGCACTCTGAACGCATTCCTCGACAGCTCCTACAGTCTCCAATTCCCCCAAGAAAATGGCGATGTCTCACACAACCATGGGCGATGTCCTACAACGTCAGTCGACATCCGCGTAGCCCCCGGCGCACGGGGTTTTCGCCCCATTTTGGGGCCTGGAAAATCCGTGGAAAAATTCGCTAGACATGTAGCACCCGTTACATAAATACTGTTTTAGCGAATTATGAAATGAAACCGACACATTCATCCAGCAGGAGCCCGGATGCCCTCTCTCAGAGACCTGATCACCGATCCCGGCCTGGAACTTACGCCGTCGGAACGCAAAGTCATACGTGCGTTGCTGGATCAGTACCCGCGTAACGGACTGGGCCCGATGTCACGTCTGGCCGAACACGCCGGTGTCAGCGATCCGACCATCGTGCGGCTGGTAAAAAAGCTTGGTTTCGGCGGTTATGCCGATTTTCAGGAAGCGTTGCTCAGCGACATGGATGACCGCCTGCGCTCTCCCAGTACCCTGTTGCAACCCCGCGCCCATCTCAAAAAAGATGATCCCTGGAGCCACTATCTGGCGAGCAGCCATCGGGCATTGGTCGACACCCAGGCGCTGACCCAACCCGAAGATGTACGAATTCTGGTGGAATGGCTGCTCGACACCCGCCATCAAGTCCATTGCTTTGGCGGGCGCTTCAGCAGTTTCCTCGCCAACTATTTACTCAACCATCTGCGCCTGTTGCGACCCGGCTGTTTTGCCCTGGAAGACAACGCGCAATTACCGGACCGGCTGTTCGACGTGCAGCGTCAGGACGTGGTGCTGGTGTTCGATTATCGCCGCTACCAGTCCCAGGCTCTGCGGGTCGCCAATGCCGCGAAGAGTCGACATGCGCGGGTCGTGCTGTTCACCGATATCTACGCGTCACCGCTGCGAGAAATGGCCGACCTGATCATCAGTGCACCGGTGGAATCGGCGTCGGCCTTCGACTCGATGGTTCCGGCGCTGGCCCAGGTTGAAGCACTGGTAGCCTGCCTGTCCTTGCGCAGCCCCGATCTGGCCGATCGCCTGGAAGGCATCGACGCCCTGCGGACCGACTTCGACACCCACCTGCTGGAGGATAAATAAGGATGTTCACGCTCCCCCACCACTCGCCCCGGGATTTGCCGTTTGCCGCCGACCACACCGCGCTGTTGCTGGTGGACATGCAGCGTGCCTGGCTCGAGCCGCAGTTCGACGCGCACCTCAACGGGCCGGATGCCGAATACTTTCTGACCCGCGCCCACATGCAAGTGGTGCCCAATCAACGCCGGTTGCTCAGTGCCTTTCGTAATGCACGACAAAACGTGCTGCACACGCTCATCGAAAGTCTCACCGCCGATGGTCGCGATCGCTCGCTGGACCACAAACTCTCGGACATGCACCTGCCCAAGGGCAGCCCGCAAGCGCGAATCATCGATGACCTGACGCCAATCGAAAACGAAATCGTGCTGCCCAAGACCTCTTCCGGGGTCTTCAACTCCACCAACATCGATTACGTGCTGCGCAACCTTGAAACCCGACACCTGATCATCGCCGGCATCGTCACCGACCAGTGCGTCGACATGGCCGTGCGGGACGCCGCCGACCGCGGTTACCTGGTGACGCTGGTCGAAGATGCCTGCGCCACTTACACCGAACAACGGCATTACGCCTGCCTGAACGCCATCAAGGGCTACTGCTGGATCACCGACACCCAGACCGTGCTCGGACGGTTACAGGAGATGCAGCCATGAGCGCTCGCCTGTCGCCACTGCCGATGACCACGATTGTCACCACCGACCTGATCGGCGTGACACGCGGCCGTTCCTTTCCTACCGACGAACTCGATGCCTATCAGGTGGCGGGCTGCGGCTGGGTGCCGGCCAACAGCGCCCTGACCCCGCAAGACATCATCGCCGCCAGCAATCCATGGGGGGCTTATGGAGACTTGCGGCTGATCCCCGACTTGAGCAGCCGTGTGACCGTCAACAACGGCCCGGACGCCAATGCCCCGGCGCTGGACTTCATTCACGGCGATATTCGCGAAACCGATGGCCGCCCGTGGGGCGCCTGCCCGCGCACGTTGTTGCGCAACGAAGTGGAGCGTTATCGCAGCGAATTGGGACTGCAGATCAACGCCGCGTTCGAACATGAATTCAACCTCGGCAGTGGCGCGGCAGAGCATCTGGCGTTCTCCCTCGAAGCCCAGCGCCAGGGCGCCGAGTTCGGCGGCTGGCTGCTCAGCGCACTGCGTGCCGGCGGTGTGGAGCCAGAGATGTTCCTGCCGGAATACGGCAAGCACCAATACGAAATCACCTGCCGCCCGGCCCTCGGCGTCGCCGCCGCCGACCGCGCGGTGAACGTGCGCGAGATCACCCGTGAAATCGCCCGGCAAATGGGCCTGGAGCTGAGTTTCGCGCCCAAGACCTCCGAGCAGGCGGTGTGCAATGGCGTGCATCTGCACGTGAGCCTGCAGGACCTGGCCGGCCACCCGGTAATGTACGACGCCGGCACTGTCAATGGCCTGTCGACCCTCGGCCAGCATTGGGCCGCCGGCGTTCTGCACTATTTGCCGGCGCTCTGCGCCTTTACCGCGCCGACACCGGTTTCCTACGAGCGCTTGCAGCCCCATCACTGGAGCGCTTCCTACGCCTGCCTCGGCCAACGCAACCGCGAAGCGGCGCTGCGGATTTGCCCGACCGTGAGCCTGGGCAGCAAAGCCGTGGCAGCGCAGTACAACCTGGAATTTCGCGCCATGGACGCCACCGCCTCACCGCATCTGGCCATGGCCGTGTTGCTGATCGCCGGACGCCTGGGCATCGAGCAGCGCCTGGCCCTGAACGCGATCACCGATGAAGTCCCCGATTCGCTGAACGAAGAGCAGCGCCAGGCACGCGGCATCGTCGCCCTGCCCGCGTCCCTGTCCCAGGCCCTGGAATGCCTGCGCAACAGCGAGGCGCTGATCGAAGCCCTGCCGAGCGCGTTGCTGGACACCTACTTCGCCCTTAAAACCGAGGAACTGACGCTGACGGAACAGCTCTCGCCCGCCGATCTTTGTGAGCACTATGCGCGCCTGTACTGAGTCCGCCGAACTGGGGTTCTACACCCAGCCTGCGTACACCCTGAGCCGGGAAGCCTCCGGGCACCCGCTGATTCTGGTGTGTGAACACGCCAGTCGTTTTATCCCGGCCGGGTTGAATGACCTGGGCTTGAGCCATGAAGCCGCCCGTGAACACATCGCCTGGGACATTGGCGCCCTGGCGCTGGCCGAGGGCTTGTCCCAAGCACTGGGCGCCACCCTGTTGGCGGCCAACTATTCACGGCTGTTGATCGACCTCAACCGCCCGCGCCATGCGCCGGACAGCATTGCGTTGCAGAGCGAGATTTATCAGGTGCCGGGCAATCGGGACCTGGACGAGGCCACTCGGGAATACCGTCGACACTGCCTGTTCAAACCGTTTCATACACGCCTGCAAACCTTGATCGACGCCCGTGTGGCGCAAGGTCGACCGGTTCGCGTGGTGGGGATTCACAGTTTCACGCCGATATATTACGGCCAGCCACGAGCACTGGAAGTCGGCGTGTTGTACGGACAGGCCGGGGAGTACGCCCAGCGAGTGATTGACGGGTTGAGTCGGCACCCCTTGAAAGTCGCGGGTAATCAGCCGTACAAAGTCGATCCGCTGGGTGACATGACCGTGCCGGTTCACGGCGATGCACGAGGGCTGGACTCGGTACTGATCGAGGTACGCAACGATCTGCTGCGCACGCCCGTAGACATCGGTCGCTGGACCGATTATCTGGCGCCACTGCTGTAGAGCAATAGCTTCAAACTCGCAGCGTGCAGCTGCTTTCAAATCAAGGAGAAGGGCTTCATGGAAATAGAAGAATTCGGCTACAAGCAAGAGTTGAAACGTAGCCTGTCACTGACGGACCTGGTGGTGTACGGAATGATCTTCATGATCCCCATCGCCCCGTTCGGCGTTTATGGTTACGTCAACGCCGAAGCGCCGGGGATGGTGCCACTGGCCTACATCATCGGCATGGTGGCGATGCTGTTCACCGCCCTCAGTTACGGCAGCATGGCCCGGGCCTTTCCGATTGCGGGCTCCGTGTATTCCTACGCACAACGCGGCCTCAACCCGCATGTCGGGTTTATCGCCGGTTGGCTGATGCTGCTCGATTATTTGCTGATTCCGCCGCTGCTCTACGTCTACGCGGCGATGGCGCTGAATCATTTGTACCCGGACATCCCGAAAGTCGGCTTCATCCTGGCCTTTCTGGTCAGCGCCACCTTCGTCAACCTGCGGGGTATCACCTTCACCGCACGGATGAACATCGTTTTTCTACTGGCGCAACTGGTGGTGCTGGGGATCTTCCTGTTCTATGCCTGGAATGCCCTGCACGGCGGCGGCGGTAACGGTCAACTCACCCTGGCGCCGCTGTACAACGCCGAAACGTTCAACTTCGCCCTGCTGATGCAAGCGGTGTCGATTGCGGTGTTGTCGTTCCTCGGCTTCGATGCCATTTCCACCCTCGCCGAAGAAATCAAGGGCGACCCCGGCCGCAGCGTCGGCAAAGCTGCGCTGATCACATTGCTGGTGATGGGCGTGATCTTCGTCGTACAGACCTGGATTGCCACGGATCTGGCCGCCGGCCTGGGCTTCAAGTCCGCCGACACTGCGTTCTATGAAATCGCCGAAATCGCCGCCGGCAGCTGGCTGGCAACCCTGACCGCCGTCGCCACCGCACTGGCCTGGGGCGTCGCCGTCGCGATCACCTCGCAAGCGGCGGTTTCGCGCCTGCTGTTCGGTATGGCCCGGGACGGCAAACTGCCGAAAGTGCTGGCCAAGGTGCACCCGAAACACAACACGCCGTACTTGAGCATCTATCTGGTGGCGGTGCTGTCGCTGGTGATTTGCTACCTGTTCATCAACTCGGTGGACACCCTCACCTCCCTGGTGAACTTCGGCGCCCTGAGCGGCTTCATATTGCTGCACCTGACCGTCATCAACTATTACTGGCGTCGGCAGAAGTCCGGCCAGGTGATCCGTCACCTGATCTGCCCGGTGATCGGCTTCATCATCGTCGCGGCCATCATGTACAACATGGGCGTCGATGCACAGAAACTCGGCCTGATCTGGATTGCCCTGGGGCTGGTCTATCTATTCTTCCTCAACAAACTGGGTGCCAGCACAGCACTGCCCGACCCAAGCAATGGCTGACAAGAAAAAGGGCAGCGTCTGACATGAATTCAGGCGACTGCCGATTTCAAGCGTGGAAACCGACAGTGATAGTCAGGTTCGGTGCAAATCGCCGAACCCTTTGATACAGGAGTACATCCATGCTGGTCTTACGCCCGGTGGAGTTAACCGACCTGCCCCAGTTGCAGCAACTGGCGCGCGACAGTCTGGTGGGGGTCACGTCCTTGCCGGACGACACCGAACGCCTGCGCGAGAAGATTCTCGATTCCTGCGCTTCGTTCGAAAAAGCCGTACAGGGTCCTGGTCCGGAGAATTATTTCTTCGTGCTGGAAAATCTCACGACCCGTCGTCTGGCGGGCTGCTCGGAAATCCTCGCCACCGCAGGGTTCAACGAGCCGTTCTACAGTTTGCGCAACCGCCATTTCACCAGCGCCTCACGGGAGCTGAACATCGAGCACGGGGTGCCGGCGCTGTCGTTGTGCCACGACCTCAGTGGTCATACGTTGCTGCGCGGTTTCCATATCGACGCGGCACTGGAACGCACGCGGTTTTCCGAATTGCTGTCCCGGGCGCGGCTGCTGTTCATCGCCGCCCACACGGCGCGCTTTGCCGAAGCGGTGATCACCGAAATCGTTGGCTACAGCGACGAACAGGGCCAGTCACCGTTCTGGGATGCGCTGGGCAAGCATTTCTTCGACCTGCCGTACGTCGAGGCCGAGCGGCTTTGCGGTCTGCAGAGCCGGACATTTCTCGCCGAATTGATGCCGCATTACCCGATCTACGTGCCGATGCTGCCGAAGGAGGCACAGGCCTGTATCGGCCGGATTCATCCCGACGGTCAGGAGGCCTTCGACATTCTTGAACGCGAAGGCTTCGAGACCAACAGCTACATCGACCTGTTCGACGGTGGCCCGACGTTGTACGCACGCACCTCGAACATTCGCTCTATCGCCCAAAGCCAGACCGGCACGGTACACCCTGGCTCAGCCATCGATGCGCGCGGCCGTTACCTGGTGAGCAACGATTCGTTGAAGGACTACCGCGCAATTGTTGCCGAGCTGGACTACCACGCCGGGCAACCCGTGGCCTTGAGCGCCGAGATGTGTGCGGCCCTGAATGTGACCGACGCCAGCACGATCCGGTTGATCGCCCTGTGAGCCGCCACCGGCCCCGTGCCCAACGACAGCGCCCGAACAAGCGCGAAGAAGGAGCTGCATCATGATTGTCCGCCCGGTTCAAGTCACCGACCTGCCCGCCCTGCTGGATTTGGTGCAACGGGCCGCCCCCGGGGTCACCACCCTGCCGGCCAGTGAGGAACGCCTGACCCACCGAGTGCGCTGGTCTCAGCGCACCTTTGCCGAACAAGTCGAGCGTGCGGATGCCGATTACCTGTTCGTGCTCGAGGACGACGATCAACAAGTGGTCGGCGTCAGTGCCCTGGTGGGGGCTGTCGGCCTGCGGGAGCCCTGGTACAACTACCGGGTCGGACTGACGGTCAGCTCGTCGCCGGACCTGGGTATTGCGCGCCAGATCCCTACGTTGTTCCTGAACAACGAAATGACCGGCCAATCGGAAATCTGTTCACTGTTTCTGCGACACGATCAACGTCATGGCAATAATGGCCGACTGCTGTCGCTGGGGCGCCTGCTGTTCGTTGCCGAATTCCCTCACCTGTTCGGCGACAAGCTCATCGCCGAACTGCGCGGCAGTGCCGACGAACAAGGCTGCTCACCGTTCTGGGACAGCCTGGGCCGGCACTTCTTCAAGATGGATTTCAGCCATGCCGATCACTTGTCGGGGCTGGGCAGCAAAGCGTTCATCGCCGAACTGATGCCGCGCCAACCGCTCTACACCTGCCTGCTCACCGAACAGGCCCAAGCGGTGATCGGCAAGCCGCACCCGAACAGCGAACCTGCGCTGAAGATCCTCACCGCAGAGGGGTTTGCCCATAAGGGTTACATCGACATCTTCGACGCCGGCCCGGTGATCGAAGCCCCGGTGTCGAGAATCCGCACGGTGCGTGACAGCCAACGATTGGAGCTGGCCATCGGCACGCCCGACGACCAGGCGCCAGTGTGGCTGATCCACAATCGACGCCTGGAAAACTGCCGCATCACCACCGCCCAGGCGCGCCTGGTCGGCAACAGCCTGATCGTCGACCGGCTCACCGCCAAACGCCTGCAACTGCAACCCGGTAACTCGGTCCGCGCCGTGCCGCTGCGCAATCAACAGCAGCAGGCGGTGGCGGCGTGATCGGAAAAAATCGCAGCCTTCGGCAGCGCCTACATCATTCCTTACCCGTCCACATCGATCGTTGAACATCCTGCAGGTGCTGCCGCAGGCTGCGATCTTTTGATCTTGCATCCCAAGGCCAGCAAATTCGTCATCATTCTTTACCCTTCCCCGTGATAGCCTTTTGTTCCTTCGGCGTTGACACTTTTGCTCAAGCCCTTCCATTCCTTTGTATTGGTGGAACTCATATGTCCAGGCTGTCTCATCAAGATTTGCGCCGTAATTTCCGCCAACTGTTCGCCTCCAACGCCTGCTACCACACGGCGTCGGTCTTCGACCCCATGTCGGCGCGCATCGCCGCCGATCTGGGTTTCGAGGTGGGGATCCTGGGTGGTTCGGTCGCGTCGTTGCAGGTGCTGGGCGCCCCGGACTTTGCGTTGATCACCCTGAGCGAGTTCGCCGAGCAGGCTACCCGCATCGGCCGCGTGGCCCAATTGCCGGTCATCGCCGACGCCGACCACGGCTATGGCAACGCGCTTAACGTCATGCGCACCATCGTCGAACTCGAACGCGCCGGCGTGGCCGCGCTGACCATTGAAGACACCCTGTTGCCGGCGCAATTCGGCCGCAAGTCCACCGACCTGATCACGGTTGCCGAAGGTGTCGGCAAGATTCGCGCGGCGCTCGAAGCCCGGGTCGACTCGGAAATGGCGATCATCGCCCGCACCAATGCGGGGATCCTGCCGATCCAGGAAATCATCAGCCGCACCCGGCATTACCAGCAGGCCGGCGCCGACGGGATTTGCATGGTGGGCGTGCAGGATTTCGACCAACTGGAGCAAATCGCCGAGCACCTGAGTGTGCCGCTGATGCTGGTCACCTACGGCAACCCACTGCTGCGCGACGACAAACGCCTCGCCGAACTGGGCGTGCGCGTCACCATCGACGGCCATGGCGCCTACTTCGCGGCGATCAAGGCCACTTACGACAGCCTGCGCGAACAGCGGCAGATATTCACCCAGGCGTCGGATCTGAGCGCGACTGAACTGACGCACACGTACACGCAGCCTGAGGAATACATCGTCTGGGCGAAGGAGTATATGAGCGTCAAGGAGTGAGGGTTCAGCGGGTATGACGGTGTGAACCTACATGACGCCATCGCGAGCAGGCTCGCTCCCACACTGGATTTTCTGTGAACACATTATTTGTGCACGCCAGCAATCAAATGTGGGAGCGAGCCTGCTCGCGATAGCTTCTGCTGCAACACCGCTAAATCACGACCTGGAACCTTCCTACTCCCCTGTGGCGAGGGGGCTCGCCCCCGTTCGGCTGCGCAGCAGTCGTAATCCAGGCGACTCGGTGGGGCTGAAAGAATGCAGGGGCCGCTTCGCGCCCCAACGGGGGCAAGCCCCCTCGCCACAGGGAACTGCCCCCACACCAAGGAATGATCTGGCCGATTACTGCTTGGTCAATTCCATAATCATCCGCGACAGCAGATAAATCCGTGGCGCCACGCTTTCGACCTCGGCGTATTCCTCGGGCGTATGGATATTCCCGCCGACAATCCCGAACCCGTCCAGCGTCGGCGTACCCACCCCGGCCGAGAGGCTGGCATCCGCCGCCCCGCCGCTGCCTTCTTCCGTCAGCTTGCGACCGATTTCGCCGTAAATCCCCTGAGCCATGGCCATCAAGCGATCCGACTCCGCCGTTTGCGGCATCGGCGGCAAGCCGCGTTTCAGGGTGGTGGTGACTTCAGTCTCGGGAATCAGTTTGTCCTTGGAAACCCGCGCCAGGTCCTTTTCGATCCGGTCGAACTCTTCCGGCACCGCTGCCCGCACGTCAGCCTTGGCGGTGGCCTGATCCGGAATCACGTTGGTGCGGTCGCCAGCGTTAAGCACGGTGAAGTTGATAGTGGTTTTCTTCTCTGCATCCCCCAGTTTGCCGAGTTGCAGAATCTGGTGTGCGGCTTCCATGGCCGCATTACGCCCCAGCTCCGGCGCGACGCCAGCGTGAGATGCCTTGCCTTTGACCTCGACCACGGCGGTGGCGCTGCCTTTACGCCATACAACCAAACCATCCGCCGGGCGACCCGGTTCGAGGTTGAGGGTCACGTCGTGGGCCTTGGCGGTTTTCTTGATCAGGTCGGTGGCGACGTTCGAGCCGGTTTCTTCACTGGCGTCGAGCAAGAAAGTGATCTGCGCATAGTCCTTGAAATCGAGGTTTTTCAGGACTTTCAGCGCGTAGATCCCGGCGACGATGCCGCCCTTGTCGTCCATTACACCCGGCCCGTAAGCGCGGCCGTCCTTGATCTGGAACGGGCGCGCAGCAGCGGAGCCTTCCTTGAACACGGTGTCCATGTGCGCCATCAGCAGGATTTTCGCCTTGCCGGTGCCTTTGAGCGTGGCCAGCACATGGTTGCTCTTGTCCGGGGTGTTGGGCACGAGTTCGATGGTGGCACCGAGTTTCTTCAACTCCTCAATGGCGATGTCACTCACCTGGGTCAGGCCCGGCTCATAACCGGAGCCGGAGTCGATGTTTACCAACCGTTCCAGCAGTTTCAGGGCTTCACCCTTGTACTGTTCGGCATCGGCGAGGACTTGTTTATGGGGTTCGGCGAAGGCTGCGGGGGTGAAGGCGCCGAGGGCCAGGGTCAGGCCGAGGCTGGTGGCCAGGAGGGAGCGAGAGAGATTGAACGTCATGAATCGATCCTTGTTTCGTGTCGGAGTGTTGAAACACTACCTGACTGAGCCACAACGCTCTACACCGGATGCGACACATACAAACCTGAGTGACCACACATCCCCTGTGGGAGCCGGCTTATGTGGCGAGGGGGCTTGCCCCCGTTCGACTGCGAAGCAGTCGTAAAACCAGTCACCGCGGTCTAATTCAAGATCGCGGTGACTGGTTTTAGGGGTGCTTCGCTCCCCAACGGGGGCAAGCCCCCTCGCCACATAAGCCCGCTCCCACAGGGGATTTGGGTGATCGGTCAGACCGAATCGAGCATCGCCTTATGCGGCTTGCCATCACTGTGGCAGATGACGCGGTTGCGGCCGGTGGTCTTGGCTTCGTAGAGCGCTTGGTCGGCGTCGTTGAGCCACAGGGTCGCGTCGTCGTGGGCCGGGTTGAAGGCCGCCAGGCCGATGCTCAAACTGACTTTCAGCGCCGGGTTCTGCTCGTACCCCAACGTGGCGAAACGATCACGCAGCGCATCCATCGCCACGGCCGCGCGGTCCAGCGGCAGGTCCGGCAGCAGCACGCAGAATTCGTCGCCGCCATAGCGCCCGGCGACATCCGCTGCGCGCAGGTTCTGCTTGAGCATTTTGCTCAGCTGACGCAGGACGATGTCCCCGGCGACATGGCCGTAGGTGTCGTTGATGATTTTGAAATGGTCGATGTCGATCAGCGCAATAGCCCCGCCCTGCTGCTGGCGTTGGCAGCGCTGAAATTCGACTTCCAGCTGATCTTTCCAGGCACCGTGATTCAGCAGGCCAGTCAGGCTGTCGGTGCGGCTCAGGGCCAGCAGTTCACGCTTGTGCCGGCCGAGGGTGTCGGCCTGACGGAAGCAAATCCAGCCAAAGGACAGCGGATAAATCGACAGCAAAGGCAAGCAGGCGTACAGCTGAAACGGACTGGTTTGCGGGACAAAAGCCGGCATGAACACCAGCAGCCCGAGGCCTATCCCAAGCACCTGCGCGACGGCGCCCATCAACAGAAAACGCAAACCGCCGATGGCCACGTTGTGCATCGCCATCATGGACAGTGTGGCCGCGCTGGGCAGCGGATTGAACTGCATGGCGGCGACCCAGAAACCGCCGAGAAACGCGTCTATCAGGATATTGCGGTGTTCGGCGTGAAAAGGAATTTTCGACCGGCGTGCCCATTGATAAGCCACATGGGGCCAGAGCAGCCCGTTGATCAGCATTACCCCCCAGACCCAGGGCGCCGGGTCGAGTGGATACATCCCTGCGCCGACGCACAATAACCCCAGGGCCAAACCCAGGATTCGCGACGCGTAAAGCCTCCTGGCCAGTGAAAGTCCCTTTCCTCCCTTTTTTTCCATATCGGCCTCTGTACCACTGAACGGAGCCTGACAACACACGGGATTGAAAGCGTGTTTGAAGTCTATCAGGGCAACGGCAAATAGCCATCAGCGGTTGGCGTTCTGAATAGCATGAGCTCGCCATGAGCTGAGTGCCCAATGTTTGGTCTATACATGAAGGGAAGGATCGATAAACAACCTGCCCTGATCACTGCAAAGGAATAGCCTGATGCTTTTGTTGGTTGTCACTATCGCCGTCTTCGTGGCCTGGAGCTGGTTGAGCTACCCGGCCATCGGTTACTGGCTCTATGACTTGAACATGGCGCTGGAGGCCCGGCTGTACCGGTTGCACAAGATCGTCGTGCCGATCACCGAAATGACCGTCTCGACCTGGCAAGGCGGGCCTTACGAAGCCTCCAGCAGTGTGCTGATGCTGCACGGCTACAGCGCCGACAAAAACATATGGCTGCGTTTCGCCCGGCATTTTGTCGATGACTACCGGGTGATTATTCCTGACCTCGCCGGTCATGGTGAAACCGGCTTCAAGGCCGGCGGTGGCTATGACATTCCGGTCCAGGCCAAACGGTTGATCCAGTTGCTCGATATCTGTGGGGTCGAAAAGGTGCACGTGATCGGCAACTCCATGGGCGGCTACATCGCGGCGTGGCTGGCGGCCAACTACCCGGAGCGCATTATCTCGCTGGCGCTGCTCGACCCGGCCGGCGTCACCGCCCCGGAGCCCAGTGACATGGAGCGACACCTGGCCCGCGGCCACAACCCGTTTTTGATTCATTCCCGGGAAGAATTCCAGTATTTCTACGCCATGACCATGGTCTCGCCGCCGTGGGTGCCGGGGATCGTGCTGGACGCCGTCGCCCAGCGCTATGAACAGCAGCGCGACGAGCTGGAAGAAATCTTCAGGGACTTTCACGCCAGCCCGCCGATGGAGCCGAAACTGCCCGACATCAAATGCCCGGCGCTGCTCCTGTGGGGGCGCAAGGACCGTTTGATCGATGTCAGCAGCGTACCGGTCTGGAGCAAGGGCATCGCCGATTTGCGGGTGGAAATCTGGGACGGTGTCGGTCATATGCCGATGGTTGAGCAACCGGCCAATACAGCGCGGTTGTACCGGGAGTTTTTGGGAAGGAAAAACTGATGAGATCCCCTGTGGTAAAGGGGCCTGTGGCAAGAGATCCTGTGGTTAGAGGTCCTGTGGCGAGGGGGCTTGCCCCCGTTGGGCAGCGTAGCTGCCCCAAAACCCGCAATCGCGATTCTTCAGGCGCACCGCATTCGACGGTTTACGACTGCTGCGCAGCCGAACGGGGCGATGCGGCGTTCCGACAAGCCCCCTCGCCACAGAACTCTTCATCACAGGGATCTGTGCTTGGTGGTGAACGATGAACATTCTTTACGACGAACGCATCGACGGTGTTCTGCCGAACGTGGACAAGGCCGTATTACTCAAGGCCTTGCAGCAGGAGGTGCCGGACCTGGACATTCTCTGGCGCGAAGAAGAACTCAAGCCCTACGAATGCGACGGTCTCTCGGCCTATCGCACCACGCCGATGCTGGTCGTCCTGCCTCGGCAGCTGGAACAGGTGCAGGCGCTGCTCAGGCTCTGCCATGCCCGCAACGTGCCGGTGGTGGCGCGTGGGGCCGGCACCGGGTTGTCCGGCGGAGCACTGCCGTTGGACAAAGGCGTGCTGCTGGTAATGGTGCGGTTCAACAACATCCTGCACATCGACCCCGCCGCCCGCACTGCACGGGTCCAGCCGGGGGTGCGTAACCTGGCGATTTCCCAGGCGGCGGCGCCCTTCGGCCTGTATTACGCGCCGGACCCGTCCTCGCAAATCGCCTGCTCCATCGGCGGCAATGTCGCGGAGAACGCCGGCGGCGTGCATTGCCTCAAATACGGCCTGACCGTGCACAATCTGCTGAAACTCGAAGTATTGACCCTTGAAGGCGAACACCTGACCCTCGGCGCCGATTCGCTGGACGCACCGGGCTTCGACTTGCTGGCACTGTTCACCGGCTCCGAAGGCTTGCTCGGGATCATCACCGAAGTCACGGTCAAGCTGCTGCCCAAACCCCAGGTCGCCAAAGTCCTGCTGGCGAGTTTCGATTCCGTGGAAAAGGCTGGTCGCGCAGTGGCCGAGATCATCGCCGCCGGGATCATCCCCGGTGGCCTGGAGATGATGGACAACCTGGCGATCCGCGCTGCCGAAGACTTCATTCACGCCGGTTACCCGGTGGACGCCGAGGCAATCCTGCTGTGCGAATTGGATGGCGTCGAAGCCGATGTCCACGACGATTGCGAGCGGGTTCGCGAGGTGCTGCAACAGGCCGGTGCCAGCGAGGTGCGCCAGGCTCGGGATGAAGCCGAACGCGTGCGGTTCTGGGCCGGGCGCAAGAACGCCTTCCCGGCAATTGGCCGCCTCTCGCCGGATTACTATTGCATGGACGGCACCATCCCCCGCCGCGAACTGCCCGGTGTGCTCAAGGGCATCGCCAGCCTGGCGCAAGAATATGGCTTGCGCGTGGCCAACGTTTTCCATGCCGGTGACGGCAACATGCACCCGTTGATCCTGTTCGATGCCAACCAGCCCGGCGAACTGGAACGGGCCGAAGCCCTCGGCGGCAAGATCCTTGAACTGTGCGTGAAAGTCGGCGGCAGCATCACCGGCGAACATGGCGTCGGCCGCGAGAAAATCAATCAGATGTGCGCGCAGTTCAACAGTGACGAGTTAACGCTGTTTCACGCCGTCAAAGCCGCGTTCGACCCAAAGGGCCTGCTCAACCCCGGCAAGAACATCCCGACCCTGCACCGCTGCGCGGAATTCGGCGCGATGCACATCCACGCCGGGCAACTGCCGTTTCCTGAGCTGGAGCGTTTCTGATGCCGGACTTCGATGCCAGTGAAACCCTGCTGGAGCAGGTCAAACAGGCGCGCGAGAACGCCACGCCGCTGCGCATTCAGGGGGGTAATACCAAGGCGTTTCTTGGCCGTGAAGTGGCCGGAGAAATACTCGATACCCGCGCCCATCGCGGCATCGTCAGCTACGACCCGACAGAACTGGTGATCAGCGTTCGCGCCGGCACGCCGCTCAGCGAACTGCTTGCCGCACTGGATGCAAAGGGGCAAATGCTGCCCTGCGAGCCGCCATCGTTCGGCGAAGGCGCCACTGTCGGCGGGATGATCGCCGCGGGTCTGTCCGGGCCGCGGCGGCCGTGGTCCGGTTCGGTACGGGACTTTGTCCTCGGTACCCGGGTGATCAGCGGCCTCGGCACCCACCTGCGCTTCGGCGGTGAAGTGATGAAAAACGTCGCCGGCTACGACCTCTCGCGCCTGATGGTGGGCAGTTATGGCTGCCTCGGCGTGCTGACCGAGGTCTCGCTCAAAGTGCTGCCCAAACCCCGGCAATGCTTGAGCATCAGCCTGGACATCGACTGCGCCCGTGCCTTGGCCAATCTGGCGCAATGGGGCCAGCAACCACTGCCCATCAGCGCTGCCAGCCACGATGGCCAACGTCTGTATCTGCGGCTGGAAGGCGGCGAAGGTTCGGTGACGGCCGCCCATCAACGACTCGGCGGCGAACGGCTGGATTCAGGTTATTGGTCCGACCTGAACGAACAACGGCTAGACTTTTTCAATGAGGGCTTGGCGCTGTGGCGCTTGTCATTGCCCAACAACCTCGGGCCTCTGGACTTGCCCGGTGAGCAACTGATCGACTGGGGCGGCGCGCAACGCTGGTTGAAGTCCGGCGCCGACAACATTCAGTCGCGAGCCCGTGAACTCGGCGGTCACGCCACCTGTTTCAGCCATGGCGTCACAGAAACGCCATTCCAGCCGCTGGCCCCGGCGCTGCTGCGCTATCACCGGCAACTCAAGGCGCAACTGGACCCGCAAGGGCTGTTCAACCCTGGGCGGATGTACGCGGAACTCTAGGGGGCGCTCTCCATTAGTTTCCCCACCGCGTTGTGCCTTAAAGCGGGCCAGGCAAGGCGGAGGCCGCTGGTAATGGTTGTTCCCTTTCCAAGGCCTGCAACG
>NZ_AKJK01000111.1 GCF_000282375.1 Pseudomonas sp. GM50
CCCGCCACCACGCCCAGCGCATAGGTCAGTGTGCCGGCGCGGCGCCAAACGCCGAGCTGAAGTTGGCGGCATAGTTCTGGGTGGCGTCGGTGCCCAGTAGCGTCTCGTCCACTGTCAGCACCGGCTCGGTGCCGGTGGTGTTGATGCTCGGTCCGTCGTCCTTGAACACCAGGTTTTGCCCGATGTTGAGGGTCGCCTGGGCGCTGTCGCCATCGCCATCGGTCTTGGTCGCTATCAGCGTCACCAGATTGTCCGCTGTCAGGCTCTTCGAATCATCGGGATTGGTCGTAACGGGGTGCACCACGGCGCGAATCTGATCGAGCGTGACGTCGCCATTGGCGGCCACGCTGACCGTGAACACCAGCAGGTTGGTGGTGGCTGTGCGGCCTTCAACCACGGTGCCGTTGAGCGACAGGTTCACCGCCTCGTTGGTGGCTGTGTCAGTCAGCCCGGAGGCGCCCGCCACCACGCCCAGCGCATAGGTCAATGTGCCGGCGCCATCGGCGCCAAACGCCGAGCTGAAGTTGGCGGCAAAACTCTGGGTGGCGTTGGTGGCCAGGGTTGTCTCGTCCACCGTCAGCGTCGGCTCGGTACCGGTGGTGTTGATGCTTGGCCCGTCGTCCTTGAACACCAGGTTCTGCCCGATGTTGAGGGTCGCCTGGGCGCTGTCGCCATCGCCATCGGTTTTGGTCGCCGTCAGCGTCACCAGATTGTCCGCCGTCAGGCTCTTCGAATCATCGGGATTGGTCGTGACGGGATGCACCACCGCGCGGATCTGGTCGAGCGTGACGTCGCCATTGGCGGCCACGGTGACCGTGAACACCAGCAGGTTGGTGGTGGCCGTGCGGCCTTCAACCACGGTGCCGTTGAGCGACAGGTTCACTGCTTCGCCGGTGGCCGTGTCGGTCAGCCCGGAGGCACCTGCCACCACGCCCAGCGCATAGGTCAACGTGCCGGCGCCATCGACGCCAAACGCCGAGCTGAAGTTGGCGGCAAAGCTCTGGGTGGCGTTGGTGGCCAGGGTTGTCTCGTCTACCGTCAGCGTCGGTTCGGTGCCGGTCGTGCTGATGCTCGGCCCGTCGTCCTCGAAGATCATTTTGGAGCCGATTTCGGTTTTCGAAATGGAGGCCTGGACCAGCGTGAAACCACCGATATCAAAATCGGCATGGGCAGTGCCCTTGGCATCGAGGGCCGCGCCGTTCTCGATCAGCACGCGGTTGTGATCCGACGTTGTGGTGTATTCAATCTGGTAGCCGGCTTTAATGCCGGTGATGGTTGCAACTCCACCAGTCAGGGTGATGGTAATGGCCGGATCATTCACCGATCCGTTTGAGTTCTCGATCACCTGCCCGGTGCTGATGTTGAAGACCCGAACATTGGTGATGGCAATCGACGTATCAACCGCATAGCCGTCGATGAAAGCCGCGCCAGATTCAACAGCGGTGCTGAATGCGCTGATTTTTACCACAGCAGTCTTGCCGCTTTGCAACTGCACGACGTCGAAATTGGCCATCCTTGCATTGAAGACGCCGGTAAAGTCTATGTTGGATTCAACATCTGCTTCGTTCTGATCCAGGTTAGGAATGGTCATATCCTGCCTGGCACCGGTGACGAACGAATAACGGATGCCTTCCTGTTCCGTAATCATCTGGCTGTTGGTGCCGAAGGTGGTAGGGCCACCCGCCTGGCTGGTATTGATCGTGTCGCCAGTCGTTATACTGACGCCAGTTGACTGATTCGCCGGATCCTTGCCGGTGGCGATGATGACGGGATCCGTGATCCGCACGACACCATCGACAGTTACAGTTGCCGGGTTCGCTTTGGTGAACATCAGGAACAGGTTCTGACCGGAGGGCGCATTGGCCAGGCTGAATTCCAGGTCTTGACTGGCGCCGACGAAAACCTTATTCAGCAGATTGAGCGAATCATCGGGATTCGTCATACCTGGATGCTTGAGCGGTTGGTACTCCACGGTCCAGATCTTGCCGCCCGAAACCGGCGATCCGGTTTCTTCGATGTAGGCCGCGAACACGATCGCGCCGGTCGCGCCACCGGCTCGACCCAGAACGATGTTGTCGTTGAGCGCATCCGTATAGAGAAAAATACGGGTGCCATTGAGGGTATCCAGACCGCTGTCCACGTTATTGAGCGGTGCGCCAGCGCTGTCGACGAAGCTGATATTGGTAATGCTGGCTCCGGGGTCAGCGGTGACGGTGAACGCATTGCTGCCGGTGTTGCCCACGGCACCGGTGTAGCCACTCAACGCTGCACCCGTTGCGGTACCGGCCGAAAGTGCGGTCAAACGGGCTGAGAAGGTCGAGGGCAGGGATGCCACCAGAATGTCGTTGTCGTCAGCATCTCCCGCAGGGGTTGAAGTGGCGTTGGCATTCTGCAATCCGGCCGTTTCGTCCAGCGAAACGTTCGCGCCGCTCGCCACGACGCTCATAGCGTTCGTCAGCAATGAATTTTGCTCAATAGTCATTACGTTTACCTGGGCAATTGCGGTCATCGAGGCCTGACCGTTGACCTTTGGTCGCAACTATGGATAAGCCCCGGGGATTGCGCATCGACCGAAACTCCCAGGCGGGGTGGGAGTTTCGGACTACTTGGGAGGGGAGACGGGATGGCGCGAAGGAGGGAGTGTCATATTCCGTTTGTAAATTGTTCAGGCCTGAGATGAATCCCAACCCATGCAGGCGCCAGGCGTGCCGACGAAGGCGTCCTTGAGAACGCCTTCGCCGGTAAGCCAGGCGCCTGCGAAAAGCGGTTTACTCACGCCCAATTTCGATGGGCGGCTCGATCAGTTGCAGTTCGAGCGCACCCGAGGCAGGCACGAAGCGCGGGCCAGTGCTTTCAGGTGTTGCCCGCAGCCTCCAGGTGCGCTGCACTTTCGCCAGTTTGGCGACTCCTGATGCCACGGACCAGCGCCGGCAGACCTTCTCCAGCTTGAGCGGGTAAATGGTGAGTTTGTCGCCTTTGAAGTGCATGCGCAGGAAGCATTTGTGGTCGGCGATGCATTGCGAGGAAAAAACCACCTCGCTATGCAGTCCCCAAAAGGTGTTGCCCATTACCATCCAGGCACCGAACAGCAGGCCTCCCAAAACGCCGCCGAACAGCAGCGTCCCCGACAGAAACAACAAGACTTGTTGTAGGTCGTCTACCTTCAATTGAAAGTAGTAGATGTTGACACGGCCCATGAGCCACAGCAGGCCGATCGCCAGCCCCAGGTGAAGTAACCCGTGAGCGGCCCCGACGGCATAGGCGAGCTTTCGGGTGCGCTTGACCCCGGCGGCTGAGAACACTGCGCAACCCAGCACAATGATCACGGCGAGCATGACCGACGAAGGACTGTAAGCCATGACCAGAAATAGCTGTCGCCACGCTTCGAGGAGGTTGGGAATAGACACTTCGAGGTCAGACAATTTCTCCATCAGGCTGCGGTTGTCTCGCGCCGGGTGGGGGACTTTACTGGCACTTTGTACCATCCAGTCGAACAGCAGGTACAAGATGGCCAACATGCCGCAGAACGAGAGGTTGCGGGTGGGTAGCCGCCAGGCTCGGTTACGCAGTTGCTCGGAGGTTTTTTTGTCCGGGTAGACCGCGGCCAGGTCATAGTGCTGCCGGGTCCCGCCGACGTTGATCGGCTTGGGTGGATCTGGCAACTGATGCGTGCCATTCAAGAAGGCGCCACCGCCTCCGCAGGTGATGCGCTGCGGCGCCTGGGTGCCCGCTTTTGGCTGGTAGCGCGCGTAGTGGTGCGAGTCTCCGGCCAAGACGACCGCCAAGTGGTCACCCAAGAGCTCCTCGATCTCGCGCAGGCTGCGGAAACGCGGCGTCTGGGTTTCGATCGAGGGCAAGGCCTTGCTCTCTTCGCGTGCCAGTCGTTCGGCCTCGTCCACCCAGCTCGGCTCGGGCGCACAGAGGATCACGCGGTCGCCTGGCTGCAGTTTGGCGCGCATCTCTTTGAAGTATCGTTTCTGCTCTCGATCGATCATGGACTCCAATTGCAGGTCCAGGCCCCAGACCCACCAGCCATTGGGCAGTTGCAGCACGTAGTAACTGGTGCGCTGGCGGGTTTCCCAGCCGCCAATGGGCTTTTGCTCGCAAAACAGTTGGGAGAAGCCGCGCAGGCCGTCATACCAATCGTGGTTGCCGGGCGTCGCCACTATCCACGGCGCCCCGGGCTGCGACACGGGCTGATCCTGATCATTAGGGCGCACCTTGGGTACCGGCGCGGGAAAGGCGGCGCGGAAGGGATCCAGGAAGCGGGTGCGGTAGCCGGATCGGGCCGGTGTGGGATAGACCTGATCGCCGCCGAGCAGCAGCACGTCGCCGCGCGGCAGGGTGAACGGGTACTGCGGTAACTTGACCTCCTGGCTGACACACAGGGCCATGGAATAGGTGGAGTCCCAGCCATCGCCGGTATCGGCCAGATAGTCGATCCACAGGTCACCGTCGGCAGGTACCGGGATGGGCGGGTTATCGCTCCGGGGGTTGAGCATGGCCGACACATCGCGTGGGTCAGCGAAGGCACCCATCGTGGTGGCCGCAGCCGATTGCAAGCCCGTGCGCATTAGCTGAAACGGACCTAGCCAGTTGACCATCGACTCCTGGGTGTAAAGCTCGATGCGGCTATTGGTCGTGGAAGATTTAGTGGCGTGGGTCATGACCAGAGGCGCAGAGTGAGGTGTGTGCCCATCTCCAGCGCGAAATTCAATCGAATGCTCCTTCATCATTCAGCCTCCGTTGCTGTAACGAGTTCGGGTACCTCAGAATTGATTGCTTGTGGTTGACTCAGAATAGGTCAGTTATGCGATAGCCGCCGGTTCACAGGCTTAAGGAGAGGCTGTTGTGAACAGTTCCCGAAAAAGTTGTCTCTACCGGCCCGGTGAGAAAGACCGCTCCCACACCATCCCATTGAACCGTTACGGTTCCGCCATCACATTCAACCTCGACGCAATGGTCTAACAAGCCACGACGAATGCCGTTAACAGCGGCGCCACAAGAGCAGGAACCTGAACCGAGCGGAATACCACCGCCGCGCTCCCAAATGCGCAACCGAATGTGTTTTCGGTTAATGATCTGGACGAAATGCACGTTCGTCCTGAGGGGAAATAGCGCGTTGGTTTCAATGGTTGGTCCGAGGGTCGCTATATCAATGGCTGTTAGATCATCGACAAAATAGGTGCAATGCGGATTTCCCATACTGCACGCTGCCGGGCCACCCGCCAGCGGCAAAACGGCAGAGTCCAGTTCCCGGGCCAGGGGAATATCCGACCAGCCGAAAAGCGGCTCCCCCATGTTGACGGAAATCGCACCGGTTGAAGTTCGTTCGCAAGTGAGTAGACCACGGTTGGTTCGCAGCGCTATCGAAGTAACATTTGCTTCGCGCATCAGCATATCCGCGGCCCCCCGCGTTGCGCTGCCACAAGCATCCAGCGTGGAGCCATCGGCATTCCAGAACATCAAGCGCGCAACTGCATCATCGCAATCGAGCACCACCGCGAGTTGATTGAATCCGATTCCTCGGTGCCGATCACCCATTCGCCGAGCCATGGTATTTGTGATTGGATTGGCCGAATTTCGCGAGTCGACAATAACGAAGTCATCGCCATTGGCGTGCATTTTATGAAAACTCAGCGGCATAAATAGATCCAGGCGAAGAGACATGGGGGGGAGTTGATATTTAAAGGCAATTTACCCCATTCGCATAGAAGTGGACCCGCCAGAAATAGCGGGTCCGAAAGGGGGATCAGAGTTTCGGCAACTGCCCGATGCGCCCGAGCATTTCGGTCACGATCTGCAGGTCCAGCAGGAACTGGTCGACGGTCTTGAACTCGTTGTCGTTGTGCCCGGTGTACTTGAGTTCGGGCCTGGCCAGGCCGAACTGCACGCCATTGGGCAGCTCATGGACCGAAGTGGCGCCGGCGGAGGTGCCGAACTTGTGTTCCATGCCCAGGTTTTCGCTGGACACAGCCAGCAGGGCCTTGACCCATTCACCCTCAGGGTTGCGGTGCATCGGCTCGGCGATCGAGTAGTCAAAGGAAGCCGCGATGTCGGTCTTCTTGCTCCAGGCGCCAAGTTTTTCGGCAATTTCGGTCTTGAGCACTTCCGGGGATTTGCCCTTCGGCACGCGCAGGTTGACTGCGAGCTTGAAGGCTTTTTCATCCATGCCGACATAGGTCAGGGAGGTGGTCAGCGGTCCCATGAAGGCATCGGAAAAGCCGACCCCCAATTTGCCACCCAGGTAGTCCAGCCCCCAGTTATCGGCGGCGTAGCGGGCGGCATCGGTAATGTGGTTGTGCTTGAGCGCGACCTTCCCGTCGAGGCTATTGATGAAGTCCAGCATCCTTGCCACCGGGTTGACGCCTGATTCGGGCTCGGAGGAGTGGGCGGAAACACCGGTGACCACAAGCTGGACGTCCTTGCCGATGACCTTGGCGCTCACCTCGAAGTTGCCGCCATTGCGCTTGGCATAATCGCTACCGGCTTTCTGCAGGCTGGCGGCCAATTCGGCGGGCTTGTCAGTCACCAGGGTGGCGACTGACGTCGATGGGATCTGGTTGGTTGCCAGGCCGCCGGTCATTGAGATGATCTCGGCGCCTTTGCCTTCTGCCTCACGCCGGGCGAAGCTCGCCATGACGGTGCCGTAGCCTTTCTCGGCAATCACCACTGGATAGCCGCCATCCAGCGCCAGGTTGTAGTTGGGTGTCGGGTTGTGTTCGAAGTAATAGGGGATGGCGTCGCCGGTGGTTTCTTCGGTGGTGTCTACCAGCAGCTTGAAATTCCTCGCCAGTGGCAGCTTCTCCTCCTTGATGATCTTCATGGCATAGAGCGCCACCACGATGCCGTTCTTGTCATCCTCAGTGCCCCGGCCATACATGCGATCGCCGACCAGGGTGACCTTGAACGGATCGAGTCGGGTGCCGTCTTTCAGGACCCAGTTCTCCGGTGTCACGGGCACCACATCGGCATGCGCGTGAATGCCCACGACTTCATCGCCGTTGCCTGCGAGGGAAATTTCATAGACGCGGTTGTCGATGTTGCGAAAGTTCAGGTTGAAGGCCTGGGCAAGACCCTTGAGCTTGTCGGCGATCTTGATGAATTCGGGATTATCGTGCTGGGCAACGCCGTCCACGCGGAAGGTCGGGATTGCCACCAGTTCACGCAGGGTCTCGGTGGCAGCACTGCCGTATTTCACCCGTGCATAGAGGCCAAGCAGGCGATGGATCTCGTTCTGCTGTTCAGGGGAAAGGGGCTTGTTGCCCTGGAAGGCACTGATTGCCGGGCCGAGGTCGTTGGTTTTGGCAAGGTCGCTCTTGGCCAGGCGTCCCAGGAACTGCCTGAAATCCGTTACCGATGCGTCACTGAAAGTCTTGAGGATGGTCGCGCTCTGTTGCGGGGTGATGTTGGCGTGCGCTGACGTGGTGAACGACGAAAGGCTGGCCAGCATCAGGGTTGTCGTGGCCAGGTGCTTGAGTGAAAAATCCATTGCAGGGGCATTCCTTTGCAGGCGGTTGGTGAGAAGTATCTGATCGATCAGACAGGAACTTGTCCAAACTAACACCATGAGGAAGTGGTACGGGAGTCCCTGAAGCGGGATCTGTCGCACAGAAATGCAAAAACGACGCAGAAACGAAAAAATCCGGGAAGTGAGCAAAGCGCTTTTTGTACGAGCCAGGCTTGCCCCTGTGGTGAGGGGGCTTGCCCCCGTTCGGCTGCGAAGCAGTCGCAAAGCTTTTAGGGCCGCTTCGCGACCCAACGGGGGCAAGCCCCCTCACCACAGGGGCAAGCCTGGCTCCTACGAAAAGCATTGCGGGAAGGTTGTCTGGGTTTTCATGTGTTCAGACGGTTCTACCAACGCAACTCGAAAGCATTTTTCGCACCCGGCTGGATGCTGCTGCCCAAGCGTGCGCACTCGCGAGAAAGGGTGTCGTGCAGCCATTGACGGTCATCCCCTTCGGCGTGACAGATACGAAAGCGACAGAGGCGGGTGGGTATCAGGTCCAGCGACCGCAGGTGCCCGCCCGGGGCCAGCGAGGCAAAGTACAGAAGGCTCAGGTCGCCGCGAAAGGCTCTGTGGCCCTCGATGCCTTCGTAGTCGTTCAGCAGATCACCGCAGCCATACAGAATCAGGTGTTCGCGGTACACCTCGATGCCCTTGATGTGGTGCGAGGAATGCCCGTGCACCACGTCAACTCCGGCCTCGTCGATCAAGGCATGGGCGAACCGGACCTGCTCGCGCGGGATATCGAACCCCCAGTTGCCGCCCCAGTGAATGGAAGCGACCACCAGATCCCCCGGTTTTTTGCTCTCGAGAATTCGTTTGGCCACAGGGCGCAGGCTTTGCATAGTCAGATCTTCCAGCCGCGCGACACCTGCGCGACTATCCGTGGCGGCCCAGTCCGGCGGTATGCCACTGTCGGGGGCGCCGAGGCCAAACACCAGCAAGCGCCGCCCGCCAGGCTGTGGCAGCACGGCGGGTGCTTCAGCCGATTGCCGGTTGTGCCCGGCGCCGGCGCTGCACATACCATTGCTCGATAAGGTGTCCAGCGTATCGGCCAGGCCGGCGGATCCCCAGTCCAGCACATGGTTGTTGGCCAGCACGCAGCAGTCGATGCCGGCTGCGCTGATGGCCGGGAAGTTCTCCGGGGTCATGCGGTAATTGATGCCCTTTTGCTCCGGTCGTCCACGGCGGGACACCGCCGTTTCCAGATTGATGATGCGTGCGTGTGGCTGGCGAAGTTCAAACTCATCCAATGCAGCGCCCCAGACATAGGTGAAATCGAAGGGGAGGGGAATCGGGCCATTGAGTCTTTCTGCCAGTCGGACGTAAACGCCGGCATTCTTGACCCAGTCTTCGTAAAGCCGCGGATCGCCAGGATGCGGCAGTATTGAGTCGATGCCACGGGCGGTCATGACGTCGCCGGCGAGAAACAGCTTCAGTGAATCAGTAACAGCTGCCATGGCACCCTCCAGGATCAAGAGTAAGCGTCTGTTTTAAAACAAATATATTTTTGTTTTGGCCTTCCCAGGCGAAGCGAAAGTTGATAAATTTCCGCCCGTTCTTGCAGAGGCCTTCACAGGGGGCTTGTAGCGCAAGGACGCAGCATCTCGATGTTGCCCGTCTGAAAACTCAGTGCCGGGCACTCGCCGCAACAGATACAGGGGCGTCGCCAAGCGGTAAGGCAGCAGGTTTTGATCCTGCCATGCGTTGGTTCGAATCCAGCCGCCCCTGCCATTTTCCTTATGCTCATCCAAGTATGGCTCCGCCGCCAGGTATTGCGGGAGTCCCGGAGAGTTGTCTTTACAGAAAACACCAGCGCCGATCCGGCGTTTTTTTATGCCTGCAAATCCCTCTTGGCGACGCCTTTGACATTCAGCTGTCTTGCGAGCGCAGCGCCGTAGCGCCGCGCTCGCAAGTCACTCAGTGGGGCGCGCGAGGGATGGTCTTGAGCAGGTCTTCAGGGCTGATGTGGCCGACGACTTGCTGCACCACGCTGCCCGGTTGCGGCAGGTCAAGGATGTGTCCCTTCATCTTGCCGATCACGTGCATCTCGCAGGGCTTGCAGTCGAACTTCAGCGTCAACACCTCGTCACCGTGCACCAACTGCATCGGCGCGACTTTGGTGCGCACGCCGG
This sequence comes from Pseudomonas sp. GM50, assembly GCF_000282375.1. Lineage (GTDB taxonomy): Bacteria > Pseudomonadota > Gammaproteobacteria > Pseudomonadales > Pseudomonadaceae > Aquipseudomonas. Next base: position 9,643 of record NZ_AKJK01000111.1, read on the forward strand.
TGACGCCCTTGGCCTGTTTGGGGCAGAGGTTGAAGGAGAAACGCAGGCAGTGCTTGGTGATCATCACCGGCACCTCGCCGGTCTCCTCGTGAGCCTCATAGGCCGCGTCGATCAGCTTGACGCCGTGACGGTGATAGAAGTCGCGGGCTTTCTGGTTGTAGACGTTGGCCAGGAACGACAGGTGCGATTCCGGGTACACCGGTGGCGGATCGGTCTCGGCCTTGCGACCACCTCGTGGGTGGGCTTTGATGCGGGCAGCGGTCAGCGCTTCGATGACTTCGCGGCGCAAGGCCTTGAGCTGCGAGTTGGGGATGAAATACGCCTGCGGTGCATCCAGCTCAATCGCTGTGGCGTGGTACTGCGTGGTGCCCAGTTGGCCGAGCAGGTCGTGCAGCTGTTCCAGGGCCTGTTCCGGCTTGTTGGCCAGGCCGAATGGGCCGTCCAGGGCGACGCTGGCGCTGACACCTTCCTCGCTGGTGGCCGTCAGCTCCAGGCGATCCTCACGCAGGCGAGCGACCCAGGCAAGACCCACCCGACGCTCGGCGGAGGTCTTGAGCAGGGCCTGCTGCCAGTTGTGGTCGAGGTTGCGGCTCAGTGGGTGATTCGGTCGCAACTGGTGCAACCCCTTGGGCATCTCATTGGGCTCCACACGATAGCGGTAGCGCTTTTCCCCGTCCTCTTCGAACTCGCCCTTCGGCTCGGCGATGTTGGTACGCCAGCCCACCACCTCGCGCTTGACCAGCACATTGAGGCCGTCGCCGTTGGACAGCGGTTCGTGGGTGACCACCAGCAGATCGCGCTTGCCGACTTTCTCCACCACGCCCACCGGCAGGCCGGTGAAGGTCGGTGTGTCGAAGGCGCCGATGTCGATCTTGCGGTCGCTGACGAAGTAGTCGGTGCTGCCACGGTGGAAGGTCTTTTCCGGATCGGGCAGGAAAAAGTGCGCGGTGCGGCCGCTGGACGCGCGGGCCAGGTCAGTGCGGTCTTCGAGGACGTCGTCCAGGCGCTGGCGATAGTAGGCGGTGATGTTCTTCACATAGCCCATGTCCTTGTAGCGACCCTCGATCTTGAACGAGCGCACGCCGGCTTCCACCAGTGCGCGGATGTTGGCGCTCTGGTTGTTGTCCTTCATCGACAGCAAGTGTTTTTCGTAAGCGATCACACCGCCTTTTTCGTCCTTGAGGGTGTACGGCAGGCGGCAAGCCTGGGAGCAGTCGCCACGGTTGGCACTTCGGCCGGTCTGCGCGTGGGAGATGTTGCACTGGCCGGAGAACGCCACGCACAGCGCGCCATGGATGAAGAACTCGATCGCCGCATCGGTTTCGTCGGCGATGGCGCGGATCTCTTTGAGGTTCAGCTCGCGGGCCAGTACCAATTGGGAGAAGCCCGCCTGGTCGAGGAACTGCGCCCGCGCCAGTGTGCGGATGTCGGTCTGGGTGCTGGCATGCAGCTCGATCGGCGGAATGTCCAGCTCCATGACGCCCAGGTCCTGGACGATCAGCGCATCGACGCCGGCGTCGTACAACTGGTGGATCAGCTTGCGAGCCGGCTCCAGTTCGTTGTCGTGCAGGATGGTGTTGATGGTGGTGAAGACCCGAGCGTGATAGCGACGGGCAAATTCCACCAATTGGGCGATATCGCTCACTTCGTTACAGGCGTTGTGGCGGGCGCCGAAGCTCGGGCCGCCGATGTACACCGCGTCGGCGCCATGCAGGATGGCCTCGCGGGCAATGGCCACGTCGCGGGCGGGGCTGAGCAGTTCCAGGTGATGTTTGGGTAGGGACATTTTTTTAGTCTGGCTTGTCACGGTCAAGGTGCGCATTGTAGCGGCGAAACGTATGACCGGCACCCGTATGCTGCCCGATGGCGACTGCTTGCTGAGCGGGGTCGCCGGATAGAGTCGCGGACTCGGCCCTTGGTCGCCGCCGTCCGACTTCAGCCTTCGTCCTGTTCGGCCTGCCGGGCGAACCATTGCATGATCGGCAAGCAAGCCGGATGCGAAGCGGCCGAGGGTTGCGGGCACAACGAATAGACCCCCCGGGTCTTCAAGGGTTGGCCGAACGGGATGACGAGCACGCCACGATCGATGGATTCCTCTGCCAGGGTCATATCGGTCACGGCAACCCCCAAACCTCGCGGTTTCTCACTGACTCAAAACGTTCTTGAGTGAGGAGATCGGAATGCGTGAGGGCTTCCTCGGACTTCGTTTTCAAGCCGCCGGCATTTGCTGGCGGTGATAGAGGAACTCGAGGACCGTCGTGCGATAGCGGTGGTACTCGGGGTCGTTGGCCAGTACCAGGCGATTGCGCGGTTTTGCCAGGCCAACGCTAAGGATCTCACCGACGGTGGCCGCCGGCCCGTTGGTCATCATCACAATGCGGTCGGAGAGCAACACGGCCTCATCGACATCATGGGTGACCATCACCACGGTGCTCTGAGTGGCGGCAACGATACGCAGCAGCTCGTCCTGAAGGTGCGCGCGGGTGAGGGCGTCGAGCGCGCCGAAGGGTTCGTCCATCAGCAGTATTTTCGGCTCCATGGCCAGTGCGCGGGCGATGCCGACACGCTGCTTCATGCCCCCGGAAATCTCGCTGGGGTGCTTGTGCATGGCATGCTCAAGACCGACCATTGCCAGCGCCGCCTCGGTACGCGCCTTCAGTGCGGCCTTGTTTTCGCGTTTGCCGAATACCTTTTCCACGGCCAGGTGCACGTTACCGAAGCAAGTCAGCCAGGGCAGCAGGCTGTGGTTTTGAAACACCACTGCGCGCTCGGGGCCGGGACCGTCGATCTCGCGACCGTTGCAGATCAAGCCGCCGCCATTGGCTTCAAGCAGACCGGCGATCAGGTTCAGCACCGTGGATTTGCCACAGCCTGAATGGCCGATCAACGAGACGAACTCGCCACGAGCGATGCTCAGGTTGACGTTGCTGAGGGCCTGGAAGCGGCCTTTTTTGGTATCGAAGTGCTTGCTGACCTGGGTCAGCTCGACGAATTTTGCCATCTCGGTTCTCCTGCATCGGGTAAGCGTCAGGTGCGGGCAACCCAAACACCCGCGCGGGTGTCGGTTCAGTTGGTGTAGTCAAAGCGTTTGGCGATCCACAACAGGCCCTGCTCGAGCAGCAGGCCGACCAGACCGACGATGATGATGGCGATGAGAATGTGTTCGACATTGAGGTTGTTCCATTCGTCCCACACCCAGAAGCCCAGGCCGACACCGCCGGTGAGCATTTCTGCGGCGACGATCACCAGCCACGCCACGCCGATGGACAGGCGAATACCGGTCATAAGATGCGGCAGCACCGAAGGAAACAGGATGTGGGTGAACACCTTCCATTCGCTGAGCTTGAGCACCCGCGCGACGTTCAGATAGTCCTGCGGCACGCTGGCGACCCCCGCGGCGGTGTTGAGAATGATCGGCCAGATCGAGCTGATGAAAATCACCCAGATCGATGCCGGGCCGGCAGCCTTGAACACCAGCAGGCCGATCGGCAACCACGCCAGCGGCGAGACCGGACGTAGCAGGCTGATGATCGGCGCGAACATGCCGCCGAGGAAGGCGAAACGGCCGATGGCGAAGCCCAGCGGGATACCGAGCAGGGTGGCGAGGCCGAAGCCGATGCCGACCCGGCCAAGAGAGGCCAGCACGTTCCAGCCGATGCCCATGTCGTTCGGACCGTTGTCGTAGAAGGGGGCGCTGAACAGCTCCAGGGCTGAATACCAAGTAGCGAGCGGACCGGGCAGGCCCTCACTGCGTGCGGCTATAAACGCCCAGACGGCGAGAAACAGGGCGATACCCAATACTGGGGCAATGCCATCCCTGGCGCGTTGACGCAACCCGCTCAGGAGGGGAGAGCGACGCTCTGGCTGGGTACTCGCCGTAGTGGTGGGCGGCGCTGGCAACTTGAGGGGTGCGTTCATGGCGGGTTACTCCGGTCAGGCTTTGATGGTGAAGGAGCTGGCATAGGCGGCCGGATTGGAGCCGTCCCAGACCTTGCCGTCGATCAGGGTGCTACTGCGCAGCGGACTGCCCGGTACAGTCAGGCCAAGCTGACTGGCGGCTTCGCCGTAGAGTTTTGTCTGGTTGATGGACTTGGCCACACCGGCGTAGTCCACATCCTCCTTGAGCAGGCCCCAGCGACGGAACTGGGTGAGGAACCACATACCGTCCGACAGGTACGGATAGTTGACGCTGCCATCCTTGCAGAAGGACATCGCATGCTCGTCCGTCCATTGCTTACCCAACCCGTCGTCGTAGTGGCCGAGGAAGCGTTGTTCGATCACTTCGACGGGCGCATTCACGTAGGCCTTGCAGGCGATCAGTTGGGCGGTGCTTTTCTTGTTCTCTACGCTGGCCTCGATGAACCGGCTGGCGTCGAGCACCGCCATGGTCAGCGCCCGGGCGGTGTTGGGGTATTGCTCGACGAAGGCACGGGTGGTGCCAAGGATTTTCTCCGGGTGATCGGGCCAGAGTTTTTGGCTGGTAACGGCGGTGAAGCCGATGTTGTCGGCAATCGCCCGGGCTCCCCAAGGCTCGCCGACACAGAAGCCGTCCATGTTGCCCACGCGCATGTTGGCGACCATCTGTGGCGGTGGCACCACGATGGTCTTCACATCGGTCAGCGGGTTGATGCCGAGGCTGGCGAGCCAGTAATTGAGCCACATGGCATGGGTGCCGGTGGGGAACGTCTGGGCGAAGGTCAGTGGCGTGCCGCCTTGCTTGACCTTGGCGGCCAGTTGCTCGCCATTGGTCACGCCCGCTTGTTGCAGCTGTTTGGAGAGGGTGATCGCCTGGCCGTTCTGGTTCAGTCCCATGAGCATGGCCATATCTTTCTGCGGCCCGCCGATGCCCAGTTGCACACCATAGATCAGGCCGTAGAGCACATGGGCAGCATCCAGTTCGCCGTTGAGCAGTTTGTCGCGCACGCCGGCCCAGGACGCCTCTTTACTTGGCGTGATGGTGAGGCCGTATTTTTCGCCGAAACCCTGGGTTGCCGCTACCACGACCGATGCGCAGTCGGTGAGGGGAATGAAACCGACTTTCAGCGCAGCTTTCTCCGGCGCGTCGCTGCCGGCGGCCCAGACCGCGCTGCGCAGAAAGCCCGGCGTGACAACATCGAGGGCGGCGATCCCGGCGACAGTGCCTGCCGCCACCAGGGATTGCTTCAGGAAGGTGCGCCGGCCGGGGTGCGCCGGATGTTGCGAGTCACGCTCATCAGTCATAACCACATCCTTTTTTTAGGGGCAAACAAAAACGGCGTGCGCCAGGCACCCTCGATAGAGGGACCTGACGGACGCCGTTGTCCGGAAAGCGCAGCACGCCGCCATTGGCGTGCTGCATGAGTCTGTAAGACAGCAGTAGCAAAGGGCTTGCCAGGTTTATGTCCGATCTTTTTCTTTGCACTAAAAGCCAATTGAAACAAAGGCTTGAAGTGGTTTTTGATGTCATCGAAAAGGATGTCGAAGGGGGGCGTGGAGCCAGGAGGCGCGAAGCACTGATCGTTTGTTGGGCGGCTTGGGTGCGAGGTGAACTAAAACGGCTCTCCTCTGCACCGTTGCGTAGTCGAATGGAGGTAAGCCTCAGCCCAGATCCCGGCGGATGGCGTCGAGGCGTTCGTCGAGCAATGGGGTGAGCAGGGCGTAGCACTGCGCCGGGGAGATGGACACTGTCGTTGTACCGATCAGGCAGCGGTGCAGTCGTTCGAGAGCGTTGTGCAGCGAGCGGGGGGCATGCCTGAGCAAGCGCTCGTGCAGGTACTGCAATTGAACAAGCATTTGCAGTGGGCAATTCTGATGGGCGGCGGCGCGCACGGACAGGCCGCGCAGCCGCCCCAGGTCTTCCAGCTCCCAACAGCGCTCGGCGATGCTTGGGGGCTGCAGATTAAGCGCGCAGCGCCGCAGTTCGAGGTTCTGGATGGCGCCGAGCAGGTCTTGCAGCAACCGGCAATGGCCCTCGAAATCCGCTGGCTCGCGGCGTAATGCGTTCCAGGCCTGGCACTGTGCGCTATGCGGCCATTCTTTCCAGCGTTGGTCGAGCGAATGCCCCAGTGCCTGGCAACGCTGTTGTGCCTCGCGGGTGGTCTGTCCGCCGAGACCGCGATGCTGCTGCAGACCTTGCAACAGATCGAGCCCCAGCAAAAGCATCTGTCTGAGTCCCGCGTCGTTTTGTGGCAGACGGGTTCGTCGGGATTGCCCGCCATCGAGTGCGGCGGCGAATGGTAGGTTCATGGGCGGTTTCCGACGGTGAGCTGGTTGAGATAATGGGTCAGGTCGTGCAGCGCATGGGTTTGCGTGCTCTGCTCTTGCACCGCGGCATTGACCTGTTGCAACTGTTCGCTGAGGGCATGATTGGCTTGCTGGTGCTCGCTGAGCGCCTGTTGCATGGCGCCGAGGTGTTGCAGATTGATCTGACTATGTTGAGCCAGGTCGTCGAGGTTGGCGGCGAGTTGCTCGCTCTGTTGGCTACCGGCTGCCAGCAGGTCGCGGTGTTCCTTGACCTCGCCATCCACCTGGCGCACGGCCATGGCAATCGCCGTCGCGGCTGTGGTGATTTCGTGGGTAGCCCGGTCGGTGGCTTGGGCCAGGCTGCGGACCTCATCGGCGACCACTGCGAAACCGCGACCGTGCTCGCCGGCACGGGCCGCTTCGATGGAGGCATTGAGTGCCAACAACTGGGTCTGTTTGGCCAGTGCCTGAATGCTATTGACGGTGCTTTCTACTGCGGTAGTGCGCTGCAGCAATGCTTCCACGGCGTGTGCGGTATTGCCCAGGCTGTGCTGAATGGCGCGCATGCTGTCACCCACTGAACGCACCTCCAGACAACCGGATTCGCTCATGGTGTGGGCGTTGGCGAAGGCTGCCAGCGCGCCCTGGGCCAAGGCATCAATGCTGTGCAGGGTCTGATCGATTTGCTCGCTGGCGGCGGCGATCATGGCGATTCGTTGGCTCTGTTCCTCACCTTGGTCGCGGGCCTGTTGAGACATTTGCTCCAGCGCACGACTGGCGAACTGTACTTCGCTGCGCAAGCGCTCGTTGTTGCGCAGTTGCATGCTGGCGGCCACCAGTAGCGTCGCTGGGTCGGCATCCCGGGAGCTGCGCAGCAGGTGTGCAAGTTCAGTGTCCCAGAATATCTGTAGATGGCGTTGATGACGCTCACGAAGATGCCACGCGCACCCCAGATAGAGGACGCCCGGTATCAGGGCCAGTGCGCTTGCTGGCTGTTCGGCCAGGGCGAGACCGCAGGCGCCGAGGGCCAGCCCGAGTGGTAACCAGAGGCCGATCCTGCTGCGTTCGAGCAGGGCCATGCCAGGGGCGAACAATGACCGCAGTGCAATGCCGGCAGGGCGTGACTTGCCGACACCGATGTGCGCAGTCGCGATGGCATGACCCGGGGGGAGCATTCCTTGAGCAGGCATGAGGATTTCCTTTTATGCCGGGGTGAGCAAAAACGGCGCACGCTCACCTGTCGCAATGCGCAGGGGAGCGGACGCCGTTGTCCGTAATGTTTGCGAAGCCATCGTCGTTGATGGCTCAAGCCTGATCAGACCTAAGCAAGTTGTTTGCCAGCCGTGCCATCGACCACTTGTCAGCCTGTCGCTCATGCAGTGGGAGGGGTTCCATTCGATGGCGATAGGGCTGCGAAGGTAGAAAACGCGATCAACGCACCAGTCGCGGGAATTGCCGAGCCGCAGTGCTCTGTTCTGGTTCGCGCAGGGCGTTACAGCATGTTGGTCAGAACGGCTGATCCGGCATCCCTGACAGGTCAGATTTCGTCGTCTCCCTCAGACAAAACTGTGGCTCATGTATTGAGCTCTCCGCAGAGAAGAGATGGACAGGGTATTCAGCCATGATTAATCGCAAGTGCTCGATGGCATCCAGGTATTTAAGATCGGCCTGTCTTCTTTTCTTCTGATATCGCGTGAACTTTTCTATGTCCATGTGGGGCTGATCGAGAAGATCAAGAGCGGCGTGGCTCAAGCGATAGGCTTCGTTGAACAGTTGTTTGTTACGTTCAAGCGCCAGGTTCAGACAGGCCATCGCTTGATCGGAAGTCATCGTACCGTTCATTGTTGCGACCTCTTTTACGGGTGTGTTCCTGGGTTTCGGGTAATGCCTGGCTCCGGTGAAAGCGGTTGAGGCCTTTCAAGAAAACCGGTCGAGTTGTGACTATCTACCGCGACGCCACACCTTGAGGTAGTCCACGCTGAAAATGGAGGGCAGATCGGCGTCGTCGACAACGCCGAACCAATTCCACATGGCCTCGCTGTCAAAGAGGACATGCATGGGGAAGAACCAGTGGGTGTTCTTTGCCTCGCGCACCAGTACGCCGTCGACGTACCAGCGCAATGTGTCGGCCTGCCAGTCAAAACCATAGACATGGAAGGCACTGGCTAGCCGCCATGGGCTGACCCAGCTGCTGCCATCGCTCAGATGTTCGGTACTGTGCGGCGTGGCCCAAACGTGGGCGTTCATGTTGTACCTACGGTCGAAGGAGGCGTTTTTGGTTTTTCCGCCGATTTCGAAAATGTCGATTTCCGTGGCATTGTCGGCAAGCCCCGTAAACGCGAGCCAGAAGGCGCTGGAGCCGGCCGAGTCCATAGGTTTGGCGCGGGCTTCGTAGTAGCCGTAAAAACTGCGCTCAATCGTTCGGACCATTGCAGAGCTGTAACCTTCAAAGCCGAGTCGTACGTACTTTTGCGGCACGGTTTGCTTGCGGAAAACGATGTTCAGATGGCCATCGCTCAGGTAAGCGTTGTCCGGCATGAACAGCGCCGGTTTGCGCCCGAGTGAGTCGGTGCCCGTGGCGTTGTTGACGTGCCAGCGACTGGGGTTGAGGGTCGCGCCATCGAAGTCGTCGGAGAATCGTGTGTCCAGCATCCATTGGCCGGCATTGCCCTGATCGGACAGCGGCAGTCCGGTGTCGGTCCGTTCCGGTACCTTTCCCAGCGGGCCGAGGCGGGTCCAGGAATTGGCAGCCTTGGGGAGGGCGACGGACCACTTGTTCGCCAGGTACTGAAAGACGCGCTGCCGTTCCTCCAGGGATGCGAGGTGCCGGTCGTACATCAGTATTTCGGCGATGTCGCCGCGCACATGTTCGACGCTGCCGACTACGTTGCGCCCCACCGCGTACGGGCCGATGGGCACGTCGTTGAGTTCCAGGACGAAGAGGGTCGGATCGTAGGCGGTGCGCTGTTGCACGCTGATCGCGAAGTTCGGTGGCACGTTGTCGTTATCGGCGATTATCGGGCGTGAACTGAACAGTCGCTGCCAGGTCTCGCCGCCGCTTTGCTCGTTTAGTCTGCGTGACACGATCAATAGGGTAACAGGGCCTTTTGCCGTACGAATGGCCTTGCCAAGGAAGGCTGAAGTACCACTCAAGCGCACCACCGGATGGCCATTCATGGCGTTCTCCACACGCTGGGGGAGTGCGGCGTCTGCGCCATTGTCGACGGTAACGTCATTAGCTTCGCCGGACTTGTCGTGCCATCGCAGGAGGTGGTTCTGGGCATCGAGGGTCATTGTCGACGCGTCGGCGGCGTCGAGCCACAGCACCAGGCCGTTGGCCAGCGGCGGGGGAGTGCCCCCCGACGCGTTGCAAACGACCGATAGCAGGGTCGCCAAAAGAATGAACCTGCTCATACCCATTGTTTCAACGCAATCGACGCCGCCAATTCGGGTTGGGAGCGGTACCCATGCGGATTACACAATTGCCATCGCCAGGTGTCGATGATCATTTGCATCAGGTCGCGCTGTGCGTACCAGCCTAGATCACGCCCTGCCTTGGTGGGGTCGGCCCAGCATTCGGCGATATCGCCATCGCGGCGCGGTGCGAACCGGAAGGGGATGGTAATACCGGTAATGTTCTCGAAGCTGTGGATGATCTGCAGCACGCTATGGCCAATGCCTGTTCCCAGGTTCCAGACGTGGATGCCGTTTGTGTTCTGCAACGCCCGCAACGCTTTGAGATGGCCATCGGCAAGGTCAACCACATGGACGTAATCGCGCACGCAAGTTCCATCCACAGTGGGATAGTCGCTGCCATACACGGTGAGTTCGGGCATTTGCCTCATCGCGACCCGTGTCAGGCAAGGCAGCAGGTTATTGGGCCGGCCATTGGGGTTTTCGCCGATCAGCCCGCTCTCGTGTGCGCCGATCGGGTTGAAGTAGCGCAACACCGCAATGCTCCATTGCGGATCGGACAGGCACAGGTCGGTGAGCAACTCTTCGATCAGCAGCTTGGTGCGGCCATAGGGATTGATCGGTTTGCCTGCACCCAGGTCTTCGATGAGCGGTATCTGCCGGGGGGCGCCGTACACGGTGGCCGACGAGCTGAACACCAGTTTGAAGACCTCAAACCGGGCCATTGCATGGCAGAGGTTGAGCGTGCCGACAACATTGTTGGCGTAATAATCCAGCGGCTTTCGAACGCTTTCCTCCACGGACTTGAGACCGGCAAAGTGCACCACGGCGTCGATGTCGTAGCGGCTGAAGATATCGTCGAGCAGGTGGCTATCGCGAATATCGCCTTCAATGAAATCGACTCGCTTGCGAGTCAGATACTCCAGGCGTGTGAGCGATTCGCGGCAGCTGTTACACAGGTTATCGAGGACCAACACCTGTCGACCGGCGTCAATCAGGGCCAGGGTGGTATGGGAGCCGATGTATCCGGCCCCGCCGGTAATCAACGTGGTTTTGTGCATGATGAGGCGTTCCTGTCACAAGGAAATTGCACGAGTCAGGAGAATGTGGTCCGGGAAGGGAAAAGGTTGTCGGGTGCGTCCTCTCAGCGAGTGGTGAAAACCGATTTGAATTCTTGCGGCCAGCGCGGATGCATCACGCTATACGCCACGGCATAACTCAGCGCGCCAACCACGATGCTGCAGATCAGGTGCAAGTAGCCCTGAACATCCAGGCGGGAAGAAACCATCAGGACGATCGCTGCCATGACGAACGAAGCAATCACGCTGCGATAGTTGGTTTCGAAAAATCGCCGCCAGCCATAGCCGATTGCACTGTTCAACCCGCGGATTTGCAGTGGCGTGATGATCGCCATCCGGACCAGCAGGGCGAGGGCGGCGGCCATGCCGCCATAGAGGCTGCCGAAGCCATAGACCAGCGCCAGTGCCAATAGGGTGGTTGCCACTTCGGCCTTGATGGTCAGGTGGCTGCAATTGACCGCGACCAGTGCGGTGGTGGCGTACATGGCTGTATTACCGATGGCTGCCGTGCACGCAAGCACTTGCAGCAGGAGAATGGCCTCGGTCCATTTGGCGCCGAAGATCAACAGGATCAGGTCGTGCGCCGTGAGTGCGATGCCGATGAACAGGGGCGTCAGCAGGAAGCAGCTGACGGCGGTCGAATCGCTGATGATCGCGCGTAACCGCGATGGATCGGCGCTGCGTCGGGAAAACACCGGCAGCGCATAGCTGATCAGGCCGTGATAGATCGCCGTGCGCGGCAGATCGATGATGCGCATCGCCATGTTGAACATGCCAACCGCGTTGGTGCCGGCCGTCATGCCCAGGATGACGGTGACCCCGCGCTGTAGCGTTTGCGAACTCAGCGCGTTTACGGCAACCGGTGCGCCGGCCCTCAACAGTTCGCGCAAGAGCGGGCCGTCAATGTAAAAGGCAATGCGGCGCGGGTCTGCGCGCATCAATACGATAATGGACACGAACTCCATGATCAGTGCCTGAGCAATGACCGCCCAGGCGCCCAATCCCCAGAGCGCGACAGCAATGCCGCCCACACCACCACACACCTTGCCCAGTAGCGTGCGCGACGCCAGCATCCTGAAGTTGCCGCTACGGCGCATTTGCGCCACATAGACCCGCGCCATCATGGTGAACAGGATTTTTACCGAGGCCACCGCCGTCATCCATTGCAGCATCGGGTGAGGCGTGTACAGAATCGCTGCGCCCGAGATGACGACGATGGACGCCAGGCTGACGAGTACCGACGCCCAGAAGGCTGTGGCGATGTGTTTGTCTTCCAGCCGCTCGAGTCGTACCAGCGGGTCTTCCAGAACCGAGGAATAAATCATGCCGATCAACTCGACGATGGCAATGATGACCGTGCCCACACCCAACTCTGTGGGCGACAGCAGCCTGGCATACGCGACAAAGGTAATCATCGACAGGAAAATCAGGCCGAATTTCTCGGTGAAAATCCAGATCAATTTAACCAGACGGTGATTGGCCATGGTGGATACCAGCTCAATGAGCGGTGGTTGACGCAACTGCCTTGCGCAATGATTGGACGCATGCATAGAGCAAGCGCAATGTCGGTTTACCGTTCCTGAAGATCAGTGTTTGCCAGGAGTACTCCAGCATTCGCCGGTACACATCGATCACCTGGGCATGCTCGCCTCTGCGGGAAAACAGTTCGAGAAAGTCGGAGTGGGCGCCCAGCGCGAAATCGATCCGTTGCTGCTTGCTCAGCTGCGGGCCAAAGTGGGCGAGGAACGCTTCGATGAACCTGATCTTGTACGGGTAGTACCTTGTCGGTTGCGCGGTCATGTTGCCGCTGTTGACCATGCGCTGCAGCAGCACTTCTGGCACGGTGTGAACCTCCCAGTGTTCGGCGATCCGGGTCCACATGAAGCGGTCTTCGGAGTAACGCAGGCTGGCATTGAAGCCGCCGAGTTGCATGATCACATCACGTCTGACCATCGCGGAGGACACGCCATTGAGGACGTTGGCGCGGATGAAATCGTCGAAATGCCTACCGTTTTTTTGCCGGTTTTCCAGTATTCGCGTACCGTCGCTGTAGTCGTTGTGCACGTAGCAATCTATCAGCGCCACCGGCCGTCCCTGACGACTCAGTTCGTCAAACAGTGCCAGTTGTTGCTCCAGCTTTTGCGGATACCATCTGTCATCGGCATCGAGAAATGCCACATAAGTCTCTTCAGTGTGCTGCAGTCCGTGGTTGCGGGCGCTGGCCTGGCCTTCGTTGGCTTGATGCAACAGCGTCAGGCGAAACGGCGCCGCGAAGTCCTTGACGCGTTGTGGTCCATCATCGGTGGAACCATCGTCGATGACGATGACGTGATCGGGCAGTCGGGTTTGCCCGGCCACGGACGCCAGTGTTTGCTCGATGCTGTCGGCGCCGTTGTACATCGGGATCACGACGCATACTGAATGGGGTGAAGGGGGGGCTTGGTCTGGCACGGTTATGTCTCCTTTTGTTACGCATTGGCTGAGTCGCGTGGTAATGCCTTGCCAGGCGGACGCTGACCCAGGGTTGGCCGTGACAACTCGGGGTATGTCGCGTGGTGGTGCCGGAATGAGAGGGCGAGGATGCAGAACACCAGAAACTCTGCGCAGCGGTAGTTGGGAACGACATACGCCACATAGTTGGTGAGCATGAACGATCCGATGATGACCATGGCGCTGGCGTGAAACCGCGCCGACTGATCCGACACCACGGCTCTGTAGTGTTTGATCAACGCCTCGATCAGCATCAGGATCAGCGCCGTCAGCTGGATGACACCGCCGTTGAGCAAGGTCTCCATGTAGCCGCTGTGGGCATTGCCGATGTAACCCCAGCGGTTGATGAATGTCTCGGCGTCCGGGCTGGACCAGAAAGCGCCGAAGCCGTAACCCTTGAGGAATTCGGCGTCGATCAGCGGTGTGAGCAAGTCCCAGATCAGCGTTCGGTCGGTGAGTGACGCGTCACGCCCCATAAGCTCCAGCAGCAGGGTGTAGTTGCCGTATAGAAACAGGCAGATCAGCAAATAGATGATTGTCGTACCGAGGAATGCTGTCAGTGAGCGGTTGATGTGCAAGCGGATCAGCGTGAGGAAGTACCAATAGCTCACGGTGCCGGCAACAATCAGTGCGATTGCCGTGGCAGATTGGGCCAGCGCAATCGCGATCAGCGAGAACAACGAGTAGATGATCGCCCAGGGATTGCGCTGACGGATCATCGGCAGCAGTAACAGAATGGCGATCGCGTTGATCCGGGCTCCGGCATTTTTTTCCGGAAAAATCCCCTTGAATGCACCCTCGCGAATACCGCCGTCAATGAAGGCGATGTCCGGTCTTGCCAGCGCGAATATCAAGCCGAACAACGCTGCCGCGCCGATGGTGCAGCCGAGCATGTAGGCGATTTTCTCGAGGCTGTAGTTGTAGGCGATGAAACCTGCAAAGAACACCACGCTGATCAGCGCTACAAAACGTTTGAAACTCAACATCGGGTCGTAGGACCAACTGATCGATACGGCCAGGCTGAGCATGAATATCAGCAGAAAGGCGTTGTGCCTGTAAAAGCTTTTGCTGATGAAGACCTTGTTGCGGATAAAGAAGAACAGCGGAACCAGCAGGGTGATCAGGCCGCAGATCTGGTTGACCACGTTGCCTTCGAGGTCTTTTTCGGCTGCGCCCAGATTCGACGTATCAGCCAGCCCGAAAAAAAATCCGATGACCTGGATGTAAAACAGCACGCCGAACAATGTGAAGGCGTCGCGCAGGGTGGTGTACCTGACTTCCAGTTTGTTCATGACGATTGGCTCCCTAGGGGGGGCGTTCTCAATGTAGGAGCGAGGCTTGCCCGCGAAGGCGGCCTGATAGTCGACGGGGCGCTTTGATCGGGTACATATCCGTTTCTGCGGTAGTGCCGGCTGGCGGTTATCGCCCGCTCTTGTAGGAGC
>NZ_AKJK01000112.1 GCF_000282375.1 Pseudomonas sp. GM50
GGGGCAGAAGCGCTTTGGTTACTTTCGCGCTTTTCGAAAGTGACTCGCTGTAAAAGCGAAACCGCCAGCGGCCGTGACCGCAGAAACGGATATGTACACAACCATAGAGCCGGGAAGGCCCCAAGGCCCACAAACAAAAACGGCCCCTATCTAAATAGAGGCCGTTTCCGGTACAGCTCAAGACGTTATCGCAAGACAGGTCTTATTCGCGGTCTTCCAGCTTGGTGATATCACGCGACTCGTAGCCGGTGTACAACTGGCGCGGGCGGCCGATCTTGTACGGGCTGGAGAGCATTTCTTTCCAGTGGGAGATCCAGCCGACGGTCCGCGCCAGGGCGAAGATCACGGTGAACATGCTGGTCGGAATGCCGATCGCCTTGAGGATGATCCCCGAGTAGAAGTCGACGTTCGGGTACAGCGAGCGCTCGATGAAGTACGGATCGGTCAGGGCGATCTCTTCCAGGCGCATGGCCAGTTCGAGTTGCGGATCGTTGGTGATGCCCAGCTCTTTCAGCACTTCGTCGCAGGTTTGCTTCATGACGGTGGCGCGTGGGTCGCGGTTTTTGTAAACCCGGTGACCGAAGCCCATCAATTTGAACGGATCGTTCTTGTCCTTGGCCTTGGCGATGTACTTGTCGATGTTCGAAACATCGCCAATCTCGTCAAGCATGGTCAGAACGGCTTCGTTCGCACCGCCGTGGGCAGGGCCCCACAGTGCAGCGATACCGGCGGCGATACAGGCGAACGGGTTGGCACCCGACGAACCGGCCAGACGTACGGTAGAAGTCGATGCGTTTTGCTCGTGGTCGGCATGGAGGATGAAGATCCGGTCCATGGCCTTGGCGAGTACCGGGCTGATCGGTTTGATCTCGCACGGGGTGTTGAACATCATGTGCAGGAAGTTTTCCGCGTACGACAGGTCGTTGCGCGGGTACATCATGGGTTGGCCCATGGAGTACTTGTAAACCATTGCGGCCAGGGTCGGCATCTTGGCAACCAGGCGGATCGCGGAGATTTCGCGATGCTGCGGGTTATTGATGTCGAGGGAGTCGTGGTAGAAGGCCGAGAGGGCACCCACTACGCCGCACATGACGGCCATCGGGTGGGCGTCGCGACGGAAGCCGTTGAAGAAGGTCTTCAACTGCTCGTGAACCATGGTGTGGTTCTTCACGGTGCCTACGAACTGGGCCTTCTGCTCTGCGGTCGGCAATTCGCCGTTGAGCAGCAGGTAGCAGGTTTCCAGGTAGTCCGACTTTTCAGCCAGCTGTTCGATCGGGTAGCCGCGGTGCAGCAGAATGCCGTTGTCGCCGTCGATATAGGTGATCTTCGACTCGCAGGAGGCAGTCGACATGAAACCAGGGTCAAAGGTGAAACGGCCCGTGGCCGTCAGGCCCCGAACGTCGATAACATCGGGACCAACGGTGCCGGTTAAAATGGGCAGCTCGACGGGGGCTGCGCCCTCGATGATCAACTGCGCTTTTTTGTCAGCCATGTGGCCTCCTATTTATGCTTGAAATCATCAGACAGACCCCCCACGCAGGGCCCGCACCACTATAGTGAGATAAATTCGAATGTCAATTTGCCTAAAGTCTTGCTCCAGAAGGCTTTAACCGGACTTTTTCCTCGAAATTGACTGCCATTTACGCCTTTTATCTGACTTGTGCAATCAGCTATTAGGGGAAGGTGAACGCGTTGTCATTAGTAGCCTAACTGTCTATACTCGGCCACCGACCGCCAGGGGCTTTTGGGCCTGCTTTATTGGGGGTCGCATCCCTGGGTGGTGGTTACCTGACCAGTGCACTCCCCAACAACTTTGCCCTGATTGTTAGGGGCTCTTCAGTGTGAAAAAAAAGCCGTGAAAAGCCAACGACCTGTAAACCTAGACCTAAGGACCATCAAACTCCCCATCACCGGCGTTACGTCGTTTCTTCACCGTGTTTCCGGCATCATCCTCTTCCTGGGCCTTGGCTTCATGCTGTATGCATTGGGCAAGTCTCTGGGTTCCGAGGAAGGTTTTGCCGAGGTGAAGGCATGCTTGACCAGTCCGCTGGCCAAGTTCGTAGCATGGGGCCTCCTGTCCGCTCTTCTGTATCACCTGGTAGCCGGTGTGCGCCACTTGATCATGGACATGGGCATCGGCGAGACGCTTGAAGGCGGCCGCCTGGGCTCGAAAATTATCATCGCCGTTTCCGTGGTGTTGATCGTTCTGGCAGGAGTTTGGATATGGTAACCAGCGTTACGAACCTTTCGCGTTCGGGCCTCTATGACTGGATGGCGCAACGTGTGTCTGCGGTTGTTCTCGCGGCTTATTTCATCTTCCTGATCGGATACCTCGCGGCGAATCCAGGCATTGGCTATGACCAATGGCATGCCCTGTTCGCCCACAACGGGATGCGTATCTTCAGTCTGCTGGCCCTTGTGGCCCTGGGCGCTCACGCCTGGGTCGGCATGTGGACCATCGCGACTGACTACCTGACGCCGATGGCGCTGGGCAAGTCCGCGACTGCAGTACGTTTCCTTTTCCAGGCAGTATGCGGCGTTGCGATGTTCGCTTACTTCGTCTGGGGTGTGCAGATTCTCTGGGGTATCTGATTCATGGCTAACATTCCAACGATTTCTTTCGACGCCATCATCATTGGTGGTGGCGGTGCCGGCATGCGCGCTGCGCTGCAACTGGCACAGGGCGGTCACAAGACTGCCGTGATCACCAAGGTTTTCCCGACCCGTTCGCACACCGTGTCGGCCCAGGGCGGCATCACTTGCGCCATTGCGTCTGCCGATCCGAACGATGACTGGCGCTGGCACATGTACGATACCGTCAAGGGTTCCGACTATATCGGTGACCAGGACGCTATCGAATACATGTGTCAGGAAGGTCCTGCCGCCGTATACGAGCTGGACCACATGGGTATGCCGTTCTCGCGTACCGAACAAGGTCGTATCTATCAGCGTCCGTTCGGTGGACAGTCCAAGGACTACGGTAAAGGTGGCCAGGCCGCCCGTACCTGCGCCGCTTCCGACCGTACCGGTCACGCGCTGCTGCACACCCTTTATCAGGGCAACCTGAAAGCTGGCACCACGTTCCTGAACGAGTACTACGCTGTTGATCTGGTGAAAAACCAGGAAGGCGCATTCGTCGGCGTGATTGCCATCTGCATCGAAACCGGTGAAACCACCTACATCCGTGCCAAGGCCACCGTATTGGCCACCGGCGGTGCAGGTCGTATCTACGCTTCGACCACCAACGCCCTGATCAACACCGGTGACGGCGTTGGCATGGCGCTGCGTGCCGGCGTACCGGTACAAGACATCGAAATGTGGCAGTTCCACCCGACCGGCATCGCCGGCGCCGGTGTACTGGTCACCGAAGGTTGCCGTGGTGAGGGTGGTTACCTGATCAACAAGCACGGCGAGCGTTTCATGGAGCGTTATGCTCCGAACGCCAAAGACCTTGCCGGTCGTGACGTTGTTGCCCGTTCGATGGTTAAAGAAATCATCGCCGGCAACGGTTGCGGTCCGAATGGCGACCACGTAATGCTCAAACTCGACCACCTGGGCGAGGAAGTGCTGCACAGCCGTCTGCCAGGCATCTGCGAACTGTCCAAGACTTTCGCACACGTTGACCCTGTTGTTGCTCCGGTTCCGGTTGTTCCTACCTGCCACTATATGATGGGCGGTGTTCCGACCAACATCCACGGTCAGGCAATCACCCAGAACGACGAAGGCGTCGACGAAATCATCCCTGGCCTGTTCGCAGTGGGTGAAGTGGCGTGCGTATCGGTTCACGGCGCCAACCGTCTGGGCGGCAACTCGCTGCTCGATCTGGTGGTATTCGGCCGCGCTGCCGGCCTGCACCTGGAAAAAGCGCTGACCGACGGTATCGAATACGATGACGCCACCGACGCCGACATCAACGCGGCCCTGGCACGTCTGTCCGCTCTGAACGAGCGTACCGAAGGTGAAGACGTGGCAACCCTGCGTCGCGAACTGCAAAACTGCATGCAGAACTACTTCGGTGTATTCCGTACCGGCGAATACATGCAGAAGGGTATTGCTCAGCTGGCTGATCTGCGTGGCCGTATCGCCAACGTCAAGATCAACGACAAGAGCCAGGCGTTCAACACTGCGCGTATCGAAGCGCTGGAACTGCAGAACCTGCTGGAAGTGGCCGAAGCTACTGCCATCGCTGCAGAAGTGCGTAAAGAGTCCCGCGGTGCTCACGCTCGTGAAGACTTCGAAGACCGTGACGACGAAAACTGGCTGTGCCACACCCTGTACTTCCCGGGTGACAAGCGCGTTGCCAAGCGTGCTGTGAACTTCTCGCCGAAGACTGTTCCGACTTTTGAACCTAAGATTCGGACTTATTAAGGGTGGCCGCCATGTTGCAAGTCAGTGTTTATCGTTACAACCCTGATCAGGACGCTGCGCCGTTCATGCAGGAATTCCAGGTTGATACCGGTGGTAAAGACCTGATGGTGCTGGACGTGCTGGCCCTGATCAAAGAGCAGGACGAAGGTTTCTCCTATCGTCGCTCTTGCCGTGAGGGTGTTTGCGGTTCCGACGGCATGAACATCAACGGCAAGAACGGTCTGGCGTGCATCACGCCGCTGTCTGCCGTCGTAAAACGTAACAAGTTGATCGTTCGTCCGCTGCCAGGTTTGCCGGTTATCCGTGACCTGGTCGTCGATATGAGCATCTTCTACAAGCAATACGAAAAGGTTAAGCCATACCTGCAGAACGACACGCCGGCTCCGGCCATCGAGCGTCTGCAGTCCCCTGAAGAGCGTGAAAAGCTTGACGGTCTGTACGAGTGCATCCTGTGCGCTTGCTGCTCGACTTCGTGCCCGTCCTTCTGGTGGAACCCGGACAAGTTCCTGGGTCCGGCTGCTCTGCTGCAAGCCTATCGCTTCCTGGCAGACAGCCGCGACAACAAGACATCCGAGCGTCTGGCTTCGCTGGATGACCCGTTCAGCGTATTCCGCTGCCGGGGCATCATGAACTGCGTCAACGTTTGTCCGAAAGGCCTGAACCCGACTAAGGCCATCGGTCACATTCGTAACATGCTGCTGCAAAGCGGCGTGTGATTCAGCTGCTGTACCCGTAGGACCGCTGTACCCGTAGATGCTACGGCGCAGGCTTCAACCGGCGCCGTAGTTTTAACCTGGGCAGCAGCTTATAAGGCTGCAGCTCTTATTTTGAAGAAATGAGACAAGCAGGGGCATCCGGGCTGGTACCCGGACTATCAGCGTGATCCTAAGTGGCTTGTTTTAGTCGCTGCATTCGGACTTCTGCAAGTTTTCTCGGTGTCGACGCCGGTGGTGTTCCCCTAACCGAGGGTGACCAAGCATGCAAGAAAGCGTGATGCAGCGCATGTGGAACAGCGCCTACCTATCCGGTAGTAACGCTGCCTATGTGGAAGAGCTCTACGAGCTCTACCTGCACGACCCTAACGCTGTGCCAGAAGAGTGGCGCACCTACTTCCAGAAGTTGCCTGCTGATGGCAACACTGCCACCGATGTTTCGCACTCCACAATTCGCGATCATTTCGTCTTGCTGGCAAAGAACCAGCGCCGCGCCCAACCGGTTTCCGCCGGTAGCGTGAGCAGTGAGCACGAGAAGAAGCAAGTTGAAGTGCTGCGATTGATCCAGGCCTACCGTATGCGTGGCCACCAGGCAGCCCAGCTTGACCCGCTGGGGCTGTGGCAGCGTCCTGCACCTGCAGACCTGTCAATCAATCATTACGGCTTGACCAATGCCGATCTTGATACGACCTTCCGTGCCGGCGACCTGTTCATCGGCAAAGAGGAGGCGAGCCTACGCGAAATTCACGAAGCGTTGCAGCAGACATATTGCCGCACCATCGGCGCTGAATTTACGCATATCACCGATTCCGAGCAGCGCCAGTGGTTCCAGCAGCGTCTGGAAAGCGTGCGCGGCCGTCCGACGTACTCCGTCGACATCAAGAGCCACCTGCTTGAGCGCGTCACCGCCGGCGAAGGCCTGGAAAAATACCTCGGGACCAAATACCCGGGTACCAAGCGTTTCGGCCTGGAAGGCGGCGAGAGCCTGATTCCGATGCTCGACGAGCTGATCCAGCGTTCCGGCTCCTACGGCACCAAGGAAATCGTGATCGGCATGGCCCACCGTGGTCGTCTGAACGTACTGGTCAACACCTTCGGCAAGAACCCGCGCGAGCTGTTCGACGAGTTCGAAGGCAAGAAGAAGGTCGAGTTGGGTTCCGGTGACGTCAAGTATCACCAGGGCTTCTCGTCCAACGTGATGACCACCGGCGGTGAAGTTCACCTGGCCATGGCGTTCAACCCTTCCCACCTGGAAATCGTTTCCCCGGTGGTCGAGGGTTCGGTTCGCGCCCGTCAGGATCGTCGTAACGACCCTACCGGCGAGAAGGTTCTGCCGATCTCCATCCACGGTGACGCGGCATTCGCCGGTCAAGGTGTGGTCATGGAAACCTTCCAGATGTCGCAGACCCGCGGTTTCAAGACCGGCGGTACCGTGCACATCGTGATCAACAACCAGGTCGGTTTCACCATCAGCAACCCGCTGGACTCGCGCTCCACCGAGTACGCGACCGACGTTGCGAAGATGATCCAGGCGCCGATCCTCCATGTGAATGGTGATGATCCGGAAGCCGTGTTGTTCGTGACCCAGCTGGCCATCGATTACCGCATGCAGTTCAAGCGTGACGTGGTGATCGACCTGGTCTGCTACCGTCGTCGCGGCCACAACGAGGCCGACGAGCCTAGCGGTACCCAGCCTCTGATGTATCAGCAGATCACCAAACAGCGCACCACCCGTGAGCTGTATGCCGATCGTCTGACCCAGAGCGGTGTGCTGGACGCAGAGCGTGTTCAGGCGAAAGTCGACGAATACCGCAATGCGCTGGACAACGGTCTGCATGTTGTAAAAAGCCTGGTCAAAGAGCCGAACAAAGAGTTGTTCGTGGACTGGCGTCCGTATCTGGGCCACGCCTGGACCGCGCGTCACGACACTCGCTTCGATCTGAAAACCTTGCAGGAACTGTCCGCCAAGCTGCTGGAAATTCCGGAAGGCTTCGTGGTTCAGCGCCAGGTCTCGAAAATCTACGAAGACCGTCAGAAAATGCAAGCCGGCGGCCTGCCGATCAACTGGGGTTACGCCGAAACCATGGCGTACGCGACCCTGGCGTTCGAAGGTCACCCGATTCGCATGACGGGTCAGGACATCGGTCGCGGTACGTTCTCGCACCGTCACGCTGTCTTGCACAACCAGAAAGACGCGGGTACCTACATCCCGCTGCAAAACCTGTATAAGGGCCAGCCACGTTTCGACCTGTACGATTCGTTCCTGTCCGAAGAAGCCGTGCTGGCGTTCGAATACGGTTACTCGACCACCACGCCTGAGGCGCTGGTGATCTGGGAAGCCCAGTTCGGCGACTTCGCCAACGGTGCCCAAGTGGTTATCGACCAGTTCATCACCAGTGGCGAGCACAAGTGGGGCCGTCTCTGCGGTCTGACCATGCTGCTGCCGCACGGTTATGAAGGTCAGGGTCCGGAGCACTCTTCGGCTCGTCTGGAGCGTTACCTGCAGCTGTGCGCCGAGCACAATATTCAGGTAGCCGTGCCGACTACGCCGGCTCAGATCTACCACTTGCTGCGTCGTCAGGTGATTCGTCCGCTGCGCAAACCGTTGATCGTTCTGACTCCGAAGTCGCTGCTGCGTCACAAACTGGCCATCTCGACCCTGGAAGATCTGGCCGAAGGTTCGTTCCAGACCGTTATCCCGGAAATCGATGCCCTGGACCCGAAAAAGGTCGAGCGCGTTGTTCTGTGTAGCGGCAAGGTCTACTACGACCTGCTGGAAAAACGCCGTGCCGAAGGTCGTGATGACATCGCCATCGTGCGTATCGAGCAGCTGTACCCATTCCCTGAGGACGACTTGAACGAAGTCCTGGCTCCGTACACCAACCTCAAACATATCGTTTGGTGTCAGGAAGAGCCGATGAACCAGGGTGCCTGGTACTGCAGCCAACACCACATGCGCCGCATCGTTGGCAATCACGACAAGTCTCTCGTACTCGAGTACGCGGGCCGTGATGCTTCTGCTGCACCTGCTTGTGGTTATGCATCGATGCACGCTGAGCAGCAGGAACAACTGCTGCAAGACGCCTTTACTGTTTAACGCCTTCGCGCACCTGAAACCGAATTTAAGGACCCACAGATAATGGCTATCGAAATCAAAGCCCCCACTTTCCCGGAATCGGTTGCCGATGGCACCGTTGCCACCTGGCACAAAAAACCGGGCGACGCCGTCAAGCGCGACGAACTGATCGTCGACATCGAAACTGACAAAGTCGTACTGGAAGTGTTGGCCACCGCTGATGGCGTGCTGGGCGCTATCGTCAAGAACGAAGGCGACACCGTTCTGTCCGACGAAGTTCTGGGCTCCATCGGTGAGGGCAGTGCTGCTGCCGCTCCAGCCGCCGCTGCACCTGCTGCCGCTGCCGCTGCTCCTGCCGAAGCGGGCGAAGATGATCCTGTTGCTGCACCGGCTGCTCGCAAGCTGGCTGAAGAAAACGGCATCAACATCGCTTCCGTTGCCGGCACTGGCAAAGGCGGTCGTGTGACCAAGGAAGACGTGGTTGCTGCTGTAGCTGCCAAGAAAGCCGCTCCGGCTGCCGCGCCTGCCAAGGCTGCTGCTCCTGCCGCTGCTGCTCCAGTGTTCGCTGCCGGCGATCGCATCGAGAAGCGCGTACCGATGACCCGCGTGCGGGCCACCGTTGCCAAGCGTCTGGTTGAAGCTCAATCGAACATGGCAATGCTGACTACTTTCAACGAAGTCGACATGACCGAAGTCATGGCCCTGCGTTCGAAGTACAAGGATCTGTTCGAGAAGAGCCATAACGGCGTGCGCCTGGGCTTCATGTCGTTCTTCGTGAAAGCGGCCACCGAAGCGCTGAAACGCTTCCCGGCTGTCAACGCGTCGATCGACGGTGCCGACATCGTTTACCACGGCTACGCTGACGTCGGTGTTGCTGTTTCCAGCGACCGCGGCCTGGTTGTACCGGTTCTGCGTAACGCCGAACTGATGAGCCTGGCTGAAATCGAAGGCGGCATCGCCACCTTCGGCAAGAAGGCTCGTGACGGCAAGCTGTCGATGGACGAAATGACCGGTGGTACGTTCACCATCACCAACGGTGGTACTTTCGGTTCGATGATGTCGACCCCGATCGTCAACCCGCCACAAGCGGCCATCCTGGGCATGCACAACATTCTGCAGCGTCCTATGGCGATCAACGGTCAAGTTGTTATCCGTCCGATGATGTACCTGGCTCTGTCCTACGATCACCGTTTGATCGACGGCAAAGAAGCTGTGACCTTCCTGGTTACCATCAAGAACCTGCTGGAAGACCCGGCTCGTTTGCTGCTGGATATCTGATTTCGTTGCATGGGCCGCTCAGCGATGGGCGGCCCTTCTGTAATGACCAGCTTCGTCCCACGACGGTCCCCAAAAAGGGCCGTCCGGTTTGATTCGAGAAGGAATGACACATGACTCAGAAATTCGACGTGGTAGTGATTGGCGCGGGCCCTGGCGGCTACGTGGCTGCCATTAAAGCAGCGCAACTGGGCCTCTCCACTGCCTGCATCGAGAAATACACCGACAAGGAAGGCAAACTGGCCCTCGGCGGTACTTGCCTGAACGTCGGCTGCATTCCATCCAAGGCGCTGCTGGACAGCTCCTGGAAGTTCCACGAAGCCCAAGACGGCTTCGCGATCCACGGTATCAACCACGCTGGCGTGACCATGGACGTGCCAGCAATGGTCGGCCGTAAAGCCAACATCGTCAAAGGCCTGACCTCGGGTGTTGCCACCCTGTTCAAGGCCAACGGTGTGACCTCGATCCAGGGCCACGGCAAACTGCTGGCCGGCAAGAAAGTCGAAGTCACCAAGCCTGACGGCTCGGTAGAAATCATTGAAGCCGAGAACGTGATTCTGGCTCCAGGTTCGCGTCCGATCGACATTCCACCGGCTCCGGTCGACCAGAATGTGATCGTCGATTCGACTGGCGCGCTGGAATTCCAGTCGGTTCCAAAACGTCTGGGCGTGATTGGCGCTGGCGTGATCGGTCTGGAACTGGGTTCGGTCTGGTCCCGCCTGGGCGCAGAAGTTACCGTTCTCGAAGCGCTGGACACCTTCCTGATGGCCGCTGACGCTGCCGTTTCCAAGGAAGCGCTGAAAACCCTGACCAAACAAGGTCTGGACATCAAGCTGGGCGCTCGCGTTACCGGTTCCAAAGTGAACGGCAACGAAGTCGTTGTGAACTACACCGATGCCAACGGCGAACAGAACATCACTTTCGACAAGCTGATCGTAGCCGTTGGTCGCCGTCCGGTGACCACTGATCTGCTGGCTGCCGATTGCGGCGTGACCCTGGACGAGCGCGGTTTCGTGCACGTTGACGATCACTGCGCCACCACCGTACCGGGCGTTTACGCTATCGGTGACGTGGTTCGCGGCATGATGCTGGCACACAAGGCCTCGGAAGAGGGCATCATGGTCGTCGAGCGCATCAAGGGCCACAAAGCCCAGATGAACTATGACTTGATCCCGTCAGTTATTTATACTCACCCGGAAATCGCATGGGTCGGCAAAACCGAGCAGACCTTGAAGGCTGAAGGCGTTGAAGTTAACGTTGGCACCTTCCCGTTCGCAGCCAGTGGCCGTGCCATGGCAGCCAACGACACCGGCGGTTTCGTGAAAGTCATTGCCGATGCCAAGACTGACCGCGTATTGGGCGTCCACGTGATTGGCCCGAGCGCTGCAGAACTGGTTCAGCAGGGCGCGATCGGTATGGAATTCGGCACCAGCGCTGAAGACCTGGGCATGATGGTTTTCTCCCATCCGACCCTGTCTGAAGCCTTGCACGAAGCAGCTTTGGCTGTGAATGGCGGCGCCATCCACATCGCCAACCGCAAGAAGCGTTAAGACAATAAGAAACCACGGCGGTACGGCCCGTCGTGAGCCTTGCATGCAAGACTCACCGCGGAATGTCCGCTGGACGCAGTCTTGCGTAGCTCAGCTACGCAAGCAGCAGTCACAGGTGGTGCGGCACTTGAACAAGTGCAGCACCGAATGCGCAGTACCTAACGAAGACGGTAATAAGCATGAATCTTCACGAGTATCAGGGTAAGCAGCTGTTCGCTGAGTACGGCCTGCCAGTTTCCACCGGCTACGCAGTAGACACCCCGGAAGCAGCAGCAGAAGCTTGCGACAAAATCGGCGGCACCGAGTGGGTTGTCAAAGCCCAGGTCCACGCTGGTGGTCGCGGTAAAGCGGGCGGCGTAAAGCTGGTTCGCAGCAAAGAAGACGCCAAGGCATTCGCTCAACAGTGGTTGGGCAAGCGTCTGGTGACTTACCAGACTGATGCCAATGGTCAGCCAGTCACCAAGATCCTGGTTGAATCGTGCACTGATATCGCTAAAGAGCTGTACCTGGGCGCTGTCGTTGACCGTTCGAGCCGTCGCATCGTGTTCATGGCTTCCACCGAAGGTGGTGTGGACATCGAGAAAATCGCTCACGACACCCCTGAGAAAATCCTCAAGGCCACTATCGATCCACTGGTTGGCGCTCAGCCATTCCAGGGTCGCGAGCTGGCATTCCAGCTGGGTCTGGAAGGCAAGCAAGTTGCTCAGTTCGCCAAGATCTTCGTAGGTCTGGCCAAGCTGTTCAAGGATCACGACCTGGCTCTGCTGGAAGTGAACCCGCTGGTGATCAAGGCTGACGGCGATCTGCATTGCCTCGACGCCAAGATCAACATCGACGCCAACGCCATGTACCGTCAGCCTAAGCTGAAGACTTTCCACGATCCGTCGCAAGACGATCCGCGCGAAGCGCACGCTGCCAAGTTCGAACTGAACTACGTAGCACTGGAAGGCAACATCGGTTGCATGGTCAACGGTGCTGGCCTGGCCATGGGTACCATGGACATCGTCAACCTGCATGGCGGCAAACCAGCCAACTTCCTCGACGTGGGCGGCGGTGCTACCAAAGAACGCGTTACCGAAGCGTTCAAGATCATCCTGTCCGACACTAACGTCGCTGCAGTATTGGTCAACATCTTCGGCGGCATCGTTCGTTGCGACATGATTGCCGAAGGCATCATCGGCGCTGTGAAAGAAGTCGGCGTGAAAATCCCGGTTGTTGTTCGCCTTGAAGGCAACAACGCTGAGCTGGGCGCTAAAGTACTGGCAGAAAGCGGTTTGAACATCATCGCTGCTACCAGCCTGACCGACGCTGCTCAACAAGTCGTTAAAGCTGCGGAGGGCAAATAATGAGCGTCCTGATCAATAAAGACACCAAAGTTATCTGCCAGGGTATTACCGGTTCGCAAGGTAGTTTCCACACTCAGCAAGCCATCGAATACGGCACCAAGATGGTGGGTGGCGTAACTCCTGGCAAAGGCGGCACCGAGCACCTGGGTCTGCCAGTGTTCAACACCGTGAAAGACGCTGTAGCTGCCACTGGCGCCACCGCCAGCGTGATCTACGTTCCAGCTCCTTTCTGCAAGGACTCCATCCTGGAAGCAGCCTTCGGCGGCATCAAGCTGATCGTTTGCATCACTGAAGGCATTCCTACCCTGGACATGCTGGACGCTAAAGTTAAGTGCGACGAACTGGGCGTAGTCCTGATCGGTCCTAACTGCCCAGGCGTGATCACTCCAGGCGAATGCAAGATCGGCATCATGCCAGGTCACATTCACTTGCCAGGCAAGGTCGGTATCGTTTCCCGTTCCGGCACCCTGACCTACGAAGCTGTGAAGCAGACTACTGACGCCGGTTTCGGTCAGTCGACTTGCGTCGGCATCGGTGGTGACCCGATCCCGGGTTCGAACTTCATCGACATCCTGAAGCTGTTCCAGGAAGACCCGAAGACCGAAGCGATCGTGATGATCGGTGAGATCGGCGGTTCGGCTGAAGAAGAAGCGGCTGCCTACATCAAGGCAAACGTGACCAAGCCGGTTGTTTCCTACATCGCTGGTGTGACTGCCCCTGCAGGCAAGCGCATGGGCCATGCTGGCGCAATCATCTCTGGCGGCAAAGGCACTGCAGACGAGAAGTTTGCTGCCCTGGAAGACGCAGGCGTTAAAACCGTGCGTTCGCTGGCAGACATCGGCAAGGCTTTGTCCGAGCTGACCGGTTGGGCGATCAAGTAAGCCTCGCGCTTAACTGACGCTTCACCAAACAAAGGCCACCTTCGGGTGGCCTTTGTCGTTTCCGGGAGGTGGTGTTTGGCGGGCGGACGCCTTCGCGGGCAAGCCTCGCTCCTACAGGTTTACGGCGTTCACTCGAACGACCTATTACCTGTAGGAGCGAGGCTTGCCCGCGAAGGCTTTCTTACAGGCACCCACCATTTACATGTAAAAACGCGACATATAAATGTCGCGTATCGGATAGTTCGCCCCGTAACAGTGCGTTTGTCGTGCAAATTCGTTAGGCTAGCAGCCATTTTTGCGTCCGCGGCCCACAAGGCAGCGACGCGCTAAACGGGTTAGTCCTATACGGGCCGACAGCATTTCCCTCACCCATAAGGGAAATCCCTCTCTAAATTCCGATTCAGTAGTGTGGTATTTCCTTAATGAAAGTGTTGAAAGGCCAGGACATCCTGGCACTGGGTTTTATGACGTTTGCCCTGTTCGTCGGGGCTGGCAACATCATCTTCCCGCCTATCGTCGGTTTGCAGTCCGGGCCTAATGTCTGGATGGCGGCGCTGGGTTTTCTGATCACTGCGGTCGGTCTGCCGGTGATCACCGTTGTCGCCCTGGCCAAGGTTGGTGGCGCAATGGATGCCTTGAGCAGTCCGATCGGTAAAGTCGCCGGTGGCTTGCTGGCAGCCGCGTGCTACCTCGCGGTCGGCCCGTTGTTCGCGACGCCGCGCACCGCGACCGTGTCGTTCGAAGTGGGCCTGGCGCCGCTGACTGGCGAGAGCCCGCTGGCGTTGTTTCTTTATAGCTCGGTGTACTTCCTGCTGGTGTTCTTCATCTCGCTCTATCCGGGTCGTCTGCTGGATACCGTAGGGCGTTTCCTTGCACCGCTGAAGATTATCGCCCTGGCCGCTCTCGGCATCGCGGCGTTCGCGTTGCCGGCCGGTGATATCGGCATGGCCACGCCTGAATATGTGGCGGCACCGTTCTCCCAGGGCTTCATCAATGGTTACCTGACCATGGATACCCTGGGTGCGCTGGTATTTGGCATTGTCATTGTCAACGCCATCCGCTCTCGTGGCGTGGAATCACCAGCGCTGATCACCCGTTACGCGATCATCGCCGGGCTGATTGCCGGCGTGGGTCTGGCGCTGGTTTACGTCAGCCTGTTCCGTCTCGGTTCGGGCAGCCATGAAGTGGCCGCTGGTGCTACCAACGGCGCGGCGGTGTTGCACGCGTACGTTCAGCACACGTTTGGTTCGTTGGGCAGCGGTTTCCTCGCGGTGCTGATCTCCTTGGCCTGCCTGGTGACAGCGGTCGGTCTGACGTGTGCCTGTGCCGAATACTTCAGCCGTGTACTGCCACTGTCCTACAAGACGCTGGTGATCATCCTGGCTGCGTTCTCCCTGTTGGTGTCCAATCTGGGCCTCACCAAGCTGATTGCGTTCTCGATCCCGGTGCTGACCGCCATCTACCCGCCGTGCATCGCCCTGGTAGCGCTGAGCTTCTGCAAGGACTTCTGGCATGAGCAGGGTCGCATCGTCGGTCCGGTGATGCTGGTGTCATTCATCTTCGGCCTGATCGACGCCCTCAAGGGTGCCGGTCTGGCAGACTGGATGCCGACTCAGCTGGCTCACCTGCCGCTGAGCGAGCAGGGGCTGGCGTGGCTGGTGCCGTCGGTCATGACCCTGGTGGTTGCGGTGGTCTGCGATCGCTTGTTGGGCAAGCGCGAAGAAGCGCTGGCTTAAGCTGCTTCACGGCCTGCCACAAGCGGGCCTCGAGCTGCTTCTGGCAAAAATGGAAATGCCCCGTATCAATCGATACGGGGCATTTTTTATGCGTGTGATGCAGTGTCTTTTTCCTTGAGCTAACGTCGAAGCAGTGCCAAGACCTAATGTGGGAGCGAGCCTGCTCGCGATAGCGGTAGATCAGTCAACATATGTGTTGAATGTAAATCCGTCATCGCGAGCAGGCTCGCTCCCACAGGAATTATGTACTCCGCATCTACATCACAAGGACCTGCATGTCGTTCATCCACACCAACATCATCCACATCCTCGCCGCGCTCTGGTTTGTCGTCTGCTGGGGTGGCTATACCCGTTACGCGACATGGAAGGGCCGCGACACCGCGTGCCTGGCCAGTGTGTTGCACCTGTATCGCGAAGACTGGATGCGCCGCATGCTGTTGCGCGACAACCGCATTGCCGATGCCAGCGTGATCGGTAACCTGGAGCGCAATGCCTCGTTCTTCGCCTCCAGTACGCTGATTATCCTGGCCGGTATTCTCACGGTATTGGGTGCGTCCGACAGAGCTGTGTCGTTGCTGGCGGATATCCCGATGGTGCAACAGGCTTCCCAGGGGATGTCGGAGATCAAGTTGTTGTGCCTGGCGCTGGTGTTTGTCTATGCGTTCTTTACCTTTAGCTGGTGCATGCGTCAGTACAACTTTGCGGCGATTCTCGTGGGCTCGGCGCCGATGATCGGCGAGCGCCATGTGTCCGAGCAAGAGCGTAAAGCCTTCGCTTCTCGAGCCGCCCGTGTCATCTCCATGGCGGCCAACCAGTTCAACTTCGGGCTGCGTTCCTATTACTTTGGCATGACCATGCTGGCGTGGTTCGTCAGCCCCTGGTTGTTCATGTTGATGAGTGCCGGCGTCGTGCTGGTGTTGTATCGCCGCGAGTTTCACTCCGACGTTCTTGATGTGATGGTCTATACCCCTACGGAGGCGCCATTGCCTGAAGCAATCAAGGAGGCTGCTTGATGAGTATTCCGTTCTGGTGTGTGTTTATCAGCGCATTGTTGATTTTCGTGGCAAAGATCCCGGTGGCCAAAGCCATGAACGAGCAGGGTGGTTATAACAATCACCTGCCGCGCCAACAGCAGGCGCAACTTGCAGGCTTCGGTGCCCGTGCATTGGCGGCCCATCAGAACAGTTTCGAGGCGTTCTTGTTGTTTGCGGTAGGGGTGTTGATGGCGCACACCACGCAGACGGCGGGATGGCTGATCGATACGCTGGCGATCATCTTTGTGATCACGCGCATCCTATATCTGTTGTGCTATTGGGCGGACTTGGCCTGGCAGCGCAGCCTGGTGTGGTTCGTCGGCTTAGTGTGTTCATTGTTGTTGATGATTAGTCCGACTTTTAGGACGATTTTGATCTAATACTGCATTGCAAACAAAAGCCGCAGACAAAAGAAAACCCGCACTTGGCGGGTTTTCTTTTATCACTAAAAACGCTGTTAGTTTTTAGGCGCTTCTGGAGCGGCTTCTTTTACCGCTGCTGCGTTCGATTCGGCCTGAGCTTTGGCAGCTTCGGCGTTTTCTTTTGCTGCCTCGTTCACTTTATCCTGAGCTTCGCTCATTTTTTCCTGAGCTTGCTCGGCATGTTTGGTGGCATCTTGAGCTTTGTCCTCGGATTTTTTATCGCAGGCAGCGAGACCGAGGGAAGCGGTCAACATCAAGGCAATAGCTAAAGTCTTACGCATGGGGTGTTTCTCCTGATGGAAAGTATCTACTGGCCTTTCGAGCACAGCCGACAGCTTTAAGTTCCTCAATTCGTTCAGATATATAAGTTTGTTTTGCTGCGGAACTTTTACCCACTAGCCTGCTACTTTGCCCGGACTCTAAGAAGAGTTTTATCAAATGGCCGAAAACCCCGTTTTTGAGCGTGCGACGCGATTTCTGTCGGCATTGCGCCATTGTCAGGTACTCGGCATGCGAGTTCACAGCGCCAGCAGCGAAGGGCTGACGGTGATTCTGCCGTACAGCCCGCAGATCGTCGGCAATCCGCAAACCGGGGTGATTCATGGCGGAGCGTTGACCTCGCTGATGGACACCGCCTGCGGCATGGCGACCCTTTGCGTGCTGCCCGAGTTTGAAGTCTGCCCGACGCTCGACTTGCGCATCGACTACATGCACGCCGCCGAACCGCACAAGGACGTTTACGGCTTCGCCCAATGCTACCGAGTGACCACCGACGTGATCTTTGCGCGCGGTTTTGCCTATCAGGACGACCCCGAACAGCCCATCGCCCATGTGGTGGGCACCTTCATGCGTATGGGCAAGGGCATCAAAGGCACCAAAGGTTTTGCCGGTGCCATAGCTGGAGGTGCGAAATGACCGACTCGTTCAAGGAGCAACTTCAACAGGCCCATGCGCAGGGGGACTACGCGTCTCTGCTGCACCTGATTCCCTACGCCAGGCTGATCGGCGTCGAATGTTCGCGTGTCGGGGATGAGCTGCTGTTTCGTCTGCCGGCCAACAAGGACAATATTGGTAATCCTTTATTGCCGGCGATTCATGGCGGGGTGATTGCCGGGTTCATGGAGCTGTCGGCGGCACTGCACCTGCTGATCTTCACCGGCTCGCCCGGCGTGCCGAAGATTATCGACTTTTCCCTCGACTACCTGCGCGCGGGGCAGTTTCGCGATACCTGGGCCAGATGCCAGGTGTGCCGTCAGGGGCGTCGGGTGGCAAACGTGGCGATTACCGCCTGGCAAAGCACTGAAGCCGAGCCCATTGCCACGGCCCGCGCTCATTTCAAAATTGAAGAGCCCTTGAAATCCTGATCTCAGCCCCCAACTCAGATGACAACCCGCCGCCGACCCTCAAGGTCGCGGCTTATGCCATCTGATTGGAGTTTGATGACCATGAGTGTGGAAACTCAAAAGGAAACCCTGGGCTTCCAGACCGAGGTGAAGCAACTGCTGCACCTCATGATCCATTCGCTGTATTCCAACAAGGAAATTTTCCTTCGCGAATTGATCTCGAACGCCTCTGACGCTGTCGACAAATTACGCTTTGAAGCGCTGGCCAAGCCTGAATTGCTGGAAGGTGGCGCTGAACTGAAAATCCGTGTGAGCTTCGACAAAGACGCTAAAACCGTCACCCTCGAAGACAACGGCATCGGCATGAGCCGTGAAGACGCGGTCACCCATCTGGGTACCATCGCCAAGTCCGGCACTGCCGATTTCATGAAACACCTGTCTGGCGATCAGAAAAAAGACTCGCACCTGATTGGTCAATTCGGTGTCGGTTTCTACTCGGCCTTCATCGTCGCCGATAAAGTCGACGTATTCAGCCGCCGTGCCGGCCTCGCTGCCAGCGAAGGCGTGCACTGGTCGTCCAAGGGCGAAGGCGAATTCGAAATCGCCACCGTCGAGAAAGCCGACCGTGGTACCCGCATCGTCCTGCACCTGAAGTCCGCTGAAGACGAATTCGCCGATGGCTGGCGTCTGCGCAACATCATCAAGAAGTACTCCGACCATATCGCTTTGCCGATCGAGCTGCCGAAAGAAGTGGCCGCTGCCGAAGGCGAAGAGCAGCCGGCCGCCGAGTGGGAAACCGTCAACCGCGCCAGCGCCCTGTGGACTCGTCCTCGCACTGAAGTGAAAGACGAGGAATACCAGGAGTTCTACAAACACGTCGCTCACGATTTCGAAAACCCGCTGAGCTGGAGCCACAACAAGGTCGAAGGCAAGCTCGAGTACACCTTGCTGCTTTATGTACCGACCCGTGCGCCATTCGACCTGTACCAGCGTGAAGCGCCGAAAGGCCTGAAGCTGTACGTGCAGCGTGTGTTCGTCATGGATCAGGCCGAGTCGTTCCTGCCGCTGTACCTGCGCTTCATCAAAGGCGTGGTCGACTCCAACGACCTGTCGCTGAACGTGTCGCGGGAAATCCTGCAGAAAGACCCGATCATCGATTCCATGAAGTCGGCGCTGACCAAGCGCGTTCTGGACATGCTGGAAAAACTGGCGAAGAACGAGCCTGAGCAATACAAAGGCTTCTGGAAGAACTTCGGCCAGGTCATGAAAGAAGGCCCGGCAGAAGACTTCGCCAATAAGGAAAAAATTGCTGGCCTGCTGCGTTTCGCGTCCACTCAGGGCGACGACGGCGAGCAAGTTGTGGGTCTGGCCGACTACCTGGCTCGCGCCAAGGAAGGTCAGGACAAGATCTACTACCTGACCGGCGAGACCTACGCGCAAGTCAAAAACAGCCCGCACCTGGAAGTCTTCCGCAAGAAGGGCATCGAAGTGCTGCTGCTGACCGACCGCATCGATGAGTGGCTGATGAGCTACCTCAACGACTTCGACGGCAAGAGCTTTGTCGACGTGGCACGCGGTGACCTGGACCTCGGCAACCTGGACTCGGAAGAGGACAAGAAAGCTGCGGAAGAAGTCGCCAAGTCCAAAGAAGGCCTGGTTGAGCGTCTGAAGACTGCACTGGGCGACTCCGTTGCTGAAGTGCGGGTCTCCCATCGTCTGACCGATTCCCCGGCGATTCTGGCCATCGGCGAGCAGGACCTGGGCCTGCAAATGCGTCAGATCCTGGAAGCTAGCGGTCAGAAGGTTCCGGATTCGAAGCCGATCTTCGAATTCAACCCGGCTCACCCGCTGATCGAAAAACTCGACAACGAGCAGAGCGATGAACGCTTTGGCGACCTGTCGCACATTCTGTTCGATCAGGCGGCCCTGGCGGCCGGCGACAGCTTGAAAGACCCGGCCGCTTATGTGCGCCGTCTGAACAAGCTGTTGGTTGAACTGTCGGTTTAACCGCGTTGTATAAAAACCCGCTTCGGCGGGTTTTTTCATTCTGGTGCTTTTTTACTGGGAGTAAGTCATGAGCCAAATCACTGTTCGTTCCGTCGTCTATCAGATCGATGGCCAGTCGTATGAAAGCCGTCTGGCCTTCGATGCCGATCATAAAGGCCCGCGCCCGGGTCTGTTGATGGCGCCGAACTGGATGGGCGTCAGCGTCGGCGCCGAAGAGATCGCCAGGTCGGTGGCCTCCAAGGGCTACGTGGTGTTGATCGCGGACCTCTACGGTCAAGCGGTTCGTCCGCAGAACGGCGATGAGGCGGGCGCGGCAATGATGCCGTTGAAGAATGATCGCGCCTTGCTGCGTAAACGCATGCAGGCGGCCTTCGAACAGCTGCAAGGGCAGGGCGAGGCGGCTGTCGATACTTCGAAGCTGGCGACCTTCGGTTTCTGCTTTGGCGGTTGCTGTGCGCTGGAACTGGCGCGTACCGGGGCACCGGTGAAAGCGGCGGTGTCGTTCCACGGCACATTGGATACGCCGAACGTGAACGATGCGAAAAACATCAAGGGCTCGGTGCTGGTACTGCATGGCGCTGCCGATCCGTTGGTGCCGAAAGCGCAACTGCCGGCGTTCGAAGCTGAAATGAATGCCGCCGGGGTGGATTGGCAATTGCTGAGCTACGGCGGCGCGGTGCATTCGTTCACCGATCCCCGTGCCAATGTGCCGGGCAAGATGATGTATGACGCAAAAACGGCTGCTCGGGCGTTCATGTCGATGCACAATCTGCTGGATGAAGTGTTTAAGGGCTGATCGCTGTTTTTTGCCCCGGCACTCTCGGTGTTAGTGTGGGCCACATCGCGAGCAGGCTCGCTCCCACATTAGATCTGCAGCGCACACCGAATTTGTGCACGAGTGCGATCCATTGTGGGAGCGAGCCTGCTCGCGATGGCGGTGATACTAACGCCGAAGATCCGAAGGCAGTTCGATCCGCTCGCTTTCCCCCGGCACTGTCGGCCAATCCCCGGCCGCCCAGCGCCGACGTGCTTCATCGATCATCGCCGGATCACTGGCTACAAAGTTCCAGTTGATCCGTCGCGGCCCATCAAGCGGCGCGCCACCAAACAGCACGGCATGACAGTCGCTCTCGGCGAACAGTGTCATCTCTTCCCCGGCCGGCAACACCACCAGCGAGTGCGGCTCCAGCAGCTCGCCATCCAGTTGCGCTTCACCGCTCAGCACATACAGTGCCCGTTCTTCATGCTCGGTGGGAATCAGCAATGTGGTCGCCGTTTGCAGGTTCAATTCGGCATACAGCGTAGGAGAAAGCACCGGGACCGGCGATTCGAGGCAAAAGCCTGACCCGGCGATCATCCGTATCTTCACGCCAAGGTTATCTCTGACGGGCAACGTGGCAGCCGGATGGTGGCTGTAGTGTCCTGGGCCGTGTTCACGATCCTTGGGCGAAGCCAGCCAGATCTGTAAGCCGTGCATCGTAAATTCGCTGTCTTTCAATGGTTCGGGTGTGCGTTCGACGTGGGCGATTGCGCTACCCGCCGTCATCCAGCTGACATCGCCGGCATTCACCACCTGATCGGAACCGAGGCTGTCCTTGTGCTGGATTTGCCCTTCGAACAGGTAGGTGAGGGTGGACAGGCCGATGTGTGGATGCTGGCGGATGTTCATGCCTTTGCCCGCCGGATAACGGGTTTCGAGCATGTGGTCGAAAAACACGAAAGGCCCGACGTTGCGGCATTTGGCTGACGGCAACGGGCGAAGAATCGGCTGCCCTTCGACATCTTCGGCGCGAGGGCGGATCACGAGCGGAGTGTTCATGGTGCATTCCAGGCTGA
The DNA here is from genome assembly GCF_000282375.1 of Pseudomonas sp. GM50. Classification (GTDB taxonomy): domain Bacteria; phylum Pseudomonadota; class Gammaproteobacteria; order Pseudomonadales; family Pseudomonadaceae; genus Aquipseudomonas. Next base: position 21,588 of record NZ_AKJK01000112.1, read on the forward strand.
GCGGGTGACGCAGGGAGCATAACCCGCTTGCGCAGCCCTTGCCGCTATTGGCTGAAGGCACCTTCGGACAGATGGGTTTCGATGCTGACTTCAGAGGTGGTCATCAGCTTGTGTACCGGGCAGCGGTCGGCCACGCGGTGCAGTTCGTCACGCTGGGCGTCGGTTAGCACACCCTTGAGCGTGAGTTCGACGTGCAGGGCGTATTTGCCTTTCTGCTCTTCACTGTTGTCGCGCTTGACCTCAACCTCGACGCCCGTCAGCGGGATGCCCTTTTTCCTGGCATACATTTTCAGCGTCAGGGCCTTACAGGCACCCAGGGCTGCGTCGAAGTAGTCGTGTGGTTCAGGCGCCGTGCCTTCGCCGCCAGAGGTTTTCGGCACATCGGCAAAAAGTTCGTGGTCATCGATCTGGACGCTGTGACGAAAACCTTCGGCGGAGACGGTGTTGACGGTAACGGTCATAAGAAACCTCGCAGGCATTGGGAAATGTCATTCGATCAAAAAAGACCCTGAAGTTATAGAGCATCCCTTCAAATTCGCGTTCCACTTTCTTGTCGGGCGATCCTGCCTGGTGTTGTCGCGAAGTGACCACAATCCTGTGGCGAGGGGGCTTGCCCCCGTTCGACTGCGAAGCAGTCGTAAACCCATTGCATGCGGTTTAACTTTGAAATCCCGGGGTCGCTTCGCAACCCAACGGGGGCGAGCCCCCTCGCCACAGGATTGTGCTGAACCCAAGGTTGTCATCGTCCTGTCACCCCGGCGTCATACCCTCGCGCTCATCTCAATCAAGGAGCGCACCATGCACCTCACCCGTTTAGCCGCCCTGGCCACAATGATGTTCGCCAGTGGTCTGGCCTGTGCCGAAGTCCGCGTCGAAGGCCCGGTGGAATACGGCGTGTTCGCTGGTCCGAAAGCCGAACTGCAATCGGGCGAGCGAGTTTTGCGCCGCAGCAATGAACAGATCCAGCAAACCGAAATCGTCCCCGCCAAACTTGGCACCAAGTTCGGTATGCGTTACCAGTTGGCCGGCAAGGTCGCCGAAGACCAACCGCTGACTTTGCTCTATTTCACGCCGGGCATCCGTACTCCGGATGGCGTGCGTCACGACAAACTGGAAGTGACTCAGAAACTGGTGCCCGGTGCTCCGCAGGACCTGATGGCCTTCGAGTTCACCGAAAGCCATGAAGTCGTTCCCGGAGAATGGCGTTTCATGGTGTTCCAGGGGGACCGTCTGCTGGCCCAACAACGCTTTACCGTGCGCTGATCGCTCTCGCCCAGCCAAATGCCAGACGAAAAAAAGCCCCGCGTTTGCGGGGCTTTCATGTTGGTGCGGATCAGCTGCCTTTGACCGTCTTGCCGTTGACCGTACCGTCGAGGAGCATGATGTTGTACTCCTTGCCGTCGGTTTCGACCTGTTGCAAACGAACCAGCAGGTAATCCCAGTCCTTGGCGAACCACAGGACGGTGATGCGCTTGCTTTGTGTCGGGTCGCGCACGCGCTCGACCTTGATTGCATCGATCTGGCCAGCCTTGGTGTCGACTTTTTCCGAACCCAGCACGCGGAAGTCATAGGTATCGACTTCGCCGCCATCGACGACCGGGTAGCTCATGGTCTTTTTGCCGGCCGCCACATCATGCTGCAAGGCCAGTTGATAGGTGGATTTGTCGACCATGCCGCGATTGAGCGGGATCTTGACCGGATCGCCGCGATCGGTGCCGGTGACCATCTTTGTGGTCCAGTCGAAGTCCAGGTCAGCCTTCTTGGCTTTGCCCAGGCCGCCACGTTCGAAGTGGTAGGACTGCGGCAGCAGGGTGTCCTTGTCCAGGGTCAGGGTGCTTTCTTCAGTCAGGCTGGCGATCATCATCGACGCCTTGAAGCTGAGTTTCCAGACGCCGTTGGCTTGCTTGGTCAGGCTGCGTTCAGCCGTGCCGCTCATGGGCAGCTGCTTCCAGTCGGCGGTGTAGCTGGCGGAGAAGGGTTGAAGGTCTGCAGCCTGCGCAAACGGCAGGGCGAGCAGAGCGCAAGCGAAGAGCAGGGCGCGACGCATAAAATCTCCTAGGTTCGAATCAAGTGGCCGCTGGCCGCGAGTAACTGTCCGTCCAGTAAAGCACCTTGTTCGCCGAGTGATAAACGACCTTCGGCAAACCAGCGTACGGCCATCGGGTAAATCAGGTGTTCCTGGGTATGGACTCGCTGCGCCAGACTCTGCGGCGAATCGTGCAACTCTACCGGTATTACTGCCTGTACGACCAGTGGTCCGCCATCGAGTTCCTCGGTGACGAAGTGCACGGAACAGCCGTGTTCAGTATCGCCGGCCTCCAGCGCGCGCTGATGAGTGTGTAACCCTTTGTATTTGGGTAGCAGCGAGGGATGGATATTGAGCAGGCGACCCTGATAGTGGCGCACGAAGCCAGCGCTGAGAATGCGCATGAAGCCGGCCAGTACCACGAGTTTGGGGTTGAAGGCGTCGATCAGTTCGATCAGCGCGGCATCGAAGGCCTCGCGACCTTCGAAAGCCTTGTGATCCAGGGTGCGGGTGTCGATACCCGCGTCCCTGGCGCGTTGCAGGCCGTAGGCGTCGGCGCGGTTGGAAATCACCGCAGCGATGCGGGCCGGGCTGTCGCCGGTCCGCGTGCTGTCGATCAAGGCCTGCAAGTTACTGCCAGTGCCGGACAACAGCACCACCACATCACAGGTCTGGGACATCAATGAGCCTTGAGGTTCTTCAGTTCAACCTGGGCCGCGCCTTCGGCAGCGGTGGCGATCTGACCAATGACCCAAGGCTGCTCGCCGGCTTCACGCAACACGTTCAGCGCGGTTTCAACGTGCTCTTGAGCAACGCAGATAACCATGCCGACGCCGCAGTTCAGCACGCGGTGCATTTCGTTTTCGTCGACGTTGCCTTTCTCTTGCAGCCAGTCGAACACGGCAGGACGGGTCCAGCTCGCGACGTCAACCACCGCTTGTGCGCCTTTTGGCAGAACGCGCGGGATGTTGTCCAGCAGGCCACCACCGGTGATGTGGGCCATGGCTTTGACGGCGCCGGTTTCCTTGATCAGCTTGAGCAGCGGCTTCACGTAGATACGGGTCGGGGCCATCAGCAGGTCGGTCAGCGGTTTGCCGTCGAGCTGGATGTTTTCGATGTCTGCACCGGACACTTCGATGATCTTGCGGATCAGCGAGTAGCCGTTGGAGTGCGGGCCGGAAGACGGCAGGGCGAGCAGGGCATCGCCGGCAGCGACTTTGGAACCGTCGATGATTTCGGACTTTTCCACGACGCCGACGCAGAAGCCGGCCAGGTCGTAGTCTTCGCCTTCGTACATGCCCGGCATTTCAGCGGTTTCACCGCCGACCAGGGAACAGCCGGACAGTTCACAGCCAGCGCCGATGCCGGTCACGACCTGGGTCGCGGTTTCGACGTTCAGTTTGCCGGTGGCGTAGTAGTCGAGGAAGAACAGCGGCTCGGCGCCGCAGACCACCAGGTCGTTCACGCACATGGCAACCAGGTCGATGCCGATGCTGTCGTGCTTGTTCAGGTTCAGCGCCAGGCGCAGTTTGGTGCCGACGCCGTCAGTGCCCGAGACCAGTACCGGTTGCTTGTAACCGGCCGGGATTTCGCAGAGGGCGCCGAAACCGCCCAGGCCGCCCATGACTTCCGGGCGCGCAGTGCGCTTGGCGACGCTCTTGATGCGTTCGACCAATGCTTCACCGGCGTCGATGTCTACACCGGCGTCCTTGTAGCTCAGGGAGGGTTGCTTGCTCATGATCCAGGCCTTTAGGGGGGATTCAGGGGTAACGACCGAGTCCAGTGGGACCGCCGAAACAGACGAAGGCGTGTGCCATCCGCGAATTTCAGGGTGCCCGGCTGTTGCCGGTCTGCGAAGGCGCGCGATTTTATCAGGCTTGAGGGGCAGCGGCCATCCTCGTGCCGACGGGCAGGGGCATATCGCGTTAAAAAAACCGATATTGCCCGTGTTGGTGACGTCCCGGATGGCTGTATAAGGTATCGACGTTAACCGTCTATCGTTATGACAGTGCGAAAACTTACCGGGATCGGGTGAATGTTTTGCTTGAACGTGTGGTCAACAGACCCTTGGTTCAATCATCTTCACGCGGTCTGTTCCAGCCGCTCTTGTCGTCAGGAATCTTTTTATGCGTTTTCTTAAATTCTTGTTCGTGGGCTGTTTATCCATGGTTAGCCTGACCAGTCATGCCGAAACCGTCAAAGGCCTCTATCAAGTGCGCGAGCCTGTCAGCAGCCAGACGCCGGAGGAACGCGATCAGGCGACTCAGCGGGCTCTGGATACGTTGGTGTTGCGCCTGACCGGCGACCCCAAGGCGGCGCAGAGCCCGGGGCTGGCGACCGTGCGCAAAGACCCTCAGCAGATTATCAGTCAGTTCGGTTATGACGCCGGGCCGCCGGAGGTGTTGAAGGTCGATTTCGATCCGGCCGCCACCGAACAGGCCTTGCGGCGTGCCGGGTTGGCCGTGTGGGGTGCCAACCGGCCATCGATTCTCGGTTGGTGGTTGAACGAATCCACCGAAGGTTCGAGCCTGGTCGGCGATGGTCAGGCCAGCGCTACGCCACTGCGTCGAGCGGCTCAGCATCGTGGGCTGCCGCTGCGTTTGCCACTGGCGGACCTGAATGAGCAGATTGTCGCCACTGCGCCGAATCTGGAAAGTGCAGACCCTGCGCCGCTGCAAGGAGCATCCGACCGTTACAATGCCGATGCCTTGCTGGCGGTGCATGCCCGTGAAGAGGGTGGCCAATGGCAAGCCAAGTGGCGTTTGTGGTTGGGCGATCAGAAAGAAGCCGGTAGCGTGCAGGGTGCCGATACCGCCGCGCTGGCCGATGCGGTGATGTTGGCGGTCAGCCAACGCCTGGCGCCGCGTTTTGTCGCCAAGCCGGGGGCCTCGAGCGAGCAATTGCTGGAAGTGCAGGGGATGAGTCTGGAGCGTTATGCGACGCTCGGGCGTTTGCTGGAACCTTTTGGCGCACGTCTGCAAAGTGTCGACGGCGACCGCGTGCTTTATCGGGTCAACGGCAGCCCCGAGCAACTGCGGGCGCAGTTGTCTTTGGCCAAGTTGCAGGAAATTCCGGCCGGTGAAGCGCCGGCGCCCGCGACGCCTGTTCAACCCGTGGCGGCTGGCTCGACACCGGTCGCGGCGCCCGCCCCGGCACTGACGCCGCAGTTACGTTTTCGCTGGTAGTTTTTCTTTATATAGAAGCAGGAGTGGTACATGGCCGATACACGGCGTTGGTTCTGGCTCGGTGGGGTGGTCCTGCTTTGCGCGTTTGTTTACCTGTTGCACCCGATCCTGACGCCGTTCCTGGTGGCGCTGTTGCTGGCCTATCTGTTCGACCCGTTGGTGGATCGGCTGGAGAAGTACGGCCTGTCGCGGACCTGGGGTGTGGTGGCGGTGTTCGCGTTGTTCACATTGATTGTCACCGCGCTGCTGTTGGTGTTGGTGCCGATGCTCGCCAAGCAGCTGTTTCGCTTGTACGAACTGGCGCCGCAGATGCTCGATTGGTTGCAGCACACCGCATTGCCGTGGGCGCAATCGAAATTTGGGCTGTCGGATAATTTTTGGAAATTCGACAAGCTCAAGGCGGCGATCAGCGAGCATATGGGCCAGACCACCGACATTGTCGGCGTGGTGCTGAGTCAGGCGACGGCTTCAGGTCTTGCACTGATTGGCTGGTTGGCCAATCTGGTGCTGATTCCGGTGGTGAGTTTTTATCTGCTGCGCGACTGGGACCTGATGATGGCCAAGATCCGCAGCCTGCTGCCCCGTGATCGTGAAGAGCGCGTGATGTCCCTGGCGGGAGAGTGTCATGAAGTGCTCGGGGCGTTCGTGCGCGGGCAGTTGCTGGTGATGCTGGCGCTGGGCGTGATCTATGCCGCAGGCTTGATGATCGTCGGGCTGGAGTTGGGGCTGTTGATCGGTCTGATTGCCGGGTTGGCGGCGATCGTGCCGTACATGGGGTTCGTCATCGGAATTGGTGCGGCATTGATTGCCGGTCTGTTCCAGTTCGGTGGCGATTTGTATCCCATGATCGGTATTGTCGCGGTGTTCATGGTCGGCCAGGCGCTGGAAGGCATGGTCCTGACGCCGTTGCTGGTGGGTGACCGGATCGGCCTGCACCCGGTGGCGGTGATCTTCGCGATCCTGGCCGGCGGCGAACTGTTTGGTTTTACCGGTGTGTTGCTGGCGTTGCCAGTGGCGGCGGTGATCATGGTCCTGGTGCGTCACGTACACGATTTGTATAAGGACTCGGATATCTACGGCGGTGCCGACGAACTTGAGCCATAAGGTTTTTGATCGTTCGTAGCGGGCATTCCGGTTTCATGCCAGGTTTGCCCGTATCCCTCGTGTGGCTGTCACATGCGCCGCCAAAGAGCCTGGTTAACGCAAACCTTTGATTTTGCTTGTGGTCTGTCGCATTGTGCGGTCAGCCTCACGGGTATAAACTTCGCAAACTTTACACAGAGGCCACTAACGGTTCCTTTGGAACTGTTCAGTCAGCATGAAACCGATTCAGCTGCCCCTAGGTGTGCGTCTGCGTGATGACGCTACCTTTATCAATTACTACCCAGGCGCCAATGCCGCTGCACTCGGCTATGTCGAGCGGCTCTGCGAAGCCGACGCCGGCTGGACGGAAAGCCTGATTTACCTCTGGGGCAAGGACGGGGTAGGGCGCACGCATTTGTTGCAGGCGGCGTGTCTTCGCTTCGAACAACTGGGGGAGCCGGCGGTGTACCTGCCGTTGGCCGAGTTGTTGGACCGTGGCATCGAAATCCTCGACAACCTCGAACAATACGAACTGGTCTGCCTGGACGATCTGCAGGCGGTCGCCGGCAAGGCGGATTGGGAAGAGGCGCTGTTCCATCTGTTCAATCGTCTGCGTGACAGCGGCCGGCGTCTGCTGATCGCCGCCTCGACATCCCCGCGCGAACTGCCGGTGAAGCTGGCAGACCTCAAGTCGCGGCTGACACTGGCACTCATCTTCCAGATGCGGCCACTTTCTGACGAAGATAAATTGCGTGCCTTGCAGTTGCGCGCATCCCGTCGCGGCCTGCACCTGACGGACGAAGTCGGGCATTTTATCTTGACCCGCGGTACCCGCAGCATGAGTGCGCTTTTCGAGCTGCTTGAACGCCTCGATCAGGCCTCCCTTCAAGCCCAGCGCAAGCTGACAATCCCGTTCCTGAAAGAAACCCTTGGTTGGTAAAGACCTGATCAAACCCAGGTTTTACGCGGGTTCCGGCATATTCCAGGCGTCAACAAATCCGCTTTCCTGCAAGAGTGCAGGCTGCGCAAAGGTTCAAAATGGGCTTAAGCGCTTAGATGTAAACGAGAAACCGATAAGTCACATAAAGATCGATTGAATTTGCAAATGAGGTTGATAGCGGGCATAGTCGCGGCTTCTTTAGAAACTATCAGCCACGGTCGTGCCCATGCTAAATCGCTTCGCACCCCTCGTGCCTCTCGCACTCGTCACCCTGTTGTTCGGTTGCGCTGCTCACTCTCCAGTGTCCCAGCAAGCGCCACAACAGCAGGTTTCAAATTCAAATTCAGTTACCGCGCAGTCTTCTTCCGTTCTTTTCCAGGAAGAGCTGGCCACCGATAAAGAACTGGCAGACTTTGCCGGCGGCAAGTCGTACCAGCTTCCGGTTCTGGCCGACAGCATCCTCGAACGTGGCATGTCCCTGATCGGTACCCGTTACCGTTTCGGCGGCACCTCCGAGGCTGGTTTCGACTGCAGCGGCTTCATCGGTTATCTGTTTCGTGAAGAAGCGGGCATGAACCTGCCGCGCTCCACCCGCGAAATGATCAACGTTGACGCTCCTCTGGTTGCCCGCAGCGCCCTCAAACCGGGTGACCTGCTGTTCTTCGCCACCAATGGCCGTCGCGGTCGTGTCAGTCACGCCGGGATCTACCTGGGTGATAACCAGTTCATCCATTCCAGCAGCCGCAAAAGCGGTGGTGTCCGGATCGATAGCCTGGGCGACAGCTACTGGAGCAAGACCTTCATCGAAGCCAAGCGCGCACTCGCGATGGCGCCGACTACGGCCCCGGCTATCGTCACTGCACGCAAGTAAGCGGACAGTTTGTAAGGCGAACTTAAAGTCTTACTTGAAGTTTGCCGCGTAGCCGCTAGAATCCTGATCTATTATTGATGGCAAACCGCCTGCGTTCTGCGCAGGCGGTTTTCTTTTCTACCCTCTCGGTGGAAAAAGCCGCAGCCAGATCAGGATGTTCTGTTTATGACGATGTCGGCCCGCCTCGCACTCATGTTCTTCGCAGCGCTGCTCAGCGCCTGCGCCAGCCGCACACCGCCACCTGCGCCGGTGGTCCGCGCTCCGATTGTTTTCGGTCCTTCCCAAGCCTTTTCCCCTGCGGCAGAAGACGTGTTGTTTCGCGCTCTGGGTCTGGTGGGAACGCCTTATCGCTGGGGCGGCAACACGCCGGATTCCGGGTTCGATTGCAGCGGTCTGATCGGTTACGTCTATCGCGATGTCGCAGGCATTTCCTTGCCGCGCTCCACCCGCGAGATGATCGGCATGCAGGCCCCTAGTGTCGGCAAGGAAGGCCTGCAAACCGGTGACCTGATTTTCTTCGCCACCAATGGTGGCTCCCAGGTCAGCCACGCCGGGATCTACGTCGGCGAAGGCCGCTTCGTCCACGCGCCAGCCACGGGCGGCACGGTCAAGCTGGACAGCTTGTCCAAGGCTTACTGGCAGAAAGCCTACCTGAGCGCCAAGCGCGTCTTGCAACCCGAGCACTTGGCACATAATCCGTAGCGGAAGTTGTCATGACCGCTCGCTTGAAGGATGACTCGCGCTGGGCGATAGGTTGGCGCTGTGCAAAAACTGTAGGAGCGAGGCTTGCCCGCGAAGGCGGTAGCACAGTCAACATTGATATCGACTGACACACCGCTTTCGCGGGCAAGCCTCGCTCCTACGGTCAGAGCTGATTACTTGGCTGCTGAAACGCGCCACACCTTGTTCCCGACATCATCCGCCACCAGCAAGCCTCCTTGCTGATCGATCACAACACCCACCGGCCGGCCCATGGCTTTTTCCTCATCGTTGAGGAAACCAGTGAGCACATCCACCGGTTGCCCGGTCGGTTTGCCGGCGCTGAACGGCACGAAAATCACTTTGTAGCCACTGTGTGGCTTGCGGTTCCACGAGCCGTGCTGGCCGATGAATGCACCTTGAGTGAACGGCGCGGGCAGTTTGCTGCCTTCGGCAAACGTCAGGCCCAGTGACGCGGTATGTGGCCCCACCGCATAGTCCGGGGCGATGGCCTTGGCCACCAGATCGGGTTTTTGCGGTTCGACGCGAATGTCGACGTGTTGGCCGTAATAGCTGTAAGGCCAACCGTAGAACCCGCCGTCCTTCACTGAGGTGATGTAGTCCGGCACGAGGTCACTGCCGATTTCGTCACGCTCGTTGACGGCGGTCCACAGTGCGCCGCTCTGAGGCTCCCAGGCCAGACCGTTTGGATTACGAATCCCCGAGGCGAAGATCCGATGATTGCCGGTGGCGCGATCCACTTCCCAGATCGCCGCGCGGCCTTCCTCCTGATCCATGCCGTTTTCACCGACGTTGCTATTCGAGCCCACGGTGACGTACAGCTTGCTGCCATCCTTGCTGGCGATGACGTTTTTGGTCCAGTGATGATTCAGCGTGCCGCCCGGCAGGTCGACTACCTTGATCGGCTGCGACTTGATCGCCGTCTCACCGTTTTCATAGTGGAAACGCAGCAGGCGATCAGTGTCGGCGACGTACAGGTCATTGCCGACCAGGGTCATGCCGAAGGGCGAATTGAGGTTTTCCAGGAATACCGTGCGGGTTTCGGCGACGCCATCGTGGTCCTTGTCCCGCAGCAGGGTGATGCGGTTCGGGCTGGGGACGCCGGCACCGGCGCGGCCCATGACTTTGCCCATGACCCAGCCGCGAATGCCTTGGCCATCATCGGGTTTGGGCGGTGCGTTGGTTTCGGCCACCAGCACATCGCCGTTGGGTAATACGTAGAGCCAGCGCGGATGGTCGAGGCCTTCGGCAAACGCCGCCACTTGAGTCCCTGCCGCGGCGACGGGTTTCTTGTCTTCAGGCCAGCCGATCGCCGGGGCGATGTTCACCGTCGGGATCAGGGTTTTATTCGGTTCTGGCAGCTTGGGCGACGGTCCGGTGCCGTCCGAGACTTGCAGGCTGGAGGTTTCACCACAGGCGGCGAGCCCTCCGGCGAGCGCGATGATGAAAACGAGCTGGGGTTTGCGCATTACTGATCTTCCCTATGAATGCATTGACGTAATCATAGAGAAGCGTAGACGTTCGATGGTTCAACCCGTCAGCCGCGGGCTTCCTTGAATAATACGGCGATCCCTGGATGGTAGTTGCCGGCTTCATTGCGCAACTTGCGGTAGGCGTAAGGGAAATACCAGGCCACGGCGCAGGTATGTTCCTTTTGCAGGTCGTCGACCATGTCCTGGAGTTCTTCCGGGGTGGCGCTGTGTTGGGCTTTTTGTGGCGCGACAAACAGACAGCCGAGTTTCAGATCGCTGGCGTAGCTGATTCGCTTCGCGTCACTGGTGATGTCCGCCAGTGCCTGGGTCAGGTTCAGGCTATTGACCCGCGGCCAGCGCTGGGTGGCCTGGAGATACGCGCGTTCTTCGCTGCTGGCGATAAACAGATCGGCGCGGGCGTTGCGTTCGCCTTCTTCGGTCTGTTTGCGTGTCGACGTTTGTTGCAGCGTGACCATTTCTGCCATCCAGACCGCGGCGGAGAGCAGCCCGAGGTTGGCTTTTTCGTCGTACCAATAAGGTGTGTCGTTATCGCCGCGTACAGCGTTGTAGCGGTCGATACAGTCAAACCAGCGTTCCAGCACCGGCCGCAGGAATTCCAGCTTCGGATTGCTGATGATCATGCCTTGCATGTGGCTCACCCTTGTTATTGTGTTGTGAGGTTGTGGCTCTTTGATATCACTGCTGGCAGTGTGGCACAAGATTGGCGTCAGTTAATTGATCGACGGCAGTTATTCGCTCAGCGGTGTCCCGGCTTTAATTGACGCTCCACCCCCAACCCTCTAACCTTCGCGGCTTGTTTCAGGTGCTCTGTGACCTTGGTCGACAGAGTGAAACAGGGAAGCCGGTGAGTGAATTTCTTCCAGCGAAGAATGATCACGATCCCGGCGCTGCCCCCGCAACGGTAAATGAGTAAAAGCTGCGCGAGGGCCTGTCATCAGTTTTTTCCTATACCGCGTTGAGGTCTGAAAGCGGACCAGGCAAGGCGCAGTCCGCTGGTAATGGTTGTTCCCTTACCAGGGACTGCAACGCAGTCTGGTCCGCTTTCAGACACAACCCGAAGGGCCGGGCCTGCTGTGGCGCAGGGCTGCGTTGCTCGGAGCTTGTTTGGAATGACCAAACCACGCTCCTCGCGCCTTGCCCTGCACCACAGCAGGCCCGGCGCGGTATAGGAAAAAGCTGATGACAGGCCCTAGCCACTGTGTTGATGTCAACATGGGAAGGCGCGCAGTCAGGCGCAAGCCGCTCATGAGCCCGGAGACCGGCCTGATTCATCCAACGGCATCACGGTGGGCGATGCCAGGCTTCTTGCCGTCTATTCTTGTGCCTGCCCGCCGTTATCCAGCCTCAACGGAGAGCTCCCCCATGACTGATACCCCCGATCGTGACGAACGCCATCTGGCGCGCATGCTGCGCAAAAAAGCGGTGATCGACGAACGCATCGCCAACTCCCCGAATGAATGCGGCCTGCTGCTGGTGCTGACTGGCAATGGCAAAGGCAAAAGCAGCTCGGCGTTCGGCATGCTTGCACGGGCCATGGGCCACGGCATGCAGTGCGGCGTGGTGCAGTTCATCAAGGGGCGCACCAGCACCGGCGAGGAGCTGTTCTTCCGGCGCTTCCCGGAGCAGGTGCGTTTTCATGTGATGGGCGAGGGCTTCACTTGGGAAACCCAGGATCGCCAGCGCGACATCGCCGCCGCCGAAGCCGCCTGGGCGGTGTCCCGCGAATTGCTGCGTGATCCGGCCATTGGCCTCGTGGTGCTTGATGAGTTGAACATCGCCCTCAAGCACGGCTACCTCGATCTCGATCAGGTGCTCAGCGACTTGCAGGCCCGTCCGCCGATGCAACATGTGGTGGTCACCGGTCGTGGCGCCAAACCGGAGATGATCGAGCTGGCCGACACCGTCACTGAAATGGGCATGGTCAAGCACGCCTTCCAGGCCGGAATCAAAGCGCAAAAAGGCGTCGAGTTGTGAGTCAACCACGTCATTGCCCGGCGGTACTGATCGCCGCGCCGGCCTCCGGTCAGGGCAAGACCACCGTCACCGCCGCGCTGGCCCGTTTGCATCGCAATCAGGGGCGCAAGGTTCGCGTGTTCAAATGCGGCCCGGACTTTCTCGATCCGATGATTCTCGAGCGCGCCAGCGGTGCACCGGTCTATCAACTCGACATGTGGATGGTCGGTGAGCAAGAAAGTCGGCGTCTGTTGTGGGAGGCCGCTGGCGAAGCCGATCTGATCCTCATCGAAGGCGTCATGGGGCTGTTCGACGGTACGCCGTCCAGCGCCGACCTGGCGCGGCACTTCGGTGTGCCGGTGCTCGGCGTGATCGACGGCACCGCGATGGCGCAGACGTTTGGCGCGCTGGCCCTGGGCCTTGCGCGTTATCAGCCGGATTTACCGTTTGCCGGTGTGCTGGCCAACCGGGTCGGCACTGTGCGCCATGCGCAATTGCTCGAAGGCAGCCTGACTGAAGGTTTGCGCTGGTACGGAGCGTTGTCCCGGGAGACCGGGATCGAATTGCCGAGTCGGCATCTTGGCCTGGTTCAGGCCAGCGAGCTGAATGATCTGGATCTGCGTCTCGATGCGGCGGCCGAGTCACTGGCCAGCAGTTGCGATGTGGCGCTGCCGCCGGCGGTGGAATTCGCCGCGCCTGAAATGATCGCGGCCGAACCATTGCTGGCCGGTGTGCGGATTGCTGTAGCCCGCGACGAAGCCTTCGCGTTTACCTACGGCGCGAGCCTGGATCTGCTGCGGGCCATGGGCGCCGAATTGTCTTTTTTCTCGCCGATCCGCGACAGCGGGTTGCCGGAGGCGGACAGCCTCTATCTGCCGGGCGGTTACCCCGAATTGCACCATGTGGCGTTGTCACAAAACACGCCGATGCTGACCGCGATCCGCGCTCACCACGCGGCGGGCAAACCGTTGCTGGCCGAGTGTGGCGGCATGCTGTATCTGCTGGATTCCTTGACCGATGTCGAGGGCACTCGCGCTGAACTGGTTGGCTTGCTGGCCGGTGATGCGGTGATGCAGAAGCGTCTTGCCGCGTTGGCCTTGCAGGCGGTCGAATTGCCGGAAGGTTTGCTGCGTGGGCACACGTATCACCACTCGCTGACCAGCACCGGGCTTGAGCCGATTGCTCGAGGTTTGAGCCCCAATGGCGGGCGAGGGGCGGAGGCGGTTTATCGTGAGGGGCGGATGACGGCTTCTTATGTGCACTTTTATTTCCCGTCCAATCCATCGGCGATTGCCGCGCTGTTTGTGCCTGACCTTGAGGACGCCTTCGCGAGCAAGCCCGCTCCCACATTGGATCACCTAAACCCTGTTGGAGCGGGCTTGCTCGCGAAGAGGCCATGACCGACAACGCATTCAGTGAGGTCGAACGCGCAGCCGTCTACCGAGCCATCAGCGAACGCCGCGACATGCGTCACTTCAGCGGCGGCACAGTCGAGCCCGAGTTACTTCGTCGTCTGCTCGAAGCCGCGCACCAAGCCCCGAGTGTCGGCCTGATGCAGCCCTGGCGTTTCATCCGCATCAGCGACCGGGCACTGCGCGGCAAGATTCAGCAGCTGGTGGAAGAAGAACGCATCCGCACCGCCGAAGCCCTCGGCGAGCGCTCCGACGAATTCATGAAGCTCAAGGTCGAAGGCATCAACGACTGCGCCGAGGTGCTGGTCGCCGCGCTGATGGATGATCGTGAGCGGCATATCTTCGGCCGTCGTACGCTGCCGGAAATGGACATGGCCTCGCTGTCTTGCGCCATCCAGAACCTTTGGCTGGCGTCCCGCGCCGAAGGCCTGGGCATGGGTTGGGTGTCGCTGTTCGAGCCGCAAGCGCTGGCGGACTTGTTGGGTTTACCGAGCGGGGCCAAGCCTTTGGCTGTTCTTTGCCTGGGGCCGGTCAAGGAATTCTATCCGGCGCCGATGTTGGTACTCGAAGGTTGGACGCAGGCGCGTCCACTCAGCGAGTTGCTGTATGAAAATTATTGGGGAGTGAGTCAATGAGTGTGGCGTTGTTGAGTGTCGCCGCGGTCGCGCTGGATGCGCTGCTGGGTGAACCCAAACGCTGGCATCCGCTGGTGGCGTTCGGTCGTGTTGCCGATCGCATCGAGCAACGTTTCAACTCCGGTGGTCGTGGCTGGCGCAGTCACGGGGTTACGGCCTGGGTGATGGCGGTCGTACCGCTGACCTTGCTGGCCACCGCACTTTCCTGGGCGCCTTATGTCGGTTGGATTGTCGAGATTCTCGTGCTCTATTGCGCCCTCGGCATGCGCAGCCTTGGTGAACACGTTGAGCCGGTGGCCAAGGCCCTTCGCAGTGATGATCTGATCGAGGCGCGTAAACGCGTTGGTTATCTGGTCAGCCGTCAGACCAGCGAACTGGATGAAACCGAAGTCGCCCGCGCCGCCACCGAGTCGGTGCTGGAGAACGGCAGTGATGCGGTATTCGCCGCGCTGTTCTGGTTTGCCGTGGCGGGTGCGCCCGGCGTGGTGCTCTATCGCCTGAGCAACACCCTCGATGCGATGTGGGGTTATCGCAACGATCGCTTCGAACGTTTCGGTTGGGCCGCGGCGAAGATCGATGATGTTCTCAATTACATTCCCGCACGCCTGGTGGCGTTGACCTACGCTCTGCTGGGCAAAACCCGACTGGCGCTGAAGTGCTGGCGTACCCAGGGTCCGACCTGGGACAGCCCGAATGCCGGGCCGGTGATGGCCGCCGGTGCCGGCGCGCTGGGTGTCGAGTTGGGCGGGGCGGCGATCTATCACGGTGAACTGCATCAGCGTCCGCAGTTGGGCGAAGGCGTGCCGGCGGATGCCGATTCCATCGACCGTGGCTGGCAATTGGTCCAGCGCGGGGTATGGTTATGGCTGCTGATTCTCTGCGTGGGGGCTGAATTCTATGCTTGAACACGGTGGCCGCTTGCGCAAGGCGGCGCTTGAATACGGCATTGCCGAAGCCGATTGGCTCGACCTGTCCAGTGGCCTCGCGCCCTGGCCATTCCCGGTCCCGGACATCCCGCTACGGGCCTGGGCGCGGTTGCCGGAAACCGATGACGGACTGGAGCAGGCTGCCTGCGACTATTACGGTGCGGCTCAAGTGCTGCCGGTGGCCGGGTCGCAAATGGCGATCCAGTTGTTGCCGCGTTTGCGTCGGGCCGGCAAGGTTGGCGTGCTGTCGCCGTGTTACGCCGAACACGCCGAAGCCTGGCGTCGCAATGGTTACATCGTGCGTGAAGTGCTGGAGTCGGAAGTCGATTTCTTTCTCGACAGCCTCGATGTGCTGGTGGTGGTCAATCCGAACAATCCCACGGGGTTGAGCCTGACTCCGGCTCGTCTGCTGGACTGGCATTCGCGGCTGGCCCAGCGCGGTGGCTGGCTGGTGGTGGACGAGGCGTTCATGGACAACACCCCGCATTTGAGTCTGGCGCCGTTCGCCAATCAGATCGGCTTGATCGTATTGCGCTCCTTCGGCAAATTCTTCGGCCTGGCCGGTGTGCGACTGGGGTTTGTGCTGGCCGAGCGCAAGTTGCTAAAGCTGCTGGCCGAACAGGTCGGGCCTTGGGCGGTCAGCGGTCCGACCCGAGTGCTGGGTCAGGCGTGTCTGACGGATACGGACGGGCATACTCGACAGCGCATTCGTACTGACGAGGCCGGCGAGCGTCTGGCGTTGCTGCTTGAGCAGTACGGTTTCAAACCTCAGGGCGGCTGCGCATTGTTCCAATGGCTGATCACCGAGTGCGCCGAAGCGCTGCATGAATTCATGGCCCGGCGGGGCATTCTGCTGCGGTTGTTCACCCACAACAGCAGCGTGCGGTTTGGCTTGCCGGCGGATGAGGCGGATTGGCTGCGTCTCGAGCAAGCGCTTGAAGCTTACGTTAAGGAAGCGCAATGACTACATTGAAGGTGCAGGGCGCGACTTTGATGGTGCAGGGCACGACATCGGACGCCGGCAAAAGCACGCTGGTGACGGCGCTGTGTCGCTGGGTGATGCGCCAGGGTGTGAGTGTCGTGCCGTTCAAGCCGCAGAACATGGCTCTCAATAGCGCGGTGACTGCTGACGGTGGCGAGATTGGCCGTGCTCAAGCGGTGCAGGCCCAGGCCGCCAACCTCGAACCGCACACCGACATGAACCCGGTCCTGCTCAAACCCAATAGCGATACCGGCGCCCAAGTGATCATTCATGGTCGCGCGGTTACCACCATGAATGCCGTCGCCTATCACGACTACAAAGCCATCGCCATGCAAGCGGTGCTGGCCTCTCATAAACGGCTGAGCGCAGCGTATCCGGTGGTGATGGTCGAAGGGGCGGGTTCGCCGGCAGAGATCAACCTGCGCGCCGGCGACATCGCCAATATGGGGTTTGCCGAGGCGGTGGACTGCCCGGTCGTACTGATTGCCGACATCAATCGCGGTGGAGTTTTCGCGCATTTGGTCGGTACGCTGGAGCTGCTGTCGCCCAGCGAGCAGGCAAGGGTCAAAGGCTTCATCATCAACCGTTTTCGCGGCGACATCGCCTTGCTGCAACCAGGCCTCGATTGGCTGGAGGAGCGCACCGGCAAACCGGTGATCGGCGTTTTGCCGTATGTGATGGACCTGCATCTTGAGGCCGAGGACGGTCTCGATCAGCGTCAGACCGACAAGGCCGATCAAGTATTGAAAGTGGTGGTGCCAGTACTGCCGCGTATCAGCAATCACACCGATTTCGATCCGCTGCGCCTGCATCCGCAAGTGGACCTGCAATTCATCGGCCCCGGCCAGGCGATTCCGCCAGCCGACCTGATCATTCTTCCGGGCTCGAAAAGCGTGCGCAGTGACCTCGCGTACTTGCGGGCCAATGGTTGGGGCACGGCTATCTCGCGGCACTTGCGCTATGGCGGAAAAGTGCTGGGGATCTGCGGCGGTCTGCAAATGCTCGGCGAGCAGGTGCACGACCCGCTGGGCCTTGAAGGCGCGCCGGGTTCCAGTGCCGGTTTGGGCTTGCTGGCGTTCGAAACGCAGCTCGAAGAAGAGAAGCAGTTGCGCAATGTGCGTGGGCGCTTGGCACTGGAAAATGCGCAGGTCAGTGGCTATGAAATTCATGCCGGCGTGACCACCGGGCCGGCCTTGGAAAACGCCGCCGTGCAGCTCGACGATGGTCGCTGCGATGGCGCGCAAAGTGCCGATGGGCAGATTTTCGGCACGTACCTGCATGGCCTGTTCGAGTCACCGGCGGCGTGCAGTGCGCTGTTGCGCTGGGCCGGTTTGCAGGATGTGCAGGAAGTGGATTACCACGCCTTGCGCGAGCGCGATATCGAGCGATTGGCGGATTTGGTGGAGAAGCATTTGGATACTTCGTTGCTGCGTGAGCTCTGTGGTTTTTGAGGTGGTTTTGAGGGCGCCTTCGCGGGCAAGCCTCGCTCCTACAGGTTTTGTATCGTTCACATTATTACGATTCGACGCTCATCCGTAGGAGCGAGGCTTGCCCGCGAAGAGGCCCGCCCCGGCACCGCACATTTTAAGGAATAAACCATGCTGCAACTGATCCTCGGCGGCGCTCGATCCGGCAAAAGCCGCCTGGCTGAAAAACTGGCGACAGACAGTCAGCTCCAGGTCACTTATATAGCCACCTACATCGCCACCAGCCAATCTCAAGACGGCGAAATGAACGAACGGGTGGCCCATCACCGCGCCCGCCGTCCGGCCGAGTGGGCGTTGATCGAAGAACCGCTGGAACTGGCCCGCGTGCTGCGCGAAAGCGCCAGTGCCGATCGTTGCTTGCTGGTGGATTGCCTGACGCTGTGGCTGACCAATCTGCTGATGCTCGACGATGCCGAGCGCTTGTCGGCCGAGCGCGAAGCCCTGCTGGACTGCCTGGCGTCATTGCCGGGTGAAATCATTTTTGTCAGCAACGAGACCGGGATGGGTGTCGTACCGCTGGGCGAATTGACTCGCCGCTATGTCGATGAAGCCGGTTGGCTGCATCAAGCCTTGGCCGAGCGCTGTCAGCGAGTCGTCCTGACCGTTGCCGGCCTGCCCCTGACTTTGAAAGGAACTGCGTTATGACTCACTCCTGGTGGCTGAACCCGTGCAAGCCCATCGACGCGCAAGCGGTGGAACAGGCGCAGGCGCGTCAACAGCAACTGACCAAGCCTGCCGGCTCGCTCGGCCAGCTCGAATCGGTGGCGGTGCAACTGGCCGGGTTGCAGGGGCAGGTCAAGCCGACGCTGGATCAGCTGTGGATTGCGATTTTTGCCGGTGACCATGGTGTGGTTGCTGAAGGAGTGTCGGCGTTTCCTCAGGAAGTCACCGGGCAGATGCTGCTCAACTTTGTCAGCGGCGGCGCGGCGATCAGCGTGTTGGCGCGGCAGTTGGGGGCTTCCCTGGAAGTGGTCGATCTCGGCACCGTCACGCCGTCGTTGAATCTGCCGGGTGTGCGTCACCTGAACATCGGCCCGGGCACGGCGAATTTCGTCCAGGGGCCGGCGATGACTCAGGCCCAGGGTGAACTCGCCTTGCAGGCCGGCCGCGACAGTGTGCAGCGCGCCATCGGAGCCGGCGCGCAGTTGTTCATCGGTGGTGAAATGGGCATCGGCAACACCACTGCGGCCAGCGCGTTGGCTTGTGTGTTGCTCGACTGTCCGGTGGTGCATCTGGCCGGACCGGGAACCGGATTGAACGCGGCGGGTGTCAGCCATAAAGCCCAAGTCATTGAACGTGCCTTGGCGTTGCATGGCGCTCAACGTAGCGATGCGCTGCAGACCTTGTTCAACCTCGGCGGTTTTGAAATTGCTGCGCTGGTCGGCGCGTACCTGGCCTGTGCTCAGGAAGGCGTCGCGGTGTTGGTCGACGGGTTTATTTGCAGTGTCGCTGCGTTGGTGGCGGTGCGTTTGAATCCGGCCTGCCGTGAGTGGTTGCTGTTCGGTCATCGCGGCGCCGAGCCGGGTCATCGCCATGTGCTCGAAACCCTGAACGCCGAACCGTTGCTGGACCTCGGTCTGCGGTTGGGCGAGGGCAGTGGCGCGGCATTGGCCGTGCCATTGTTGCGTCTGGCCTGCGACCTGCACGGGCAAATGGCGACGTTCGCCGAAGCCGCGGTGGCGGATCGCCCGGCATGACCTTGCGCCTGGACCTGTTGCGCCATGGCGAAACCGAACTCGGCGGCGGTTTGCGCGGCAGCCTCGACGATGCGCTGACCGGCAAGGGCTGGGAGCAAATGCGCGCTGCGGTGATCGAGCAGGGGCCCTGGGATCGACTGGTCAGTTCGCCGTTGCAGCGTTGTGCGCGCTTTGCGCAAGAGCTGGGGGCGCAGTTGGGGTTGCCGGTGCAGCTGGATAAGGATCTGCAAGAGCTGCACTTCGGCGCCTGGGAAGGGCAGAGCGCGGCGGCGCTGATGGAAACCAGTGCCGAGGCGTTGGGCCTGTTCTGGGCCGATCCTTATTCGTTCACGCCGCCCGAGGGTGAGCCGGTTACGGACTTTTCAGCGCGGGTGTTGGCGGCCATCGAACGGCTGCACACGGCCTATGCAGGTGAGCGAATCTTGCTGATCAGCCATGGCGGCGTCATGCGTTTGTTGCTGGCTCAAGCGCGCGGATTGCCGCGTGAGCAGTTACTCAACGTTGAAGTTGGCCATGGCGCGTTGTTCTCGTTGTCGGTCGAACCCGGCGTCTTGTTAAGGGAAGCGACCTGACCATGTTGCCGTTCTGGATCGCCCTGCAATTTTTGAGCAGCCTGCCGATTCGCCTGCCAGGCATGCCGACGCCCGAGGAACTGGGCCGGTCGCTGCTGTTTTATCCGCTGGTCGGTTTGCTGTTTGGCGTGATTCTGTGGGGGCTGAACTGGCTATTGCTGGGCGCGCCATTATTGCTTCACGCCGTACTGCTGCTGAGTGTTTGGGTCGTGCTCAGCGGCGCGTTGCACCTGGATGGCCTGGCCGATAGCGCCGATGCGTGGCTCGGGGGGTACGGCGACCGTGAGCGCACCCTGACCATCATGAAAGACCCGCGTAGCGGGCCGATCGCCGTGGTGACGCTGGTGCTGGTGTTGCTGCTCAAGTTCGCCGCGTTGCTGGCGTTGATCGAGCAGCAGCACAGCGTGATCCTGATCATCGTTCCATTGATTAGCCGTAGCGCGTTGCTGGGGTTATTTCTCACCACGTCTTACGTGCGTCCCGGTGGATTGGGGCAGGCGCTGGCCGATCATCTGCCGCGTTTGGCCGGTCAGCAGGTGTTGGCGATCAGTGCGGTGGCCTGTGTGCTGATCGCAGGCCTCAGCGGTGTATGGGCGCTTGCACTGGCGGCAGCGGTGTTTGTCTGGTTGCGCCAAGTGATGGTGCGACGATTGGGCGGGACAACGGGCGATACGGCAGGGGCGTTGCTGGAATTGCTGGAGGTGGCGGTGCTGGTGGGGCTCGCACTGCTCTGAGCCCCTGTAGGAGCGAGGCTTGCCCGCGAAGGCGGCGGCACAGTCAACATTGATATCGACTGACACACCGCCTTCGCGGGCAAGCCTCGCTCCTACAGGTAATATGTGTCGAATAATTTGCTTTCATTTAACCGCGGGTATATACACGCACTATGCTTCCTTCTCAATGTTTGTGCACCAACCTGCGTCGCGCCGCTCGTGGCGTCAGCAGGCACTACGACGGCGCTCTCGACGGCTTCGGGATCAACGTTGCCCAGTATTCTCTGCTGTGCAATCTGCAGCGTCTGGATCAGCCAAGCATCTCGACGCTGGCCGAGGCCATGGGCCTGGATCGCAGCACCTTGGGGCGCAATCTGCGGGTGCTGGAGGGTGAAGGTCTGGTGACGCTGATCGAAGGCGAGGACATGCGCAATCGCATCGTCCAGCTCACTGAGACAGGGCGCGAACGTCTCGCAGCGGCCTTGCCGGCCTGGGAAGCGGCGCAGCAGCGGTTGATCGACCGTCTGGGCGCCGAGAAGCGTGAAACTTTGCTGAAACTGCTGGACGAACTGGCTTGAGGCCAGTTTGTTCGATCTTAAGCGGGTATATACCCGCTACCGGAGAACAACAATGACATCAATGTGGCGTACATGTGGTTGGGTTCTGTTGGGGAGTGCGCTGATTCTGGCGTTGTCCCTGGGGGTGCGACACGGCTTCGGGCTGTTTCTGGCGCCCATGAGTGCCGAGTTCGGCTGGGGCCGCGAAGTGTTTGCCTTCGCCATTGCTTTGCAGAACCTGATCTGGGGCCTGGCGCAGCCATTCACCGGCGCACTGGCCGACCGCTTTGGCGCTGCGAAGGTGGTGTTGATCGGTGGTGTTCTGTACGCCCTGGGCCTGGTGTTCATGGGGTTGTCCGATTCGGCGGTGACCTTGTCCTTGAGTGCCGGCCTGTTGATCGGCATCGGCCTGTCGGGCACCTCGTTCTCGGTGATCCTCGGTGTGGTCGGCCGTGCCGTGCCACCGGAAAAACGCAGCATGGGCATGGGTATCGCCAGCGCCGCCGGTTCTTTCGGTCAATTCGCCATGTTGCCCGGCACGCTGGGGCTGATCGGCTGGCTTGGCTGGTCTGCGGCATTGCTGGTGTTGGGCCTGGTGGTGGCGTTGATCGTGCCGCTGGTGAGCATGCTTAAGGACAAGCCGCTGCCGGTGCTCGGACACGAGCAAACCCTCTCTGAAGCGCTACGCGAAGCTTGTTCCCATTCAGGATTCTGGCTGTTGGCGTTCGGCTTTTTTGTCTGCGGTTTTCAGGTGGTGTTCATCGGCGTGCACTTGCCGGCCTATCTGGTGGACCAACACTTGCCAGCCTCCGTCGGCACCACGGTGCTGGCGCTGATCGGGCTGTTCAATATCTTCGGCACCTACACCGCTGGCTGGCTCGGCGGGCGGATGTCCAAACCGCGCCTGCTCACCGGTCTGTATCTGTTACGGGCGGTGGTGATTGTGCTGTTCCTCTGGGCGCCGGTCACTCAGGTCACGGCTTATTTGTTCGGCATGGCCATGGGGTTTCTCTGGTTGTCGACGGTGCCCTTGACCAACGGCACGGTGGCGACCTTGTTCGGTGTACGAAATTTGTCCATGCTCGGTGGGATCGTTTTCCTCTTTCACCAGCTCGGCTCGTTCCTCGGCGGTTGGTTGGGTGGGGTGGTGTATGACCGAACCGGGAGTTACGACTTGATCTGGCAGGTGGCGATTCTCTTGAGTCTGGTGGCCGCAGCCCTGAACTGGCCGGTGCGCGAGCAGCCGGTGGCGCGTCTGCAAACCCGGATGAGTGCAGCATGAACAGTCTCTGGCCGCGGATGGCTGTAATCGCCATCGGCGTACTGCTGCTGGCCCTGGCGTGGTGGGGCTGGCATCAGGGTGGCCTGGCGTTGATGCAGTTGGGCATGGGTGCTTGCTAGCGAGCGACGAAGGCGAGTAATTTCGTTTTCTGACGATTGTTCAAGGATGCACCGACATGCTGATGCGCTGGCTTGCAGTTCCCGCGTTGCTGACGGTTTTTACCGGGTTGGTCCAGGCGGCAGAATGCCCGGAGTTGTTACAAGGCTCATTGCCCAAGCTGCGTGCCAAGGAATCCATCGATCTGTGCCAGCGCTTTGCCGGCAAGCCGCTGGTGGTGGTCAATACCGCGAGCTTCTGTGGCTTCGCCCCGCAGTTCAAAGGCCTTGAGGCGCTGTATCAGCGTTACAAGGATCAAGGGCTTGAGGTGGTGGGTGTTCCATCCAATGATTTCAAACAAGAGTCTAAAGATGGCGCAGAGACTGCCAAGGTTTGTTACGTGAACTACGGCGTCACCTTCACCATGACCGAGCCACAGAAAGTCCGCGGCGATGATGCAACGCATTTGTTCAAGGTTCTCGCTGAACAAAGCAGTTCGCCGAAGTGGAATTTCTACAAGTACGTGGTCGATCGCCAAGGCAAGGTGATCGCCAATTTCTCCAGTCTGACCAAGCCTGACAATCCCGAGTTCATCGAGGCGGTGGAGCAAGCTCTCGCTTCGAAACTCTGATCGACGCGCACTAAAAAGCCCCGCCTCTGTACAAGAGTGCGGGGCTTTTTCAATTCACGCGAGCAGGGAGTCAAGCTCGCCGAGAATCATCAGAAGCGGTAGGTCGCGCCTACACCGAAACCGTTCGCCCAGTTTTCATACTTGGCGTTATAGGTTTGGCGGCCGTTGCTGTTGTTGATCTTGACCGACTCTTCGCGCAGGTACGAGTACGCTACATCGATGGTCAGGTCGTCGGTCGGGCTCCAGCCAGCGCCAAGGCTGAAAATCTTGCGATCGCCAGTCGGAATGCGTGGGGAACGGTTTTCGTTATTGGTCGGTGCCTGGTCAACGGACAGGCCGGTACGCAGGACCCATTGCTTGTTCAACTGGTACGAAGCGCCGATGGCGTGAGCCCAGGTGTCATGCCAGTTCTGTTCTTCAGTGATGGTGCCAAACCGGCCGTTCAGGGCCGCAGGAACGCCGCTGTTCTCAACGGAGATTTCTTTCAGGCGGCTCCAGCGAGTCCAGGTGCTGCCTGCGTAGAGAGTCCATTTGTCGTCCAGTTGGTGAGTAACCGAGAAGTCGACCGACTCAGGCGTGGTGATGTCCAGCGACGCGTCGTACTTCTGGTTCGGGTTCTGACCAAGGGCACCCAGGAGGCTGTAATTGACCTTGGTGTCACCCTCGAGCTTGTACTTCACTTTCGAGTGGTAGGTCAGGCCGACGCGAGTGCTGTCGGTGGCTTGAACCAGGATACCGATGTTGTAACCCAGCGCGGTGTCGTCACCCTTGATCTTGACGTTACCGTCCGCTGCGCGCGGGTTCAGCGACAGGTTCGATTCCAGGGTGCCGTCAATGCGGTTGATGGTCGGACCGAAACCGATCGACACCTTGTCGTTGAAGGCGTAGCTGACGGTTGGCTGCAGGGTGACGATTTTTACTTCGCTCTTGCTGCCGAAGTATTTGCCGGCGAAGCCGTTCTCGTAGTCGGTCACCAGGCCGAATGGAGCGTAGACGCCGAAACCGAATGCCCAGTGGTCATCGATTGGCTTTACGTAGTAGCCCATGGGCACGCCCATGAAAGGGACCATGTCACCTTTGTTGGTGCCGCTATTCGGACTGGAGCTTGCATCACTGATATCAGCGTGCGCGTCGATAAATGCAACACCACCGGTCACTTGTTCGCGCTTGAGGCGAGACATGCCGGCAGGGTTACCAAAAACTGTAGATGCGTCGTCGGCAGATGAAGATCGCCCGGCAAAACCTGTCCCCATCCCGCTGATGCTTTGTTCGTTAAGGGCAAAGCCACTTGCGAAGATGTGGGTGGATGCCATGGCAACGGCGAGGCTAAGGGTGGTTTTGAGCATTACTTTTTTCATTATTAGAACTCCTGGTGATCACCGGGGCGAAAATTACCAACATTTTCGTCCGGGCGCTATAGCCTGTATCGCTTGATTTAGAGCGGTTTTGTAGGACAATCCGACCAAAATCGCGACAAGTTGTGCGATCTTCGGAAACGGGTGGGTTAGCAGGCGACCTGATTCAACGATGAAACACAGGTTTGCCAGGCGTAGGTGAAATCGCGCAGACGGCCTTGGGGCTGGAAAGTCTGGCGCCAGATTCGGGCCATTCCCAACAGGTCATCGGAGGCGGGGAGGGGAGTGTTCTGTTCTTCTATCAGCAGCCAGGCGATGGCAGTGGCGTAACGCAGGTTGACGGTCAATTCCAGGTGCGGCCCGCTTAGAAAAGCATGTTGGCTGGCCAGGCCGCGGACCAGGCTCGCCCGATCCGGGTCCAGGGCCAAATAGTGATCCCACAGGGCTTGGTGGCGAGGCTCGGCGATTCGGTACAGGCCGTGTCCACGGCGGTCATGCAAGGCTGACCCAAGGGCTGACTGACTGGCGGCAATGCCCAGCAGCAGGGATTCGGCAGTTGCGCTATGGCGTCCGAGGTAGATCAATGTCGGACGGATCACATAACGACACAGTTCGCTGGCAGCGATACCCATAAAACCCTCGAAACATGAAGTGGGTCGGCGACACCTGAAGGGGGGCTTGGCAGCAGTGGATCGATTCAGGCTCGCCGGAAGCGGACCAAGCCGCTTGAGTTGAAGTGTAGTGTCATTATTTCGCTGTAAAGGACTGTTTTTAAAATATTTCCGGCTTCGAGTTATAACCGTTATATCGGTTGGTGCTTAGCCGTAGGTCACGAAATGAGAAATATCGGGCAATAAAAAGCCCCGCTTTTCAGCAGGGCCTTTTGAGGTTTTCAGCCTTTCTGGCGTCTCAGGCAACCAGTGCCTGGCGAGTACGCTCGATCACAGCCTGCAGCGGTTCTGCGCTGGAGTATTGATCCGGGTACAGGCGTTCGCTGTGACGAGCGATGCCGTGTTCGTTGACCAGAGTGAAGCTGAAGCAGCCTTTGCGAGCAGCCATGATCAGGCAGTTCATTGGAGCAAAAGCGTTGGTTAGGGTGCGGATGGCATCCTGAGTGTGGATTTGAGTAGACATATTTGGTGTTCCTACAAGCGACACGGATAAGAACCGTGCAAAGTTAAAACGTTCCAGTGACGACGACCACCATTGGTCGAACGAAGAACCCGACTGGAACAAAGCAGCCAGTTTGAAGCGCTGATAAATTGGCGCGCTTGGGCTGGCAGGTAGGTACTTAGGAGGGCAGGCAACAC
Organism: Pseudomonas sp. GM50; assembly: GCF_000282375.1. Taxonomy (GTDB): domain Bacteria; phylum Pseudomonadota; class Gammaproteobacteria; order Pseudomonadales; family Pseudomonadaceae; genus Aquipseudomonas. The sequence goes on from NZ_AKJK01000112.1 coordinate 47,514, forward strand.
ATCAAGGGCAAAGGTTCTGGGCCCGGGGTGAAGATCCTGATCAATTTGCAGGCTGGTTCGGTCAGAGTAAGTGAGCTTCGCAACACCCTTTGCTTTCGATTCAAAGGCTGTGTTGGCGTAGATTTACCTGGAAACCATCGAGGTGGCCGATCCCGCTTTGTCGGTGGAGGCTTCTCTTGGAGAAGGCTGACCGGGGGGATTTGTTCGACCAGAATTGACTTTCAGCTTGGTACTAACGCCGCGGATACTAACGGATTGAATTACCGAAGGGAAGTCTGTTTGCAAAAAAAGATCGTTGGAGTGCCTGCCGACCAGTCCCGGCTGAGCGATTGGAAGAGCCACCGGCAGACCCTGCGCCCCGTAATAGCCCAGAACCCGACCGTTGATCCGAGAGGACGATCAAGCCAGGATCAATCTGTAGCGCGGGTTGCCTTGGGTTTATCCCCAGACCTTACCTAAAAACGCGCCGAAAAAGCGCATCGATATAACCGCCTCGCAGGTACTTGTGCACATAAGTTGCGCGAACTGTCATCCCACTGTCATCCTCGCCTCAATGGGAGTGGGTGCCTGTAATGAAAATTTAAGTCAATGAAAAACATCGCTTTTTTTTACTGGTGAAAAAATCGTCAGTTTGACTGCGAGCCCCATCCCACACGGCTTTGCGCGAGTTCAAAGGCGGTTGTCCACTGAGTTATCCACAGCTTCTGTGGATTGTCCCAAGCGCTTGCTCTAGGACGGGCGTGCAGGCTTTTTTCGACTTTACCTGTGCGAAAAAAAGAGTAGAGTGGCGCGCCTTCCGATCTGCCCCACAGTGCTTTATGAAGTTTCGCTCAGTATCAGTCTCTGCTACCCCAACCCCTCCCAGTGTTACCCCACCCAAGCGTTTTTCGATGCGCGTGGCCGAGTGGCTGCTGGACAGCCCGCGCCTGGGTGAAAACTCCAACGTCAAACACTTCGCCGGACGCTTGCTCAAGCAGCCTGCCCGTGAAGGCGTGGTGGCCGCGCAAAGCCGTCTCGGCCAGTTGATGTGCCGCGAATGCGGTAATGCCCTGGATCGCCGCATTGGCCAGGAGCTGTTGCGTCAGGCCGCGCGTGCGGGCGACCGACGCGCGCAACAGGAACTGGGCCTGACCGAAGACTGAGCTGTCCAAGACCTGACGCCTTGGTTAACCTTCACGCTTTATCTAATCGGCAGGAGTGGCTATGGCGATGGACTTGACCAGCGCATTGCTGGGGCTGGCGGGCGCTGGGCTGCCGTTACTGGTGCTGGCCTGGCAACTTCAGCGTCGAGCGAGTGCGGGGCAGGCCGAACTGGCGCTGCTGGAAGAGCGCCTCGCCATCGCCCAACTGACGCAGGACGGCTTGAATGCTCAGCTTGACACCTGCCGTGATGAAATCGCTGATCTGAGCCAAGCCAACGCCGCCAAACAGGCCGATCTGGCCGCCGTGCGCCGTGAAGTCGAACTGCTGCAGATCGAACGCGACGACGCCCGCGACGCGGCCCACGCCTGGAACATCGAACGCGCCGGCAAAGAGGCTGAGTTGCGTCGCCTCGACGCTCAGGCCGCTTCCCTTAACGCCGAGCTGCGCGAGCAGCAGGAAAGCCATCAGCAGCGCCTCAACGACCTGCAAGGCTCGCGGGACGAGCTGCGCGCGCAATTCGCCGAGCTGGCGGGCAAGATCTTCGACGAACGTGAGCAGCGTTTTGCCGAAACCAGTCAACAGCGTTTGGGCCAGTTGCTTGATCCGTTGAAGGAACGTATCCAGTCGTTCGAAAAACGCGTCGAGGAAAGCTATCAGGCTGAAGCCCGCGAGCGCTTTTCCCTGGCCAAGGAGCTGGAACGGCTGCAACAACTGAACCTGCGCCTGAGCGACGAAGCCACCAACCTGACGCGGGCCTTGAAAGGGCAGAAAACCCAAGGCAACTGGGGCGAACTGATTCTCGAGCGGGTGCTTGAGCATGCGGGGCTGGAGAAGGGGCGTGAGTACCAGACCCAGGTCAATCTCAAGGGACCGGACGGTGAGCGTTTCCAGCCGGATGTGATTATTTACCTGCCCGGCGACAAGCAGGTCGTGGTCGATTCCAAGGTCAGCCTCACGGCCTATCAGCAATATGTGGCGGCCGAGGACGATGCCATTGGCCAGATCGCCATCAAGCAGCACGTGCTGTCCCTGCGCAATCACGTCAAAGGCCTGGCCGGCAAGGACTACAAGCGGCTCGACGGCTTGCACAGCCTGGATTTCGTGCTGCTTTTCGTCCCGATCGAAGCGGCATTTTCCGCGGCGTTGCAGGCTGAGCCGACGCTGTTTCAGGAGGCATTCGACCGCAATATCGTGATTGTCAGCCCGACCACGCTACTGGCCACCTTGCGGGTCATCGACAGTCTGTGGAAGCAGGAGCGCCAGAGCCAGAATGCCCGGGAAATCGCCGAGCGCGCCGGTTGGCTGTACGACAAATTCGTGTTGTTCATTCAGGATTTGGACGAGGTCGGCAATCGCTTGCAGCAACTGGACAAGGCTTACAGCAACGCACGCAACAAGCTGACAGAAGGCCGTGGCAACCTGGTCAGTCGCAGCGAACAGCTCAAGTTGCTCGGGGCGCGGGCCAGCAAGAGCTTGCCGGCGGACCTGCTGGAGCGGGCGATGACCGATGTCGATGGCTTGGCCGAGTTGCCGGAGTAGCCGAAAAGCTTCGCGAGCAAGCCCGCTCCCACAGGGTTTGTGGTGTTCACTCTATTTGTGCAACAACACCAATCCACTGTGGGAGCGGGCTTGCTCGCGAAGGCGTCAATCGCCCCACTACAGGGTTCAGATCTGCCGCACTACAACGGCAAATGCCGACTCAACAACGCCCGCAACGCCGCCGGTTTCACCGGTTTGGCCAGGTAATCCAGGCCCGCCGCATGCACCTGGGCCACCGTCTCCGGCCGTCCATCTGCACTGATCACCACCCCCGGCACCGGCTCGCCCAGTTGCGTGCGCAACCACGCCATCAACTCGGTTCCGGTCTCGCCATCGTCCAGGTGATAATCCACCAGCGCCAATTGCGGACGCACCCCGTCGCCGAGCAGCGTCGCGCACTCCTCACGGTTGCGCGCGGTCCAGACCTGGCAACCCCAGCGTGTGAGCAAACTATTCATGCCGATCAAAATGCTGTCTTCGTTATCGATACACAGCACCTGCGCGCCGCTGAGCAAATGGCCATTGAGTTCGGCCACTTTGGCCGGCGTTGTGGTTTGTACCCGAGCCAGCGGTACGCTGACACTGAACACGCTGCCGCGACCCGGCCAGGAACGCACGCGCAAGGTATGGCCCAGCACACGACACAACCCATCGGCAATCGCCAGGCCCAAGCCCAGGCCTTTCTCGGCCCGGGTCTGGTGGCTGTCGAGGCGTTTGAACTCTTCGAAAATCACCTGCAGTTTATCTTCCGGAATACCCGGTCCACGGTCCCAAACCTCCAGGCACAGCTCGCCGTTGCGCCGCCGAACGCCCAGCAGCACCGGCCCTTTGGCATAGCGGAAAGCATTGGTCAGGAAGTTCTGCAAGATCCGTCGCAGCAGTTTGATGTCGCTGTCGACCCGCAGCTCGCTGCCCCTGACGCGGAATTTCAGCCCCTGTTCCTGAGCCAGTGCCTTGAACTCGGCGCCTAGCGTATGGAACAACTCATTGAGCGCGAAGGGCTTGCGATCAGGGTTTATCTTGCCGTTTTCCAGGCGAGAAATGTCCAGCAGGTCGCTGATCAGGTCCTCGGCCGAGCGCAGTGAACTGTCCAGGTGATGAACCAGTTTCCGGGCTTCACTGGATAGGTTTTCCTCCTGATGGGAGAGCGCGGCAGAGAACAGTCGCGCAGCATTCAGCGGTTGCATCAAGTCATGGCTGACGGCAGCCAGGAAACGGGTTTTCGACTGGTTGGCCGATTCGGCGGTGCCCTTGGCTTCGGTCAGGGCAACGTTGAGTTGCGACAGCTCGTGGGTCCGTTCGGTGACCCGTTGCTCGAGGCCTTCGTTCGCTTCGGTCAGCGCCTGCTCGGCCTCGCGGAACGCGGTGATGTCGGTGAAGCTCATGACGAAACCGCCGCCGGGCATCGGGTTACCGATCAGCTCGATCACTCGACCATTGGGGAACAGCCGCTCGGAGGTATGGGCGCGGCCCTGACGCATCCAGTGCAAGCGACGGGCGACGTGTACTTGCGCCTCGCCGGGCCCGCACAGACCGCGCTCAGCGTTGTAGCGAATGATGTCGGCAATCGGCCGGCCAACGCTGATCAATCCGTCGGGGTAGTTGAACAACTCAAGGTAGCGCCGGTTCCAGGCCACCAGTTTCAGCGACTGGTCGACCACGCTGATGCCCTGGGTGATGTTCTCGATGGCGCCTTGCAGCAGGGCGCGGTTGAACTGCAGCACTTCCGAGGTTTCGTCGGCGATCCGCACGACATCCTCGAGTTGCATTTCCCGACCTTCAATGGCTGCTTTTACCACCGCCCGGGTCGAAGATGCGCCGAGTACACCGGCCAGCAAGCGTTCGGTATGGGCGATCCATTCACCGTCCGCGTTCTGGTTCGGGTTGAAGCCTTTGCCCTGACGGTAGGCGAAACGGAGGAAACTCTGACGAGCCCGCTCTTCGCCGACAAAACGGGCGGCCAGTTGCTGCAAGTCGTTGATCTGTACCGCCAGCATCGAACGGGCGCTCGGGCGGGCGCTGATTTCCTGGCCGATGAAGCGGCCGGCCTGCCAGTGCTCCGAAACCCGCGTGCGCGACAGCACCGAAACCCAGGCGAACAGGGTGAAGTTGCCCGCCAGGGACAGCACCACGCCTTGCGTCAGCGGTGTGATCGGCAGGTTCAACGGGTTGCCTTGCAGCCATGCCAGCCCCGGAAAACTGCTCAGGGGCAAGCCGAGACTTTTGGCGGCGATCGGCAACACCAGGGTGTAGAACCAGAGGAACGTCCCAGCGGCTAGCCCCGCGAACACCCCTCGACGGTTGGCCTGTTTCCAATACAGCGCGCCGAGCATGGCCGGGGCCAGTTGGGTCACGGCGGCGAAGGCGATCTGGCCGATGGTCGCCAGGCTCGCGGTGGAGCCCAGCAGTCGATAACTGACGTAGGCCAGCAGCAGAATGACCACGATGCTCACCCGTCGCACCGAAAGCATCCACTGACGGAACACTTCGAACGGCCGCTCGGCGTTATTACGCCGCAGCAACCAGGGCAGCAACATGTCGTTGGAAAGCATGGTCGACAGCGCGACGCTGGCCACGATCACCATACCGGTCGCCGCCGAAGCACCGCCGATAAACGCCAGCATTGCCAAGGCAGGGTGAGATTGGGCCAGGGGCAGGCTGATGACGAATGAGTCCGGCAGCACCGAACTGGGCAACAACATCTGACCGGCCAGCGCGATCGGCACGACAAACAGCGCCGCCAGCGCCAGATAGACCGGGAACACCCACTTGGCCAAACGCAGATCCTGAGGATCGATGTTTTCCACTACGGTCACATGGAACTGCCGGGGCAGGCAGATGATTGCCATCATCGCCACGCCGGTTTGCACCACCATGGACGGCCAGTTGATGGTTTCTTTCCAGTACGCTTCGAGGCGCGGGGCGAGCATGGCCTGGTCGAACAGGTCGTCGAAACCGTCATACAGGCCGTAGGTCACAAACGCGCCGACCGCGAGAAATGCGAACAGCTTGACCAGTGATTCAAAGGCAATCGCCAGCACCATGCCGCGGTGGTGTTCCGTGGCGTCGAGGTTGCGGGTACCGAAAACGATGGTGAACAGCGCCAGCACCAACGACACGATCAGCGCCGTGTCCTGCGCGCGCGTGCCCATGGCGTCAGCGCCGGCACCGATCAACAGGTTCACGCCCAGCACGATGCCCTTGAGCTGCAAGGCGATGTAGGGCAATACGCCGACCAGGCAGATCAGCGCCACCACGACCGCCAGCGACTGGGATTTGCCGTAGCGGGCGGCGATGAAGTCGGCGATGGAGGTGATGTTTTCCTGCTTGCTGATCATCACCATTTTTTGCAGGACCCACGGCGCGCACACCAGCAGCAGGATCGGCCCGAGGTAGATCGGCAGGAATGACCAGAGTTGTTCGGCCGCCTGGCCCACGGCACCAAAGAATGTCCAGCTGGTGCAATAAACGGCCAGCGACAGGCTGTACACCCAGGCACGCACCCGTGGCGGCAACGGCGCGCTGCGCCGGTCACCGTAGAAGGCGATAGCGAACAGGATGGCCATATAGGCAAGGGCGACGGCGGCAATCAGCCCGATGGACAGCGACATGGGAACTCCAGACAAAAGACCTCCGGGACTGCGCCCGGTCAGGACAGTCTCGCATGACCGCTTGAGTTAGTCAGTGTCGACCAAGGTCGTGGCGTGGCGGGGTGTCGCAGGTTGGGAGGCCGTCAGATCTTTGGTGTCTGTGCGGCCTTCATCGCGAGCAGGCTCGCTCCCACATTGGATCTAAGTCGGTCACAATTTATGTGTCCACTGAGATCAACTGTGGGAGCGAGCCTGCTCGCGATGGCGGTTACTGATTCAACGCAATATCAATCAACCGATGCAACTCTTCAACCTCCAGCGACTGCGTCGCAAACAGGATGCGAAACACCGTCGGCGCCACCACCATATTGATCAGTCGATCGGCACTCGGCTTCGGCTGCTCGGGATAGCGATCCAGAATTGTCTGCAACTGCCCGCCAATGATCGTCACGCAATAGCCCGGCGTGGCGCTGGATTGCACATCGCGCATCATGTTGCGCCCGGGCTCGGAACTCATCTCGTCCAGATACTGCTCCGCCCAGGCCAGCACGTCACCGCGCAGGCTGCCGGTGTTGGCCGGTTCGCTGTCGGGGCGCATGCGGGCGAGGGCGACATCGGCCAGCAGCGCTGACAGATCGCCCCAGCGTCGGTAAATGGTCGACGGCGTCACTCCGGCCCGTGCAGCAATTTGCGGCACCGTCACGCTCGCGCGATCCTGTTCTTCGAGGAGCGTGCGGACTGCCGAATGAATCGACTCTTGCACCCTGGCGCTGCGGCCACCAGGACGTAAACCTTCTTTAATAGCCATACGGCGGACCTTAACACAAAGAATTTGCTTTAAGCGTTAGCCGGTAGCACACTCCGCAAAAGCAAAAAGTTAGCTTTTGCGGAGTGTGCCCATGTCCCGTCTCACGTCAAACCGTTCCAGCCTGTGGTTTCTGGCGATCACCTTACTCAGTTTTCTCGCCGCTTCCACCGCGCCGACACCGTTGTATCACTTGTATCAAGAACACCTGCAGTTCTCGGCAGCGACCCTGACCCTGATTTTCGGCGTCTACGCCCTCAGCTTGCTGGCAGCGTTGCTCACGGTCGGTTCGCTTTCGGATTATCTGGGGCGCAAACCGGTGATTTTTACCGCCGTATTGCTGAACATGCTGGCGATGTTGCTGTTTATCAGCGCCGACAGTGTCGCTTGGCTGATCAGTGCGCGGGTCCTGCAGGGTTTTGCCACGGGCATGGCCACCGCCGTTTTGAGTGCGGCGCTGCTGGATACCGACCGTCAGCAAGGGCCGATGGTCAACAGCGTCGCGCCGTTGCTGGGCATGGCGATGGGGGCCATGGGTTGCGGTTTATTGGCCGAGTTTGCGCCGCTGCCGCTGCAATTGACCTATTGGGTGTTGTTCGCGCTGTTTGTGATGCAAGCGCTGTACGTCTGGCGCCTGCCGGAAAGCGTCACACGGCAATCGGGTGCCTGGGCCTCACTGCGCCCGACCCTGCATGTGCCGATTCAGGCGCGGCGGATGCTGTGGCGAGTGCTGCCGATAGATTTGGCGGTGTGGGCGCTCGGTGGTTTTTTCGCTTCTTTGGCGCCGTCTCTGGTGCGGACCGCCACCGGGTCCACCTCGAATCTGATTGGCGGGGCAACGGTGGCCGTGTTGACGGTGACCGGCGCCTTGATGATCTACACCTTGCGCAATCGGCCGGCCGACAAAGTCTTGCTGTTGGGCGCGAGCCTGCTGCCTGCGGGCGTTGCGCTGATTCTGCTGGCGGTACACAGCGCCAGCCTGCCGTTGTTTTTCTTCGGCACCCTGGTGGCGGGCGGCGGTTTTGGAGCGGGTTTCCTGGGTGCCTTGCGAAGCATTGTGCCGCTGGCCTTGCCTCATGAGCGGGCGGGGCTGATGTCGGCGTTTTATGTACTCAGTTACCTGGCTTTCTGTTTGCCGTCGTTACTGGCCGGCAGTCTGACGCGGACCTTTGGCTTGGTGGCAACCACCGATGGTTATGGCGCAGTGCTGATCATTCTGTCGCTTGGTGCGCTGGTCGGGTTGATGCGTGTGCAGACTGTCGAAGTCTGTGGCGTCGATGTTCGATGACTGTTGGCCTTGGCGCCGAGACCGAAGACAGCGTCTGATGCTATATCTGTAAAACAGATAACAGTTAGAGATATTACCCGTTATATCGATATTCGATTCGGATCTATCATGAGCTCCACCTCACCAGAGGACAGGAGTTCACCATGACCTGCACCCATAGCGTTAAACCCGGTATCAAACCGCTCAGTCATTTGCAGCACCCTCGAGAGGCCATTCGCCAATTCACCCCCAACTGGTTCGCCGCGACCATGGGCACCGGGGTATTGGCGCTGGCGCTCGCGCAATTGCCGGTGTCGAATCCCGGCCTGCATGCGTTTGCCGAAGGCCTGTGGCTGTTCAATATTGTTCTGTTTGTTCTGTTCACGGCCATGTATGCCGCGCGTTGGATCATGTTCTTCGACGAGGCGCGACGGATTTTCGGGCACTCCACGGTTTCGATGTTTTTCGGCACCATTCCCATGGGCCTTGCGACCATCATCAACGGCTTTCTGTTGTTCGGTCTGCCGCGCTGGGGTAACGGCGTGATTCATCTCGCCGAAGTACTGTGGTGGCTGGATGTGGCGATGTCGCTGGCCTGCGGCGTATTGATTCCCTACATGATGTTTACCCGCCAGGAACACAGCATCGACCAGATGACCGCCGTCTGGCTGTTGCCGGTGGTGGCGGCGGAAGTGGCGGCTGTCAGTGGCGGTTTGCTGGCGCCGCACCTGGCCGATGCTCATTCACAACTGGTGGTGTTGGTGACCAGCTACGTGCTCTGGGCCTTTTCCCTGCCGGTGGCGTTCAGCATTCTGACCATTCTGTTGCTGCGCATGGCGTTGCATAAATTGCCCCACGAAAACATGGCCGCCTCAAGCTGGCTGGCCCTTGGGCCGATTGGTACCGGTGCGCTGGGCATGTTGCTGTTGGGGGCTGATGCGCCAGCAATCTTCGCCGCCAACGGTTTGCCGGGCATCGGAGAGATCGCCGCGGGGCTTGGCTTGGTGGCCGGCATCACGCTGTGGGGTTTCGGGTTCTGGTGGATGCTGATGGCGCTGTTGATCACTGTCCGTTACTTGCGCGCCGGTATCCCGTTCAATCTCGGCTGGTGGGGCTTCACCTTTCCGTTGGGCGTCTATTCTTTGGCGACGTTGAAACTCGCGAGCACGTTGCACCTGACGTTTTTCAGTGTCTTTGGCTGTGTGCTGGTGGCGTTGCTGGCGGTGATGTGGCTGATTGTCGCCAAACGCACGGTGCAGGGCGCATGGCGGGGTGAGTTGTTTGTTTCGCCGTGCATTGCAGGATTAAAGAAATAACCGGCAAAGATTGGGTAATCTGTGGCCTGGATCGACGTTCCACTCCAAAACAGTATTCATGCCACTCGCTACCCAAAATCAGCTACCCAAAATCAGGGACACATGGAAGATGAGTCACCCCTCGCAGTTCACCTTGCTTCGCACTCGGCGCTTCCTGCCGTTTTTTGTCACGCAGTCCCTTGGGGCCTTCAACGACAACATCTTCAAGCAGTCGCTGATCCTCGCCATTTTGTACAAGCTGACCATCGAGGGTGACCGTTCGATCTGGGTCAACTTGTGTGCGTTGCTGTTTATCTTGCCGTTTTTCCTGTTCTCGGCCCTGGCCGGGCAATTCGGGGAAAAGTTCGCCAAGGACGCACTGATCCGTCTGATCAAGCTCGGGGAAATCGTCATCATGACGGTGGGTGCAGTCGGTTTCATGTTCGATCACCTGTCGCTGATGCTGCTGGCGCTGTTTGCCATGGGCACCCACTCGGCGCTGTTCGGGCCGGTGAAGTACTCGATCCTGCCGCAGGCCTTGCGCGAAGAAGAACTGGTGGGTGGCAACGGCCTGGTGGAAATGGGCACCTTCCTGGCGATTCTCGCCGGGACCATTGGCGCCGGGATCATGATGTCCGCCAGCAACTACGCGCCGGTGGTGTCCACGGCGATCATCGGTATCGCGGTGCTCGGTTACCTGGCCAGCCGCAGCATTCCCCGGGCCGCAGCGGCATCGCCGGAAATGCGTTTGAACTGGAATATCTTCAGTCAGTCCTGGGCCACCTTGAAACTGGGTCTCGGACAAACCCCCGCGGTATCGCGTTCGATCGTCGGCAACTCATGGTTCTGGTTTGTCGGGGCGATTTATCTGACGCAGATCCCGGCGTACGCCAAGGAATGGATGCACGGCGACGAGACCGTCGTGACGCTGATTCTTACCGTGTTCTCGGTCGGTATCGCATTGGGCTCGATGCTCTGCGAGAAATTGTCCGGGCGCAAAGTCGAGATTGGCCTGGTGCCGTTCGGCTCATTCGGTCTGACGGTGTTTGGCCTGTTGCTGTGGTGGCATTCCGGCGGAATTCCGGACAGCGTTACCGGCCACGGCTGGATCGAGGTGCTGGGGTTCGGTCACACCTGGCTGGTGTTGATCGACATCCTCGGGCTTGGAGTCTTCGGCGGTTTCTACATCGTGCCGCTGTATGCGCTGATCCAGTCGCGCACCGCCGAGAATGAGCGGGCACGGGTGATCGCCGCCAACAACATTCTTAACGCCCTGTTCATGGTGGTGTCGGCGATTGTGTCGATCGTCTTGCTGAGCATTGCCAAGCTGTCGATCCCGCAGCTGTTCCTGGTGGTGTCGCTGCTGAACATCGGCGTCAACGCCTACATCTTCAAAATCGTCCCCGAGTTCAGCATGCGCTTCATGATCTGGCTGCTCGGCCATTCCATGTATCGCGTCGAACATCGCAACCTGGAGCTGATTCCCGATGAAGGCGCGGCATTGCTGGTTTGCAACCATGTGTCGTTCGTCGACGCCTTGCTGATTGGCGGTGCGGTGCGTCGGCCGATTCGCTTTGTGATGTATTACAAAATCTACAATCTGCCGGTGCTGAACTTCATCTTCCGCACGGCGGGGACGATTCCGATTGCCGGACGTCAGGAAGACATACAGATTTACGAAAAAGCCTTCACCCGTATCGCCCAGTATCTGAAGGACGGCGAGTTGGTGTGCATTTTCCCTGAAGGCAAGTTGACCGCCGATGGCGAGATCAACGAGTTCAAGGGCGGGCTGACGCGGATTCTCGAAGAAACGCCGGTGCCGGTGATTCCGCTGGCGTTGCAGGGGTTGTGGGGGAGTTTCTTCAGCCGTGATCCGAACAAGGGAATGTTTCGTCGGTTGTGGTCGCGGGTGACCCTGGTGGCGGGGCCGGCGGTGGCCGTTGAAGTGGCTGAGCCGGCGACATTGCAAGGGTTGGTGGGGGAATTGCGTGGGGCCGTCAGGTAGTCGTTGATCGGGCGGGCCTCTTCGCGGGCAAGCCTCACTCCTACAGGGGGTGGTGTGTTCTCAACCTGTAGGAGCGAGGCTTGCCCGCGAAGACGGTAGAGGCCTAAGCGCTGACCTTAAGCCCAACCAACCCGGCAATGATCAACGCCACACTGGCCAGCCGAAACAACGCCATGGACTCACCAAACAAAATGATCCCGGCGATCACCGTGCCCACCGCACCCACGCCAGTCCAGATCGCATAGGCCGTGCCCAGCGGCAATTCCTTCATGGCAAGGCCCAGCAGGCCAAGGCTGATCGCCATGGCGGCAATGGTCAGTGCGGTAGGAAGAGGGCGGCTGAAACCGTCGGTGTATTTCAGGCCGACGGCCCAACCGACTTCGAACAGGCCAGCGAAAAACAGAATGATCCAGGACATCAGAGACCTCCATCGATGGATGGGGTCGTCCCCGGATTAATGATTCGATCGAGCCGCGAGGTCGTCCCCGCGTTGCGCAATAGAGTGCCCATCATTAACCCGAGGATCAAGTTTTCAGCTTAATCCGCCGCCTGCTGAGCGGCGATTTGCCGGTCTTCTTTCTCGCTCATACGACGGAAATACGTCGAGAGCAGCGCCCCGGAAATGTTGTGCCAGACGCTGAATAACGCACTTGGCACCGCCGCCAGCGGCGAGAAGTGCGCACTGGCCAGGGCCGCGCCCAGGCCGGAGTTCTGCATGCCGACTTCCAGTGCCAGGGATTTGCGCTGGGCCAGGGGCAGGTTGAACAGGCGCCCGGTGAAGTAACCCAACAAGTAGCCGAAGCTGTTGTGCAACATCACCACGGCCATGATCAGCAGGCCGGATTCGGCAATCTTCGCCTGGCTGGCAGCCACCACGGCGGTGACGATGATCACGATGCTCACCACCGACACCAGCGGCAATACATCCACCGCGTGACGAACCCGATCACCGAGTACGCGCTGGGCAACCACGCCAAGCACGATCGGCAGCAGCACGACTTGCAGGATCGACCAGAACAGCTCCATGAACGACACCGGCAACCAGGCCGAGGCCAGCAGCCAGATCAGCGCCGGCGTCAGCAACGGAGCGAGGAGGGTGGTGACGGCGGCAATGGCCACCGACAACGCCAGATCGCCTCGGGCCAGCCAGGTCATCACGTTCGAGGAGGTGCCGCTTGGGCAGCAGCCGACCAGAATCACCCCGACAGCGATCTCTGGCGGCAGGTGGAAAACCTGGCAGAGCAACCACGCCACACCGGGCATGATCACGAAATGGGCGACTACGCCCAAAGCCACGCGCCACGGATGGCGAGCGACTTCGGCGAAATCTTCGAGCTTGAGGGTCAGGCCCATGCCGAACATCACCAGCCCCAGCAGTGGCACGATGGCGCCTTTCAAGCCGATGAACCAGGTTGGTTGCACAAACGCCACGACGGCGAAAATGAGTACCCAGTAAGCGAAGGTGTTGCCGACAAAACGACTCAATGCAGCCAGTGCGCGCATGGCCTGATCCTTGTTTAAGTAGCACCACAAAACCAATGTGGGAGCGAGCCTGCTCGCGATGAGGGGCTGACATTCAACAATGATGTTGACTGAAACTCCGCTATCGCGAGCAGGCTCGCTCCCACAGTAGGCATCACACGCCTTTAAATACCTTGCGGGGTCTCTTCGCCACCCAACGCTTCAACCATCGCCGGCAGGAAGTCGCCGAAGGTCAGCATCATCAGGGTAAAGCTGGCGTCCAGTTGGCCGAGGGCTTCGTCGCCACCGTCCTGTTCCGCCTGATCCTGCAGCAGGTCTTCAAACTTCAGGCGCTTGACCACCATTTTGTCGTCAAGCACGAACGACAGTTTGTCCTGCCAGGCCAGCGACAGTTGAGTGACTACTTTGCCGGTGCTCAGGTGCAGCTGGATTTCTTCGCTGGTCAGGTCCTGACGCTTGCAGCGCACAATGCCGCCATCTTCGTGGGTATCGCGCAGTTCGCACTCGTCCAGCACGAAGAAATCATCCGCGGCTTTCTGGGTGGTGACCCACTCGGTCATGGTGGCGGTCGGCGACATCTTCACCGTCAGCGGACGCACTGGCAGCGAGCCGATCACTTCGCGCAGGGTAGACAGCAGGTCTTCGGCACGTTTCGGGCTAGCCGAGTTAACCAGGATCAGGCCCTGTTTTGGCGCGATGGCGGCGAAGGTCGACGAGCGACGGATAAAGGCGCGGGGCAGGAAGGCCTGGATGATCTCATCCTTGATCTGATCGCGTTCCTTTTTGTAGACCTTGCGCATTTGTTCGGCTTCGATCTCTTCGACCTTTTCCTTCACCGCATCACGCACGACACTGCCCGGCAGAATGCGTTCTTCCTTACGGGCGGCGATCAGCAAGAAGTCGCCGCTGATGTGTACCAGCGGCGCGTCTTCGCCCTTGCCGAATGGCGCGACGAAACCGTAGGTGGTCAACTCCTGGCTTGCACATGGACGCGCCAGTTTGGTGGCCAGTGCAGTTTCCAACGCCTCGGCATCAAAAGGCAGATCTTGGGTCAGGCGATAGATAAGCAGGTTTTTGAACCACATGGGGTGAGTCTCTCCTTTATACAAAGGGGGGCATTATTGTCCTCCGTGTGCCATAGGCCAACCCTTCTCTAAGCCTTTGGAAGGCCTGAGAAAATTAATTAAAAAAGTGCTTGCCAGAGATTGGGTCGCTACGTAGAATGCGCGCCACACCGAAAGTGAAGGGTGATTAGCTCAGCTGGGAGAGCGTCTGCCTTACAAGCAGAATGTCGGCGGTTCGATCCCGTCATCACCCACCATTCGCTTTAGTGTTACGCGCAGCGGTAGTTCAGTCGGTTAGAATACCGGCCTGTCACGCCGGGGGTCGCGGGTTCGAGTCCCGTCCGCTGCGCCATATTCGGTAACCTGGAACGCTGAACGCCAGGTCACCACGGAAAAGCCCGCTAACGCGGGTTTTTTTCTGCCTGAGGTTCCTGCAGGGTGTGTCGTTTTACCGGTTTTCAGATTTTTTTGATTTTTTATCAATTAAATCAACACTTTATGAAAATCTGTGGCACAATGCGCCCCGCAACGAAGGTAAAGGGTGATTAGCTCAGCTGGGAGAGCGTCTGCCTTACAAGCAGAATGTCGGCGGTTCGATCCCGTCATCACCCACCACTTACTTTCAACGCTACGCGCAGCGGTAGTTCAGTCGGTTAGAATACCGGCCTGTCACGCCGGGGGTCGCGGGTTCGAGTCCCGTCCGCTGCGCCATATTCGGTATCTGGAACGCTGAACGCCAGATCACTACAGAAAGCCCGCTTAATGCGGGCTTTTTGCCGTCTGGGATTTGGCTTTGTGCTGGTTCCCACTGCAAACGCGACCTGTTCGGGTAATGCCAGTCAGTTAAGTGAAATCCCTGTGGGAGCGGGCTTGCTCGCGAAGATGGCGGCACAGTCAACATTGATGTTGCCTGACACACCGCTTTCGCGAGCAAGCCCGCTCCCACAGGTTCTGCCTTGCCTATTGTTCGGCGTTACGGCTGTGCCGGTAGTCGCTGACGGCCTCGTACACCGCTTTGCGTAACCGGTTGATCCCGCCAATCGGCCTATGGGCTTCAAGGCCGAACCATGGGTTGAACGATTGGTTGTCGCATTGCAGGTTCAGCGCCGGGGTGTCGAAATCCTGGGCAGGCAGTTTGATCCGGGCCACGGTTTCGAAGGGCGCGTCGCTTTCGTTCCACTCGATACTGGTGTCTTCGATCGGCATGTATTTGCCCGCATCCTGACGCTGGATCTGTAGCACGAAACACGCCGGCACCCGATCGGTCGACAGCTGCTGGTTCAGCGCACTGCGCAGGAAATTCGGCAGGTTTTGATTTTGCGTGGGCAGCGCGTAGGCCGGGCAGCTATCAGGATCCGGCATCACCCGGAATTTGGCGTTGGCCTCACCAAACTTGTACGGCGAAACCGAAAAGTAAGTGGTCTGCGTCGGGCTTGTCGGGGCAGGGGAGAGCGTCGCCAGCGCAATAAACAGATGGCGAACCTGCCAGGTGCGCGGGTCCCAACCCGGGAAGAACGCCATGACCTTTTTGCCGTCAGCCTGAGCGGCCACATTCTGACGATACTCGGCGACATCGCTGACAAAGAAGTTCGGATGGTTGAACATCACGAAATCCTGTTCACTGCGCCCTTGTCGGTCACTCAGCAACTGTTTACCAGGCACATCGAACAGTTTGATCGCCATGCCCCGGGCATCGCGGATGCTGTCAAACTGTGGATACGCATTGCCGTTGGACAGCCGCATTGTCGCTTGCCAGGTTTTGCCGGGTTCGCTGAACACACCTTGACGTAACGCCATCGCCAGATCCGGCAGCACCTGAACCTCGGCCTTCACGCAGCCGTGGGCTTTGGCATGGGCATCGCGCAGGTAGCGGGTATTTTCGCGGTGTTGATCGACGATTCGCACGGCCGTCTGGATGATCTCCTGGGTCATTGCCGCTTCGCCGTCCGGAATCAGTTCTTCAGCCGATACCGGGCCGCGATGCTGCCAGGCGGACCAGGCCATGATCAGCGCCCAGCCGAGCAGGCCCAGACCCAACAACCACAGCAGGGTTTTGCCGAGGAAGGCACCCAGGCGCAACCAGAGAGTAATCAGCATGGATCAATCCTTTTGACTGAGGCGGCGGTCTGGCAATTGCGACTCCATCGGGCCACCCAATACTTTCAGGTATTCCAGCAGCGCCCAGCGTTCCTCCGGTTGCAGCAAACGACCAATGACGCCGTTACCGCGTTCGCTTGCGCGGAACTCGTGGCCGCTGTTGTGATTGCCGGTAATGCGCGTGTCGAACACAAAACCGTTGGTGAAGGCTTCGGTGCGATAACCCAAGTGTTTAGGGTCGTATTCGAAGGTGCCTTTGTAGAACGTGGTCGCGCGTTCACTTTGTGGCGAGAGCAATTGATAAAGGCTCGGTACCGAACCGTTGTGCAGAAACGGCGGCGTGGCCCAGACGCCCGCCAAAGGTCGGGCTTTGTAGCTACGCAACTCTTGAACGCCGATCGGCAGGCCGAATCCGTCCAGGTTCGGGCGCTCCGCGGGTGTCACATTGGCTTCGCGGTAGGCCTGCTTGCTCACGAAAGCAGTGACATAAGCGAGTCCCTTGGCCACTGACAACTGGCTCATATCCAATGGTTCTGTGGGTTTGGGATGCAGTTGTACGTCCAGTTGCGCAAGCTCTGCCGGATCCCACTGCAAGGCCGTCAAATCGAAGCGATGGTCGGCGATGTTGTTGGCGGCGCCGGCGTCTGTGCCAATCAACGCCACAGGCAGCAATTTCAGATGCTGCACTGCCCTGCCATCGCTTTGGGAGACGCGGGGTACGTGGCACCCGGCGCAGTTTTCAGCGAATAGTTCGCGGCCTTTTGCGGCCAAGGGCTTGTCGATGTTGCCCAGCAGGGCTTCCGGCCAGGCAGGCGGTTTGAGTCGTTGCAGGGTTTCTTCGATCCGGTGCAGATCGCGCACCCGGACGCTGGACGGGTAACGATCGTCGCCCTTGAGCGGTTGCCCGCTGCTGTCGAAGAAATTCAGCGTGGCGCCCACACCCAAGGCTTCGCCGATATTACGGGCCATCGGTTGCTGCGCCGAACCGTTCCACTGCACCCAGTCGAAGGTCCACATGTCCCACAGTTGCGGGTAGTCCACCGGAGCATTGGCCACGCGGTAGTTGGCGGGTGAAATCGCATCGCCGAAGCTGGCGTTGGCAATGCGTCCGAAGGCGTCGGTGCGGCCGGGGCCTTCTTCGGTGGGGTAGAGGCCGCGATGAGTGTCGTTCCAGGCCACTTTCAAGAAGGTATCGAGTGAGACTTTAAAATCCTGGCGTAGCTGTTGATGACGTGCGTCGTAGTCCTGACCCAGAACGTTGCGGGCGAAACGTTCGAATTTCCAGGGGTTGTAGTAAGTCGAGGCGAGGCTGGCCACCAGTGCCTGGCCGAAGCTGCCGCCACGCAGGGTCGGAACGCTGGACGGCAATACATGCTGGGCCGAGCCGCCGTCGATGCGCACGGCTTGGCCATTGAAGCGTAATTCGCCGGTATGGCAGGCAGCGCAAGTGATGTCCAGATACTCGTCCTGGCTGCCGGGGTTTTGATGACGGGCAAAACCAACGGGCAGGTTACCAGGGTTGTTCGGCGTGGCTTTCTGGCTCGGGTCGATCAGAAAACCAAAGCGTGCGAGGTATTCGGGTGCGGCGAATCGTTTTTGCGAGAAGGGCAACTCCAGGGCGTTGAACCAGTCATAGCGCAAGCCTTTGACCTGGGTACCCTGGGGCGTGAAATAGTAAGCCTGGCGGTCGGCGGCGCTCCATTGCTCCAGGTAATTCACCTGTTGCGCCGGTGACCAGGCAGGCAATTTCGGGTTGGCGACATAGTACAGCACCACGGCGAGGCCAAGCCCCAGCAGTACTGCGATCAGCATCAGTAAACGGAATATGAGGCGCAAGATAAACATCCTTGTCAATTTGTAGCTCTCTTATGCCTCAGCTGACGAAGTGCGGCAAGAGGCCATTACGCCAGAGGCTGTGGGAACCGGTACCCGAGTCTGTGGGAGGCAGATGACAGAAGCTTCATCCATCTATTGCCGAAATGCGTTTAAACACCTGAACTTATCAGGCGTTTCCTGCTCTCATGCCGGTAGCCATTGGTCGTGGCGGCCTGATAAGCTCGCGGCTTTACTCGATTGCCCTTTAGGCGCATGAACAAGGAAATAGCATGAAACAGCATCGGTTGGCGGCGGCGGTGGCCCTGGTTGGCCTGGTACTTGCGGGTTGTGATTCGCAGACCAGCGTAGAGCTGAAAACCCCGGCGCAAAAAGCTTCCTACGGTATCGGCCTGAACATGGGCAAAAGCCTGGCTCAGGAAGGCATGGATGACCTGGATTCCAAAGCCGTGGCCCAAGGCATCGAAGATGCCGTCGGCAAGAAAGAACAGAAGCTGAAGGATGAAGAACTGGTTGAAGCCTTCGCAGCACTGCAAAAGCGTGCTGAAGAGCGTTTGGCCAAGATGAGCGAAGAGTCGGCAGCCGCCGGCAAGAAATTCCTCGAAGAGAACGGTAAGAAAGCCGGTGTCACCACCACCGCTTCCGGCCTGCAATACGAAGTGGTCCAGAAGGCCGATGGCGCTCAGCCCAAGCCGACCGACGTAGTGACTGTTCACTACACCGGTAAACTGACCAACGGCACCGTTTTCGACAGCTCCGTCGAGCGCGGCAGCCCGATCGATCTGCCGGTCAGCGGTGTGATTCCGGGTTGGGTCGAAGGCCTGCAACTGATGCACGTTGGCGAGAAGTACAAACTGTACATCCCTAGCGAACTGGCTTACGGCGCCCAAAGCCCAAGCCCGGCGATCCCAGCCAACTCGGTGCTGGTATTCGACCTGGAGCTGCTGGCCATCAAGGATCCAGCAAAACAAGACGCTACCAAGTAATCAGCGTCTGCTCTTAAAACAACGCCTCGCTTATGCGGGGCGTTGTTGCATCTGGCGTTCAGCGAAGGTAAACAAGGCGAACGGATGCGGTACGCTGGAGTCATAGCCAGTGAGGACGCCAGAGCTAGACGGGCTAAGGCGCCAAGTCAATGAAATCTTGGGTTTTTTTATGTGAGTAAAAAACGCCCGATCTGAGTCAGGCCCTTATGAAACGGGGCTTTCAGCGATGAAATGCAGCTCTGTTCACAAGGTTATCCACAATTTGTGTGGATAACATTTCAGTGGGAGAAAATGATGAAAGCACCCTGGAATTTCGCTCGTTTTCTGCCTCTGGCCGGACGCCTGCTCGCCCGTGGTCGTTTGCCGACCCTGCTGTTCGCTGTTGCCAGTAAAGGCGCGAGCCAGGGCAATCGCCTGGGTAAACTCAAAGATGATCTGCGATTGTTACAGGCACTCTGCCTGGCCTACTGGCGTGGCGAGTACCGGGCCATCAGCCCCAAGGCATTGGTCTCGGTGGTGGCCGGCCTGATGTATTTCCTGAGCCCGGTGGATGCGATCCCGGACTTCATCCCGGTATTCGGCATGCTCGACGACATTGCCGTGCTGGCCTGGTTGATGAAAGTTCTCGATGACGAACTCAACGCCTTTCGGGCCTGGCGCAAGCGTCAGCTGCCGGAAAAGCTCGCAGTGGTCGAACGCCTGCCCGATACCCCGGAACAACTGCAACTTCAGGGCCCGAAAAAAACCTGAACCGATTCAGGATCATCCATATTCATACCCCCGCGACCTTGGCCGCTGTTAGGATTACACTTCTAGGGAAAAGCGCCGACTCGCTAAGTGTCGTTGTCCTACGGGGTAGTCATGGATATTCAGATAATTACACGCGAAGGCGAACCCGAATATGCGGTTCTGCCATGGGCTCAGTATCAGGCTCTACTGAAAGCAGCAGGCATCAAGCAACAACCATCGCACGAGGCCACAGTGCCTCCCGCGGCGGCACCAGACCAGATTCTTCCGGGTCTGGATCAACTACGCAATTTGCGCGAAGGGAAGGGCATCGCCATTGAGGCGCTGGCCCGCACGGTAGGCATCAGCCCGTCATATCTCGCCTTGATCGAAAGCGGTGAGCGTCAACCTGACGCTGCTATTCGCCGCAGCCTCGCCTGGGAATTGACGGTGCCAGGATGGAGGGATGAATCGTGAGCGTACGCATCAGTCGTCAACATTGGGACGGATTGCTGGGGGAGCTGGATCAGGCGCGTCGTCAGCGCCATCTTTTGACTTATCGGGCGTTGCTGGAGCGTTTGCAGCTACCCACGCCGGCCATGCAAACCTTGACCGCAGCCCTTGAGCACCTTGCCGCGCTGGATGCCAGAGCGGAGCAGCCGTTGCGCAGCTCGCTGGTGATCAGCCAGGGCGCGAGTCGCTTGCCGCGCACCGGCTTCTTCGAATGTGTCGAGCGCCTCGGGCGCTTCTCCGGACCGTCCGATGGCGTGGCTGCCGCGTCCTGGCATGCCTCGGAAGTGGTGCGGGTGTTCGAATACGAATACCCCGAGTCGGCGGAAGCCTGAGTGTTTTTACGACTCAAGGCGCGGGCCAGTTACTGGCTGGCCCGCCGGTTGTTCCACTGGTCGTGGTTTGTGCGTCAGCCGCGAGGCTGGAGTTGGCTCGAGGGCCAGTTCGCGCGTATGGCGAACCTGGGTGATGTCGGCGCCCAGAGCTTCTATGGCCACATTCTGACCTTTCGCGGTGTCGGTCTTGGGGCACGCGAGGAGGGTGTGCGACTACTGCGTCTGGCTGCATTGGCGGGGGATGGCAAGGCGGCCTATCAGGTTGGCGTGATCAGCCTGGCCGGTACGCCGAGCAAGGCGCCGGATCCGGCTGAAGCGGCTCGCTGGTGGGAAATGGCGGCGAAGGCCGGGCATCCGTTGGCCGAACTCAAATTGAAAGAGTTGGCGTCCCGCGGTTCTGTGGATTAAGCAATTAAGTGTCTGACAAATGAACGTGGCGTGAGGGCAACCTCCCGCCACGTTTGCGTTTCTGCCTGCTTGTTGATTAATGGAGTGATCATTGGCGAATTACCCTACATCAACATCATCCTTTCCTGACTTCTTTCCTGATTGATTCCCCGCAAAGTCTCGCGCGTTTATTGCTGTGTAGATCCATCGGAGATTTCCTTCAAGTTGTAGCGGTTTGCATGAACTGGTGCGCGATGCGCTCCATCGATAGTCTTCGGGTTGTCACTGCAAATTCAGTGACAGGGCGTGGAAGCCCTTCTATCGTTAGGCGCATCAAGCGCCACCAGTTCGGCGTTTTTTATCGTCTGTGTTTTATGGTGGCTGTGCGCGGGGCGCTTTCGAGTGCGCCAGGTGCCTAACGTCCTGGTCTTCCACACCTGCGTACAGCCGCCACCTATTGCGTGGAAGTGATTTCTGGCGGCTCCAATCCATACGTTAGGAATTAAACAATGACAGCAATTACCCCTGATCCACCCTACGAAAAACCAATCCCCCACCCCAAAAGCCGCTTCATGGCACTCACCAGCAACTGCAACGACATGCCCACGCTGTTCGTCGATACCCATGCGCCGCTCGATGTTTTGTATGACGCTGCCAGCTATCGAATTCGTGCTGTCACCCAAGTGCTTGAGAACTTGTCCATGCGCGGCTCCGTCGAGTGTGATTCGACGATCCTCAGTGATTTTGCCTTGCTTTGTGCCATTCCATTGCGCGATGGCTGTGATGTGCTGGATGTGATTGGGCGGCGGTTGCGGGCGCTGGCTTCGGGCGATGCCTAGCGACGGATTAGTCCTGGAAATTTGCGGTGCCTGAGCGGGCCTCTTCGCGGGCAAGCCTCGCTCCTACAGGTATTGTGTCGTTTGTGGATATTGCGAATGACACAAATGCAAATTAACCCATTGCATGGCTGACAAACGAACGTGGCGTGAGGGCAACCTCCCGCCACGTTTGCGTTTTTGCCTGCTTGGTAATTTAGTTGATCGCTTTTTAGCGAATCCCCCTACATCAACATCATCCTTTACTGACTTCTTTCCTGATCGATCCCCCGCAAAGTCTCGCGCGTTTATTGCCGGGCAGATCCATCGGAGATTTCCTTCAAGTTGTAGCGGTTTGCATGAACTGGTGCGGAATGAGTTCACCCGATAGCCTTTGATGGTCACTGAAAATTCAGTGGTGGGGTGTAGGAACCCTGTATTTGCATCGGTAATGCGCAAGCGTCGAAACCTGATTTGCGGCCGTCAATGGGCGTCCGTAAGATCCGTTACGGCGGCTGTGCGCGGGCACGCTTCGGCGTGGTCGAGTTTCCGATGCTCGGTATTCCTACCCCGCGTATAGCTGCCACCCAAGCCTGTAGGAAGGTTTTTGGCAGCTCCCATTTTCATCGGAAGGTCTCAAATGCCAACACTTCATCCTGATCCACCCTACGAAAAACCAATTCCCCACCCCAAAAGCCGCTTCATGGCGCTCACCAGCAACTGCAACGACATGCCTACGCTGTTCGTCGATACCCACGCGCCGCTCGATGTTTTGACCGAGGTCGCCAGCTACCGGATTCGTGCTGTAACGCAGGTGCTCGAAAACCTGTCCATGCGCGGCTCGGTCGAGTGTGATTCGACGATACTCAGCGACTTTGCCTTGCTCTGCGCCATTCCACTGCGCGATGGCTGTGATGTGCTGGATGTGATTGGGCGGCGGTTGCGGGCTCGGGCTTCGGACTAGAGCCGAGTGGTTTTTGTGGCGAGGGGGCTTGCCCCCGTTGGGCTGCGGAGCGGCCCCAAAACCTGCATTCCGGATTTTTCAGGTACACCGCGGGGCTTGGTTTGGCGACTGCTGCGCAGTCGAACGGGGGCAAGCCCCCTCGCCACATAAGAGCAAGATCAAAAGATCGCAGCCTTCGGCAGCTCCTACAGATTATGC
>NZ_AKJK01000113.1 GCF_000282375.1 Pseudomonas sp. GM50
CGGGAGCAAGCTCTTATCAAACAAAAAATAACTCATTGTTTTTGCTCTTAAAAAATCAAGCGGCCTTGACCAACTGCATCCCCAACTTGCGCGCCTTTCGTTCCAAGGCACGCAATTGACGGTCACGGCTCTTCTCCTCAAATGCTTCAAGCCCCTTTTCTACATACGGTTGACCTTTGGTCAGCATGGCGTAAATGAGCCGTGCTAATTGGTGAGCTGTGGCTTTGATCGCGCAGCTGGTATCCATTCTCGTCAGTCTGGCGCGATGGCTGGCACCGATAAAGCTCTTGTCTTGGCGCGCGCTGGTTGCGGCCTGTTTCAGGGCCTGTGCGGCTCGATTTATGATTTTCGGTGCTTTACCTGGAAGTGGTTTTCCGCCTGATATCCGCGTCGGCGGTGCCAAACCAAGCCAGGAGCAAAAGTGTTGGGCGCTGGGAAACTTGGATAAATCTGGCCCCAGTTCGCTGGCTAACACGAGTGCCGTATCGATTCCGATAGTGGGGATCGCCGTTAAATCCACGCCCATTATTTTGTTCAAGGCTCGGTGCAAGACCGATTGTTCATCGCTTGTGCGGTGCGGGCTGCGTAACGATTTACCCGGTGCCTCGACCTTTTCCTCAAGAACCGGGAGTCGAGCCAACGCTTGAGCGATCGCCTGATCGCACTCGCCGATCTGCTTTTCCAGGAAATCATGACAAGCCAATTCCTGATCCAGGGCATGCAGATGTTCGGCTCGCCAGTTGCCATGCAAGCTTCGCGCGATAGTCGCCCGGTCGGCTTTGATGCGGCCATCCCGAAAAGCTGCGAGCTTTTCGGGATCCCGTTCTCCTTGAACGATAGCCCGTAAAATCTTCAGGCCGGTCACCCCGGTAATGTCGCTGATGACGTTCGCCAGCTGGATATTCATCTGGGTCAGGGCTTTTTGCATACGATTGATCGTCTTGGCCTGATCGCGGACTTTATTGGTCCGTTGGCGGACCAATGAGCGCAATGAGCAGATTTGATCCGCAGGGCGAAACGCGCCACTGAGCAACCCGTATGTCATGAGCTGGCGAATCCACTGACAATCAAGCACATCGGATTTGCGCCCGGAGGTCTGACGGGTAGCGCGCGAGTTGACGAGGTAGACCTCGAACCCGCGGGCATCGAGCACTTCGAAAAGGGGAATCCAGTAAACGCCGGTCGCCTCCATTGCCACGACTTTGACGTCCATTGAACCGAGCCAGTCGGCCAAGGCAATCAAATCATCGGTAAAGGTCGAGAATTGACGAACGGGGTCGTCGCATTTTTCTGGGTCGACGGCGACCCAGTGCTCTGAGCCGCCCACATCAATGCCGGAACAATCAGGATGGACGATTTCAAATCGCTTTTGGTTCTTGCGCGCCATGGCAATTCCTCGCAGGATTGAATGACGCGCGCGGGGTACACGGTGGCGAGCGGATTCACTCTCTTATACGAGGTCATGGTTTACGCCATGCCTTCAACGACTCCACGCCGATACCGTGCAGGCCACTCTCCCTCGCGGGTGCTGACACACCAGTGCTGGTTACGGCCTTTGCCCCGCGCGCGTACTTCAACTTTACGATGCCCCAGTTTGCTGCGCGACAGCGCTGCGTCGAAGACGGTGCGGGGACTCCCTCGCCACA
>NZ_AKJK01000114.1 GCF_000282375.1 Pseudomonas sp. GM50
CGAAGAACGATAATGCGGTCTGCCTGAAAAACCGCAGCGCTCCCTTCGCAGGCAAGCCTCGCTCCTACAGGAGCAAACAGCTACACCCGGAACTGGTCCATCAATTTCATCTGCTGGGTCGTCAGGGAGTTGAGCTGGCTGCTGATCTGTGCCGATTCGGTGGCTTGGCCGGTGAGGGTTTCGGTGACGGTGCGAATGGCCGAGACATTGCGATTGACCTCTTCGGCCACGGCGCTTTGCTGTTCGGCGGCGCTGGCGATTTGCAGGTTCATGTCGCTGATCACCGTGACTGCGTCACTGATTTTACTCAACGCCTGGACCGCTTGCTGGATCTGCCCGGCGTTGCTGTGGGCCTGGGTCTGGCTCGAATGCATGGTAGCGACCACGCCGCGGGTGCCGGTCTGGATGCGCTCGATGACGATGCGAATTTCCTCCACCGAATCCTGGGTTCGTTTGGCCAGGTTGCGGACTTCATCGGCCACCACCGCAAAACCGCGACCGCTCTCGCCGGCACGCGCCGCTTCAATTGCCGCGTTGAGCGCCAGCAGGTTTGTCTGCTCCGCGATGCTGCGGATTACTTCCAGTACCGAGCCGATCTGCTCGCTGTTGACCGCCAGCGCTTCGACTTCGGTCACGGCCTTGCTGACTTCTTCGGCCAGTTGATTGATGTCACGGGTGCTGCGCTCGATGATCGACATGCCATCGCGAGCCGACTGGTCTGCACCTTTGGCGGCATTGGCCGCGCTCGACGCACTGTTGGCGACGTCGTGAGCGGTGGCGCTCATTTCGTTGGAGGCGGTGGCGACCTGGTCGATTTCGCGGAACTGCACCTGCATGCCTTCGCTGGTCTGACGGGCGATTTCCGAAGACTGGTCGGCGGTGCCACGGGCGTCGGTGATGCTTTGCTTGATCTGCGCGATGGTCGGTTGCAGCTTGTCGAGGAAGCGGTTGAACCAGCTGACCAGTTCGCCCAGTTCATCCTTCTTGCTGTAGTGCAGGCGTTGGGTCAGGTCACCGTCGCCGCTGGCAATTGCCTTGAGCATTTCGGCCACGCTGTTGATCGGCCGGGTCACGCCGGACGCGGTGAGCCAGATCAGCAACAGACCGGCCAGACCGGCAGCGACAGCCACCAGAACCGCTTTGATCGTGCCAGTTTGCTGGGCGTCATCGAGCACCGCCTGCAGCTTCACCGAGTCGGCCAACAGCACGTGTTTCGGCAGGTCGATCACCACGCCCCAGGCTTTGGAATCGCTGATCGGACTGACCGGATAAACCGCACGGATCAGGTCGCCCTGTTCGAGGATCTTCGGCGTGCCGCCGCTGAGCAGTTGCAGGATGTCCTTGCCGTCTGCGCCCAGGGTCTCGCCGATGCTTTTGCCGACCTTGCTCGCGTCGACACTGTAGCCGGCCAGTACACCGCTGCCAGAGACGATCAGCATGTGCCCGGCGCTGTTGAACAGGTCACGTTGGGAGTCGACCGCGGCGGCTTGCAGGGCGTCGAGGGCGATGTCCACACCGACCACGCCGATGGATTTGCCGTCCACCAGCAGCGGTACGGAAATGGTGGTCATCAGCATTTCTTTGCCGCCGACGGTATCGGCATACGGATCCAGCAGGCAGGTGCGCTTGCTATCGCGAGGGCAGGTGTACCAGCTGTTGTAAGGCGTACCGCTGAGGCTCAGGGTGGTTTTGGTCATGTCGTCTTCGACCATGATCGTGTTGATCCCGGCGCCGCCGGCACGGCTCCAGTAACTGGCGAAACGACCGGCTTCGTTGGACTGGCGAGCCGCATCGTTGGCGAACTCACTGTCCTTGCCGTCAAGCCCGTTGGGCTCGAACGCCAGCCAGATCCCCAGCACCTTGCTGTTGCGTTCGAAGGCGGTTTTCAGGCTCTGGTTCAACTCTTCACGCAGGGCGCCGGCCTCAAGGGCGCGTTTGCTGGCCATGGCTCGCATGTCCTTGATCTGATCGGCCAGGGCAGTCGCCACCAGCAGGCTTTCGCCAAATGTCTTCTGCACCCGCACCGCTTGCTCGGCTGCCTTGGCCTGGAGCAGGTTCTGCACGCTGGCAGTGAGCATCTTGCTGCTGGAGGCGCTGACCAGTTCATCGTTCCGATTGGTCTGGTAGATGTTCATGCCGACGATCAAAACGACCACGCCAAGCAGGCACAGACCGGACAGCAAGACGATTTTCAGGCGGATGGAGAGAGAGTCGAACATAGGGCGATCTCGTGAATGGATGAGCTGTTGGCTGTGAGCCGAAGTCGACCCGAGTCGCCAAATCCATTCAGCGCCATTCAATGCGCATCGGCGTGGGCGGAGGTTGTATGAACGCAAGCCGACGAACGGCAGGAGGTAAACGTTTGCGCAGGAAAATGCCCTGAAAAGAACAAGAATTCAGGAGATTTTCGGCAACGATTCCGGTCGCGACCACAACCACAGATTGCCCAGACTCATGCCCGCAATTGCCAGATAGATCGGCCAGCCATGATCAAGCATCACCAGCATCAACCCCGCGCACAGGAGCATGCTGACGGTGGCACTGACCTTGGCTCGACGAGCGATGATTTTGCCGTTGCGCCAGTTGCACAGGATCGGCCCGAACAGCCGATGGTTTTCCAGCCAGGCACTCAGGCGTGGCGAACTCTTGGTGGCGGCCCAGGCGGCCAGCAGGATGAACTCGGTGGTTGGCAGGCCGGGGATGACGATGGCGACCAGGCCTATGCCCAGGCTGATATAGGCCAGCAGGGCGAAGAGGATTCGGGCTAGGGATGTGTGAGTCATAGGGCGTTGTAACCTGTAGGAGCGAGCGGTGCGGCGATCCGACTTGCCCGCGAAGAACGATAATGCGGTCTGTCTGAAAGTCCGCGATGCCTTCTTCGCGGGCAAGCCTCGCTCCTACAGGTGCGGTATTTTCAGGCGAGTTCGGGGGTGGTGGCGTAGGCCTGTTCGAGCAGCACGGTAAAGCGGTTGAACGCATCGATGGCGCCTTTATCCAGCTCGGCTTCTTCCTGCGCGCTGAACGCCAGTCCATCGAGCGTCCTGACAAAGCTTTTCCAGCCCTCGGCGCGGCCACCGGCCGGTTCGGCGAGATGGCGAGCGCCAAAGGTTTCGCTCAACCCCAGACCCACGGCACGCTTGATCAGGAAAGCCGCACCGAGCTTCGAGCCTTCCGAAACAAACAACCAGCCCAGCGCCTCGGCTTTGGCTGGATTGTTGACTGCACCCGCAACCGGCTCCGGCACGTCGGTCTCCAGATCCGCCAGGTCAGCCTTGGCCGCTTCAGCACGGCAACGAGTAGGCAAGTCCGCAACGATGGCGGTCAGTTGTGCATCGTTGTACAGCGACACCAGTTCTGACTGGAACAAGTACTGCGCGACGACGAAACGCGCGAAGTTGGCCTGGGTTTCGAACGGTGCGTGGGCTTTGACCAACGCATCGAGTTTGCTGTGTGGCTCGTTCGTGATCTGGTTCAAACGTTGCGAACGCAGAGCAGGGCGTTGAGCAGTGTCCTGGGAAGTCATGAGAAGTCCTTGAGAAAAAGAGGCGCTTGGTAACGAGACGAACGGGACGGCGCCGGACAGTAAAAAAAATCCCCGCGCTCCTGTGAAAAGAACACGGGGAGGACACAGGGTCAGATATCCCAGACCAGATTGACCGCGAAGTTGCGACCCGGTTGGGTCAGGCGATCAAGGTTGGCCGGTTGCGTCACCGACGCTTCGCCGACGCTGTCGTAACCGCGCACGTCATCCCACTGCCAGTACTTCTTGTCGGTGAGGTTGTACAGGCCAGCGTTGAGGGTCAGATCGTCTGTCACCTTGTAGAAACCCGCCAGGTCGAGCACGCCATAGCCGGGGGTCTTGAACTGGGTGCTGGTGCCGTCCGGAGTGTTGAAGCTGGTGCTGTCGACCCGGGTCTTGCGTTTGACCAGGGTCCAGCTCAACAGGCCACCGTAGTTGTCTTGGTCATAACCCAGACCGAACACACCGGTCAGCGGGTTGATGCTGTTAAGAGGCTGACCGCTGTCATCGTTACGACCATACAGATAGGACACCGAGCCTTGGGTATAGAGGCCGGTCGGCGCACCGAAGCTGTCCAGGTTCAGACGACCCTTGAGCTCCAGGCCCTTGATGGTGGCGTGCTTGATGTTGTTGCTCTGGAATGTGGTCTCGGTGTAGCCGGGGGTGATGGCGTTTTCGTCGATGAAGTCGCGGTACTTGTTGTAGAACACCGCCACATCGAAAGTGCCCGCTTCGAACTGGCCGCGCAGGCCGGTTTCATAGCTCTTGCTCTTTTCCGGTTTCAGGTCGGGATTGGGCTCGACCTGATAGCCGCCAGACAGGTTTTCGAAGCGGCCATACAAGGCTTTGGCGGTCGGAGTGCGGAAGCCTTCGGCGTACTGGCCATACCAGGTGTAGTGGTCGTTGAAGCTGTAGGTGGTGCCGAATTTGGGTGACAGCCGATGCCAGGTCTTGGTGTCGTCGCTGACCACGCCGTTACCGCTCTGGTCGGCGGTGACCAGGAACTCATCGGTGATGTGCGGCTTGAGCTGGGTGTAGTCATAGCGTGCGCCGGGCAGGAAGGTCCAGTTGTTCCAGCTGATCTCATCCTGGGCGAACAGGCTGTAGGTGTTGATGGTCGGATCCGGGAAATCACTGGCCGGTTTCAGGGTGTCGGTGGCGCTGGCTGCACCGATGACCCGGCAAGCGCCCGCGACGGTCAGGCAAGTGCCGCTACCGGTACGCAGGCCGGTGACTTTGCTCTGTTTGAGGGTGGTGCCATAGGTAACGCGGTGATCGGTGTCGGCAATGGCAAACGACTTGTCGGCCTGGGCATCGAACACCCATTGGCGATCCTTGTAGGTGGTTTCGCGCGTACGCAGCACCGTGCGCGACGGCGCGTAGATTTCTTCGGTGCTCTGGTCGGTCTTGGCGATCTGGTAGTTCAGCGTCCACTTGATGTGATCGGCCAAGGCGCTGTCCAGGCCGAAGCTGTGCTCCAGACCGAACCGCTCACGGGTGATGGTGTCGTTGCCGGTACGCGATTTATAGAAACCGAAACCGCGTCCCGCGTTGAACGGGCCGCCCACCGCGCTCAGCTGGTTGGTGTCGCGGTCATCCTTGTAGTGCTCGTAAGTCAGCCCGAAGCGCGAGTCGTCGGCGTAGTTCCAGCCCAGTTTGGCCAGCACGTTGGTGGTGCGCACGTCCTCGGGGTTGGCCCTGGAGCGGTTCAGGCCGGTGCCGCCGGTTTCGCCATAGGACTCTGTTTCATGGCCATTGCGCTGGCTCAGGTGCAGCAGGCCGTCGAACTCGCCGGTGCGGCCGGCCACGGTGCCGGAGGTCAGCCAGCTGTCATCGGCCGAGCTGTAGCCGGTCTTCAGGCGTGCGCCGACGTCCTTGCCGGGTTTGATGATGTCGTCCGGGTCCAGGGTGTAGTAGCTGACCGCGCCGCCGATGGCGCTGCTGCCGTATAGCACCGAAGCCGGGCCGCGGAGAATTTCCACACGCTTGACGATTTCCGGGTCGACATAGTTGCGGTTGGTCTGGGCATACGGGCCGTTGAAGAAACCATCGGGCACTTGCACCCCATCGACCTGAGTCAACACGCGGTCACCGTCGATGCCGCGGATGTTGTAACCGGTGAGGCCGCTGCGCTGACCGGCACCCCCTACCGAAACGCCGGGCTCGTAACGCACCAGATCCTTGATGCTATTGACGTTGTTGCGGTCCAGCTCTTCGCGGGTATGGACGGTGACGGTGCTCGGCACGCTGGCCACGTCCTGTTCCTGCCGGGTAGCGCTGATGGTCACCTGTTGCAGATTGAGGGCACCGCTGTTGCTGCGTTTTTCCAGCACGATGTTGTTATTGCCCAGTTTGCGATAGCTCAGGTTGGTCCCCACCAACAGGCGATCCAGGGCTTTTTCCGGTGGCAACGAACCCCGCACTCCCGGCGAGGCCACGCCTTCAGCCAGTTCGGCCGGCAAGCCGACTTGCCAACCGGTGACGGCGGTAAACGCATTGAGCGCCGACACCAGTGGCTGCTGGGCAATCGCGAACGAGTAGTCGCCCATGTTGCGGCTTGGTTGCCCGGCGGCGGTGGCGGCCATGAGCGGTGCGCTGCCGGCCATCAGGATGGCGGCGGTCAACAGGGATAATACGCGTGAAGGTGAAGAGGACTGGCGGGTAAGGCGAGAGGACATCGATAGCGCTCCGTGTCGCACGAATCTTTATAGGTGCTGATGGGCATCGCGAGATGCGAATCAATTGCATTGGCTATAACGAGACGAACGAGCTCCGGCTATCGAGTAAAAATAATTCTCATTTAGTTCAGGATCACCAGTGCCGGGAATTCCTGGAGCCTGGCGGAGGTGATGTGCGCGAGGGAGCGGACTACATCCAGTGGCTGGTCGAGGCGGTAATTACCGGTGACGGCGACGTCGGCCAACTGCTCGTTGGTGTTGATGATCCAGCCCGGATAGTAGCGCCGCAGTTCCGCCAGCACCTGGCTCAACGGGCAGTTCTCGAACACCAGTCGGCCCTGGACCCAGGCCAGATCGGTGGCCGCATCGAGCCTGGCCGGACGGTCGAAACCGTTGGGGCCGATGCGGATACTTTCGCCGGCAGAGAGTCGCACGCGCGCGTCGTTACGCGTGGCGCGCAAATCGACATCGCCGCGCTGCACCCGAACCTGGGCCACGCCGTCCAGATAGCGCACGGCAAATGCGGTATCGCGCACGCTGGCCTTGACCGGCCCGGCGTCGATCTCCAACGGCTCGGCGCGATTGGCCGGCACTTCGAAAAACGCCTCGCCCTGATACAAACGGGCCACGCGCTGCTGATCGTTGATGGTGCTGGAAAACGCCGAATTGGTGTTCAGCAGGACTTTCGAGCCGTCCTCCAGCTGCAGGCGCTGGCGTTCACCGATCACGGTCAGATGATCCGCCTGAAGGCGCATCGGCAGATTGCTGAAACTGAACAACCCGAGAATCAGCACTGCTGCCGTGGCCAGCGGTCTCCAGTGCGGGCGCAGGCGCGACAGGACGGTCACTTTTGGCGGCCGCGCGGCCAGGTTTTGCGCGCATTGCGTAACCTGCGGGCCGTCCCAGATCGCCTGTGCCTTGGCAAACGCCTCGGCATGCAACGGGTCGGCGTCGAGCCAGTCATGGAATTGTCGGGTCTGTTCTTCGCTCGGACTGCCCAACACGATGAGCCAGTCCAGCGCCTGGTCCATTGCGCTGGCGGAGTCCCGCGCCGGGGAGGGCGGAGGGGAGCGATGGGTGTCCGTCACGGTGTTTCCTCGGCAGTGTCTGTGCACGGCTGTTTTTTAGTGAAGCTCGAAGTGGGGCAAGAGTAGCAAAGCCTGCGCGTGAAAATCTGCCGCCTCAGTCGCCGTTTAGCCGCTGCGCGATACCGATGCAGATCGCCATGATCAGCTTCAGCTCCTTTTGCACGGTGCTCAACGACACGCCAAGCTTCTCGGCAATTTCCAGATAACTGTGCCCGTGCAGGCGACTGAGGATGAAAATCTGCTGCTGACGAGGGCTGAGTTCACTGAGGCTCACGTTCAAGCGTTCGAGCAACTGTTCGGCATGGGCGGCATCTTCGGCGCTACTGACGGGTGAGGCGACGCTTTGCACCACGTCCAGCGGCACGTCGTCGAGCATCGTGCGGGACTGGATGCGTCGCGCACGCAAATGGTCCAGCGCCAGGTTGCGGGCGGTCTGGAATACGAAGGGTTCAAGGTGATCGATGGCCCGCTCGCTGAGCGCTCGGGTGACGCGCAGGTAGGTTTCCTGCAAGAGGTCTTCGGCGGTGCTGTGATTGTTGACCATCCGCTCCAGCGTGCGCAGCAGTGAAACGCGCTGGGCGATGAAGACGTGATTGAAGCGCGATTGACTCACGGGAGGACCTGATCCATTTCGAGCAAATGATAATGCTTATCATCCGCTCGAATGGTCAAGTGCTGATTTGTGACGCTTTACCCACGACCCAGCAGATAGGTCGCGTAATCCGGAATGCGGTGTTCGTGAGCCTGATCCATCAACGGGCTGCTGAGCAGGTAATCGGCGCTGCATTCGTTGCAGGCCACCGGGATGTTCCATACCGCCGCGACCCGCAGCAGGGCCTTGATGTCCGGGTCGTGGGGTTGCGGTTCGAACGGGTCCCAGAAGAACACCAGCATATCGACCCGCTGCTCGGCGATTCGCGCGCCCAGTTGTTGGTCGCCGCCCAGCGGACCGCTGATCATGCTTTCCACCGGCAAGTCGAGGCGTTGTTGTAACAACAACCCCGTCGTGCCGGTGGCGACCAGTTCATGCTGTGCGAGTTTGTCTTTCTGCCGCTCGGCCCAGTCCAGCAAAAATACCTTGCAGTGGTCGTGGGCAACCAGGGCGATACGCTTGCGCGCCGCCAGGGTTTTTTGCGTAAAGCTGATACCGATCATCGCTTGCTTCTCCAGACGAGAATGCGCCTGCGACGACGCATTTTTCGGCGTTTTCACATACCGGCGTCGACACAGGTGTCGAGCTGTTTATTCTGCGTTGCAGAGCGCCAGGCAGTTATCGAGCATGCGGTTGGAGAAGCCCCATTCGTTGTCGTACCAAGCCAGCACTTTGAGCAGCTTGCCGCTGGACTTGGTGTGGTTGGCGTCGAAGATCGACGACAACGGGTTGTGGTTGAAGTCGCTGGAAACCAGCGGCAGGGTGTTGTAGCCGAGAATCTTCGAGTGCTGGCTGGCTTGTTTGAGCATCGCGTTGACTTCATCGGCCGACGCTTCGCGCTTGAGCTGCACGGTCAGGTCCACCAGCGACACGTTGATCACTGGAACCCGCACCGCCATGCCGGTCAGTTTGCCCGCCAGTTCCGGCAGCACCAGGCCGACCGCTTCAGCGGCGCCGGTCTTGCTCGGGATCATGTTCTGGGTGGCGGAACGGGCGCGGTACGGGTCGGTGTGATAGACGTCGGTCAGGTTCTGGTCGTTGGTGTAGGCATGGATGGTGGTCATCAGACCGCTTTCGATGCCCAGCTCGCGATGCAGCACCTGGGCCACCGGGGCCAGGCAGTTGGTGGTGCACGAGGCGTTGGAAATGATCTGGTGCGATTGGCGCAGAATGTCGTGGTTAACCCCATAAACCACGGTGGCGTCGGCGCCTTTGGCCGGGGCCGAGATAATCACTTTGCGCGCGCCGGCCGTAATATGCGCGGCGGCTTTGGCACGGTCGGTGAACAGACCGGTGCATTCGAACACGACGTCGACCTTTTCCGCGGCCCAAGGCAGTTCGGCCGGGTTGCGAATGGCGCTGACCGAAATACGGTCGCCGTTGACGGTCAGGCTTTCCTGATCGTGCTGGACATCGGCATCGAATGTGCCGTGAACGGTGTCGTACTTGAGCAGGTGAGCATTCATCGAGCTGTCGCCCAGGTCGTTGATCGCTACGATCTGCAGATCCTGACGATAGCCTTGGGTATACAGTGCGCGCAGGACATTACGGCCGATACGGCCAAAACCATTGATTGCGATTCGAAGAGTCATTTACAGCGCCGCCGTCGTTTTGTTGTTGGAATTACAAGATTATTCGCAAAAAAATAGAAAACAAGCCTTTTTAGTGGCAATATTTTGTTTTATCTACAACGAGTGACCTGAATCAACTGGTCCGAATGATCAAGAAAACCGTCTGTCACCCCGATCACAGCGGTGCTTGGTCAGCATAGACAATCAGGTCGCCACATCCGTTAGCCTGGAGTTCTACACATGCATCCCCGCGTCCTTGAGGTCACCGAACGGCTTATCGCCCGCAGCCGCGCCACGCGTGAGGCTTACCTTGCATTGATCCGCGGCGCCGCCAGCGACGGCCCGATGCGCGGCAAGCTGCAATGCGCCAACTTCGCCCATGGCGTGGCCGGGTGTGGCAGCGACGACAAGCACAGCCTGCGGATGATGAACTCCGCCAACATCGCCATCGTTTCGTCATATAACGACATGCTCTCGGCGCACCAGCCGTACGAAGTCTTCCCGGAACAAATCAAAAAAGCCCTGCGCGAAATCGGCTCCGTCGGCCAGTTCGCCGGTGGCACCCCCGCGATGTGCGATGGCGTGACCCAGGGCGAGCCGGGCATGGAGCTGAGCCTGCCGAGCCGCGAAGTGATCGCGTTGTCCACCGCGGTGGCGCTGTCCCACAACATGTTCGACGGCGCGTTGATGCTCGGCATCTGCGACAAGATCGTGCCGGGCCTGATGATGGGCGCGTTGCGTTTCGGTCATCTGCCAACGATTTTCGTGCCGGGCGGGCCGATGGTGTCGGGCATCTCCAACAAGCAGAAAGCCGATGTGCGTCAGCGCTACGCCGAAGGCAAGGCGACGCGCGAAGAGTTGCTGGAATCGGAGATGAAGTCCTATCACAGCCCTGGCACCTGCACTTTCTACGGCACCGCCAACACTAACCAATTGCTGATGGAAGTCATGGGCCTGCACTTGCCGGGCGCCTCTTTCGTCAACCCGAACACCCCGTTGCGCGATGCCCTGACCCGCGAAGCGGCGCACCAGGTCACCCGCTTGACCAAGCAGAACGGCGACTTCATGCCGATCGGCGAAATCGTCGACGAGCGTTCGCTGGTCAACTCCATCGTCGCCCTGCACGCCACCGGCGGTTCGACCAATCACACCCTGCACATGCCGGCCATCGCCATGGCCGCAGGCATTCAGTTGACCTGGCAGGACATGGCCGACCTCTCTGAGGTGGTGCCAACCCTGAGCCACGTGTACCCGAACGGCAAAGCCGACATCAACCACTTCCAGGCGGCGGGCGGCATGTCGTTCCTGATCCGCGAACTGCTGGAAGCCGGCCTGCTCCACGAAAACGTCAACACGGTGCTGGGCCACGGCCTGAGCCGCTACACCATGGAACCGTTCCTCGAAAACGGCGAACTGGTCTGGCGCGAAGGCCCGATCGAAAGCCTCGACGAAACCATCCTGCGTCCGGTCGCTCGCGCATTCTCGCCAGAGGGTGGCTTGCGGGTGATGGAAGGCAACCTCGGCCGTGGCGTGATGAAGGTCTCGGCAGTCGCGCTGGAAAACCAGATTGTCGAAGCACCGGCGATGGTGTTCCAGGATCAGCAGGATCTGGCCGATGCGTTCAAGGCCGGTTTGCTGGAGAAGGATTTTGTCGCGGTGATGCGCTTCCAGGGCCCGCGTTCCAACGGCATGCCGGAACTGCACAAGATGACGCCGTTCCTCGGCGTGCTGCAGGATCGCGGCTTCAAAGTGGCGTTGGTCACCGACGGGCGCATGTCCGGTGCCTCGGGGAAAATCCCGGCGGCGATCCATGTCAGCCCCGAAGCTTATGTGGGCGGCGCTTTGGCGCGGGTACAAGAGGGCGATATCATCCGCGTCGATGGCGTCAAAGGCACCTTGGAGCTTAAGGTGGACGCCGAAGAATTTGCAGCGCGCACGCCGGCCAAGGGCTTGTTGGCCAATAACATCGGCAGCGGTCGCGAACTGTTTGGTTTCATGCGCATGGCCTTCAGCTCCGCAGAGCAAGGCGCCAGCGCCTTTACTTCTGCCCTGGAGACGCTTAATTGAAACTGGCTTTGGTCGGTGACATCGGTGGCACCAACGCACGTTTCGCGTTGTGGAAAAACCAGCAACTGGAATCTATCCAGGTGCTGGCGACGGCAGACCACGCCAGCCCGGAGGAGGCGATTGCGCTCTACCTGAGCGGGCTCGGTCTGGCGCCGGGTTCGATCGGTTCGGTGTGCCTGTCGGTGGCGGGCCCTGTGAGTGGCGATGAATTCAAGTTCACCAACAATCACTGGCGGCTCAGTCGCAAGGGTTTCTGCAAGACTTTGCAGGTGGATCAACTGCTGCTGGTCAACGATTTCTCGGCGATGGCGCTGGGCATGACCCGTTTGCAGCCCGGCGAATTTCGGGTGGTCTGCGAAGGCACGCCGGAACCGTTGCGGCCGGCGGTGGTGATCGGTCCGGGCACTGGCCTGGGCGTGGGCACATTGCTCGATCTGGGCGAGGGCCGTTTTGCCCCGCTGCCGGGGGAGGGCGGTCACGTCGACCTGCCGCTGAGCAGCCCGCGAGAAACCCAACTGTGGCAGCACATCTTCAACGAGATCGGCCATGTCAGCGCTGAAACGGCATTGAGTGGCAGTGGTTTACCGCGGGTCTACCGGGCGATCTGCGCGGTGGACGGTCACACGCCTGTGCTCGACACGCCTGAGGCGATCACAAAAGCCGGGCTGGCGGGTGACCCGATTGCCCTGGAAGTGCTCGAGCAGTTCTGCTGCTGGCTCGGTCGCGTGGCCGGCAACAACGTGCTGACCACCGGTGCACGGGGTGGTGTGTACATCGTTGGCGGCGTGATTCCACGGTTTGCCGATTTCTTCATCGAAAGCGGTTTCGCCCGGTGCTTCGCCGATAAGGGTTGCATGAGCGATTACTTCAAAGGCATCCCGGTGTGGCTGGTGACGGCGCCGTATTCCGGCCTTGTTGGTGCGGGTGTGGCGTTGGATCAGGCTTAGACCGAGTTGCCTCATTCGCGGGCAAGCCTCGCTCCTACAAGGTTACGCAAGACCTGTAGGAGCGAGGCTTGCCCGCGAAGGGG
>NZ_AKJK01000115.1 GCF_000282375.1 Pseudomonas sp. GM50
GCTCCCACAGGTTTTTCGGTCAGGCTCAAGATCGTGTGAATCTAAGCCTCCCAGCCCGCCCCACTGACCGCCGCTTGCGCCAGTGGGTGCAAGTCTGCCCCCTGATGCGCTGTCTGCCAGGCCAGCAACTCCTTGCGCATGCCGGGCGTCCAGTACATCTGCAAATGATTACGCACGCCGAGCACGGCCTGTTGCTGGTCCGGTTGGCTGGCGAAGTACTGGGCGATCTGGTTGGCCATTTTGATCAGATTGTCAGTGCTCATCGGCGTACCTCGGCTTTAGTGCCACGCGCCTGACGGCGTTCGTCGAGCAGGCGTTGTTGGTTGTCACTGAATTCCTGATAGCGTTTTTGCCACTCGGAAGGGTGGTAGACGCGGCTGACTTCCACGGCGGTGACCTTGTACTCCGGACAGTTGGTGGCCCAGTCGGAGTTGTCGGTGGTGATGACGTTGGCCCCCGATTCAGGGAAGTGGAACGTGGTGTACACCACGCCCGGGGCGACTCGTTCGGTGACCCGCGCACGCAGTACGGTCTGGCCGGCGCGGCTGCCGATGCCGACCCAGTCGCCTTCGTTGATGCCACGGCTCTCGGCGTCGGTCGGGTGGATTTCCAGACGGTCTTCGTCGTGCCAGGCGACGTTGTCGGTACGCCGCGTCTGGGCGCCGACGTTGTACTGGCTGAGGATGCGCCCGGTGGTCAGCAGAAGAGGGTAGCGATTGTTGACCTTCTCCTCGGTGGGCACGTAGCCGGTGAGCATGAAGCGCCCCTTGCCGCGCACGAATTCCTCGATGTGCATGGTCGGCGTGCCGTCCGGTGCTGCGGCGTTGCACGGCCATTGCAGACTGCCGTGGCGATCCAGTTCGGTGTAGCTGACGTTGGTGAAGGTCGGCGTCAGGCTGGCGATTTCATCCATGATTTCCGACGGATGTTTGTAGTTCATCGGGTAACCCAGGGCATTGGCCAGGGCCACCGTGCCTTCCCAGTCGGCCTTGCCGCCCAGCGGCTCCATGACCTTGCGCACCCGGGAGATACGCCGTTCGGCGTTGGTGAAGGTGCCGTCTTTTTCCAGGAACGAGCTGCCCGGCAGGAACACGTGAGCGAACTTGGCGGTTTCGTTGAGGAAGATGTCCTGCACCACCACGCATTCCATGGCCGACAGCGCCGCGGTAACGTGCTGGGTGTTCGGGTCGCTCTGGGCAATGTCTTCGCCCTGGCAATACAAGCCCTTGAAGCTACCTCCCAAGGCCGCCTCGAACATGTTGGGAATGCGCAGGCCCGGGTCGGGTTGCAGAGTGACGTTCCACGCCTGTTCGAACTGCGCCCGCACCACTTCGTTGGAGATGTGTCGGTAGCCGGGCAGCTCGTGGGGGAAGGAGCCCATGTCGCAGGAACCCTGAACGTTGTTCTGCCCACGCAGCGGGTTCACGCCCACGCCTTCGCGGCCGATGTTGCCGGTGGCCATGGCCAGGTTGGCGATGCCCATGACGGCGGTGCTGCCCTGGCTGTGCTCGGTGACGCCCAGGCCGTAGTAGATCGCCGCGTTGCCGCCGGTGGCATACAGACGAGCGGCGGCACGGATGTCGGCAGGTTCTACACCGCAGATGGCGCCAAGGGCTTCCGGCGAGTTTTCCGCGCGGCTGACGAACTCGCTCCAGTGGGCGAAATCCGTTCCTTCGCAACGGGCGTCGATGAAGGGCTGATTGAGCAGGCCTTCGGTGACGATGACGTGGGCCAGGGCGTTGAGCATGGCAACGTTGGTGCCCGGACGCAGGGCCAGGTGCAGTTCGGCGCGGGCATGCACCGAGTCCACCAGATCAATGCGCCGTGGGTCGATGACGATCAGCCGCGCGCCTTCACGCAGGCGGCGTTTGAGCTGGGAGGCGAACACCGGGTGGGCGTCGCTGGGGTTGGCCCCCATCACCAGAATCACGTCGGCCTGCATCACCGAGTCGAAACTCTGGGTGCCGGCGGACTCGCCCAAGGTTTGTTTCAGGCCATAGCCGGTCGGCGAGTGGCAGACCCGCGCGCAGGTGTCGACGTTATTGTTGCCGAAGGCGGCGCGCACCAGTTTTTGCACCAGATAGGTTTCTTCGTTGGTGCACCGGCTGGAGGTGATGCCACCAATGGAATCGCGGCCATATTTTTGCTGCAACCGACGGAATTCGCTGGCGGCGTAGGTCACCGCTTCATCCCAGCTGACTTCCTGCCAAGGGTCGTTGATGTTTTTGCGGATCATCGGTTTGGTGATGCGATCCGGGTGGGTGGCGTAGCCCCACGCGAAGCGCCCTTTGACGCAGGAGTGGCCGTGGTTGGCCTGGCCGTTCTTGTCTGGAACCATGCGCACCAGTTGGTCGCCTTTCATCTCGGCGCGGAACGAACAGCCCACGCCGCAATAGGCGCAAGTGGTGATTACGCTGCGTTCGGGCTGGCCCAGTTCGACCACGCTTTTTTCCATCAGCGTCGCGGTCGGGCAGGCTTGCACACAAGCACCACAGGACACGCATTCCGAGTCGAGGAAGTTCTCGCCCCCTGCGGCCTCGACCCGGGATTCGAAACCGCGCCCGGTAATGGTCAGGGCAAAGGTGCCCTGGGTTTCTTCGCAGGCACGCACGCAGCGGTTGCAGACGATGCACTTGCTCGGGTCGTAATCGAAATACGGGTTGGAGGTGTCCTTCACATCGGCCAGATGGTTCTCGCCTTCATAGCCGTAACGCACCTCCCGCAGGCCGACCTGGCCCGCCACGGTTTGCAGCTCGCAGTTGCCATTGGCCGAGCAGGTCAGGCAGTCCAGCGGATGATCGGAGATGTACAGCTCCATGACGTTACGGCGCAGGGTCGCGAGCTTCGGCGTCTGGGTGTGCACGCTCATGCCTTCGCTGACCGGCGTGGTGCAGGACGCGGGGTAGCCGCGCATGCCATCGATCTCCACCAGGCACATGCGGCAGGAGCCGAAGGCTTCCAGGCTGTCGGTGGCACACAGTTTGGGAATGGTGGTGCCCAGCAGTGCGGCGGCGCGCATCACCGAGGTGCCTTCGGGCACGCTGATGCTGCGGCCGTCGATGTTCAGGGTCACCTGCACGTCGCTGTCGCGGGCTGGAGTGCCAAGATCGATATCGGTTTTCGGGTCGAAGAGAGTGATCATTGGTCGGCCTCCGAGGCTTGCAGACCGAAGTCGGCGGGGAAGTACTTGAGGGCGCTGGCGACCGGAAAGGAAACCATGCCGCCCAACGCGCACAGCGAACCGTATTGCAGGGTGTCGCACAGGTCCTTGAGGATGATCACCTGTTCATCGCGACCGTTCTGGTCAGGCGCGGCCAGCAGACGGTCGATTACCTCAACGCCACGGGTCGAGCCGATGCGACATGGGGTGCATTTGCCACAGGATTCCTCGGCACAGAACTGCATGGCGAAACGCGCCATGTGGGCCATGTCCAGGCTGTCATCAGCCACCACCACACCACCGTGACCGAGCATCGCGCCGATGGCGGCGAAGGCTTCGTAATCCAGCGGCGTGTCGAATTGACTTGGTGGCACCCAGGCGCCGAGGGGACCACCGACTTGAGCGGCCTTCAGCGGCCGGCCACTGGCGGTCCCGCCGCCGTAGTCTTCCACCAGTTCCCGCAGCGTCAGGCCAAA
The DNA here is from genome assembly GCF_000282375.1 of Pseudomonas sp. GM50. Taxonomy (GTDB): domain Bacteria; phylum Pseudomonadota; class Gammaproteobacteria; order Pseudomonadales; family Pseudomonadaceae; genus Aquipseudomonas. The sequence goes on from NZ_AKJK01000115.1 coordinate 3,637, forward strand.
GGCCCGTTCCACCAGACCGCCGTGACGAATATTGCCCGCCAGCTGGAAGGGCATCGTGCCCAGGGAACGGCCCATGCCGTAATCGCGATAGAACTGCGCACCCTTGGCCAGAATCAACGGCACTGAGGCCAGGGTCAGCACGTTGTGCACCAAGGTTGGCAGGCCGAACAGGCCCTTCAAGGCGGGGATCGGTGGCTTGGCACGGACGATCCCGCGCTTGCCTTCAAGCGAGTCCAGCAGCGCAGTTTCCTCACCACAGATGTAAGCGCCGGCACCGACGCGCACTTCCATATCGAAGGCCTGGCCGCTGCCGCCGACATTGGCTCCCAGGTATCCGGCGGTCCGAGCAATGTTCAGCGCTGCACGCAGTGTGGCCACGGCATCCGGATATTCCGAGCGCACATAGATGTAGCCGTAAGTGGCGCCGACAGTGATGCCGGCAATGGCCATGCCTTCGATCAGCAGGAAGGGGTCGCCTTCCATCAACATGCGGTCGGCAAAGGTGCCGGAGTCGCCTTCGTCGGCGTTGCACACAATGTATTTCTGCGCCGCTTGAGTAGCTCGCACCGTGCGCCATTTGATCCCGGCCGGGAACGCCGCGCCGCCACGGCCGCGCAGGCCTGAATCGAACACTTCCGTCGCGGTCTGCTCGCCGCCCACGGCGATGGCCCGGGTCAAACCCTCGAAGCCACCGTGGGCCCGGTAATCATCCAGGGACAACGGCTGGGTAATGCCGGCGCGGGCGAACAGCAGGCGTTGTTGAGTCTTGAGATAAGGCAGTTCTTCCACCAGGCCCAAGGCCAGTGGGTGCGAGGACGGATCACCGTGCAGCGCGTCGAGCACGGATGGCACATCGGCAACGGTCAGCGGGCCGAAGCCGATACGGCCTTGCGGAGTGTCCACTTCCAGCAATGGTTCCAGCCAATACAGGCCGCGAGAACTGGTGCGTTGCAGGTCCTGGCTGGCAAGGGCCAACGCCACCTCATCGGCACCTACGGCACGGGCCAGCGAATCACAAGATAGATAGAGGCTCATACGTCCTCCCGGCAAGCATCAAGTAGCGCATCCAGACGCTCGGCACTCAGCCGCGCATGAACCCGGCCATCCAGCTCCAGAGCGGGTGAACAGGCGCAGGCGCCGAGGCAATACACCGGCCGCAAACTGATGCTGCCATCGGCGCTACTGCCGTGGTCGTCCAGTTGCAGACGTTCGCGCAACTGCGCCGCGAGCTGCTCGGCGCCGCGACTCTTGCACGACTCGGCGCGGCACAGCCGCAGGATATGCCGGGCCGGCGGCGCAGTACGGAAGTCATGGTAAAAGCTGATCACCCCGCGAACCTCGGCCTGACTCAGGTTTAGCGCGTGGGCAATCTCGGGGATGGCGGCATCGGGGATGTAACCGATACCCTCCTGAATCTCATGAAGAATCGGCAACAGTGCGCCAGCAGAGCTCTTGTGGCGCTCCAGCACGCTGTTGACCATTGGCAGGTGCAACATCTCATCAGGCATTCAGCATTCCTCACGGTCACGGACAAACCAGATGGTTGTCGGTCGTCCGAAAGTGTCGGCTGCGGCACTCACACCACGTCACGGTATCGTGGCAATTTCAGGCCGTTGGCCAGGGCACCCTGAGCGGGCATCTTGTTGGGCCCGGTGCGGTCTTTGCCGCACCTTTTATAGGGCATTGAGGCAGCTTGCCACGCTGCCTTTGATTCATCTGCACCAAAGCGACGTGTTCGATTCTGTCTACGACTACCTGTTAAGTCTAGAAGAGCGCAGGTCGAGGCGTTCGCTCACTGAGTATTTTTCAGGTAACCCGTGAGCGCGATGGGAGGGGTATCAAAATACTCACTTGGCGGGAAGGATCATCACCCACAACACCACCGTGGTCAGTGCCGCCAACACACTGCATGCTCCGGCGATCAAATGACGGATGACGGGGTATTCAGACTGCTTGAGCCGGGCGATCACCAGAAGCCAGGTTCCAACAAAGGCACCTAAAATCGCCATCAATGTATAGAACATGAATACAACGCCCCGTGCCGAGTTTCCTCCGGGGACAAACCATCTGCTGAACAGAATCAGCACCGCAATCCCGACAATAAAACTACCCACGGCACCCGCCAGGTTAGCGAGCCACAGATTCACAGTGCCACGGTTCCTCACCACCAAAATCCACATCCCCGCTGTCGCAGCGAAGAACACCAACAAGCCGATTAGCTGCATTCAATCCTTTTCCTTGTTAACAATGCCCCTGAAACTGCCGGTTTCTTTGATGAGATGAGGCGATGGAGGCACGATATCAAAATAATGGCTCTATGCTGAAGGGCCTGCAACCTTCGAAAGCACTGGGGGCTATGTGGCCGGTCACCACGGATACTCGGGTGATGAAGAGATGGCGGGCTGGAAAGAGATGTACTTGCGTCATGAAACGCCTTGAAACAGGTCAATACCATCTGTCTGCGGGTTACATATTTGCGCTTCGGGTCGTTGCGAATTTACCTCATAATCGCGCGCTCTTACCGTCGGTAGCTCTGCTTCTCGACTAATCTGTAGACGCAGCCACTAGACCTTTAATAGCCAAGGAGAAAGGCGATGCCAGATAACTGGAACCAGCATCAGTCGGATGCATCTGCCAAGGATGCTCTCGAACGTTTACTGGCCCTATCTGAATTGCCTGCAATCCTATGAGCCAAGCCGCCTTAGTCAATCCAAGCCTGCTCACATGGTCTCGTGAGCGCGCAGGCCTCTCCACTGAGCAGGTTGCTAAAAAGCTACCAGTGAAACCTGATCGAGTAGAGGAATGGGAGGCAGGCGAGACCAAGCCAACATTCCTTCAGGCTCAAAAGTGGGCGAGTCTCGCTCATGTCCCTTTCGGCTTCCTATTTCTTCAGCAGCCGCCCGTCGAACAACTGCCTTTACCTGATCTTCGGACTGTCGGTGGGATAGCTCCTCAACGCCCCAGTCTGGAACTGTTGGACACCGTCAGGGATTCCATGCGTAAGCAGGACTGGTACCTGGAGTATCTGCAACACCAGGAGCATCAGCCGCTGGCATTCGTCGGTCGCTTCAATAGCCGATCTCAAGTCGCTGAGGTGGTGGGCGATATCCGCCGGATCCTCGGCGTGAACCCTGACGTTGCTCGATTGGATTACGACAAATACAGCCGCGCCTTGATCGAGGCTGCAGAAGCGGCTGGAATTTTGGTTATGCGTAGTGGCATTGCGCTAGGAAATACTCATCGCAAACTTGAAGTTAGCGAGTTTCGGGGTTTTGCCATCAGTAATGCATACGCCCCTGTTGTATTTATCAACAGTTCCGACGCACCCACCGCCCGGCTGTTCACCTTGCTTCACGAGCTGGCCCACATCTGGATTGGCAGCAGTGGAGTGTCTGACGGAAACACCGCCAATGGTCGAGACGAGGAACGATTCTGCAATGCAGTTGCAGGTGAATTTCTGGCTCCCGAAGCCCAATTCCGAGCCTTGTGGAACGCAGATGTTAACTGGGAAGACAATTTAGCTCCGCTAGCCACTCGATTTCACATCAGTAAATTAGCTATCGGTCGCCGCGCCCTTGATCTGGGTTATATAAGCCAAGCACAGTACAGCGCTTACTATCGAATGATCCTCAAGGCTTTTCAGGATGATAAAGGTGGAGCGGGTGACTATTACCGTAACGCCACCGCGAAAAACAGCCCTCGCCTAAGCAAGGCAGTGCTGACTGAAGCAATGAGTGGCCGGATGCTGCTACGCGAGGCGGGAAATTTGCTCGGCGTGCAACCTGCTAAATTAAGGACTCTCGCCAACAAGATTACGGAATGAATCATTTACTCGACGCTAACACGCTGATCGAAGCAAAAAACCGTTACTACGGGATGGCTATCTGTCCTGGCTTTTGGCAGTGGTTACTACTTAAGAACAAAGCATTGGCTTTAGCCAGCATTGCACCTGTCATGGATGAGTTAACAAAAGGGCATGACGATCTGGCGGGTTGGGCGAAGGACAATTCTGATTTTTTTCACTCCACCACCGATCAGGATACGCAACTGGCATTCACGCAGGTTGCGGGATTTGTAGCTGATCAAGCGCATAAGATGAAAGTTGGCGCTATGGAAGAGTTTTTAGCGGGTGCTGACCCTTGGTTGATTGCGAAAGCAATGACTACAGGGGCTACAGTCGTTACTCATGAAGTGCTAAATCTCGATGCTAAGCGAAAGTTCATAATTCCCAATATTTGTAAGGAGCTGAATGTTCCTTTTTTGAATACGTTCGAGTTGTTGCATAGGCTTGAAGCAAGGTTTGTGTTACCTGCTTGAAAAAAAGTAACTTGCTCAAATCGTGTGGGCTTGAAATGTTTAGCAGGGTGAATGGAAATAAAACTGCCCCCTTTTCCGGTCAGATGGCCTGTCCCCTTTTTATGCAATTGTTTCTCCCGCACGACAACGCTACCCTTTGCGTCGTTTGGGATTTAAGTTTTTAACAGGAAAAATAATATGGATATTCAGCATTTCTATCCTTCAGCGCGCCGCTTTATAAAAATTGACGCGATCATACTGCTTTTTATTACCCCGCTTTTTGCTCATGCGGACATTACTGAGGAGGAGGCGACGGCTAACTGTCTTAAAATTAGTGAATACTCCGCCGAGGGCGAAAAGTATTACAAGCTTAAGCAATACGCCAAGGCTCGGGAGCAATACGAGCGACAGGTCGGCTGGTCGGAGAGTTGTCAGCTGGGTGAAGAGGCAGTTGCGATGGCCTACAATAACGTCGCTCTCACCTATGTACACGAAGGCAATTACCTTAAGGCCCGGGCATGGCTGAATATTCTTCCAAGCGACAAAAAGTCGATTTTCAACCTTGAAAAATTCAGTGGCGATATAAAAAACTCAGTAGAGAAACTGTCTGCTAAGTCAGAAGGGCAATATTGGCAATATGCCGGGGCTTCGTTATGGAGCACCATGACTATCAAGCCGCAGGGTCAGAAATACAAAGTTGATTTTCAGGGTTATTACGTTGGCCTGATGGCGATGTACTACGGTCCCAATATAGGTGAGTTTTCAACGGTGTTAGAGGTTGATAATGGCAAGGCTCAATACGTCATGAGCGGAGATGACGAAGGCGACTGCGTATACGACTTCGACATTAAAAATGATCTGCTCACTGTAAAGCGCACGGCAGGTGAGTGGTGCGGTTTTGGTCATAATGTGGGAGCTGAAGGCGTTTATAACAGGGTTGAGTTCTAGCAGCTTTCGGAATTCGCGAAGTTTGGCAAACAGTCGAAATTCAACGTAGTTGGTATGGCGTTTGTTCATCACACAAACAGCGGACGGATTTATTTTTTGATTTATTTTTTCCTGCTGTCAGTTCTAGTGTAGAGAAAAAATTTGTCCTCCCTTTTCTCCACGTCAGGCCGGTTCCCCAATACACCACCACTGTATTGCGACCTCATCGTCAGGTTGAGTTACGTCATGCCCGTGCTCGATGAAATGCGCTGGAGTGTGCAGGGCAAGAATATCACTGATCCGCTCTGGTTTAAGCGCGTTGGTTTCACCGAGAAAACCCAGATAATAGTCCCGGTCATAGAAGAGGGTGACTTCGCTCTGATGAACCCATGGCCACACCAGCAGACAAGCGACCCGGTAGTAACCCTGTGAGTGGTTGGCAGCGTTGGACAGGTGGCTAGCGGCTTCGAGCAGTTGCTGAATGCAGAAGGCCTGAACTTCGATCCTGGCTTGAGGGCCTTGGACCAAGGCCGCGTGCACCGGGATCTTCCAATGTGTGTAGCACTCCATGTGCGCGGATCGCGGGTGAAACTCATCGCGAAAACTGGAGGCCCAGCTTTCCAGAGCGCGAAGGCGGCGGGGAATGCCTCTGAGCGGTTTGTTGTTGAGGGCGATTTGCCTCATTGATACGTCCTTGTGATTTCGAAAAGGTCTTTCGTTGCTGTCTGCTGACGCAATTGAAAAGTGGGCAGATAGATTTCCATATTAGCCAAGACCCTAGCCAGCACTAGTCGGTGTAAAGGGTTACTAAACTTTGCCTCACCCGATCATTCACTGAATGTCTTTCAAGTAATCCTTAAGTGCGATGAGCGGCGCATTAAGCTGCTCCATTGTCCGCGCACTGCTGAAATCAGCTGACAACCGTCGCAGCTCCCGCCCCAGCGGCGTATCAGCCCCGCCTATAGCGTTCAGCGCCAACCCCACACAATGCGTCACCCTAAACTGAATCCCCTCAACATCCCCCCGTCGCACCAACAACCCAAACACCTCCCGCTCATAATCACTCATGATCGGATCATCCCGCAAAATCGGACTTTCACCTTCCGTCTCATAAGCCAGCTTGAAGGCGAAAAGGGCAACGGTTTCCAGTGGCAATTCCATTGTGTGAATCCTTGATTCGTTAGCGAGCGGTTTGGGGCTGCAGCACCGAAAAGACAAGATCAAAAGATCGCAGCCTTCGGCAGCTCCTACGGGGCGGCGGGGCGAGATCACTTTTCTACAGGCGAAAAAAAAGGCCTTGCAAAGCAAGACCTTTCTTAATTTTGGTGCCCCGAGGGAGACTCGAACTCCCACTCCTTTCGAAAACGGATTTTGAATCCGCCGCGTCTACCAATTCCGCCATCAGGGCTCAATGGCGGCGAAGTATAGAGATGAGATAACCGTTGGTCAATCAGGTGCATGGAGAATTTTTGATATTTCCGCTAGACTTCCCGGCCCTGCTAGACGAACCCCATCATGCGCGTTGCTGACTTTACTTTTGAGCTCCCTGATTCGCTGATTGCTCGCCATCCTTTGGCTGAGCGTCGCGGTAGTCGCCTGTTGACCCTGGACGGGGTCAGCGGCGCCCTGGCACACCGTCAATTCACTGATTTGCTCGAGCATTTGCGCCCGGGCGATTTGATGGTGTTCAACAATACCCGGGTGATTCCGGCGCGGCTGTTTGGCCAGAAGGCTTCCGGCGGCAAGCTGGAAATCCTGGTGGAGCGGGTGCTCGACAGTCATCGCGTGCTGGCGCATGTGCGTTCCAGCAAGTCGCCCAAGCCGGGGTCGAAGATCCTGATCGACGGCGGTGGCGAAGCCGAGATGCTGGCGCGTCACGATGCGTTGTTCGAGCTGGGGTTTGCCGAAGAGGTGTTGCCGCTGCTCGACCGTGTCGGGCACATGCCGTTGCCTCCTTATATAGATCGCCCGGATGAAGGCTCGGACCGGGAGCGTTATCAGACGGTGTACGCCGAGCGTTTGGGCGCGGTAGCGGCGCCGACGGCGGGGCTGCATTTCGATCAGCCGCTGATGGAGGCGATTGCCGCCAAGGGCATCGAGACTGCGTTCGTGACCTTGCACGTCGGCGCCGGCACCTTTCAGCCGGTGCGCGTGGAGAAGATCGAAGATCACCACATGCACAGCGAGTGGCTGGAAGTCAGTCAGGACGTGGTCGATGCCGTCGAAGCCTGCCGCGCTCGCGGTGGTCGCGTGGTGGCCGTGGGGACTACCAGCGTGCGTTCCCTGGAAAGTGCCGCGCGCGATGGCGTGCTCAAGCCGTTCAGTGGCGACACCGACATCTTTATCTATCCAGGCCGGCCATTTCATGTGGTCGATGCCCTGGTCACCAACTTCCATTTGCCCGAATCCACGCTGTTGATGCTGGTTTCGGCATTCGCCGGTTATCCCGAGACCATGGCCGCCTATAAAGCCGCCGTCGACAACGAATACCGCTTTTTCAGCTACGGTGATGCGATGTTTATCACCCGTAATCCCGCACCACGTGGCCCTGAGGAAACAGAATGAGTCGCACCAGTCGCATGTCTTTTGAGCTCCTTGCCACCGACGGCAAGGCTCGTCGCGGTCGTTTGACCTTCCCGCGCGGTACCGTCGAGACCCCGGCCTTCATGCCGGTGGGCACCTACGGCACGGTCAAGGGCATGCTGCCGCGGGATATCACCGCCACGGGCGCGGAAATCATTCTGGGTAACACCTTCCACTTGTGGCTGCGTCCTGGCACCGAAGTGATCAAGAAGCACGGCGACCTGCACGATTTCATGCAGTGGAAAGGCCCGATTCTTACAGATTCCGGCGGTTTTCAGGTGTTCAGCCTGGGCGCAATGCGCAAGATCAAGGAGGAGGGCGTGACCTTCGCCTCTCCGGTCGACGGCGCCAAAGTGTTCATGGGGCCGGAAGAGTCGATGCAGGTCCAGCGCGATCTGGGTTCGGACATCGTGATGATCTTTGACGAATGCACCCCGTACCCGGCTGACGAAGACGTCGCGCGGGTATCGATGGAGCTGTCGTTGCGTTGGGCCAAGCGTTCGAAAGAAGCCCATGGCGACAACACGGCGGCGCTGTTCGGCATCGTTCAGGGCGGTATGCACCAGGATCTGCGCATGCGCTCCCTGGAAGGCCTCGACAAGATCGGCTTCGATGGCTTGGCCATTGGCGGTCTGTCGGTGGGCGAGCCCAAGCACGAGATGATCAAGGTGCTGGATTACCTGCCGGGCCAGATGCCGGCTGACAAACCTCGTTACCTTATGGGCGTTGGCAAACCGGAAGATCTGGTTGAGGGTGTGCGCCGCGGTGTGGACATGTTCGATTGCGTGATGCCAACCCGTAATGCCCGCAATGGGCATCTGTTCATTGATACAGGCGTGCTGAAGATCCGTAACGCGTTCCATCGCCATGATGATTCGCCGCTGGATCCGACCTGCGATTGCTATACCTGCCAGAACTTCTCCCGTGCTTATCTGCACCATCTGGACAAGTGCGGCGAAATGCTGGGTAGCATGTTGAATACCATCCACAATTTGCGCCATTACCAGGTGCTTATGGCTGGTTTGCGCGAGGCTATTCAACAGGGTACATTGGCCGCCTTTGTCGATGCCTTCTACGCCAAACGCGGGTTACCTGTTCCGCCTTTGGACTGAGTTTTCTGACCCCAAGATTCAACATTTGCAACTGGAGTGCTAAATGAGCTTTTTTATCTCTAATGCCATGGCTGACGCTGCTGCACCTGCGGCAGGCCCAATGGGCGGCGGCTTTGAGTGGATTTTCCTGGTCGGTTTCCTGGTCATCTTCTACCTGATGATCTGGCGTCCACAGGCCAAGCGCGCCAAAGAGCAGAAAAACCTGCTGGGCAGCCTGCAAAAAGGTGACGAAGTTGTGACCACCGGTGGTATCGCCGGCAAGATCACCAAAGTGTCCGACGACTTCGTCGTTCTGGAAGTCTCCGACACCGTCGAAATGAAATTCCAGAAAGGCGCCATCGCCGCCACGCTGCCAAAAGGCACGCTCAAAGCGATCTAAGTTTCAACTTCTACTCAATCGACGGGGCGCGCAAGGCGCCCCGCGTCATAAGCGGGCGGCGTGATGCTGAACAAATACCCTCTGTGGAAATACATTCTGATCCTGGCGGTGCTGGCGATCGGTCTGATTTATTCCGCTCCCAATCTATACCCTGACGACCCGGCCATTCAGGTCAGCGGTGCAAGCACTGCACTGCAGGTTACTCAGGCTGATCTGGATCGTGTGAGCACCGCGCTCAAGGAATCCGGGATCAACGTCAAGGCGGCCACCCTGGCTGCGGGCGGCAAGGGCGGTCTGATCCGTCTGACCAAGGCTGAAGATCAGCTGCCAGCCAAAGACGTCGTGCGCAAGGCATTGGGTGATGACTACGTCGTTGCACTGAACCTGGCACAAACCACCCCGCAATGGCTGCGCAGCTTTGGCGCGCACCCGATGAAGCTGGGTCTGGACTTGTCCGGTGGTGTGCACTTCCTGCTGGAAGTGGACATGGACAAAGCCCTCGACGCACGCCTGAAAGTCTACGAAGGCGACGTCAAGAGCCTGTTGCGCAAAGAGCGTCTGCGCTATCGCAGCCTGCCGCAACTGGGTGGTGCCATTCAGCTGGGCTTCACTGATGAAGCAGCCCGTGAAGAGGCGCGTGCGCTGATTCGCAAGAACTTCAACGATTTCGACATTGTTCCGGCCGACCTCAATGGCCAACCGGTACTGCGTCTGGCGATGACCCCGGCCAAGCTGGCGGAAATCCGCGAATACTCCATCAAGCAGAACTTGACCACGGTACGTAACCGCGTCAACGAGCTGGGTGTTGCCGAACCTATCGTTCAGCGCCAGGGCGCCAACCGCATCGTGGTTGAGCTGCCGGGCGTGCAAGACACTGCAGAAGCCAAGCGTATCCTCGGCAAGACGGCCAACCTTGAGTTCCGTCTGGCAGCTGAGCCTGGCGCTTCGAAAGCCACTTCCGAGTCGTTCGAGTTCCGTGAAGGCAATCGTCCTGCGGCGCTGATCGAGCGTGGCCTGATCATCACCGGTGACCAGGTGACTGACGCCAAGGCTGGCTTCGGCGAGCATGGCACGCCAGAAGTGAACATCCGTCTGGATGGCCACGGTGGCGAGCTGATGAGTCGTGCGACTCGCAGCAACGTCGGTCGCAGCATGGCGGTGATCTTCATCGAGCAACGTCCTGTTACCACTTACACCAAGCAAGTGGTCAACGGCGTCGAGAAAGACGTACCGGTTCAGACGTTTAAAGAAGAGAAGAAGATCATCAGCCTGGCGACCATCCAGTCGCCGCTGGGTGCCCAGTTCCGCATCACTGGCCTGAACGGCCAGGGCGAATCGTCCGAACTGGCGCTGCTGCTGCGTGCCGGTGGTCTGGCGGCGCCGATGTACTTCGCTGAAGAGCGCACCATCGGCCCAAGCCTGGGTGCCGACAACATCACCAAAGGTATCGATGCGTCGCTGTGGGGCATGCTGTTTGTCTCGCTGTTCATCATGGCCATCTACCGCTTCTTCGGCCTCATCGCCACCGTCGCGCTGACGGTGAACATGGTGATGCTGCTGGCCTTGATGTCTCTGCTGGGTGCAACACTGACCCTGCCGGGTATCGCCGGTATCGTGTTGACCATGGGTATGGCGGTCGACGCCAACGTACTGATCTTCTCGCGGATACGTGAAGAGATCGCGGCTGGCATGACCGTGCAGCGGGCAATCAACGAAGGCTTCGGCCGGGCATTCACCGCGATTCTCGACGCCAACCTGACAACCTTGTTGGTCGGCGGGATTCTCTTTGCCATGGGCACCGGCCCGGTCAAAGGCTTCGCAGTGACCATGTCCCTCGGGATCTTTACCTCGATGTTCACGGCCATCATGGTGACCCGCGCGATGGTCAACCTGATCTTCGGCGGTCGTGACTTCAAGAAGTTGTGGATTTAAGGGGCTGCCATGTTACGTACAATCAACTTCATGGGCGTTCGCAACTTTGCGTTCGGCGTCACATTGCTCCTCACGGCATTGGCATTGTTCAGTGTCGCCACCAAGGGCATGAACTGGGGCCTGGACTTCACCGGCGGTACGCTCATCGAGCTGACCTACGAGCGTCCGGCCGATGTCACCAAAGTGCGTGAGCAGCTGGTTACATCGGGTTATCACGAGGCGATCGTTCAGAGCTTCGGTGCGACTACCGATTTGCTGGTGCGTATGCCAGGTGAAGACCCGCAGCTGGGTCACCAGGTGGCCGAGGCCTTGCAGAAGGTCGGTGGCGACAACCCTGCGGTGGTCAAGCGCGTCGAATTCGTCGGCCCTCAGGTCGGTGAAGAACTGCGCGACCAGGGCGGCCTCGGCATGCTGATGGCGTTGGGCGGCATTTTGATCTACCTGGCTTTCCGCTTTCAGTGGAAGTTTGCGGTGGGTGCAATCGTTTCGCTGATCCACGACGTGATCGTGACCATCGGTATCCTGTCGTTCTTCCAGATCACCTTCGACCTGACGGTGCTGGCGGCGGTGCTGGCGATCATCGGTTACTCGCTCAACGACACCATCGTGGTATTCGACCGGGTTCGTGAGAACTTCCGGGTACTGCGCAAGGCCAGCCTGATCGAGAACATCAACATCTCGACCACGCAAACCCTGCTGCGGACCATGGCGACGTCGATCTCCACCTTGCTGGCGATCGCGGCCCTGTTGTTCTTCGGTGGCGACAACCTGTTCGGCTTCTCCATTGCCCTGTTCATCGGTGTTCTGGCGGGTACTTACTCGTCGATCTACATCGCGAACGTGGTGCTGATCTGGCTGAACCTGAGCAGCGAGGACCTGATTCCTGCTGCAGTGGCCGAGACGGAAGTCGACGACCGTCCATAACGGTTATCGCTTTTCCAGCTGTAGGCCGAGAAGGCGCGAGTGTTGAACTCGCGCCTTTTTTTATGCTCCAAGGCTGGGAGAAGCGGGTTTTCCCGTCTGTGATGGTCAGGAGGTTCATGTGAACAAGTCGTTGCTGGTTGGTGCGGTATTGGGTGCTGTCGGTGTCACTGCCGGGGGTGCTGTTGCCACCTACAAGCTGGTTAAAAGCGGCCCTGAGTATGCGCAAGTGCTGGCCGTTGAACCGATCAAGACACAAATCAAGACTCCACGTGAAGTGTGCAAGGACGTTACGGTTACCCGGCAAGCGCCGGTAAAAGATCAACACCAGATCGCCGGTACGGTGGTCGGCGCGCTGGCCGGTGGCCTGTTGGGCAACCAGATCGGCGGCGGTACAGGCAAGAAAATCGCCACTGTGGCCGGTGCGGTCGGTGGCGGTTATGCGGGCAACAAGGTGCAGGAAGGCATGCAGGAGCGTGATACCTACACCACGACTCAGACTCGCTGTAACACCGTGAATGACATCAGCGACAAGGTTGTAGGCTACGACGTTCGTTATTCGCTGGATGGCAAGGAAGGCAAAGTGCGGATGGATCGTGATCCGGGCAACCAGATTCCGGTCGACAAGGAAGGCAAGTTGATCCTGGGGCAGAACGAACCGGCTCAGTAATGAGTTGAGCGCCTCACGCAAGAAAAGCATCCCGAGAGGGATGCTTTTTTTGTGCCTGAATTTTATGTTCACCGCCAACGTGCTATGAAAGACTCTTCATTTTTCGCGGCCTTACGCCTGCCTGTCTGAGACCCCATGCCTGCCATCGATCATCCCCTGATAGACCAGTTCCTCGACGCTTTGTGGCTGGAGAAAGGCCTTTCCGATAACACCCGCGATGCCTATCGCAGTGATCTGGCCTTGTTCAACGGCTGGTTGCAGGAGAAGGGCCTGGAGCTGATCAATGCCGGTCGCGACTTGATCCTCGACCACTTGGCCTGGCGCCTGGAGCAAAACTACAAACCCCGCTCGACAGCGCGATTTCTCTCCGGCGTGCGTGGCTTCTATCGCTATTTGCTGCGGGAAAAGCTGATTGCAGTCGATCCGACCTTGCGTGTCGATATGCCGCAACTGGGTCGACCATTGCCTAAGTCTTTGTCGGAAGCGGATGTGGAGGCCTTGTTAAAAGCGCCAGACCTGAGCGAAGCCATCGGCCAACGCGACCGCGCCATGCTCGAAGTGCTTTATGCCTGCGGCTTGCGGGTGACGGAACTGATCAGCCTGACGCTGGAACAGGTCAACCTGCGCCAGGGCGTGCTGCGGGTGATGGGCAAGGGCAGCAAGGAACGGCTGGTGCCGATGGGCGAGGAGGCGATTGTCTGGGTCGAGCGCTACATGCACGATGCCCGTGGCGAGCTGCTGGGCGGACGTCCCAGCGATGTGCTGTTCCCCAGCCTGCGCGGCGAGCAGATGACCCGACAAACCTTCTGGCACCGTATCAAGCACCAGGCCAAGGTCGCCGGTATCGGCAAGTCGTTGTCGCCGCATACCCTGCGTCATGCCTTCGCCACGCACCTGCTCAACCACGGTGCCGACCTGCGAGTAGTGCAAATGCTGCTCGGCCACAGCGATCTCTCGACAACCCAGATCTATACTCACGTCGCCCGCGCACGTTTGCAGGACCTTCACGCCAAACATCACCCGCGCGGATAACCACAGCTCCCGAAATTGAAATGCGAACCTGTGGCGAGGGGGTTTACCCCCGTTCGGCTGCGCAGCAGTCGTCAAGTCTCACACACCGGTCTACCTGGCTGCTTGAGATCGTCAAAATGGGGCTGCTTCGCAACCCAACGGGGGCAAGCCCCCTCGCCACGGGGGCCTTATGTGGTAGGCTTTGCCGGTTTGCACGATGGGCGGTTATGACCCGGTGTTTCGGCACGGGTGTTCTGATCGTCCCATTTGTCCGCCTTCAGGAGTTCTCATGCGTCTGACCCAGATTTTCGCCGCCGCAGCCATTGCGTTGGTCAGCACCTTTGCCGTCGCCGATGACGCGGCCGACAAAGCCATTCGTAAAAGCCTGGAAAACCTCAAGCTTGAGGTGCCGGTAGAAAGCATCAGCGCCAGTCCACTACCAGGTCTTTACGAAGTCAAACTCAAGGGTAGTCGCGTGCTCTATGCCAGCGCTGACGGCCAATATGTCGTTCAGGGCTACCTGTTCCAGCTCAAGGACGGCAAACCGGTCAACCTGACCGAGAAGACCGAGCGCCTGGGCATTTCAAAACTGATCAACAACATTCCAGTGGCTGAAACCGTGGTTTATCCGGCCATCGGCGAAACCAAGTCGCACATCACTGTTTTCACCGACACCACCTGCCCGTACTGCCACAAGCTGCACGCGGAAGTGCCGGAGCTGAACAAGCTGGGTATCGAAGTGCGTTATGTTGCATTCCCGCGCCAGGGCCTGGGCTCGCCGGGTGACGAGCAACTGCAAGCTGTGTGGTGCTCCAAGGACAAGAAAGCCGCCATGGACAAAATGGTCGATGGCAAGGAAATCAAGGCCGCCAAGTGCGAGAACCCGGTGTCCAAGCAGTTCGCCCTCGGTCAGTCGATTGGCGTGAACGGTACACCGGCCATCGTTTTGGCCGACGGACAGGTCATTCCGGGCTACCAGCCTGCGCCACAAGTCGCCAAACTGGCATTGGGCGCGAAATAATTTCGCATCGTCATGGTCAGCCTTTGACGATCATGGTTCGACGGCAATATTGTCGGGCCATTAATAGAGAGCCGCGAGTATGCGGTTGTTTTCACGGCCGGCCTTGAGTCGGCCGTTTTATGGGGAGTTCACAGTGAAACCGGTCAAAGTAGGCATCTGTGGGTTAGGGACCGTCGGTGGCGGTACCTTCAACGTACTTCAGCGCAACGCCGAGGAAATTGCTCGTCGTGCCGGGCGTGGAATCGAAGTGGCACAAATTGCCATGCGCACGCCAAAGCCTCAGTTCCAGACGACCGGTATTGCGATTACCAACGATGTGTTCGAAGTGGCCACGAACCCTGAGATCGACATCGTTATAGAGCTGATGGGCGGCTACACCGTTGCCCGCGAGCTGGTACTCAAGGCCATCGAGAATGGCAAGCATGTGGTCACCGCGAACAAGGCACTGATTGCCGTTCACGGTAATGAAATTTTCGCCAAGGCTCGCGAGAAGGGCGTCATCGTGGCGTTCGAAGCGGCCGTGGCCGGCGGCATTCCGGTGATCAAAGCGATCCGTGAAGGTTTGTCCGCCAACCGCATCAACTGGGTGGCCGGGATCATCAACGGTACCGGCAACTTCATCCTCACCGAAATGCGTGAGAAGGGTCGCACCTTCGAAGACGTCCTCGCCGAGGCGCAAGCCCTGGGTTACGCCGAAGCGGATCCGACCTTCGACGTCGAAGGCATCGATGCGGCCCACAAGCTGACGATCCTGGCGTCTATCGCGTTCGGCATTCCGCTGCAATTCGACAAGGCTTACACCGAAGGCATCACCAAGCTGACCACCGCTGACGTGAACTACGCCGAAGCGCTGGGCTATCGCATCAAGCACCTGGGCGTGGCGCGCAGCACCGCGGCCGGTATCGAGCTGCGTGTGCACCCGACGCTGATCCCGGCCGATCGCTTGATCGCCAACGTCAACGGCGTGATGAACGCGGTGATGGTCAACGGTGACGCCGCCGGTTCGACCTTGTTCTACGGTGCCGGCGCCGGCATGGAGCCGACGGCTTCGTCGGTGATCGCCGACCTGGTGGACGTGGTTCGCGCCATGACGTCCGACCCGGAAAACCGCGTACCGCACCTGGCCTTCCAGCCGGATTCGCTGTCGGCCCATCCGATCCTGCCGATCGAAGCCTGCGAAAGCGCTTACTACCTGCGCATTCAGGCCAAGGATCATCCGGGCGTACTGGCTCAGGTGGCGAGCATCCTGTCGGAGCGCGGCATCAACATCGAATCGATCATGCAGAAAGAAGTCGAGGAGCACGACGGCCTGGTGCCAATGATCCTGCTGACCCACCGTGTGCTGGAACAGCGCATGAGTGACGCGATCACCGCCCTGGAAGCGTTGGAAGGCGTGGTAGGTCCGGTCGTACGGATCCGCGTCGAGCACCTGAACTAAGCCGTTATCGTTCACCGGGCTCGCACGCGGGCCCGGCATTGCGAACACTGTCTATTGGAGCCAGTCATGCGTTATATCAGTACCCGCGGCCAGGCACCGGCCCTGAATTTTGAAGACGTCCTGCTGGCCGGTCTGGCCACGGACGGCGGCCTGTATGTGCCGGAAAACCTGCCACGTTTCACCCAGGAAGAGATCGCTTCCTGGGCCGGCCTGCCGTATCACGAGCTGGCCTTCCGGGTGATGCGTCCGTTCGTGACCGGCAGCATCCCTGATGCCGATTTCAAAAAGATTCTTGAAGAAACGTATGGCGTGTTTTCCCACAACGCCGTTGCGCCACTGCGTCAGCTCAATGGCAACGAATGGGTACTGGAGCTGTTCCACGGCCCGACCCTGGCATTCAAGGACTTCGCCCTGCAACTGCTGGGTCGTTTGCTCGACTACGTGCTGGAAAAACGCGGCGAACGCGTGGTGATTGTTGGCGCTACCTCCGGCGACACCGGCTCGGCGGCGATCGAAGGTTGCAAGCACTGCGAAAACGTCGACATCTTCATCCTGCACCCGCACAACCGTGTGTCCGAAGTGCAGCGTCGCCAGATGACCACCATCTTCGGCGAGAACATCCATAACATCGCCATCGAAGGCAACTTCGATGACTGCCAGGAAATGGTCAAGGCCAGCTTCGCCGACCAGAGCTTCCTCAAGGGCACACGCCTGGTGGCGGTGAACTCGATCAACTGGGCGCGGATCATGGCCCAGATCGTTTACTACTTCCACGCAGCCCTGCAACTGGGTGGCCCGGCGCGTTCGGTGTCGTTCTCGGTGCCGACCGGCAACTTCGGCGATATCTTCGCCGGTTACCTGGCGCGCAACATGGGCCTGCCGATCAACCAGTTGATCGTCGCGACCAACCGCAACGACATCCTGCACCGCTTCATGAGCGGCAATCAGTACGTCAAGGAAACCCTGCACGCCACGCTGTCGCCGTCCATGGACATCATGGTGTCGTCGAACTTCGAACGCCTGCTGTTCGACCTGCACGGTCGCAACGGCGCGGCGATTGCCGGTTTGATGGACACCTTCAAGCAGGGCGGTGGTTTCAGCGTCGAACAGGAACGCTGGACCGAAGCACGCAAGCTGTTCGATTCGCTGGCTGTGGACGACGCCCAAACGTGCGAAACCATTGCCGAAGTCTTTGAGCAAACCGGCGAGCTGTTGGACCCGCACACTGCCATCGGCGTGAAGGCCGCGCGCGAATGCCGTCGCAGCCTGGATATCCCGATGGTGATCCTCGGCACGGCCCATCCGGTCAAATTCCCGGACGCAGTGGAAAAAGCTGGTGTAGGAAAAGCGCTCGAACTACCTGCACATCTTTCTGATTTGTTTGAGCGAGATGAGCGTTGCACCGTGTTGCCGAACGACCTGAAAGCCGTGCAGGCCTTTGTCAGTCAGCATGGCAACCGCGGCAAGCCGCTGTAACCGGTAAAAGCTGTCACATTTTGAAGCCCGTCTCCTGACGGGCTTTCTCATTTCTGCATGCCACACTTGTCGGGTTTCGTAAAAGAAGAGCCGCCCATGAAGGACGGGCGAGACGATCACCAAGGAAGTGGCAATGCTGTTTTTCAGAGGGTTTAAACCAGCCGTGTGCTGGATGTTTTTGCTGGGCGCCCTGGGCTTTGGGCAATGGGTAAAGGCCGCACAATTGGCGACACATGAACCCCGGGAGTCAGCCACCGTCCCACGCATTGAGCTGAATGCTCAGGAGCGGCAATGGATTGCTGAACACCCGATGGTTATCGTCGCGTCGGCGCAGTACCCGCTATACCTGTTCAAGGATGAGCACGGTCACTGGAGCGGTTTGAACAACGATGTGCTCAACCGCATCAGCGCCATGACAGGGTTGCGGTTCGTCCATGAAGAGTCTTTTTCCACCGATCAACTGCTGGAGCGGCTGGAAAGCGGCGCGGCAGACATGAGCACGACACTGGCAATGAATGACGAGCGCAAGGTGTTTCTGGATTTCAGCCATGCGTTCGGCGGGGCCGGCTGGGTACTCGTGGGGCTGGCCGGCACGCCTGCGTTACAGTCCCTGGAACAGCTTTCGAAAAGAGTTCTGGTTCTACCGGCCCGGCACGCTCTGGAGGGGGCGATTCGTCGTGACTACCCGGCGATCGAGCTGCGCTCGGTCAAAACCTACGCTGAAGCCCGGGCACTGGTGGAAAGTGGCGAGGCCTACGCCACCATTGAAAACGAAATCGGAGCGCAGCTCTATCCTTCGGGCCGGCTCAAGGTAGGGCATGCGGTGGAAGGCAAATGGGAGGCTGATCATTTGGCAGTCCGCAAAGGACAGCCGCAGTTATTGAGCATCCTCAACAAGGCGCTGGAAGCATTTCCACCCGCCGAGTTACTCGCCATACGGCTGCAATGGCTGAATGGAATTGCGCCGGTACACACGCCCTCGGCCTGGCAGCGGATAACCCAGTGGGGTTGCTGGAGCCTGTTCATCGTTAGCCTGTTCGGCTTGCTCTCATTGCTTTGGAACCGCCGGCTCGCTGCACTGATCAAGCAACGTCGGGACGCCGAGAAAGACCTCAATGACCAGCTCGCATTCCAGCACGCATTGATCGACGCCATGCCCGATCCGATGTTCGTGCGTGATCTGGAAGGGCGCTTGATCATGTGCAACAAAAGCTATGAGGAGCGCTTGTCGACCCGTTTCGACCAGGTTCAGGGGCGACAACTGATCGAACTCGATGTCTTGCCCAAAGAGACTGCCGAGCAGCTGCACGCCGAGTTCATGACTCAGCTCGGTACTCGCAAGACCCGCTTCAGCGAACGTCAGTTGATATTCAAGGATGGCGCCAGGGATATCTACCAATGGACGGTGCCGTTTTACAGTGCGGACGGTCAATTGCGAGGGTTGCTGGGCGGATGGAGCGATATCGGCCAGCGCATAAGGCAGGCATGAAATGGCAATGCCTGTCAGTTAAGTGAAGGCCAAGACCTGTGGCGAGGGGGGCTTGCCCCCGTTGGACTGCGAAGCAGTCCTAAAACCTGCAACCTCATTCTGCCAAGCACACCGCATGCACCGAATTTGCGACTGCTTCGCAGCCGAACGGGGGCAAGCCCCCTCGCCACAGGTTTTGCACTTGGCATCCTTTCTTAACTGAGTGGCATGAATAATCTGTTTTTTTACTGTCATCTTTACCGTGCATGCTCTATCTACCAGAGGCGCCGGTGCGCCTGCCGTTGGAATCCAGAACTTTCTTCTCGGGCCTGTGGTCATTTACTGTGGACACGCCCCAGGCACTTTGTTTTCGGACTATTGAGTGGTGATCGAGATGGAAAGTATCAGTCTATTGCTCGGTGAGGCTCTGAGCCCGTATCTGGTCAAGTTGACCCCGTCGGGTGCCCATGGTGAGTGCCTGGTGACACTGAAGAGTACGAGCGGCGCTATCGTGGTCGAACGAGCGTTCAATCAGGCCCAGTTAACCGATAAACGTCTGCTGACGGATGTCGTCGACGGGCTGCACCGCGACGTGCTGATTGCTGAAGGACGTCTGGAGCCCTGTGTCATCGCGGCGTTGCGCAATGCTGCTCAGGACAAGATCCTGGCCAGCCGGAATTGAATTGTTTTTTGTGGGAACCTTCCTGCGCCAAGGTCAGTCAGACCATGTAACAGCAGGATCAAGCATTGTGCTCCGGTGCTTGTAGCTTGTTGCCACTGGTCTTTTTGTAGGCCACGTTTAACCCCGAGTCGTCTCCCCACTTCTCGGGGTTTCTTTTTGCCTGCGATTTGTCACTGCGCGGCCTGACGCTCGAAAAAGGCCCTGGTTTCTTCCAGGTAGTCCTTGCGTCTTTGCGGATCGAGCCAGTCGGCGTACAGCGGGTCCAGGCGCTCGCGGGGCAGGGCGCGCAAGAGCTGATTGATTTCACTGATTGCCTGTCGCCCCTGGGGCGTATTCGAGCAACCGATGTACCCGGACAAGTATTTGCCCGTGCCTTTGACCGAATAGAACTCCAACTGCTCATCGGTAATATTTTCCTGACGAGCCTGATAGCGGATTTCCGGCCAGTAACCCAAGACTACCTGCAAACGACCCAGGCGCTGCATCTGCAACAGACTGCCGAGGGCGTTGTTGCCGTAGTGGGGCATCAGCGCGCCGGGCGGCGCCTGTTGCAGCAGCGTGTCGAGAAACTGACCGTAACGGCGCTCGGCGACCACACCGACTTTCTCTCGACCGCTGGCCAACAGTGCTGCCAGATCGACTTCATCACCAAAGAGAAAGGGCTCCAGCACCGACCGGTCTTCATGTCGAATCACCAGCCCATTGCTGACCGCCCGGAAGGCCGGAATGGAAAAGGCGATCCATTGTTCGCGCTCCTTGCTCCAGATCAGCGAGGGATCGCAGGTAAAGGATTCTTCATGGAGCATTTGCATGCCGCGGGCACGATTGACCCGCATCAGGGTGTGTTCGTACTGCGGCATACCGGCGATCAACAGCGGCATCAGTTGATCGATAACGCCTTGGCCTTTTTTCGGGCCTTCGAAGATTGTCACGGGGGGCAGGTCGCGCAGCAGCCAGAGCAAATGTTCCTTGGGTTGCGCCAGGGCCGGGGATATCAGCCCCGCCAACAGCCCGAGCACCGACAGCACACGCCCGATGCCGGCGTAATCGATTACGGATGAAAGCAGGCGCTTCAGCTTAGATGGCCCCGTCTTCACGTAGCCGTGCGATCTGTGCCGAGTCGTAACCCAAGTCGTGGAGTACTTGCGCATTGTGTTCACCCAGCTGCGGCCCGACCCATTCGGAGCTGCCGGGTGTCTCAGAGAGTTTTGGCACAATGCCGGGCATCTTGAAGTCCTTGCCGTCGGGCAGCTTGGCTTGCAGGAACATTTCCCGGGCCAGGTACTGCGGATCGCTGAACATGTCTTCGGCACTGAAGATCCGGCTGGCGGGAACGTCGGCCTGGTTCAGTTGCTCGATCACCGCGTCCAGTGGCAGTGAGTTGACCCAGCGATCGATCACCCCGTAAATCTCGTCGCGACGGCTATCGCGTCCGTCGTTGCTGGCCAGCACAGGGTCGTTGGCCAGGTCTTCGCGACCGATGATCAGCATGAAACGCTTGAAGATCGCATCGCCGTTGGCGCCGATCTGCACGTGTTTGCCATCGGCGCTGGTGTGAATGGAGGAGGGCGTGATGCCCGGCATGATGTTGCCGGTGCGTTCACGGATGAAGCCGAACACGTCGAACTCCGGAACCATGCTTTCCATCATGGCGAAGATCGCTTCGTACAGCGCCACATCCACCACTTGTCCCAAGCCTCCATTGACCTCGCGATGACGCAAGGCCATCAGTGCACCGATCACACCCCAGAGCGCGGCAATCGAATCACCGATGGAAATCCCGGTGCGCACCGGCGGCCGGTCCTCGAACCCGGTGATGTAGCGCAGGCCGCCCATGGACTCACCGACCGCGCCGAAGCCCGGCTGATCTTTCATCGGCCCGGTCTGGCCAAAACCCGAAAGTCGCACCATCACCAGTTTGGGGTTCAACGCGTGCAAGACTTCCCAACCCAGGCCGAGTTTTTCCAGCACGCCGGGGCGAAAATTCTCGATCAAAATGTCCGCTTCGCTGAGCAGCTGTTTCAGAATCGCCAGGCCGTCCGGGTGTTTCAGGTTCAGGGTCAAAGACTTCTTGTTACGCGCCTGAACGAACCACCACAGCGAAGTGCCTTCGTACAACTTGCGCCATTTGCGCAGCGGATCGCCGCCGTCCGGGGACTCGATCTTGATCACTTCGGCGCCGAACTCGCCGCAAATACGCGAGGCAAACGGCCCGGCAATCAACGTACCCAATTCGATGACTTTCAGACCGGAGAGCGGTTTGTTGGAAAACGGCATGCTGAATCCTGTAGGACAAAGGCTGAGCGGATGCAGAGTTTTAACATAGGCCGACGTCCATCGCCCAAAGTTGATCGCCTTCAATTCGTTGATTGCCTGTTGCATCGGTTAGACTTGCCGCCTTTCCTCGTATCAAGAAGCCCGTTCATGGCCCAGCCGTCCACGACCTACAAGTTTGAACTGAACCTCACCGACCTCGATCGCAGTGTCTATGAGAGCGTGAAGCAGACCATCGCCCGTCACCCTTCGGAAACTGAAGAGCGCATGACCGTGCGGCTGCTGGCCTACGCCTTCTGGTACAACGAGCAGCTGTCCTTCGGTCGCGGTCTGTCAGACGTGGATGAGCCAGCGCTGTGGGAAAAGAGCCTGGATGATCGTGTCCTGCACTGGATCGAAGTCGGTCAGCCAGACGCCGATCGCCTGACCTGGTGCTCGCGCCGAACCGAGCGCACCAGCCTGCTGGCTTACGGCAGCCTGCGGGTCTGGGAAACCAAAGTGATCCCGGCGATCAAAAACCTGAAAAACGTTCACATCGCCGCTGTACCCCAGGAAGTGCTGGAAACCCTGGCCAAGGACATGCCGCGCGTTATCAAGTGGGATGTGATGATCAGCGAAGGAACGATTTTCGTCACCGACGACCGTGGTCAGCACGAAGTCCAGTTGCAGTGGCTGAGCGGTGAACGCGGCTGATTATTCGCCGTTGAACCGCGTTACCCGGTTTTATCCTACGTATTCAAGAGAAGCACCTGTCACCCCATGCGCATCGAACCTCGCCTGTTGCCCGACACCCTGCCGTTCCTCGGTGATATTCCACCGCTGCTGACCCGCCTTTACGCAGCGCGGGGCGTGCAGTCCGAGGCTGAACTGGACAAGAGCCTGGTGCGGCTGATTCCGTACCAGCAACTCAAAGGCATCGATGCGGCGGTGGATTTGCTGGTGACGGCCCTGGAGCAACGTCAGCGGATTCTGATCGTCGGCGACTTCGACGCCGACGGTGCGACGGCCAGCACCGTGGGCATGTTGGGGTTGCGCCTGTTGGGCGCGGCGCATGTCGACTATCTGGTGCCGAACCGGTTCGAGTACGGCTATGGCCTGACGCCGGAGATCGTCGAAGTGGCGCTGACCCGCGAACCGCACCTGCTGATTACCGTGGACAACGGCATCTCCAGCGTCGAAGGCGTGGCGGCGGCAAAAAAGGCCGGGCTCAAGGTTCTCGTCACCGATCACCACTTGCCCGGTGATGAGCTGCCGTTGGCCGATGCCATCGTCAATCCTAACCAGCCGGGTTGCGAGTTCCCGAGCAAAGCCCTGGCCGGCGTCGGGGTGATTTTCTATGTGCTGATGGCCCTGCGCGCGCGCTTGCGCAGCCTGGGTTGGTACGAGAGCAAGCCGCAGCCGAACATTGGCGAACTGCTGGACCTGGTGGCGCTGGGCAGCGTCGCCGACGTGGTGCCACTGGATGCCAATAACCGGATTCTGGTGCATCAGGGCCTCGAGCGGATTCGCGCCGGGCGCGCTCGGCCGGGTCTCAAGGCGATCCTTGAAGTGGCCAAGCGTGACCATTCGCGCATCACCTCCACCGATCTGGGCTTCATCCTTGGCCCGCGCCTGAACGCGGCGGGGCGTCTGGACGATATGAGCCTGGGCATCGAATGCCTGCTCACCGAAGACGCGGGCGCTGCCCGTGAAATGGCCGCTCAGCTGGATGGCATGAACCAGGACCGCAAATCCATCGAGCAGGGCATGCAGCGTGAGGCGCTGGCCCAGCTCAAGGATTTACCGCTGGAATCGATGCCGTTCGGCCTGTGCCTGTTCGATCCCGAGTGGCACCAGGGTGTCATCGGTATCCTCGCCTCTCGTATGAAAGAGCGCTATTTCCGTCCGACCATTGCCTTTGCCGATGCCGGCGATGGCCTGCTCAAGGGCTCGGGGCGTTCGGTCCAGGGCTTTCATATTCGTGACGCCTTGAGCGTGGTCGCGGCGCAGCATCCGAACCTGATCAGCAAATACGGCGGCCACGCCATGGCGGCGGGCCTGACGTTGCCGGAAGAGAATTTTCCGTTGTTTGCCGAGGCCTTCGACGCTGAAGTGCGTAGGCAGTTGCGTGAAGATGACCTGACCGGGCGCCTGCTGTCGGACGGCACGTTGGCGGTCGAAGAGTTTCACCTGGAACTGGCCCGCGCCCTGCGCCACGCCGGGCCGTGGGGGCAACACTTCCCGGAGCCGCTGTTTCACGGGGTGTTCCAGTTGGTCGAGCAACGCGTCGTGGGTGAGCGGCACCTCAAAGTGGTGCTGAAGAGTGAATGCGGTTCGGTGAAGCTTGATGGAATCGCCTTCGGTATCGACCGCGACATCTGGCCAAATCCGACCATCAAGTGGGTGGAATTGGCCTACAAACTCGACCTCAATGAGTTCCGTGGGAACGAGACCGTTCAGTTGATGATTGCCCACATCGAACCGCGTTAAGGCCTTCGCGGGCAAGCCTTGCTCCTACAGATCACCGAAATCTGTAGGAGCGAGGCTTGCCCGCGAAAGCAATTTCCCTCACACCGAATCTCTCTAAACCCTCCCTCATCCCCCGATGTCGACTAGGCTCTAAGCACTGCTTGATTATCCTTGTGACGTCTTGTCGAATTTTTTGCCCGCGGGGGCGGGTGCTGCACCTTTTTCCTGTCACTCGTCGACTATTCAAACAGAACCCTGGAGCCTGCCCACTGATTCGAGAGGTGCCCCATGAGTCTGCTGCTTGAACCCTATACCCTTCGTCAATTGACCCTGCTTAACCGCATTGCGGTGTCACCGATGTGCCAGTACTCCAGCGTCGATGGGCTGGCCAATGACTGGCATCTGGTCCACCTCGGCAGCCGTGCTATCGGCGGCGCTGGTCTGGTGTTCACCGAAGCCACGGCGGTCACCGCCGACGGGCGGATTACTGCCCAGGACCTCGGTCTCTGGAATGATCAACAGATCGAACCCTTGCAACGTATTACGCGCTTCATCGCCGCCCAAGGCGCCGTTGCCGGTATCCAGTTGGCCCATGCCGGGCGCAAGGCCAGCACGCATCGGCCGTGGCTCGGCAAGCATGGCAGCGTCAAGCCGGAAGACGGCGGCTGGATCCCGGTCGGTCCTTCGCCGATCGCCTTCGACCCCCAGCACACACCACCGAAGCAGCTCGATGAGGGCGAGATCGCTGACGTCATCCAGGCCTTCGTCGATTCGGCAAAACGGGCGCTGACCGCCGGTTTCAAAGTGGTCGAAGTACACGCCGCCCACGGTTACCTGTTGCACCAATTTCTTTCGCCTCTGAGCAATCAGCGGCGCGATCAGTACGGCGGTTCGTTCGAGAATCGGATTCGGCTGGTACTGCAAGTCACCGAAGCGGTGCGGGCCGTGTGGCCTGAAGAGTTACCGGTGTTTGTGCGGGTGTCGGCCACCGATTGGGTGGAGGACGGCTGGAACCCCGATGAAACCGTGGAGCTGGCGCGACGCCTAAAAGATCTGGGCGTGGACCTGATCGACGTCTCGTCGGGCGGTACGGCGGTAAACGCCGAGATTCCTACAGGCCCCGGTTATCAAACCCGTTTCGCCGAACGCGTACGCAAAGAGTCAGGCATTGCCACCGGCACCGTAGGAATGATCACCGAACCGGCCCAGGCCGAGCACATTCTGCGCACCTGTCAGGCCGACATCATCTTCCTCGCCCGGGAATTGTTGCGTGATCCGTATTGGCCGCTGCATGCCGATGACGATCTGGGCGGGCACAAAGCTATCTGGCCGGCGCAATACCAGCGGGCCACCCATCGTGACCAGCCGATTCATGAATCGGATTTGCGTGACTGAATGCCGCTGTAAAAACCAAAAAGCCCCGGTCGTGTTGACCGGGGCTTTTTTGCGTTTCTGTGCTGAGATGTTTGTTGTCTGTCAGGCCGTCTTCGCGGGCAAGCCTCGCTCCTACAAGGCGGAGCGTTCATCACCGATCCCGTAGGAGCGAGCCTGCTCGCGATGGGGCCAGTTCAGACATCCGTTTACTCTCAGGTGTACTTACGCTTCTCCGGCGCCGGCGGGAAATACTGGTACAACCAGGTTTCACTCAACGTCCGGTCATTGGTGCGAATGAACAACCGCAACTCCACCGGTGCCACGCTGTCATTGGTCGGGTACCAGTCGAAGGTAATGCGGTAGCCCTTGATGTCATCGAGCACCAACACGTTGAAGTCCTTCACTTCGCCGTTCGAGCAGGTCACCACCGGCTCGATCCCCGCGCCTTCGGGCAAACGGTCCAGACCACCACCGGTGAAATCCACGGCAAAGCGTCGCGCCCAGACCTCTGGGTAATGCTCGCCCGGCGCCCAGCCTTCAATGAAACCTCCCATGCCTGAACGGGTAGCGTTGACCCGTGCCAGAGGCGTGCTCACCGGTGGCAGGGAGCTCCAATAGAGCTTGTAGCCGTAGTTGAGGGAATCCCCGGCCGCGACCGGTTTTTTCGGTGTCCAGAACGCAACGATGTTATCCAGGGTTTCGCCGGTTGTAGGAATTTCCAGCAAATCGATAGAGCCTTCGCCCCACGCGGTCGTAGGCTCTACCCACAGGCTCGGGCGCTTGCTGTACCAATCGACGGTGTCCTGATAATTGGCGAACTCGTGATCGGTCTGCACCAGACCAAAGCCTTTTGGGTCGGTGTCGGCAAAGGCATTGAATTGCAGGGTGGCCGGGTTGTTCAGTGGGCGGCAGATCCACTCGCCATTGCCGCGCCACATGGCCAGGCGATCGGAATCGTGGATTTGCGGGTGAATGGTGTCGCACATGCGCCGTTCATGCTTGCCGCAGCTGAACATGCTGGTCATCGGCGCGATGCCCAGCTGTTCGATGGCGGTGCGGGCATTGACGTGAGCGTCGACGTCCATCACCACGCGCTCGGCCTGGCAGTCGATGTCAAAACGGTAGGCGCCAGTGGCGCTCGGCGAATCGAGCAGGGCGTAAACCACGAAACGGGTGCTGTCCTTGTCCGGTGTCTCGAACCAGAACTTGGTGAAGTCCGGAAATTCTTCACGCTTCTTGGCGTACGTATCGATCGCCAGGCCGCGGGCCGACAAACCGTACTGGCCGGTGGCATCTACCGCACGGAAATAGCTGGCGCCGAGGAAGGACAACACGTCGTGCTTATCCAGCTCCGGGGCCTTGAACAGCTTGAACCCGGAGAAACCCAGGTCGCCTTTGAGCTGCTTAGTGTCGACGGTAGTTTTTTCGTAGTTGAACAGCGACGGGCGGAAATGCACCTCGCGCGCCAGTCGAGTCTTGGGATCGACGCTGTACATGCGCACCGGTTGCTTGAAACCCATGCCGACGTGGAAAAACTGCACGTCCAGCTGACCCTTCAAGTCCTTCCACAGCGAGTGATTGCCGTCGTAGCGGATCGCGTTGAAATTCTGCGGCGTCATGGTCGCCAGCGTCGGCGGCAGCACCTGCTTGGTGTCCTGATAAGGCTTGCCGGCGAGCTGTTTGGCCTGGCTCTTCAGCGCTTCGAAGTCGAACGCCACAGCGTCGCCATCAGCAGCGCTGCTGCCAGCCCAGGCGCGTGCAGCCAATAGGCCGGTGGCCGAAAGACCGGTGTAAGCCGCGATGGCCATGGAGGCTTTAAGCAAATTCCTGCGGTGCATAAGTACAACCTGTCGTGAACAATCCCGCGCCGTTCCTGGCACGTGCTGGATCAAAAATAACGGTTCGGACATGCCTTGGCCAAACGCAACGGACTTTAGAACAGATGCCAAATAGCTTAAACCGTTCGGTGAAAGAGCAAAAATGATTGATGGCACCGCGACAGCGCGGCAATGAAACAAGACATGTCAGGTAACGTTTCTCACAGCACTTTCTGATTTATAGGGCATATCTGCTTTTCTCGACTAATTACTCTAAAAACTGCTTTTCAGCGCCGATTTAATTTCTATTCTATGGGCATGACCGGTTTCGGCCCTTCAGGCCGGTGGGTTCAGCGGGTACAAGGTGGTCGCTGAAAGTGATAGGGCGATGCGGTTTTGAAGTTTTCTCTGACGTATAGAAGGACATCGTCCATGTCGAAAGTACAAGGCATCACTGAAATATTAGGAATCTTCCCTTGCCTGACCACCGGTCGGCGAAGGCGTCGGCTCAGTTCGGAGGAGTTGAAGTTGGTGGAGCGGTATCGCGAACTGTCGGAGAGCGACCGGATTGCGATGCGGTATCTGGTGGATGCGATGAGGAGTGTTTCGCGGTTTTAACGGTAGGAGATCGAGGGATGTTGGAAACCCAGAGGGGCGGACTGTAAAAGTCCGTCCCTTTGTGCATCAGTTCAACGACTACAAATCAAATCGTGAATGGCCGCTGTGCCTGCATCAGATCAGGCATGTCCCGCCATTTGATCCAGGCCTGATGCTGCCAATGCAGCAGCGGCACAGAGATCCCAGCCCACTGCAACGAACTCAGGCTCGGGATGTTTCCCACCGATGCTGCGTTCGAATCACGCAGCATTGGCATGACCTCATTGCTCAGCCACTGGCGCAGGTTTCGGTTTTCCGGGACGAAATGATGAACGAGCAGGGCATACATCCCTGATTCACTGACCATCAGTGATTCGGTCGTTTTGCCGTTCTTCAGCAGCCACACATATTGGCGTTGATCAGGATCGAGCTTCAGGGTGAGTCGTTGGTCCAGCGGTCGACCCATTAAGCGACCAAGGTCTTGGACACAGAACCAGGCTTGGTTGTCCTGCATAAAAGCGTGGAGGAAACGGTTGTGGCGGGTGAAGACAGTAGGAGTGTAATGAGGATGGATTTCAGAGGGATTTAGCGTGTGCTCAAGCATTTTTCGACTCCATGTTGAAAAGGAAGCCGCCACTAATCCTTCGACAGATTGGGGTGGCGGACCGCGCGGCGTTCGAAGTCGGAACATTCTCGATCAACATGTAAGCCGAGAGGCCCGCGCCACACGGCCCACCATAAAGCGAAGCTGAAAGGCAAAAATTGCCCCAGTTCATATGGGGGCGCGGATGCGCCATGTTGATGATGTTCCGGCTTCGACCCCGGGTCGCTGGTTTGGCAGCGACGAGGTAAAGCCTATCGTTCAGGCGCTCGCGGCGCCAAGTCTACTCTGGCGACGCTTGTTGTAGGAATCGTTGCCTTTACTTGAAGGTTCCATCTGTAGGAATTTCCTGTTTTTGCACGAGGTGCAGAGAGACAGCGCCAAATGAATGGTTTTTCCTATATTTATTCTGCTTTCCGGAGTTAAGTGCAGGATTTCTACATGTTGATCGAATTTTCGGTTTCCAATTATCGCTCCTTCCGTGAGGCGCAAACCCTGTCCATGGTGGCGACTCCACGCCTGAGTAAAAAGCGCAATGTAATCAAACCTTCCGTGAGTGGTGAAAAACTACCGGACTTGTTGAAGGTTGCGGCGATTTACGGGCCTAACGCGTCCGGTAAATCTTCTCTTATCCAGGCGATGGGGATCATGGGACGCCTGCTTGCAACGACCCCCTCCTCAAATGATGATCCGCTGCCGGTTTCACCGTTTCGTTTTGACCCGCAGCTCAAGGACGAACCCAGTTTTTTTGAATACAACTTCATTCAAAAAGGGCTCCGATATCGGTTTGTCCTGTGCATTACTTCGCAACGGATAATCAAGGAACAACTGGTCTCCTATCCCAAAGGGAAAGAAACACTGCTGTATGAACGTCGTTTTGGTGATGAGGGAGAGCAGTATGTTTTTGGTTCAAGTCTTGAGGGGGGGAAAGATGTCCACAATGCCTGGCGGCGCCTGACGAGCCCGAAGGTGTTGTTTATTTCGCAGGCCGTTGCGAACAGCAGCGAAGAACTGACTCAGTTGCGAGCGCCGTTTGCCTGGTTTCAAACCGGTCTTCTTGTCATTGAGCAGAACAATATGATGGGGCTGTCTGCCGCTTCCATCAGGTTTTTGCAGGTTGCCTCGGACTACACAGTCGATTTAAAGGAGTTCTTAAGGGCAGTGGATATTCCGGTGTCTGCTATTCAACTCAATACTGAGGACGCAGATGCTGTTCCGACCAAGAAGAAGCTCACGCTTAAAGAATTCTTCGCGGCGGCGCAAAAAGACAAAGTGACCCTGACACATACAAGTCTTTTGGGAACAGCAGAGTTTGATTTTTCAGAGGAGTCCGGAGGCACAAAAAACCTGATTGGCTTTTGGTTGCCCTGGTTCATGATCAATCGTGCAGATGGCAGCGGGATACTGTCTGTCGATGAGTTGGACAGCAGCCTCCATCCTGAAATAGTTGCTGATCTGATCGGGAAACATCTCGATAGCGGATTGGATACTCAGCTGATCTTTACGACACACGATACTCATCTAATGAATGAAAAAATTCTGCGGCGTGATCAGTTCTGGATCACTGAGCGCGATGCCAATGGAGCAACCAGTGTTTTTTCCGTTCACGATTTTGAAGGGCGAGAGGGGGAGGATGTTGAGAAACGCTACTTTGAAGGCCGTTACCGCGGTTTGCCTCTGATTAGGCGGGGGTGACTAATGGTGCACTCGATAAAATCATTTGATCGGAAGAAATCAAGATTCAAGCCTCAGCCCCAAGTGCTGGTTCTCTGTGAAGATAGCAAGTCAGGAAAACGGTATCTGGAGGAGGCTGCGTTTCATTTTCGCGCCAAAGCTCAGGTAGAAATTGCCCACTGCGGCGTCACGCACCCGAGCGGAATTGTAGAAAGAGCCATTGCCCGTCAGAAGCGTTTCGACAAAGTGTTTTGTGCATTGGATCGCGATACGCACCAATGTTTTGAGAGAGCGATAGATCTGGCGAGACCTCATCCGAAAATCAAAGTCATAGCATCGTTTCCCTGTTTTGAGTTTTGGCTTCTTTTGCACTTCGGTTTTAATCGAAAGCCATTTAGAGCTGTTGGGAAAAACTCTCCGGGCGACTTGGTAGCCAAGAGCCTCAGAGAAAAGCCGAACATGGATAAGTACCAGAAGGGCAAAGGCATCAGCTATTTTGCTCAGCTATTGGGTGAGCCTTTTCAGAAAGCCAGAGCTTTGGCACCCAAGATTCTCGAAGACGTCGCCATCAGCGGCGAACCCAATCCCAGTACCGAAATCTATCTGCTGATGGATGAATTCGAAACCCTCTCCAAGCCTCAGCCGATCTAGCACCATCAACCCTGCCAAGAGATGTGGCCAGCATTGATGGTGTTATATCGGTTCAATTTGTTTGGCTTTTGGTGTGGGACCTGGTGGTGCACGGGCCATTCGCGAGCAAGCCCGCTCTCACAGAGATTGCGCAAATCCTGTAGGAGCGAGGCTTGCCCGCGAAGCTTTTAATGCTTGAACATCACATGCCGCACAACGGTGTAGTCCTCCAGCCCATACATCGACATGTCCTTCCCATAACCGGACAGTTTCTGACCGCCATG
Organism: Pseudomonas sp. GM50; assembly: GCF_000282375.1. Classification (GTDB taxonomy): domain Bacteria; phylum Pseudomonadota; class Gammaproteobacteria; order Pseudomonadales; family Pseudomonadaceae; genus Aquipseudomonas. The sequence continues at coordinate 35,252 of NZ_AKJK01000115.1, forward strand.
CGGCATTTCACTGACCAGCATGAAGTGGGTATTCACCCAGGTGCAGCCATACTGCAAGCGTGCAGACAGGCGATGGGCGCAGCCGACGTCCGCGGTCCAGATCGACGACGCCAGGCCGTAGTCTGAGTCGTTGGCCCAGGCCAGTGCTTGCGCTTCATCGGTGAACTTGGTGACCGACACTACCGGCCCGAATACTTCGCGGCGCACGATCTCGTCGTCCTGTTGTACGTCGGCCAGCACCGTCGGTTCAAAGAAGAAACCGTTGCCTTCCACCGCTTTGCCGCCAGTGATTAAACGAATGTGCGGTTGCGCCATGGCACGCTCGACCAATCCGGTTACGCGGTCGCGATGTTGTGCGCTGATCAACGGGCCAAGCTCCGTCGATGGATCGTCCTGCAAGCCGTACTTGATACTGCTGACTGCCGCACCGAGCTTTTCGACGAACTGGTCGTAGATGCCTGCTTGCGCGTAAATACGGCAGGCGGCGGTGCAGTCCTGGCCGGCGTTGTAGAAACCGAAGGTGCGGATGCCTTCCACGGCGGCGTCGATGTCGGCATCGTCGAAGATGATCACCGGCGCCTTGCCGCCCAGTTCCATGTGCATGCGTTTGACGTTGCCGGCGGTGCTGGAAATGATGTTCGAGCCGGTGGCGATCGAGCCGGTCAGCGACACCATGCGCACTTTCGGATGTGTAACCAATGGGCTGCCGACCGTAGGACCACGCCCGAATACGAGGTTAAGCACGCCAGCCGGGAAGATGTCCGACGCCAGCTCCACCAGGCGCAGGGCGGTCAGCGGGGTTTGTTCCGACGGCTTGAGCACCACGGTATTACCGGCGGCCAGGGCCGGGGCGATTTTCCAGGCGACCATCATCAGCGGGTAGTTCCACGGCGCGATGGAGGCAATCACGCCCACTGGGTCGCGACGGATCATCGAAGTGTGGCCGGGCAGGTATTCCCCTCCCAGCGCACCGCTCATGCAGCGACTGGCGCCGGCGAAGAAACGGAACACGTCGGCAATCGCCGGGATCTCATCGTTCAGCGCAGCGCTGTAGGGTTTGCCGCAATTATCCGACTCCAGTTTGGCCAGCTCTTCGCCATGGGCTTCGACGATGTCGGCGAGTTTGAGCAGCAGCAACGAGCGTTCTTTCGGCGTGGTTTGCGACCAGGCTTGGAAGGCGTTGTCGGCGGCACGCACGGCGGCGTCGACCTGGGCTTCGCTGGCTTCGTTGATTTCTACCAGCACGCGGCCCAGGGCCGGGTTGAACACCGCTTGGGCAGGGCCGTCGCCATTGACGAGTTGGCCGTTGATCAAGAGTTTGGTTTGCATGGCTATGTCCTCATCGAAGCTGTTGTTTTGCTGTCGGAACCGAATCCCTGTAGGGGCGAGGCTTGCCCGCGAAGGCGTCCTCAAGAATGTCAAAAGCTTCGCGGGCAAGCCTCGCTCCTACAAGAGATTGTTGTTGTCTGTTCCTGATCTATTTCCCGCCACTGCCCGCAACGCTTTCGCCACCCCGGGTCAGGTAATAGGCGCCGAGGATCGGCAGCATGGTCACCATCATCACCAGCATCGCGACGACGTTGGTCACCGGTACGTCTCGTGGGCGGCTGAGCTGGTTGAGCAGCCACAGCGGCAAGGTGCGTTCATGGCCGGCGGTGAAGGTGGTGACGATGATTTCGTCGAATGACAAGGCAAACGCCAGCATACCCCCGGCCAGCAATGCCGAGCCAAGGTTCGGCAGGACGATGTAGCGGAAGGTCTGCCAACCGTCGGCGCCGAGGTCCATCGAGGCTTCGATCAAACTGTATGAGGTGCGGCGCAAGCGGGCGATGACGTTGTTATAGACAATCACCACGCAGAAGGTCGCGTGACCGACGATGATGGTGAACATCCCCGGCTCAATCCCCAAGGTCTTGAAGGTCGCCAGCAGCGCGATGCCGGTGATGATCCCCGGCAGGGCAATCGGCAGGATCAGCATCAGCGAGATGCCTTGCTTGCCGAAGAAATCCCGTCGGTACAACGCCGCCGATGCAAGGGTGCCGAGGATCATCGCAATCAATGTGGCGACGGCCGCGATTTGCAACGACAGCTTGATCGCTTCCAGTACGTCGGGCCGGGAGAACGCCACGCCGATCCACTTCAGGGTAAAGCCCTTGGGCGGAAAGCTGAACGCCGCGTCTTCGGTGTTGAAGGCGTAGAGGAAGATGATCAGGATCGGGAAGTGCAAGAACATCAACCCGCCCCAGGCGGCGATGCGCAGGCCCAGGGATGCCCGATCTTGAGATGAAGCATCAGAGCGCATCGAAAGCCCCCATACGTTTGACGATGGACAGGTAAATGGCGATCAGCACGATCGGCACCAGCGTGAAGGCCGCCGCCATCGGCATATTGCCAATCGCCCCTTGCTGGGCGTAGACCATGCTGCCGACGAAGTAGCCTGGCGGGCCCACCAGTTGCGGGACGATGAAGTCGCCCAGGGTCAACGAAAAGGTGAAGATCGAACCGGCCGCGATGCCCGGAATCGACAGCGGCAGAATCACTTGCATGAAGGTTTGACGCGGCCTGGCACCGAGGTCGGCCGAGGCTTGCAGCAAGGACGGCGGCAGGCGTTCCAGTGACGCCTGAATCGGCAGGATCATGAACGGCAGCCAGATGTAGACGAACACCATGAACCGCCCCAGGTGCGAGGTCGACAAGGTGCTGCCGCCGACGCCCGAAATTCCGAGCACCCATTGCAACACCGGTTCCAGCCCCAGGTGCTGAACAAACCACTGGGCCACGCCGCCCTTGGCCAGCAGCAAGGTCCAGGCGTAGGCCTTGACGATGTAACTGGCCCACATCGGCATCATCACCGCGATGTAGAAAAACGCCTTGGTCTTGCCGCTGGTGTAGCGCGCCATGTAGTAGGCGATCGGGAACGCCACGATTGCACTGGCGATCGACACGACAATGGCCATGCTCAGGGTGCGCAGGATGATGTCGAAATTCGACGGCTGGAACAGTGCGGTGAAATTCGCCAGGGTCAGGTCGGGCGTGACCGCCATGGTGAAGTCATCGAAGGTGTAGAAACCTTGCCACAGCAGGGTCAGCAGCGAGCCGAGGTAGATCGCACCGAACCACAGCAGCGGCGGCACCAGCAGCAGCGACAGATACAGGTTCGGCCGGCGATACAGCAGGTTGGAAAACCGGCGCAGCGGCGAGCCGCTGGCCGGGGTTTGAGGGGGCGCCACGCTGTTCATCTCACACCCCGCCCACAACATTGTCGTGCAGCGGGATCATCGCTTCACGCGCCCAACGAGCGCTGATGCGTTGCCCGGTCTGGTGCTGCGTGCTGACGTCCAGCCACTGGACGTTGGCCTGGCTGATGTTCAGGGTCTGGCCGTTTTCCAGTTTCAGTTCATAGCGGGTGGCGCTGCCTTGGTACTGGATGTCGTGCAGCAGGCCGCTGACTTCGATTTCATGGCTGGCCAACGGGCCTTCGGCAAAACGCACGTGTTCCGGGCGAATCGAAAACGGCTGTGGATTACCGCTCAACTGCTGCGCCAGATCGCCGCGAATCACGTTGGAGGTGCCGACGAATTCGGCGACGAAAGTGGTCGCCGGTTTCATGTACAGGTTGCGCGGTGTGTCGACCTGTTCGATGCGGCCCTTGTTGAACACCGCCACGCGGTCGGACATCGACAGCGCTTCGGTCTGATCGTGAGTGACGAAAATAAAGGTGATGCCGAGCTGGCGCTGCAGCTTTTTCAGTTCGCCTTGCATTTGCTCGCGCAGTTTCAGATCGAGGGCGCCCAAGGGCTCGTCGAGCAGCAATACGCGAGGGCGATTGACCAAGGCGCGGGCCAGGGCCACACGCTGACGCTGGCCACCGGAGAGTTGCACCGGTTTACGCTCGCCATAACCACCGAGGGCGACCATGTCGAGGGCTTCTTCGGCGCGTTTCTGGCGTTCGGACTTGCCGACACCTTTGACTTTCAAACCGTAGGCGACGTTGTCGAGTACGTTCATGTGCGGGAACAGCGCGTAATCCTGGAACACGGTGTTCACGTCACGCTGATACGGCGGCAGCCCGGCGGCTTCGGCACCATGAATGCGGATGGAGCCAGCGCTGGGTTGTTCGAAACCGGCGATCAGGCGCAGGCAGGTTGTTTTGCCCGAGCCGGATGGGCCCAGCATGGAAAAGAACTCGCCGTCCTTGATATCGATGGAAACCCGGTCAACGGCCTTCACTTCGCCGAACTGACGGGAAACGTTGGTGAACTGGACTGCAAGCGTCATGGTGCGGAGCTCCAAAAAGGCGAGGATTGTCACAGTGGCCTGCCTGGACTTCTGAAAAACCTGAATTGGTGTGCTTTTGTGACTGAAATGCTCACTGTGGCTGGAATACTTATTGTGGCGAGGGGGCTTGCCCCCGTTGGGTGGCGAAGCTACCCCAGCACCATTCACCGCGGTTTATCAGATAGACCGCAGCTGCAGGTTTTACGACTGCTTCGCAGCCGAACGGGGGCAAGCCCCCTCGCCACACAAACCCAATCACCACAAAAGCTCATCTGCCACAGGAGCCGGTGTGTTACCTGCCGCCCATGATCGCAATGTAATCCTGGGTCCAGCGGCTATAAGGCACAAACTTTCCGCCCTCAGCCTGCGGGGTTTTCCAGAAGGCGATCTTTTCGAACTGGTCGAAACCGTTGGTCTTGCAACCCTCGGCGCCCAACAGTTCGCTTTCCTTACACCCCGCCGGGACCGCTGGCAGCGAGCCGAACCAGGCGGACACATCACCCTGGACTTTCGGTTGCAGCGACCAATCCATCCACTTGTAGGCACAGTTCGGGTGCTTGGCCTCGGCGTGCAGCATGGTGGTGTCGGCCCATCCGGTGGCGCCTTCTTTCGGGATGGTCGAGGCGATCGGCTGTTTTTCGTTCATCAGGCCGTTGACCTGATAGGGCCAGGCGCTGGCAGCCACCACGCCTTCGTTCTTGAAGTCACTCATCTGCACGGTGGTGTCGTGCCAGTAGCGATGGATCAACTTTTGCTGGGCGCGCAGCAGGTCGAGCACTGCCTTGTACTGGGCTTCGGTCAGTTCGTAGGGGTTCTGGATACCCAGCTCCGGCTTGGTGGCTTTGAGGTACAGCGCCGCGTCGGCGATGTAGATCGGGCCGTCGTAGGCTTGCACCCGGCCTTTGTTGGGTTTGCCGTCAGGCAGGTTTTGCGCGTCGAATATCACGCTCCAGCTGGTAGGTGGCTGCTTGAACACCGTGGTGTTGTACATCAGCACATTCGGACCCCACTGGTACGGGGTGCCGTAGATCTGTTTGTTGACCACATACCACGGTGCATCCTTGAGGCGTGGATCGAGATTCTTCCAGTTGGGAATCAGTGCGGTGTTGATCGGTTGCACACGTTTGCCGGCGATCAACCGCAGGGAGGCATCACCCGATGCCGTCACCAGGTCGTAACCGCCCTTGGCCATCAGGCTGACCATTTCATCGGACGTACCGGCCGTCTTGACGTTGACCTTGCAGCCGGTTTCCTTCTCGAAGCCGGTCACCCAGTCGTAGGCCTTGTCGGTTTCGCCCCGTTCGATGTAGCCGGGCCAGGCGACGATATCCAGCTGACCTTCGCCGGCGCCGACAGCTTTCAGCGGCTCGGCGGCCTGCAGGCTGGTGCTGGCCAGAAGCGCCGTGGTGATTGCACTGAGCAGTGCGGTCTTGTGCACAAGCATGGGTGAACCCTCTTCTTTAAATTATGGTCGGGGCAATGTTGAACGGGGTGATGCGCCGTGAGTGGCTTGTTATTAGCTTAGTGCGCTTTGTGAGAGGCAGATTGAGGCCGGGCTGTCCTATGGATTTATCCAGCCTAGTGGGTGGTCCCACGGTCGACAAATCTCAAAGGCTGCATTCGATGAAATAGTTTGCGCGGGGGCGCGCTCCAGCCTGATTGCCTAAACGTGAGCAACATCTGGAAGTACTCTCATCGAGAGGCGTCGGGCACTTTCGATCTAGGCTGGTGGCCTTAAAGATCCGGTTAACCCGAATTCGTGGAGGCAGCAAAATGAACACTCGTGGATTGCTCGATCAACTACTCAAATCCGGTCAGGATCTGTTGCAGAACAAGGCTGGCGGTACCCAGAACAAAGCGTCCAGCGGTGGATTGGGCGGTTTGCTCGGAGGCTCCAGTGGTTCCGGCGGCCTTGGCAGCCTGCTCTCGGGGGCCGGCGGCGGTGCTCTGGCGGCTGGCGCCATGGGCCTGTTGCTCGGCAACAAGAAGGTGCGCAAGGTCGGCGGCAAAGTGGCTATCTACGGCGGTCTCGCGGCATTGGGCGTGATTGCCTACAAGGCGTACGGCAACTGGCAGGCTCAACAGGGCACTACGCACCAGACCGAACCGCAAACTATTGACCGCTTGCCAGCAGCCCAGGTTGAGCAACACAGCCAGGCGATTCTCAAGGCGTTGGTGGCCGCGGCCAAGGCTGACGGGCATGTCGATGAGCGTGAGCGCCAATTGATCGAGGGCGAGTTCAGCAAACTCGACAATGATCAGGAGCTGCAACACTGGCTACACGCCGAACTCAACAAACCGCTGGACCCGACCGACGTCGCCCGCGCCGCCAGCACGCCGGAAATGGCCGCTGAAATGTACATCGCCAGCGTGATGCTGGTGGATGAGGAGAACTTCATGGAGAAGTCCTATCTGGATGAACTGGCGCGGCAGTTGAAACTGGAGCCGGGGTTGAAGGCCGAGTTGGAGAAGCAGGTGCGGCAGGCTTCTATGTAGGTCTTCAGACCGCCTTCGCGGGCAAGCCTCGCTCCTACAGGATCGTGTCGCGTACGGCCATTAACCGTAGGCGCGAGGCTTGCCCGCGAAAGTGATGTGCCAGGCAACAGGTTTTTGGCTTGTGGCGAGGGGGCTTGTCGGAACGCCGCATCGCCCCGTTGGGTGGCGAAGCCGCCCCCAAAGTGGTTCAGGTAAACCGCATTTTCCCGGGGGGGCGCGACTGCTGCGCAGACGAACGGGGGCGAGCCCCCTCGCCACAAGGTTCGTCAATTACCGCGTTTTCGTTCTTCGCGATCAAGCCCGCTCCCACAGGCCCTCGGCTATACTCCCTCGCAATTTGAACCGCACCGAGGACTGACTGTGAAGAACTGGACGTTGCGCCAACGCATTTTGGCGAGCTTTGCGGTGATTATCGCGATCATGCTGTTGATGGTCGTGGTGTCTTTTTCTCGACTGATGAAGATCGACTCCAGCGCCGACCGGGTCCGCACCGATGCAGTGCCCGGGGTGTATTTCAGTTCGATGATCCGCGGTGCCTGGGTCGACAGTTTTAACCTCACCCAGCAGCTTGTCGGCCTTTCCGGGCAACGCGAAATGACCGCCGCCGACCAGGCCATGTACAAGAGCTTCGAAGAGCGCTTGAGCGAGCAGATGGCCAATTACCGCAAAACCATTTTCACCGCGGAAGACCAGGCCCTCTTCGACGAATTCGAAGCGCGTCATCAACTCTACAATCGAGAAATGACCAACGTACTCGACCTCTATCAGCGCAAAGAGTACGAGCAAGCACGCCTGGCCCTGGAGCAGAAACTCGCGCCAGCCTGGATCAATGGGCGCAAGCAGTTGAATAGCCTTCTGGAGAGTAATCACGAGCTGGCTGAAAAGGCCACGCTGGCCATCGGTGACGCGGTGACAGCCGCCAAAATCAGCATGGGCGTCTCTCTGCTGGTGGCGATCATCGTCGCCGGTCTCTGTGGCCTGTTGTTGATGCGCGCGATCATGGCGCCGATGAATCGCATCGTGGATATCCTCGAAGTCATGCGCACCGGCGATCTCAGCAATCGCCTGGATCTTGATCGCAAGGACGAGTTCGGCGCGGTGGAAACCGGCTTCAACGACATGATGACAGAGCTCACCTCGCTGGTGTCCCAGGCGCAGCGCTCCTCGGTGCAGGTCACCACGTCGGTCACGGAAATCGCCGCGACATCCAAGCAGCAGCAGGCCACGGCCACCGAAACCGCTGCCACTACCACCGAAATCGGCGCGACATCGCGTGAAATTGCCGCTACCTCACGGGATCTGGTGCGCACCATGACCGAAGTCTCCACCGCCGCCGATCAGGCTTCGGTGCTGGCCGGTTCCGGTCAGCAAGGCCTGGCGCGCATGGAAGACACCATGCACTCGGTGATGGGCGCGGCGGATCTGGTGAACGCCAAGCTGGCGATCCTCAACGAGAAGGCCGGCAACATCAATCAGGTGGTGGTGACCATCGTCAAAGTCGCCGACCAGACCAACCTGTTGTCCCTGAATGCCGCGATCGAAGCCGAGAAGGCTGGCGAATACGGTCGCGGGTTTGCCGTGGTCGCCACCGAAGTGCGGCGTCTGGCGGACCAAACCGCTGTGGCCACCTACGACATCGAACAAATGGTGCGCGAGATCCAGTCGGCGGTGTCGGCCGGAGTCATGGGCATGGACAAGTTTTCCGAAGAAGTGCGCCGTGGCATGTCCGAGGTGCAGTCGGTGGGCGAGCAGCTGTCGCAGATCATCCATCAGGTTCAAGCACTGGCACCACGGGTGTTGATGGTCAATGAAGGCATGCAGGCCCAGGCCACCGGCGCCGAGCAGATCAACCACGCGCTGGTGCAGTTGGGCGATGCCAGCAGCCAGACTGTCGAGTCCTTGCGTCAGGCCAGTTTCGCCATCGATGAACTGAGTCAGGTGGCCGTGGGGCTGCGTGGCGGCGTCTCGCGATTCAAAGTCTGATGAGCGAGCTCGCGGTCAAACGCGGCGCGGTGATGCCGGTGAAACAATCGTTGTTTCTGGTGTTCCGCATCGGCAGCGAACGTTACGCCTTGCAGGCCATCGAGGTGGCCGAAGTGCTGCCGCAACTGCCGTTGAAACCCATTCCCCGGGCGCCGCACTGGGTGGCGGGGGTGTTCGCTTATCGCGGCGTGGTGGTGCCGGTGATCGACCTCAGCGCCCTGACGTTCGGCCAACCGGCCCAGGCCCGCACCAGCACGCGGCTGGTGCTGGTGCACTATCGGCCGGATGAGGCGACGCCTGCGCAATTGCTCGGGCTGGTTCTGGAACAGGCCACCGACACGTTGCGCTGCAACCCGGCGGATTTTCAGCCATATGGCCTGGACAATCGCCAGGCGCCGTACCTCGGGCCGGTGCGCGAAGATACCCAGGGTTTACTGCAATGGGTGCGGGTTGCCGATTTGCTGGACGAACAGGTCCGCGCCTTGTTGTTTCCCTCGCAGCCGTTGGACCTGGCGCAGTTTGAGGAGCAGGGATGAGCAGCGATCAACGGTTTTTCGATTTTCTCAAAGAACGTATCGGCCTGGATGTGGGCTCGGTCGGCCCGGCGATCATCGAACGCGCGGTGCGCCAGCGCTGCACGGCGGCTCGGGCGTTAACGGCTGATGAGTACTGGCACACCTTGCTGGGCTCGCGCGACGAACAACAGGCGCTGATCGAAGCGGTAATCGTCCCCGAGACCTGGTTTTTCCGTTACCCGGAATCCTTCGCCACGCTGGCGAAACTGGCGGCCAAACGTCTGGCGGCGATCAATAACATGCGCGCCCTGCGGATTCTCAGCCTGCCGTGTTCCACCGGCGAAGAACCGTACTCCATAGCCATGGCGTTGCTCGATGCCGGGCTGGCGCCGCACCAGTTCAAGGTTGACGGCATGGATGTCAGCCCGCTGTCAGTGGAGAAGGCCAGGCTCGCGCTGTATGGCAAGAATTCGTTTCGCGGCCAGGACATCGACTTCCGCGAGCGGCATTTCACGGCTGAAAACGACAACTATCGCCTTAGCGGGCGCGTGATTGAACAGGTGCGCTTGCAGGTCGGCAATCTGCTGGATCCGGCCTTGCTGGCCAGTGAGCCTCCTTATGACTTCGTGTTCTGTCGCAATTTGCTGATTTATTTCGACCAGCCGACCCAGCAGCAAGTGTTCGAAGTGCTCAAGCGCCTGACCCACGTCGACGGCGTGCTGTTTATCGGCCCGGCGGAGGGCAGTCTGCTGGGCCGTTTCGGCATGCGCTCGATCGGCATCCCGCAGTCGTTTGCCTTCAGTCGTCAAAGTGCGCCGGAACCGCTCGCGACCTTCGTGCCTACTCCGACGCCGCTGCCGCTGCCGGTGCAACAACCGGTGCGTAGCGTGACACCGCCGCCAGTGCGCAGTCGGCCTTTCGCAACGGTCGTGCCGATGCCTCAGGTCGCCGCCGCCCCTTCGGCCACCCCTTCGGACGCTACCCCTTCGGACGCTGCCACGCTGCTGGCGAACATCGCCGCGCTGGCCAATGAAGGAAAAAGCGCTGAGGCCCGCGCCGCGTGCGACAGTTTTTTGCGCAGTCACGAGCCAGTGGCGCAGGTGTTCTATTGGCTGGGGTTGCTCAGCGATGTCGCCGGCAGCGCCCTCGAGGCCCAGGGCTTTTATCGCAAGGCGTTGTACCTCGAACCGCAACACCCCGACGCGTTGATGCACCTGGCCGCCTTGCTGCAATCCCAGGGCGACACGGCCGGTGCCAGACGATTGCAGGCCCGCGCCGCCCGCAGCGAGCGCGCCGCAGACAGTGAGCGTAAACGATGAGCGCCGCCGATACCTTGAGTGTCACCCATGAAGATGCCCAGGCCATCGACGACTGCTGGAACCGCATCGGTATCCACGGCGACAAGTCCTGCCCATTACTGAGCGAGCACATTCATTGTCGCAATTGCGCGGTGTATTCGGCTGCCGCCACGCGCTTGCTTGACCGCTATGCGTTGCAGCAGGACGACCGCGAGCAAGTCTCCACCGTGGCCGGGAGCGATGTGAAAACCCGCTCGCTGCTGATGTTTCGCCTCGGCGAAGAATGGTTGGGCCTGGCCACTCGCAGCCTGGTCGAAGTGGCGCCGCTGCAGGCGATTCACTCCTTGCCGCATCAGCGCTCCCGGGCGTTGCTCGGCGTGGCGAATGTGCGCGGTGCCTTGGTGGCGTGCCTGTCGCTGGTGGAACTGCTGGGGCTCGACGCTACCAGTGGGGTGGCGTCCGGCGCGCGGGTGATGCCGCGGATGCTGATCATTGCCGCTCACGGCGGGCCAGTGGTGGTACCGGTGGACGAGGTCGACGGGATTCACGCCATCGACGAGCGCATTCTCGAGGCGGCGTCTCAGTCCGGCACTCAGGCCAGCGCCAAGTACACCCGTGGTGTCTTGCAATTCAAAGGTCGCAGCCTGCGTTGGCTGGATGAAGAGCAGCTGCTGTCCGCCGTGACCCGGAGCCTCACATGACCCCCGAGCAAATGCGTGACGCCTCTTTGCTGGAACTGTTCAGTCTCGAAGCCGAGGCCCAGACCCTGGTGCTGAGCGCAGGTCTTTTGGCGCTTGAGCGTGATCCGACCCAGGCCGATTACCTTGAGTCTTGCATGCGCGCCGCCCACTCGCTCAAGGGCGCGGCGCGGATTGTCGGTGTCGATGCCGGGGTCCGTGTCGCCCATGTGATGGAAGATTACCTGGTCAGCGCCCAGGAAGGGCGCCTGTACCTGCGGCCCGAACACATTGATGCACTGTTGCAAGGCACCGATCTGCTGATGCGGATTGCGACGCCGGGCAATGCTCCGGCGCCTGCGGATATCGACGCTTACGTCATCTTGATGGGACGGTTGCTTGATCACATGGCGGCCACTGCGCCCATCGCGCCGCCGATGGCAGAGCTTCAGATGGAACCGCCGACGCCCAAGGTTGAGCCGCCCATGCCGGCCACCACCGAAGCGCCCCTGGCAGCGCCCGCCGAGCCAGCGCCCACGACTAAACGCACCACTGAAAGTGGCGAACGCGTGTTGCGCGTTACGGCCGAGCGCTTGAACAGCTTGCTCGACCTGTCGAGTAAATCCCTGGTGGAAACCCAGCGGCTCAAGCCGCACCTGGCCACTATGCAGCGCCTTAAGCGCATGCAGAGCAACGGCTTGCGGGCCCTGGAAAGTCTCAACGTCCATCTCAAGGATCTTGGCTTGAGCCTCGAAGCCCAGGAAGCCTTGGGTGATGCCCGTCGGTTACTGGCAGAGTCCCAGCGATTGCTGGCGGAAAAAAACGCCGAGCTCGATGAGTTCGCCTGGCACGCCAGCCAGCGTGCGCAGGTGCTGTATGACACGGCGCTGGCCTGTCGCATGCGGCCATTCGCCGACGTGCTGAGCGGGCAAGTGCGCATGGTCCGCGATCTTGGCCGCAGCCTTGGCAAACAGGTGCGGCTGGAGATCGAGGGCGACAAGACTCAAGTTGACCGCGATGTGCTGGAAAAACTCGAAGCGCCGCTGACGCACCTGTTGCGCAATGCGGTGGATCACGGCATCGAAACCCCGGAACAACGGCTATTGGCCGGCAAGTCGGAGGAGGGCCTGATCCGGTTGCGAGCGTCCCATCAAGCCGGTCTGCTGGTGTTGGAACTCAGCGATGATGGCAATGGCGTCGATCTGGAAAAACTCCGTCGCAACATCGTCGAGCGGCAGTTATCCCCAGCCGAAACCGCTGCCCAGTTGAGCGAAGAAGAGCTGCTGACGTTTCTGTTTCTGCCGGGTTTCAGCCTGCGCGATTCCGTCACTGAAGTTTCCGGGCGCGGCGTGGGGCTGGATGCGGTTCAGCACATGGTTCGCCAGTTGCGCGGCGCCGTGGTGCTGGAGCAGACGGCGGGCGCGGGCAGTCGTTTCCATCTCGAAGTGCCGCTGACGCTGTCGGTGGTGCGCAGCCTGGTGGTGGAAGTCGGTGACGAGGCGTATGCCTTCCCGCTGGCGCACATCGAGCGCATGTGCGACCTGGCGCCGGAAGACATCGTGCAGGTCGAAGGCCGGCAGCACTTCTGGTACGAAGGCCGGCATGTCGGGCTGGTCGCCGCCAGTCAGCTGTTGCATCGCCCAACGAGCCAGAACAGCGCGCAAACCCTCAAAGTCGTGGTCATCCGCGAGCGCGAGGCGATCTACGGGGTGGCGGTCGAACGGTTTATCGGCGAGCGCACGCTGGTGGTGCTGCCGCTGGACGAGCGCTTGGGCAAGGTACAGGACATTTCCGCCGGGGCCTTGCTCGACGACGGCTCGGTGGTGTTGATCGTCGACGTCGAAGACATGCTGCGTTCGGTGGACAAACTGCTCAATACCGGGCGTCTGGAGCGCATTGCCCGGCACGCCAATCAGGCCGTCGAAGCGGCGCGTAAACGGATTCTGGTGGTGGACGACTCGCTGACCGTTCGTGAGTTGCAGCGCAAATTGCTGCTCAATCGCGGCTATGACGTCGCGGTGGCGGTGGACGGTATGGATGGCTGGAACGCCCTGCGTTCGGAGGATTTCGATCTGCTGATCACCGACATCGACATGCCGCGCATGGACGGCATCGAGCTGGTGTCTTTATTGCGCCGCGATAACCGCCTGCAATCCCTGCCGGTGATGGTGGTGTCCTACAAGGACCGTGAAGAAGACCGCCGCCGTGGACTGGACGCCGGAGCCGACTATTATCTAGCCAAAGCGAGTTTTCATGATGACGCTTTGCTGGATGCAGTGGTTGAGCTCATTGGAGGCGCGCGGGCATGAAAATCGCTATCGTCAATGACATGCCCATGGCGGTAGAGGCCTTGCGCCGCGCTTTGGCGTTCGAACCGGCGCACGAGGTGGTCTGGGTCGCCAGCAATGGGGCCGAGGCGGTGCAACGTTGCACCGAATACACCCCGGATCTGATCCTGATGGATTTGATCATGCCGTTGATGGACGGCGTGGAAGCGACCCGGCGAATCATGGCCGAGACCCCGTGCGCGATTGTCATTGTCACTGTCGACCGCGAGCAGAACGTGCACCGGGTGTTCGAAGCCATGGGCTACGGCGCGCTGGATGTGGTTGATACCCCGGCTATCGGGGGCGGTAATCCTCAGGAAGCCGCCGCACCGCTGCTGCGCAAGATCATGAACATTGGCTGGCTGATTGGTGACCACAGCAATCGGGTGCGATCGGCACCGAGCTCGCACCGCCACTCGTCCTCGCGCCAGCATTTGGTGGCCATCGGTTCATCCGCTGGCGGGCCGGCGGCGCTGGAAGTGCTGCTCAAAGGCCTGCCTCGAGATTTTTCGGCGGCCATCGTGCTGGTCCAACATGTGGATCAGGTGTTCGCCGCCGGCATGGCCGAATGGCTTGCCAGCGCCAGTGGCCTGGACGTGCGCCTGGCCCAGGAAGGCGAACCGCCGCAAAGCGGCACGGTCCTGCTGGCCGGGACCAACCATCATATTCGCTTGCTGAAAAACGGCACGCTGGCCTACACCGCCGAACCGGTCAACGAGATCTATCGGCCTTCGATCGATGTGTTTTTCGAGAGTGTGGCCAGTTACTGGAGCGGTGACGCCGTGGGCGTTCTGCTGACCGGTATGGGGCGCGACGGCGCGCAGGGGCTTAAACTCATGCGCCAACAGGGCTACCTGACCATCGCTCAGGACCAACAAAGCAGTGCGGTGTACGGCATGCCGAAGGCGGCCGCGGCCATCGACGCGGCTGTGGAAGTTCGCCCACTGGACAAGATAGCGCCACGATTGCTGGAGATCTTCTCAAAATGACTATCATTAGCAGCAATTGTGGCCAAAGCAGTACTCAGGTGACCGCACATGAATGAATTACAGCTCGACGACTTCAAAACCGATGAAAACGCCGCCATGGTGTTGTTGGTGGACGATCAGGCGATGATCGGCGAGGCAGTGCGGCGTGGTTTGTCGAACGAAGATAACATCGACTTCCATTTCTGTGCCGACCCGCACCAGGCCATCGCCCATGCGATTCGTATCAAGCCGACGGTGATCCTTCAGGATCTGGTCATGCCCGGCCTCGACGGCCTGAGCCTGGTGCGCGAATACCGTAATCACCCGGCGACCAAGGACATTCCGATCATTGTCCTGTCGACCAAGGAAGACCCGCTGATCAAGAGCGCGGCGTTTGCCGCCGGTGCCAATGATTACCTGGTCAAACTGCCGGACAACATCGAACTGGTGGCGCGCATCCGCTATCACTCGCGCTCCTACATGACCCTGCTGCAGCGTGACGCGGCGTATCGCGCGCTGCGGGTCAGCCAGCAGCAGTTGCTCGACACCAACCTGGTGCTGCAACGCTTGATGAACTCCGACGGCCTGACCGGGCTGTCGAACCGTCGGCATTTCGACGAATACCTGGAGCTGGAGTGGCGGCGTTCGCTGCGGGACCAGACTCAATTGTCGCTACTGATGATCGATGTCGACTACTTCAAGTCCTTCAACGACAGCTTCGGCCACCTTGAAGGCGATGAAGCCCTGCGCAAAGTGGCTACGGCGATTCGCGACGCCAGCTCCAGACCTTCGGACTTGCCGGCCCGTTACGGCGGCGAGGAGTTCGTCCTGGTCTTGCCCAACACCTCGCCGGGTGGTGCGCGAATGGTGGCGGAAAAACTGCGCCAGACCGTGGCCGGGTTGAAGATCCCGCACATTTTCCCGACCGAGGGTTCAAGCCTGACCATCAGCATCGGCCTGTCGACCATGATTCCGCAGCCGGGCAGCGATTGCCGGCAATTGATCTCGGCGGCGGACAAGGGGCTGTACCTGGCGAAGAACAATGGGCGCAATCAGGTGGGGATCGAGTAGCCTTCAGATTAAGTGAAACTCCCAAGACTGGCACAAACACTGTGGCGAGGGGGCTTGCCCCCGTTGGGTCGCGAAGCGGCCCCAGCATTCTTCCAGTCAAACCCGGCAATCAGGTTTTACGACTGCTTCGCAGCCGAACGGGGGCAAGCCCCCTCGCCACTGGTTTTATGTTGCGCCTAAAGCCGCCAGGCGGGCTGCCGTGACAGCTTGATTACGTTATACTCGCCGGCTTTCAAAAGTTCGCCAACGAGTGCTGCCCGCCATGGAAATCAACCCGATCCTTAACAGTATCAAGGACCTGTCCGAGCGCTCCGAAACTATTCGGGGGTATCTTTGACTACGATCAAAAGCATGAGCGTCTGACTGAAGTCAATCGCGAGCTTGAAGATCCGTCTGTCTGGAACAACCCGTCGTACGCTCAGGAACTGGGCCGCGAGCGGTCGCTGCTGGCTCAGATCGTCGAAACCCTCGACGAAATGCACAGTGGCCTGGCCGATGCCAAAGACTTGCTGCTGATGTCCGCCGAAGAAGAAGACCAGGCCGCCGTCGATGACGTCGCCGCCGAAGTCGAGCGCCTGCGCGAGTCCCTGGAAAAACTCGAATTCCGTCGCATGTTCAGCGGTGAGATGGACGCCAACAACGCCTACCTGGATATCCAGGCCGGCTCCGGCGGTACCGAGGCCCAGGACTGGGCCAACATCCTGCTGCGCATGTACCTGCGCTGGGCGGATAAACGCGGTTTCGACGCGACCATCATGGAGCTGTCGGCCGGTGAAGTCGCCGGTATCAAAGGCGCTACCGTGCACATCAAGGGCGAATACGCCTTTGGCTGGCTGCGTACCGAAATCGGCGTGCACCGTCTGGTGCGCAAGAGCCCGTTCGACTCCGGCAACCGTCGTCACACCTCGTTCTCGGCCGTGTTCGTGTCGCCCGAAATCGATGACAACATCGAAATCGACATCAACCCGTCGGACCTGCGCATCGACACCTACCGCTCCTCCGGTGCCGGTGGCCAGCACGTTAACACCACCGACTCGGCCGTACGGATTACCCACGTACCGACCAACACCGTGGTGAGCTGCCAGAACGAACGTTCCCAGCATGCGAACAAAGACACCGCGATGAAAATGTTGCGGGCGCGTTTGTACGAGCAGGAAGTGCAGAAGCGCAACGCCGCTTCCCAGGCCCTGGAAGACACCAAGTCGGATATCGGCTGGGGTCACCAGATCCGTTCGTACGTGCTCGATGCCTCGCGGATCAAGGATCTGCGTACCAACATCGAACGCAGCGACTGCGACAAGGTGCTCGACGGCGACATCGACGAATACCTGGTGGCCAGCCTGAAACAAGGGCTCTAAGGCCCGCGCTACAGGGTTGTCACCACCCTGTAGGAGCGAGGCTTGCCCGCGAACCCCGGCGAATGCCGGGGGCAACGAACCTGAGATGGAATTTTTAAAGACATGAGCGACCTACAACTCGACCCGCAAGCCCTGCAACAGGAAGAAAACTCCCTGATCGCCCTGCGCAAGGAAAAGCTTGCTGCCGAGCGCGCCAAGGGCAATGCCTTCCCCAACGACTTCCGTCGCGACAATTACTGCGAAGATTTGCAGAAACAGTACGCGGACAAGACCAAGGAAGAGCTGGCAGAGGCTGCAATCCCGGTCAAGGTGGCGGGTCGCATCATGCTCAACCGTGGCTCGTTCATGGTGATTCAGGACATGACCGGTCGCATCCAGGTTTACGTCAACCGTAAAACCCTGTCCGAAGACACCCTGGCCGCGGTGAAAACCTGGGACATGGGCGACATCATTGCAGCCGTTGGCACCCTGGCGCGTTCCGGCAAGGGCGACCTGTACGTCGAAATGACCAGCGTGCGCCTGCTGACCAAATCCCTGCGCCCGCTGCCGGACAAGCACCACGGCCTGACCGACACCGAACAGCGCTACCGTCAGCGTTACGTCGACCTGATCGTCAACGAAGAGGTGCGCCAGACCTTCCGCGTTCGTTCGCAAGTGATTGCGCACATTCGCAGCTTCCTGATGAAGCGCGACTTCCTGGAAGTGGAAACGCCGATGCTGCAAACCATTCCAGGCGGCGCGGCGGCCAAGCCATTCGAGACTCACCACAACGCGCTGGACATGGAAATGTTCCTGCGTATCGCGCCTGAGCTGTACCTCAAGCGTTTGGTAGTCGGCGGTTTCGAGAAAGTCTTCGAGATCAACCGCAACTTCCGTAACGAAGGCGTTTCGACTCGTCACAACCCTGAATTCACCATGTTGGAGTTCTACCAGGCTTACGCCGACTACGAAGACAACATGGACCTGACCGAAGAGCTGTTCCGCGAACTGGCTCAGCTGGTTCTGGGCAGCACCGACGTGCCGTACGGCGACAAGGTGTTCCACTTCGGCGAGCCATTCGTGCGTCTGTCGGTGTTTGACTCGATCCTCAAGTACAACCCTGAGCTGACCGCTGACGACCTGACCGACATCGACAAGGCCCGCGCCATCGCCAAGAAGGCCGGCGCCAAGGTGCTCGGCTTTGAAGGTCTGGGCAAACTGCAGGTGATGATTTTCGAAGAGCTGGTCGAGCACAAGCTGGAGCAGCCGCACTTCATCACCCAGTACCCGTTCGAAGTGTCGCCGCTGGCCCGTCGTAATGACGAGAACCCGAACGTCACCGACCGTTTCGAACTGTTTATCGGTGGCCGTGAAATCGCCAACGCCTACTCCGAATTGAACGACGCGGAAGACCAGGCCGAGCGTTTCATGGCGCAGGTGGCCGACAAGGACGCCGGCGACGACGAAGCCATGCACTACGACGCCGACTTCGTTCGCGCGCTGGAGTACGGCATGCCGCCGACCGCCGGTGAAGGGATCGGCATCGACCGTCTGGTGATGTTGCTGACCAACTCACCGTCGATCCGCGACGTGATCCTGTTCCCGCACATGCGGCCACAAGCGTAAGTGTTTCAATTAAAAAGCCGCCTATAACAGGCGGCTTTTTATTGCCTGTCTGGTACAAACGTATCAATTGGTTACTTTTGACGTTTAGAGAGGAATACCTGTCGTGAATCGTGCAATTGCTCAAGAAGGTGCAGCGGGTATCGCCACTGCGGTCGCTGAAAGTGTTCAGTACCAGGGCCGCAAAGCCAGCCGACAGGGCAGTGAACAGCGTCGACAGGACATTCTCGACGCGGCGATGCGCATTGTCGTGCGCGATGGCGTGCGGGCCGTGCGGCACCGTGCGGTGGCCGCTGAAGCGGGTGTGCCGCTGTCGGCCACGACCTACTATTTCAAGGACATCGATGACCTGCTCACCGATACCTTCGCCCAATATGTGGAACGCAGCGCGGCGTTCATGGCCCGGTTGTGGGCCAGCAACGAAGGCCTGTTGCGCGAGATGGTTGTCAGCGGCGATGGCACTCCCGAGTCCCGCTCACAGCTGGCGGACGATATCGCACGGCTGATGGCTGACTATGTTCATCGGCAATTGATCAATCGCCGCGAGCACTTGATGGCTGAGCAAGCCTTCCGCCAGGAAGCATTGCTCAACCCGCGCCTGGCGTTGCTGGTGCGCTCCCATCAGCAAATTCTCCTGCAGGGCACCTGCCAGCTTTTCGAAGTATTGGGTTCCCGTGAGCCACAACAGGATGCCAAAGTGTTGACTGCTATTATCGGACGGATGGAATATCAGGGCCTGCTCAACGACGCCGAGCCTGTGGCCGAAGAGGAAATGCTCGGCATCCTCAACCGCTACATGCACTTGGTACTGGCGTCGGTGTAAATCCCGCGGGACAACTCGACCCTGTAGGAGCGAGGCTTGCCCGCGAAGGCGGTATAACATTCAACATATGTGTTGACTGACACAACGCCTTCGCGGGCAAGCCTCGCTCCTACAGGTTCGGTGACCATTCGGGGCGCTGTGTTCATAGGGAGTGTTGAATGAAAGCCTGGCGCGTCATTGTGATCGCCTTGTCGATCCTGCTGCTCAGTGGCTGTCTGGTGACTTTCAAGGAGCCGCTGCCCGCCTGCGAGCCCGCGCCCAAAGGGCTGCTCGGCAAATGGACCAGCACCAATGCCTGGGGCGAGCCGATGAACCTGGAACTGACGCGCATCGGCGACAATCGCTATCAGGCGGTCAGCTACTTCAAGGCCAAGCCTCATGAGCGTGAAGCCTATCCCTTCACCGTGTCGCGCCATGGCAATCGCTGGTACTTGTCGGCGAAGGTGCCGGCGCAGTTCGGCGGGAACTTCACCATCACCGGTTTCGAGCTCAACGATAAGCACGAACTGGTGGTCTACAACCTCGATCTCGAGCAGATCAAACAGGCCATGGGCCAAGAAGCCCTTAGTGGCCAAGGCTTCCGGACCGACGACGGCGACGGGGTGTTGATCAACAACAGCCTGGATCAGGTGTTTGCCTACCTCGATGACCCGGCCAATTCCGATGTTTTCGTCGAAGCGGTGCGTTATCAGCGCCAGGCCAAAACCAAATAAATCCAGCACGTAACGGTTTTACTACAGGAGTTTCGGGTGGACGAATACCAGCAGACGATACGCATTTTGTCCGATCGCATAGTGCTGGCGCAGACGCCGATTCGCGTTCTGGATGCGGTCAAGTGGGACGACAGCATTCGCAAGGGGTTCTTCAAAGGCAAGGGCAAGGAAATGCCGGCCGTGGACCGCGACTACTACCTCAATCGACCGCTGGCATTTGATTCCAGCAAAGTGAAGCTGGAATTCCAGAACATCGAGCGCGACATCACCCGCCAGCTCGGCCAGTTCAACCCGGTCGGCCAGATCATGCGCCGCATGTGCAAGGAATACCGGATGGTGGTGCGCATGCTCGAAGCGCGCGGCACCGAGGATTTCGGGCTGATTTCCCAGGAATTGTATGGCGCGGCGTCCGATGCGTTTCACGCTGGCGACCCGACCCTGGCCGACCTGGGCCTGATGCTCTCCGATTACCTGAACAACATCGACGGCCGTGGCGACCTCAAGGACGAACCGAAAATCCTTACCGCCAAGGAAGCCGTCGACCTGCTGCAACATCGGTTGAACAAGGTGTTTGGCGAGGCCGAGGAAACCATTCGGGTATTCGAGTCCGACGGGATCGTCGCCGATGCGGCGGCCGGTGCCGACTACATCAAGATCCGCGCCGACGCGATGTTCAACGACCGTGACGTGCGTGCGCTGGAAGTCCACGAAGGGCTGGTGCACGTGGGCACCACGCTCAACGGCCTGAATCAGCCGATCTGCACCTTCCTGTCCAAAGGCCCGCCGTCGTCCACCGTGACCCAGGAAGGCCTGGCGATCCTGATGGAAATCATCACCTTCGCTTCCTACCCGAGCCGCCTGCGCAAACTGACCAACCGCACCCGTGCCATTCACATGGTGGAGGAGGGCGCGGACTTCTTGCAGATCTACGAGTTCTTCTGTGAGCAAGGCTTCGAAATGGCCGAAAGCTACGGCAACGCCAGTCGGGTTTTCCGTGGCTCGGTGCCGACCGGTCTGCCATTTACCAAAGACTTGTCCTACCTCAAGGGCTTTATCATGGTTTACAACTACATTCAGTTGGCCGTGCGTAAAGGCAAGCTGGAGCAGATACCTCTCTTGTTTTGCGGCAAGACCACGCTGGAAGACATGCGGACCTTGCGCCAATTGGTGGACGAAGGCCTGGTGGTGCCGCCCAAGTACCTGCCCGACCAATTCCGCGACATGAATGCGCTGTCGGCATGGATGTGCTTCTCCAACTTCCTCAACCACCTGAGCCTGGACCGGATCGAAGCGGATTATTCCAACATTTTGTGAGCACAACACACCCTGTAGGAGCGAGGCTTGCCCGCGAAGAACGATAACGCGCTCTATCTGATCTACCGCGTCATCGTTCTTCGCGGGCAAGCCTCGCTCCTACGGACCTGCTATCAATCGTTAGTGCGAGGTTTCACCGGATGAGAATCCTCGGCATCTTTTGCCTGCTCCTGGCCCTCGGCGGTTGCGACTCTCTGCTGTTCTACCCCGAGCCCGGCCAGCCGTTCACCCCGGCAAAAGCCAAACTCGAATTCCGTGACGTCACTCTGACCACCGCCGACGGCCTCAAGCTGCATGGCTGGTGGCTGCCGGCGAAAAAAGGTGACGAGGTCAAAGGCACGGTGCTGCATTTGCACGGCAACGGGGGCAACCTGGCGTGGCATTTGGGTGGGAGCTGGTGGTTGCCGGAGCAGGGCTATCAAGTGTTGCTGGTGGACTATCGTGGGTACGGTTGGTCCGAAGGTAAACCGGCGTTGCCGGCGATTTATCAGGACATCGACGCCGCGTTCAAATGGCTCGACCAGGCCCCGGAGGTCAAGGGCAAGCCGCTGATCCTTCTCGGTCAGAGCCTTGGCGGTTCGATGGCCGTGCATTTCCTGGCCCAACATCCCGAGCGCCAGCGGCAACTCAAGGCTTTTGTGCTCGATGGCGTGCCTGCCAGCTACCGCGATGTCGGGCGTTTCGCCCTGAGCACGTCATGGATGACTTGGCCGTTCCAGGTGCCATTGTCCTGGTTGGTGCCGGACGGCGACAGCGCGATCCATTCCATGAAGCAGCTCAACGGCGTGCCGAAACTGATCTATCACAGTATTGATGATCAACTGGTGCCCCTTTCCAATGGCATCCGACTGTATCAAGCTGCGCCGCCGCCGCGAGTGCTGCAACTGACCCGGGGCGGTCATGTGCAAACCTTCGCCGACCCGGTCTGGCAAAAGGTCATGCTGCGCTACCTCGAAGATCCGCAGCATTTCAACGGCTTGCGCCGCCTGGGTGAAATCCCGAATTACCCGGCGCCCCCGAATTCTGAAGATGAACCACCAGAGAGTCCGCAATGAGTGAAGAACGTAACGCCATCCCGCTGATCATCACCGGTATTTGCAGCATCCTCGGCACCGTTGGCGCCCTGTGGTGGTACGGCTACCTGCACTTCGCCAAACCCGAAGATGCGCTACTGCTCAGCGACTTCACCATGCTCAAGACCGTGCCGGGCGAAGACTACAAGGTCTCCCTGGAACCGGCCCCACAAGTGGCCCAGTGCATCGATGGCGTGCTGGTGCTGTTCGACACCGACCAGAAAGGCCTGACCGGCGTGCTGATCAACAGCAAGAAAAAAGCCGTGCGCTGCATGGGCCAGGAAACCCCGCAAAAACTCGAGCAATAACCCAATCCTGTGTTCACCAAAGAACCCTGTGGGAGCGAGCCTGCTCGCGATAGCGGTTTAACAGTCAACGTTGATGTTGAATGTAAGGGCCCCATCGCGAGCAGGAGATCGGAAGAGCGT
>NZ_AKJK01000116.1 GCF_000282375.1 Pseudomonas sp. GM50
GAGCCTGCTCGCGATAGGGCCAACACATTCAACATCAATGTTGACTGATCCACCGCTATCGCGAGCAGGCTCGCTCCCACAGGGATTGAGGGATCAACTTTAGGTAGGCTGTGCCGCCAACCACGTCTCATCGCAACAGGTCTTGAGGGTTTCACGCATCCAGCGATGGGCTGGGTCCTTGTCGAAACGCGGGTGCCAGGCTTGGGTCAGCATCAGGGTTGGCAACGGGATCGGCAGGGTGAACGAGCGCAGCTTCAAACCCAGGCGCCGCACGCTCAGCAATGCCTCCTTGGGCACCGGCAGAATCAGATCGGAATCCGGCAAGGCGAACATCGCCGCATGGAAACTCGGCGCAATCACCGCCACCCGCCGCTCCAGCCCCAAGGCGTTGAGCGCCGTGTCGATCGGCCCGCGGGCGATCCCCCGGCGCGACATGCTGATATGGGAAAACCCGGCGTACCGTTCGGCGGTGATCTCTTCATCGAACAATGGGTGATCTTCACGCACCAACCCGACAAAGTGAGTGGAAAACAGGTTCTGCACCTTCACTTCCGGCATCAGCGGCCGATTGTTGCTGACGCTTAAATCGATGCGCCCTTCGCGCAACGCTTCGTCATCCCCATCGCCCTCAGGGACAAAGCGCAACTCGCAATGCGGAGCCTGGCGCTCCATCGTGTCGAACAACTTGCCGCCGTAAACGCCAACAAAGAAATCATTGGCGCGAATGCTGAACCGTCGGCGCAAACTGCCTAGATCCACCTCATCGGCGGAGCGGAACAGCAAAGCGGCCTGCTCCACCAGGTCTCGCACTTGCTCGCGCAACTCCAGTGCCTTGGGCGTCGGCACCAGGCCACGGCCGGCGCGCACCAGAATCGGATCGCCGATGGCCTCGCGGATCCGCGTCAGCGTCCGGCTCATCGCCGCCGGGCTGAGGTTCATCCGCCGCGCAGCGCCCACCACACTGCCCTCGTCGAGCAAGGCGTCGAGGGCGACCAACAGGTTCATGTCCGGGAGTTGCATGCTGAGCACTCGTAGCTGATCTGGATTGATTCAGACGCAATGCTAGCAAACATCCCTAATTGAAGTGGTGACGGGTCTGGCCCCATCGCGAGCAGGCTCGCTCCCACATGGATTCTTTGTCGTACACAAAATCTGCAGCCACCGAAGATCCCTTGTGGGAGCGAGCCTGCTCGCGAAGGGGCCAGACCAGTCACCCGAGAACCCAAAGCCTATCGCTGCATCCCCCACCGCTTAACAGTCACCCGCTCCAACGTATCGAACACCAGATTCTCCACCAGCAACCCAATCAGGATCACCACCGCCAACCCGGCAAACACCTTGTCGGTGTACAGCTCATTGCGATTCTGGAAGATGTACCAACCCAAACCACCCTTGCCGCTGGTAGCGCCAAACACCAATTCAGCAGCGATCAGCGTACGCCAGGCGAAGGCCCAGCCGATTTTCAGCCCGGCAAGAATCGACGGTAGCGCAGCTGGAATCAGAATAAACAACACGAAACGCATGCCCTTTAGGCCGTAATTGCGCCCGGCCATGCGCAAGGTTTCCGAAACACCAAGAAACCCGGCATAGGTGTTCAAGGCCAACGCCCAGAGCACCGAATGCACCAGTACAAAAATCAGGCTGTTCTGCCCCAGGCCAAACCACAGCAGCGCCAGTGGCAAGAGGGCAATGGCCGGCAATGGGTTGAACATCGAAGTCAGCGTGCTCAGCAGATCGCGACCGAACCGGGTCGACACCGCCAGCGTCGTCAGGACAAACGCCAGAACGATGCCGATCAGGTAACCCTTGAGCAAAACAACCAGCGAAATCCATACCTTGCCCAGCAGTTCGCCACTGAGCAGGCCGTCCTGCAGCGCGCTGGCGGTTTGCAAAAAGCTCGGCAGCAGCAGGTCGTTGTTCTGATAGCGGGCGACAGCCTCCCAAAGCACCGCGAGCAAAATCAGGATCAGGCTTTTACGCAGCCAACCCTGCTGCCAGAGACGCTGGCCGAGCGGCAATTCACGCTCCAGCGGTACGCTGGTCAGCGGCTGCAAAACAGTTTCGTACTCTTGACGCGCAGATGATGAATGGCTCATCGGGCAATCCTCCAATGGCTCAATAAGCGATGCGAATGTCGGCGAAATCCAGCGCACGCTCGGTTTCCGCCGACTGACCTTCATCGAACAACAGCCGATGAATCCGCCGCGCCGATTCCTGGAACGCGACGCCACCCAAGCTGTGCAAGTCGTATTGATGGCTGTGGACTTCCGCCCGCACTCGACCCGGATGGGGCGACAGCAGCAAGATCCGGTTGCCCACCACCAACGCCTCTTCAATGGAGTGAGTGACAAACAGCAGCGTGAAACGTACCTCTTCCCAGAGCAGCAGCAACTCTTCCTGCATCTTGCGTCGGGTCAGCGCGTCGAGGGCGGCGAAGGGCTCGTCCATCAACAGGATCTTCGGCTGCATCGCCAAGGCGCGAGCAATGGCCACACGAGCTTTCATGCCGCCAGACAAGGTATGCGGATAGGCATCAGCAAACGCTGCCAGACCGACCTTGTCCAGATAGTGCAACGCCCGCTCTTCAGCCTCTTTGCGCTTGAGAGTTTTAGAAGCGAGCAGCGGAAACATCACGTTCTGCTTGACGGTTTTCCACGGCGGCAGCTGATCGAACTCCTGGAACACCACGATCCGGTCCGGTCCCGGCGCATCGACCCGCTGGCCTTGCAGGCGAATCTCACCCTCACAGGGCTGAATGAACCCGGCAACGGCTTTGAGCAACGTCGACTTGCCGCAGCCGGAAGGACCGAGCAGCACAAAGCGGTCCGACGGATCGATCTCGAAACTGACCTGATGCGTCGCTCGAACCACACGCGCAGGCGTGCGGTATTCCAGGCTGACCTGGTCGACCGACAGCAGCGCTTGAGCTGCCGCGATCGGTTTGCTGACCGTGTGGCCTTGCAAAGGGGCGTTCATGTCGGTCAGCTCCCTTGCAGCGGCTTGGTGTCTTGGAAGAAGTAGTCCTTCCACGAATCCGGTTTGTTTTTGATCGCGCCGACGCGGTAGAGGAACTCGGCCAGCGGGTAGGTATTTTTCGGTGTGATGCTGAATTCGAATTGCGGGTTGTCGATGATTTTCAGCAACGCTGCGCGGTCGATTTTGGCCTTGGTGACGCGGATGTAAGTGTCGGCCGCCGCACCTTTATCGTTCTGCGCAAACTCGGCCGCTTCAGTCAGCGCGGCGATGAAGGCTTTGTAGGTTTTCGGGTTCTCGTCGCGGAATTTCTCGGTGGCGAACAGCACGGTCGGCGAGTTCGGGCCGAGCAAATCATAGGTGTTCAGCACCACATGCACGTTGGGGTTTTGCAGCGCCTGATCCTGGAACGGCGGGTTGGAGAAGTGCCCACTCAACTCGGTGCCACCGGCAATCAGTGCCGCGGTGGCATCCGGGTGCGGAACGGCGATGGTGTACTTGTCGAGGCGATTGAATTCCTTGTCGCCCCATTGCTTGGCCGCCGCGTATTGCAAGAAGCGCGACTGCACCGAGACCCCGACCGCCGGCACCGCAATGCGGTCCTTCTCGGTGAAGTCGGCGATGGTTTTGACCTTGGGATTATTGCTCACCAGGTAGTAAGGAAAGTTGCCCAGGGAAGCCACGGCTTTGACGTTCTGCTTGCCGTGGGTGCGGTCCCAGATGGTCAGCAACGGGCCGACGCCGGCACCGGCAATGTCGATGGAACCGGAGAGCAACGCATCATTGACCGCCGAGCCGCCGGAGAGCTGGGTCCAGTCGACCTTGATGTCGATGCCTTCCTGCTTGCCGTACTTCTCGATCAGGTTCTGATCGCGCACCACGTTGAGCAGCAGATAAACGATGCCGAACTGTTCGGCGATACGGATTTCACCTTCGGCGTGGGCCACGGTCGGCGCTACCAGACTACCGGCGAGCAGGCTGAAACCCAGGCCAATGGCCGCAGCCAAGGGTGCAAATGGAAGACGTTTGGACATGGGAATTCTCCGAAATCAGAAAGGCGCGTCGCCCTGGATGGTGGTGCGATACAACTTGCGGCGCAGATGACTGGGGCATCCGGCGGCGAGGTGAATCAGCGAACGGTTGTCCCAGAACACCAGGTCGTGGGCCTGCCATTGATGGCGGTAAATGTTTTGCGGCTGCACGCTGTGGGCGTAGAGCTCGTCGAGCAATTGTTTGCTCTCGTCTTCCGGCAAACCGACGATGCGGGTGGTGAAGCCCTCACTGACGAACAGCGCCTTGCGACCGTTTTCCGGGTGGGTGCGGACGATGGGGTGAACCACTTCGGCAACCTGAGCAAGTTGCTCCGGTGTCAGGGTCGGGCGCCAATTGCCTTCGAATTTGCTCTCGCTGTAACGCGCGGTATAGGAATGCGCGGCCGAGCGCCCTTTGACCGCTTTGCGCAATGCTTCGGGCAGGCTGTCCCAGGCTTTGTGCATGTCGGCGAACAGCGTGTCGCCGCCTTCGGACGGCAACTCCTGGGCATGCAGCATCGAGCCCAGGCTCGGCAGCTCTTTATAAGACAGGTCCGAATGCCAGAACTTGCCGGCATCCCCGAGGCCGATGGATTGGCCGTTCTCGATGATGTTCGAAACGATGAGAATTTCCGGATGCCCGGCCAGCAGGAATTGCTTGAGTACATGGATCTGCAACACACCGAAACGCCGGCTGAAGGCGATCTGCTGTTCGGGGGTAATGCGCTGGTCGCGGAACACCACCACATGATGATCCAGGTGCGCGCGATGGACACGGGCGAAGTCCCGGTCGTTGATCGGGCGGGACAGGTCCAGGCCGATGATTTCGGCACCGACAGCGCCGCTAAATGGCCGGACTTCGAAGGCTTGCGACGCGATGGCGGCGACGCTGGTTGACACGGGCTTTGGAGAAAAAGAGACAACTGACATAAAAATCACTCCCACGCACAGCGCGCTCAAGGGCGCGCATCGATCAGAAACTCACGGAGGTCCCGTGTTGGTTCGTGTCGTGCGGCGCGCCGATTGGTCGGCAGGTACGCAGGGATGTGACTTTATAGGTATAAGAATTGAAATTTAAATACCGTTAGTGAATAACGATATGGCTTTTGAATTGTGGTGGCTTTGAGGACGCTTTCGCGGGCAAGCCTCGCTCCTACAGAAGCCCCGCGTCCCTGTAGGAGCGAGGCTTGCCCGCGAAGAGGCCATCAGCCCCAACCGAGAATCACCGCTCGTGCAACGCCTCGGCCCGAGCCCGAATAATCGGCTTGAGCAGATAACTGAGCACGGTCTTCTTGCCGGTAATGATATCCACCGACGCCACCATCCCCGGGATGATCAGTAACGGTTTTTCATCCGTCCCCAGGTGGCTGCGATCGGTGCGTAGTTTGATGATGTAGTACGTGGTCTTCTTGTCTTCGTCGGTGATGGTGTCGGCGCCGATCTGCTCCAGCTTGGCCTTCAGCCCACCGTAGATGGTGTAGTCGTATGCAGTGAATTTCACCGTCGCTTCTTGCCCCGGGTGCAGGAAGGCGATGTCTTGCGGACGAATTTTGGCTTCCACCAGCAAGGTGTCATCCAGTGGCACGATCTCCACCAGATCGCTGCCCGGCTGGATCACGCCGCCGATGGTGTTGACCAGCAACTTGTTGACGATACCGCGCACCGGCGATGTCACCAGCGTCCGGCTAACCCGGTCTTCCAGGGCCTTGCCAGTGGCTTGGGCCTTGTTCAGGTCGGTGCGCGCTTCGTTGAGTTGAGTCAGGGCTTCGCTGCGGAATTTGCCGCGCGTCTCGTCGACTTTGCGCTGCACTTCCTTGATCGCCGATTCGGCGCGAGGGATCGCCAAGGTAGTGGCGTCCAGTTGGCCGCGGGTTTCGACCTCGGCACGCTTGAGTCGCAACACTTCCACCGGAGACACCGCGCCCTGAGCCACCAACGGCTCGGACATGTTGATTTCCTGACGTTGCAGCGATAACGCATTGCGATACTGAGACTGTTTGGAGGTGAACTCGCGCAGCTCTTGCTGACGCTGGATCAATTGCTCCTGCAAGCCACCGATCTCATCGTGCAGTTGCTGACGACGGCTGATGTACAGCGACTCTTCGCTGGCGGCCTGGGTGGGAACAGCCTTGAGCACGTCGGCGGGGAAGTTCAGCGGACGGTCATCGACCTCGGCGCTCAAGCGCTCCACACGCAGCAGCATCGACAGCCGATCGGCCTCGGTTTCACCGACGTTGGAGGCAAACCGCGTGTCGTCCAGCCGAATCAGCGGCGCGCCGGCCTCGACGATTTGCCCCTCGGTGACGAACAACTCGGAGACGATACCGCCCTCGAGGTTCTGGATTTTCTGGATCTTCGACGATGGAATGGCCTTGCCGTCGCCCTTGGTGACTTCATCGATTACCGCGAAGTTGGCCCAGAGCATCAGGAACACGAAGAAGCCGATGATCGCCCAGATCGTCAATCGCACCACGCGCGGGGCGTCTTCGATCAGCGCTTTGTTGACCTCGGGAAGGGGCTGGCCTTGCAGCGACGCGGAGCCTTTGAAGTAGCGGCGGATGGAATCTTTGACCCCGGACTTAAGCAACACTGATCTGCCCCTTCTTCAACGCTTCCATGACGGCGGCTTTCGGGCCATCGGCAAGAATCTGCCCGCGATCAATTACCAGCAGACGATCCACCAGCGACAACAGCGAAGCCCGGTGCGTCACCAGCACCACGGTCTTGTTTTCCACCACCGCAGCGAGGCGTTGCTTGAGGCGTTCTTCGCCGGTGTTATCCATGGCGCTGGTCGGTTCGTCCAGCAACAGGATCGGCGGGTTGAGCAACAGCGCTCGGGCCAGGGCGACGTTTTGGCGCTGACCGCCGGACAGGTTCTGCCCGCGCTCACCGACTTGCAGCTCATAACCTTGCGGGTGCAGACGGGCGAACTCGTGAACACCCGCCAGTTCCGCGGCTTGCAACACCAATTCGTCTTCGACATAGCGCGCGCCCGAGACCAAATTGTCGCGCAGGGTACCGGCGAGCAACTGGATGTCCTGGGGCACGTAGCCGATGTTGTGGCGCAATTCGCTGACGTCGATCTGACGGATATCCACACCATCCACCAGCAACGCGCCGTCATCCGGTTGATAGAGGCCCACCAGCAATTTGGCCAGAGAGCTTTTGCCCGAGCCGCTGCGGCCGATGATGCCGATCTTCTCGCCGGGCTTGATGATCAGGTTGATGCCCTTCAGCGCGGGGTTCTGCTGATCCGGGTAAGTGAAGCTCAGCTGACGGCATTCAATGGCGCCTTGCAGCACCTTGCGGCTCAGCGGGCGCTCGTCGAAATTGCGCTCCTGCGGCAGCTCCATCATCTGATCGACCGAGGTCATGGTCACACGGGCTTGCTGGTAGCGGGTCAGCAGGCCGGACAGCGAGGCCAATGGGCTGAGGGCACGACCGCTGAGCATGTAGCACGCGATCAAGCCGCCCATGCTCAGGTGGCCGTCGATGATCTGGTACACGCCGAAGACGATCATGATCACCCCGGCCAGTTGCTGAATCAGCAAGGTGATGTTCATCGCCAGACCGGACAGCATTTTCACCCGCAGCTCGAGGCGGCTGAGGGTGCCGATCGTTTGTTCCCACTGATACTGGCGTTCGCTTTCGGCGTTATTGACCTTCACCGCATCGAGGCCGGCGAGGGTTTCGATCAGGCTCGACTGACGCTCGGCGCCCAGGGCCATGGTTCGTTCCATGGTCGCCACCAGCGGCTTCTGCAAGGCATAACCGATCAGCAAGGCAATCGGGAACGCCAGCACCGGAATCCACACCAGATGCCCGCCCAGGATCGCGATGACCATAAAGATCAGCAGCGTAAACGGCAGGTCGATCAGGCTGGTAAGGGTCAGCGACGCGAGAAAGTCCCGCAGGCTCTGAAACTCATGGATGTTCTGCGCGAAGCTGCCGACCCGCGCCGGGCGGTACTTCATGGCCATGCCAACGATGCGCTCGAACAGCGTTGCGGAGATGATCAGGTCGGTTTTCTTGCCGGCCAGGTCCAGGCACAAGCTGCGCAGGCTCTTGAGGATCAGGTCGAACACATAAGCGCCCGTGATGCCGATGGCCAGGACCCAAAGGGTCGACTCGGCCTGGTTCGGCACCACGCGGTCGTAGACATTCATCACGAACAGTGGCGCGGCCATGGCAATGATGTTGATCAGAAAACTGGCAGCGATGGCGTCGACGTACAGCCAGCGCGAACGCTTGAGCGTGTCGCGAAACCACGAACGCGCGCGCGGGATCAGCGTGCCGTGGTTGACGTCGAATTTGTGTTGGGGCTGGGCGAAGAAGACCTTGCCGATGTAGTCGTCGGAGAGCAGTGCACGGTTGACGCAGACCTCACCACCATCACTTTCGCTGAGCAGCAAGCGGGCCTGGTCTTCACCTTGCCAGCCAAGCAGCACCGCGCTGCGACCGTCCTTGAGCAGCAACAGCGCCGGCATGGCAATCGCCGGAATCTGCTCCAGCTTGCGTTGCAACACCCGCCCTTGCAGCCCGGCACGAGCGGCTGCGCGGGGCAGCAGTTCGACGCTTAGACGTTGTTTGGGTAACGGCAGGCCGGTGGTCAGCATCGCGGCGCTGGCCGGTTTCTGGTGCAAAGTGCAAAGGGCTAGCAGGCCGTCCAGTAACGGATCGTCATGCAGCGCGCGCGGATCATGAATGAGTTGAACTCGACTGACTTCTGATTCCACGCTCGACACTCTTGGCTAACGATTGAAATGGGGCAGGACTCAATTCATCCCGGGCAGCTGGACCTTGGGCTTCACGTCGTTTTGCACAACGGATGCCAACGGTGCGACCACGCCCTGACTTTTGAGCAATTCGCCCATGGTCGCCTTGATTCGGTACTGAGTAAATAACTGAATGTTTTTGATCTCGGCCAGCCGACGGGAAGCGCTGAACAGCTCGTTTTCACTGTCGAGCAGATCGAGCAAGGTGCGTTCGCCAAGGCTGAACTGCTTCTGATAAGCACTGCGAACACTGGCGCTGCGATCGACATACTGCTGGGCGATCGGCACTTGGGCATTGGCGTTGTTCAAGGCATTCCAGGCCAGGCCCAGTTCTTCATTCAGCACGCGCAGGGCGTTGTTGCGAATATCCAGCGCCTGGTTCGACAGGTAGGACTTGGATTCCAGATCAGCCTTGTTGCTGCCACCGGCGAACAAATTGAAGCGCATGCGCAGCATCGCCTGCCATTCGTTGTTGTGACCGTTCTGACCATCAAGATCGTTATCGGCGGTGCGACCCAGTTCGGCATCGAAGCGCGGGTAGAAGCTCGACTTGGCGGCTTCGTACTGTTTCTCGGCGGCGGCGATATCGGATTCGGCGGAGCGCAGGATCGGGCTGTTTTCCAGCATCTGCGCCCGGGCTTCATTCAGGTTGGCCGGCAACAGCGCCATGAAATCGGCAGGCCGCTCCAGTTGATCGGGCATCTGGCCGACGGCGCTGAGGAAGTTGGTTTCGGCATCAGCCAGGTTGGTCTGTTCAGTGATCAGGTTGTTGCGGGCCTGGGCCATACGCGCGTCAGCCTGATCAAGGTCAGCGCCGCTCCCGACGCCACGCTGGGTGCGCAACTTGATCTGGTCAAGAATCCGTTCGTGGTTCTTCAGGTTGTCTTCGGCCAGGCGCACGAATTCGCGGCGGGTCAATACATCGAGATAGACCTGAGCGACGGTCAGCCCGGTACGTTCCGACGTGCCCAGCAAGGAATAAGCACGGGAATTAACGGTGGCTTGTTGACGCCCCACTTCGCTGGACGTCGCAAAACCGTCAAACACCATCTGCGACAGACGTAAACTTGACTCGCTACGATTCAGCGTTTCCCAGTGATTGTTGTTGCCGGCGGCGCGGGTGGTGACGCTGTCGGTGCCTTCACGACCATAACCGCCCAGCAGATCGACCCTCGGCAGGTATCCCCCTTTGGCGGCCTTTAACTGATAATCCGCGGCCAATCGGCTGTTAACCCCTGCCTGAATTTCCGGATGGACGTCCAGCGCCTGCTGCATGGCCTGCGGGAGGCTTTGTGCCTGAACAAAGCTGGCGGCAAGGGCGAAGGGTAGAACCTTGAACAGGTGCAAACGCATAGTTGGAATTTCCCGGGACTTCTTGTCTTGAATCACTGCAGAACGTGGCACTGCATCGGATGATGGCAACCGGAATGACCGTATGTCGGAAAGTTCAAAATCGGAACTGGGTCACACACTGTAGGACAGGTCGCCGCTTAAATATCAATGTGACATTACTTGGACGATTGTTTAGGATGGCTCCCATAAGGTCAATAGTTTGGCATAAAGTTAATTTCGAAAAAATATAGCCAAATTATTGACGATAACGCGCCAAAGTTATGCACCGAATATTTTGAAAGTACATCCAGCCCCGATCGGCGAGCACGCTGACCGGTTCATGGAAGTCAACTGAACGTGACACCCGGAGAGTCTTCAATGAGCAGTGTTGTTGCCATCGTCAAAAGCATTGTTGGTCAGGTTTTCGCGGTGTCGCCAGAAGGCATCCGCCGCGTACTCGTTGAAGGCGACCGGTTGTTGGTCGGAGATCAGGTAGACACCGGTGCCGCCGGCGCCATTACGCTCGAACTGGCTGATGGCCGCACCCTGGACCTGGGCCGCGACACTCAGTGGAGCGGCAGCGATCCGGATTCCAGCACCGACCTTGCGCAAGCCACTGCACAAGCCGCGCCATCGGTTGACGAATTGCAGCAAGCCATCGCCGCCGGCGTCGACCCGACCACCGCTCTTGAAGCCACCGCGGCCGGCCCTACGGCTGCGAGCGGAGGTGGCTCTACCGGTGGTGGCCACAGCTTCGTGGCCCTGGAGGCAACCGCTGCCCGGGTCGACCCAACCATTGGCTTCCCGACAGAGGGTCTCGCCACTGCCGCGTTGGCAACACAAGACACCACCGGCGGCCAGACTGCCGATACCAGCACCAATGCCCTGCGCGAATCGACCCTGAGCCTGAGCGCCACGCCGACCATCACCGAGGCCGGTGGCGTGCTGGTTTACACCGCGACCCTGACCCAGGCGCCGCTGACCGACCTGACCATTACCCTGTCCAACGGCTCGGTGATCGTGATTGCAGCCGGTCAAACCACCGGAACCGTCAACGTTCCGCTGGCACCGAACGACACTGTTTATAACGATCCGACCCAGATCAACGTGACCGTCACCGGCACCACGGGCGGCAGCGGTATCGTGGTCACCCCGCCGACTACTCCGGCCGTGACCCAGGTCACCGACACCGTCGACACCACCACCGTCACACTGTCAGCGGGCTCGACCGTCACCGAAGGCGGGCAGATCACCTACACCGCGACGTTGACCAACCCGGCGCAAACGCCGGTCACCGTCACCTTGTCCAACGGTTCGACCATCACCATCGCCGCTGGCAACACCACCGGCAGCGTCAACGTTCCGACGCCGGCCAACGACGTCTACAACAATGGCAGTACCGTCAGCACCACCATTACCGGCGCGACTGGCGGCAACTTCGAAAATCTGGCGCCGAATCCAACCCCGGCCGTCACCACCATTACCGATTCCGCCGACACCACCACCGTCACGCTGACAGCGGGTTCGACCGTCACCGAAGGTGGCCAGATCACCTACACCGCGACCCTGACCAACCCGGCGCAGACGCCGGTCACCGTGACCCTGTCCAACGGTTCGACCATCACCATCGATGCCGGCCAGACCACCGGCAGCGTGAACGTTGCGACGCCGGCCAATGACGTCTACAACAATGGCAGCACCGTCAGCACCACGATTACCGGTACTACCGGCGGCAACTTCGAGAACCTGGTGCCGAACCCGACTCCGGCGGTCACCACCATTACCGATTCGGTCGACGACACTGGCCTGATCCTGTCCGCCACCGGCAGTGTCACTGAGGGTGGCCAGATCACCTACACCGCGACCCTGACCAACCCGGCGCAGACGCCGGTCACCGTGACCCTGTCCAACGGTTCGACCATCACCATCGAAGCCGGTAAAACCACCGGTTCCGTGAACGTCGACACCCCGGCCAATGACGTCTACAGCAACGGCAGCACCGTCAGCACCACGATCACTGGCGCTACCGGCGGCAACTTCGAGAACCTGGTACCGAGCACCACGCCTGCCGTCACCACCATCACCGACTCGATCGACAACACCGGCCTGAGCCTCAGCGCCACCGGCACCGTCGTCGAAGGCGGCCAGATCACCTACACCGCCACCCTGACCAACCCGGCCGGCACGCCGATGACTGTGACCTTGAGCAACGGCTCGGTCATTACCATCGAAGCGGGCAAAACCACCGGCAGCGTGACTGTCGATACCTCTGCGAACGACGTCTACAACAATGGCAGCACCGTCAGCACTACGATCACCGGCACCACCGGCGGCAATTTCGAGCAACTGACCCCGAGCACCGAGCCGGCGCTCACCACCATTACCGACTCGAAAGACGACACCGGCCTGAGCCTGTCGGCGTCCACCGAAGTGGCCGAAGGTGGTCAGATTCTGTACACCGCGACGCTGACCAATCCGGCCGGTACGCCGGTCACTGTGACCTTGAGCAACGGCGCGGTGATCACCATCGCCGCTGGCGCGACCACCGGCAGCGTGAGCGTCGATGCGCCCGCCGATGATGTTTATAAAGATGCCGGCAAGGTCGAAGTCACCATCGCGGACGCCGCCGGTGGCAACTTTGAGAACCTGGTGACGGACCCGGCGGCAGCGGTCACCGAGGTGACTGACACCCTCGACACTTCGACGGTCAATCTGACGGCGACGTCTACTGTCGCTGAAGGCGGGACCGTGGTTTACACCGCGTCCGTCAACGCACCGGTCACCGGTTCGCCAGTGGTTGTCACTCTGTCCAATGGCCAGACCATTACTATTCCGGTGGGCGCCAGCAGCGGTTCTGTCAACTTCACAGCGCCGAACGATGCGCTGGCTGGCGGCGGTTCCCTGAGCGTCAAGATTGATGACGCCAAAGGTGGTAACTACGAGAAGCTGGAAGTCGACGGCAAGTCGGCCGACACCTCGGTTACCGACACTGCGGACACCACCAACCTGTCGCTGACCGCGACCGGTGCCGTGGATGAAGGCGGCCAGATCACCTACACGGCAACCCTGACCAATGCGGCCGGTACACCAGTGACCGTCACGCTGAGCAACGGCGCCGTCATCACTATCGAAGCAGGTAAAACCACCGGCTCCGTAACCGTCGATGCACCGAAGGACGATGTCTACAAAGACACCGGCACCGTCGAAGCGACCATCAAAGACGCGACTGGTGGCGGTTTCGAAAACCTGGTCGCCAGCGATGCACCGGCGGTCACCACCGTTAACGACACCCTCGACACCAGCACCGTTTCGCTGACTGCCACCGCGAACGTCGCCGAAGGCGGCACCGTGGTTTACACCGCATCCGTGACATCGCCTGTCACCGGTTCGCCGGTGGTTGTCACCCTGTCCAACGGCCAGACCATCACCATTCCAGTCGGCTCGAGCAGCGGTTCTGTCGACTTCGTTGCGCCAAACGATGCGCTGGCCGGCGGCAGCTCGCTGAGCGTCAAGATCGACGATGCCAAGGGTGGCAACTACGAGAAGCTGGAGGTCGACGGCAAGTCGGCGGACACCTCGATCACTGACACTTCAGACACCACCACCCTCAGCCTGTCGGCGACCGACTCCGTCGCTGAAGGCGGGTCGATTGTTTACACCGCGAGCCTGACCAATGCCGCCGGGACTCCGGTCACCGTCACGCTGAGCAACGGCGCCGTGATCACCATCGCCGCCGGCGCCACTACCGGTTCCGTAACCGTCG
>NZ_AKJK01000117.1 GCF_000282375.1 Pseudomonas sp. GM50
GAGTTCAGACGTGTGCTCTTCCGATCTGATCGGAAGCATACGAGATTACAAGGTGACTGGAGTTCAGACCGGAGCCGATACGGCAGGTACGGCCGAGGTCGTTGCGCAGCAGGTCGACGATCATCAGGTTTTCAGCGCGATCCTTGGGGCTGGCCAGCAGTTCGGCGGCGTTCGCGGCATCTTCGGCAGCGGTCAGGCCGCGGGGGCGGGTGCCTTTGATCGGGCGGGTTTCGACGTGGCGCTCGCTGACTTTGACGAAACGCTCCGGCGACAGGCTCAGCACCGCGCCGCCATCGGGCAGGCTCTGGAAACCGGAAAACGGCGTCGGGCACGCCGCCCGCAGCGCGCAGTACGCGGCCCATGGATCGCCCAGGCATTGCGCGCGAAAGCGCTGGGCGAAGTTGACCTGATAGCAGTCGCCGGCCTGGATGTATTGCTGAATGCGTTCGAAAGCTTGTCGATAGTCGTCGGGGCTCAGGTCGGCGCTCATCGGGCCGTCCAGTTTGAAAGGCTCGATTTTCTGAGGTGCAGGTTGCGTGAACAGTTCGATCAGCCGCTGTCGTTCGCTGTCGATCAACGCCGGGTGGAACACCAGTTGGCTGGTGGCCAAGTGGTGATCGCTGATCAGGGCCCAGTCGTACAGCCCGAAACGTGCGTCGGGCAATTGCAGATCGTCCCGCGCCTGGCTCGGCAGGTTTTCCAGATGCCGGCCGAAGTCATAGCTCAGGTAGCCAATCAGGCCGCCGGCGAAGGGCAGGTCAAAAGGAACGGCTGCTTCACCGAGTCGCGTCAGATTGTCGCGAAGGCGTTGCAGGAAATGGCTGCCGCTTTCATCCGGTAATACGGCCAGTTGCTCCAGCGGCCAGGCACTGAGCAGGTCATAACGCCCACGCTCGGCGCTCGGTCGGCCGCTGTCGAGCAGCACGGCACCGGGGGCATGACGAATCGCCGCGAAGTATTCGGCGGGGTTGGCGCGATAGGGCAGCGGGTGTACGGAACAGGTCAACATGGGCGGGGCAGATCAGCCATCGAGGCGGGGGAGCGATTGTAGTCCTCTGCAGGATTTGCTCCTAGAGGGGATGTCGGGGATTGGCAGGTTGAGAGCTTTGTTGCCTGTTAGTCAGTCTTCGCGGGCAAGCCTCGCTCCTACAGGAGCGAGGCTTGCCCGCGAATGTCTGTCTCGGATCAACCCTCAACCGCTGGAATATGCCCAAACATTTCCTGAACGAACTCAACGCGTTCCTGCACCGTTTCGGTTATCCCGCGCGCTTTCAATTCTTCCAGTCGCGCTTCGACCGCGTGGGTACGCAACGTCAACCCGCAGTCGTTGGCGATCTGAATGTTCAAACCGGGCCGGGCGTTAAGCTCAAGAATCAGCGGCCCTTTCTCCTGGTCGAGCACCATGTCGACACCGATGTAACCCAACCCGCACAGCTCATGGCAGCCGGCAGCGAGCTTCATGAAACCGTCCCAGTAGGGCAGTTGCACACCGTCCACTGCATTGGTGGTGTCCGGGTGTTTGTTAATGATGTTGTTCAGCCAGGTGCCGCGCAATGTCAGGCCTGTGGCCAGGTCGACACCGACGCCGATGGCGCCTTGGTGCAGGTTGGCTTTGCCGCCAGACTGGCGAGTCGGCAGGCGCAACATGGCCATCACCGGATAGCCCATCAGCACGATGATGCGAATGTCCGGCACGCCTTCGTAGCTGATGCTTTTGAAGATCTGGTCCGGGGTCACGCGGTATTCGATCAGCGCACGGTCACGGTGCCCGCCCAGGGAGTACAGGCCGGTGAGGATGCTCGAGATATGGTGCTCGAGTTCCTCATGGTCAATGATCTTGCCGGACACTGTGCGATAGCGCCCCTCGAACCGGTCGGCAACCACAATGATGCCGTCGCCGCCGGCGCCCTGGGCCGGTTTGATCACGAAATCGGTACGCCCGCCGATGATCTCGCCGAGGTTGTCGATTTCTTTCTCGGTGGAGATCACGCCGTACAGCTCCGGCACGTGGATGCCGGCGGCGATGGCGCGCTCCTTGGTGATGATCTTGTCATCGACGATCGGGTACAGGCTGCGCTTGTTGTACTTGAGCACGTAGTCTGCGTTGCGCCGATTGATCCCCATGATGCCCCGGGCCTCAAGGGCTTTCCAGGTCTTCCAGAGACCGAACATCAGGCGTCAACCTTCTTCAGGAAAGCCTTGAAACGCACCAGTTCGGTCAGGCGGTAACCGCGATAGCGACCCATGGCCAGCATGAAGCCCACCAGAATCAGCAGGACCGCCGGGAAGGTGAACACAAAGTACACCAGCTCCGGCACGCTCATGATCAGGTGCGCCAGGGAAGCGGCGAACAGCGTGCCGATCGCCACTTTCATGGCATGGCCGCCACCGCGCTCTTCCCAGGTGATCGACAGGCGTTCGATGGTCATGGTCAGAATCACCATCGGGAACAGTGCCACCGACAACCCGCGTTCCAGGCCGAGTTTGTGGCTGAACAGGCTGATAGCCGCGATCAGCACCACCACGAAGGTCAGCACCACCGACAGCCTCGGCAGCATTTGCAGTTTCAGATGTTCAAGGTAGGAGCGCAGCGACAGCCCCAGCGCCGTAATGATCGTAAACAGCATAATACCAAAGCCGAGCTGGGTTTCCCGGAAGGCGAGGGCGATCAGCACCGGGGTAAAGGTGCCGAGTGTCTGAATGCCGATCAGGTTGCGCAGGATCAGGATCACCAGCACGCCGATCGGGATCATCACCATGATCATGAAGGTCTGCTGGGTTTCCAGCGGCAGGCCGTATAGCGAGTAATCGAGAAAGTTGGCGTCGGAGTTTTCGTCGGTCAGCTTGGCCAGGCGAATGGCGTTCATTTCGCTGTTGTTCATGCTGAAGGTGACGTTGGCTTTTTTGCCGCCATCGACGGTGATCAGGTTTTCATCGCCCGTCCACCACAGCAAGCGGTCGGTGGGCAGGCCCTGTTCGCCGGTTTCCGGGTTGAAGTACAGCCAGTCGGTGCCGTTGAAGCTGCGCAACCAGAGTTCAGGCATTTGTGGCTGATCGGCCACCAGGCGAATGGTGTGGACCTTTTCCACTGGCACGTGGGCGATGGACAGTACCAGTTCGACTATTTTGGCTTTGTTCACGGTGGACGGATCGCCGGCCAGCAGCAGTTTCACGTTGTCGTCGTTGAGGTTGTTGACGCGCTTGATGGCTTCGCCGATGAAGGTTTCGACGTCGGCCGAGTGTTGGCGGATCGGCGCGAGCAGGGCTTCGGCGGCGATTTTTTCCGGGCCTTCGACGGCAATGCTGTCGCGGAAGGTCGGGCCTTTGATCTTGGATTTTTCGCCGCTGTAGCGCTTGGTCAGCACCAGTCGGTAATAAAGGGTCTGGTTGCCCTTGGCGCGACGCGCCGACCAAGTGACCTTGCGGTTGCCGTCGACACGGTTCACCGCCACGCCGTAATTATTGGAAATGAAACTCTCGTTGAGGCTCACGTAGTCGCGGCTCAGCGGCGGCACGAACATCTGGATCTTGATCGGGTCTTTGGCATTGGCGACGAACTCGACCTTGGCGTCGATGTTCCACAAGTCGTCGGTGGCGTCTTCGGTCACCGGAATTCCGAGCACGAAAATCTGATAGGCCGTAACTGAAATGCCCAGCACCACCAGGATGGCGATCAGCAGTTTCAGATGGAGGGTAAGAGAGCGCATTGGAATTACTCTGCGGTATGTGCGTCGGTGGCGCAGGCGGGTTTGCCAGCAGCGTATTTAAGACTGGGGTCGACCAGCGCATCGAAACGCTTGAGCGCTTCGGAGCCGATCAAGAGCGGGTATTGGAAGGCACTCCGGTCGGTCAAGTTCACTTCGATACTGCGTAAAGCCGAACCCATGCAGATATCCAGCTCGATGACCGGACGGGCGGTGTATTTCTTGCCTTCTTCCGGGTCGTAGTCACCGGCCCGGCGCTTGATCTTGCTGACACGGGCCAGCGGTCGTTCGATCGGGTGCGAATGCGCGGCGTCGATAGCCAGATAGAAGCGCACCCACGACTCGCCATTGCGTTTGAAACGTTTGATGTCGCGGGCGCTCAGCGAAGCGGTTTTTGCCCCGGTGTCGAGTTTGGCGGCGACTTCCAGGTTGATGCCATCCAGCGAAGCGTACTCATTGAGGCCGTACACAGTCTTTTCCCCTGCCGCGGCGAAACCTGAAAGGCCAAAAAGACAAAGGAATGTGGTGAAGGGCTTGAGTCTCATAAATCCTGATGCGCAGCGGTCCGTTCTTCAATTCAAGGCCCTGGCATTGCTGCACAAGCTCCCTCGTATGCCTATCTGCTTTTTATGACAGGCAATGCAGATGACAAGCAAATGCGGGCGGCATTCTAGCACGGTGGGTTTATGGCGCCAGCGTTGGCCGACGGCTATAACTTGAGGTGTTGCTTCCTTATGGTGCAGAGGGTTATTAGACGATTGTCGACAATATCGAATTATCCTTTGACGTAACCGGCCATATTCGCTAGTTTTTGCGGCATTGGTTTTCAAGGTGTCGACAATATGCTGGATCAACTCGATCCCCCGGTCACGGTTCAGGACGACTCGGAAACACTTTCCGAAAACGTCTTCCGACGCATTCAGGCGGCCATCGTCAAAGGCGAGATTGCCCCGGGTAGCAAGATCTCAGAGCCGGAGCTGGCGCGCACCTACGGCATTAGCCGCGGGCCGCTGCGTGAGGCCATTCACCGTCTGGAAGGCCAGCGCCTGCTGGTTCGCGTGCCGCACGTCGGGGCGCGGGTGGTGTCGCTGAGCCACGCCGAACTGCTGGAACTCTACGAAATTCGCGAATCCCTGGAAGGCATGGCGTGCCGTCTGGCGGCTGAACGCATGACGGTCGAAGAAATCGACGAACTGCGTCGGGTGCTGGAAACCCATGAGCGCGATGCGGCGTTTCAGGCCGGTGTCGGTTACTACCAGCAGGAAGGCGATTTCGACTTTCATTACCGGATCATCCAGGGCAGCGGCAACCGTACCCTGACCCAGATGCTGTGCGGTGAGCTCTATCAGCTGGTGCGCATGTACCGCATCCAGTTTTCCACCACGCCCAATCGGCCGCGCCAGGCGTTTGCCGAACACCACCGAATTCTCGATGCCATCGCCGACCGTGACGGTGAGTTGGCCGAGTTGTTGATGCGCCGTCACATCGGCGCCTCCAAACGCAATATTGCCCGTCACTACCAGGACGGCGCTAACCCGACAGCCACTGAACGAGGTGAGTCATGAGTTCCAACAAGAGCACTCCAGGCCAGCGTTTCCGCGATGCGGTCGCCAGCGAACATCCGCTGCAAGTGGTCGGCACGATCAACGCCAACCACGCACTGCTGGCCAAGCGCGCCGGTTTCAAGGCTATTTACCTGTCGGGTGGCGGGGTGGCTGCTGGCTCCCTGGGCGTGCCGGACCTGGGGATTACCGGTCTGGATGATGTGCTGACCGACGTGCGTCGCATCACTGACGTCTGCGACTTGCCGCTGTTGGTGGACGTGGACACCGGTTTCGGTTCCTCGGCGTTCAACGTCGCCCGTACCGTGAAGTCGATGATCAAGTTCGGCGCGGCGGCGATTCACATCGAAGACCAGGTCGGCGCCAAGCGCTGCGGTCACCGTCCTAATAAAGAGATCGTCTCGCAGCAGGAAATGGTCGACCGCATCAAAGCGGCCGTTGATGCCCGCACCGACGACAGCTTCGTGATCATGGCCCGCACGGACGCCCTGGCGGTGGAAGGCCTTGAGTCTGCGCTGGATCGCGCGGCGGCATGCATCGAAGCCGGCGCCGACATGGTGTTCCCGGAAGCGATCACCGAGCTTGAGATGTACAAACTGTTCGCCAGCCGCGTGAAAGCGCCGATCCTGGCCAACATCACCGAGTTCGGCGCGACGCCGCTGTACACCACCGAGCAGCTCGCTGCCGCCGACGTGTCGTTGGTGCTGTACCCGC
Source organism: Pseudomonas sp. GM50 (assembly GCF_000282375.1). GTDB lineage: Bacteria > Pseudomonadota > Gammaproteobacteria > Pseudomonadales > Pseudomonadaceae > Aquipseudomonas. The sequence goes on from NZ_AKJK01000117.1 coordinate 5,981, forward strand.
TGTCGGCATTCCGCGCCATGAACAAAGCCGCGGAAAACGTCTACACCGCGATCCGCCGCGACGGCACGCAACAGAACGTCATCGACACCATGCAGACGCGCATGGAGCTTTACGATCGCATCGATTACCACACCTTCGAGCAGAAGCTCGATGCGTTGTTTGCAGCGAAGAAGTAATGAAAGCCCTGTAGGAGCGAAGCTTGCTCGCGAAGACGGACTGACATTCAAAATCAATGTCGTCTGAGACGCCGCTTTCGCGAGCAAGCTTCGCTCCTACAAGTTTCCCTGACAAATTCAAAAAAAATTGGAGACAGCAATGGCCGAAGCAAAAGTACTCAGTGGCGCCGGGCTCCGTGGCCAGGTGGCCGGGCAAACCGCACTGTCCACCGTGGGCCAGTCGGGCGCCGGCCTGACCTATCGCGGCTACGATGTTCGCGAACTGGCGGCTGACGCACAATTCGAAGAAGTGGCTTACTTGCTGCTGTACGGCGAACTGCCGACCAAAGCACAACTGGCTGCCTACACCCAGAAACTGAGCAAGCTGCGCGATCTGCCGCAAGCGCTGAAAGAAGTGTTGGAACGCATCCCCGCTGACGCCCACCCAATGGACGTGATGCGCACCGGTTGCTCATTCCTGGGCAACATCGAGCCGGAGAAAGACTTCTCCGAGCAGCACGATGCCACCGACCGTTTGCTGGCCGCATTCCCGGCGATTATGTGCTACTGGTATCGCTTCAGTCACGACGGCAAACGCATCAATTGCGTGACCGACGAAGCCTGTATCGGCGGCCATTTCCTGCACCTGTTGCACGAAAAGAAGCCGAGCGAGTTGCACGTCAAAGTGATGAACGTTTCGCTGATCCTCTACGCGGAACACGAGTTCAACGCCTCGACCTTCACCGCCCGGGTGTGCGCCTCGACGCTGTCGGATCTGTATTCCTGCGTCACGGCGGCCATCGGCTCCCTGCGCGGCCCGCTGCATGGCGGCGCCAACGAAGCGGCGATGGAAATGATCGAGCGCTTTTCGTCGCCCGAAGAGGCGATCAAAGGCACCCTCGGCATGCTCGAGCGCAAGGACAAGATCATGGGCTTCGGCCACGCGATCTATAAGGACAACGATCCGCGCAACGAGGTGATCAAGGCCTGGTCGAAAAAACTCGCTGACGAAGTGGGCGACACGGTGCTGTTTCCGGTATCCGAAGCCATCGACAAGACCATGTGGGAGCAGAAAAAACTGTTCCCCAACGCTGACTTCTACCATGCGTCGACGTACCACTTCATGGGCATTCCGACCAAGTTGTTCACGCCGATCTTCGTCTGCTCGCGCCTGACCGGCTGGGCGGCCCATGTGTTCGAGCAACGTGCCAACAACCGCATCATCCGCCCGAGCGCCGAATACGTCGGCGTCGAACAGCGCAAGTTCGTGCCAATCGAACAACGCTGACTGGGGGAGGGCGCCGGTGCCGGTTGCTGAATGAACCGAGACCCCTGTAGGAGCGAAGCTTGCTCGCGAAGACGGACTGACATTCAACATCAATGTCGACCGACAGACCGCTTTCGCGAGCAAGCTTCGCTCCTACAGGGGGATCGGTTTCAGTTCAGAAGCCGCGCCAGGCCCCACCCTTTGTAATCACCGTGACCGAGTCCTGACGATGAACACTGAATTCCGCAAACCGCTGCCCGGCAGCCATCTGGATTATTTCGACGTCCGCGCGGCGGTCGAGGCCATTCAGCCCGGCGCCTACGACGCTCTGCCGTACACCTCCCGCGTGCTGGCGGAAAACCTCGTGCGTCGCTGTGACCCGGCCACGCTCACCGAATCCCTGAAGCAATTCATCGAGCGCAAACGCGATCTCGATTTCCCATGGTTCCCGGCCCGCGTGGTCTGCCACGACATTCTTGGCCAGACCGCCCTGGTCGACCTCGCCGGCCTGCGCGATGCCATCGCCCTGCAAGGCGGCGATCCGGCGCAAGTGAACCCGGTGGTGCCGACGCAACTGATCGTCGACCACTCGCTGGCCGTTGAGCGCGGTGGCTTCGATCCCGAGGCGTTCGAGAAGAACCGCGCCATTGAAGACCGTCGCAACGAAGACCGTTTCCACTTCATCAACTGGACCAAAAAAGCCTTCAAGAACGTCGACGTGATCCCGCCGGGCAACGGGATCATGCACCAGATCAACCTGGAGAAAATGTCGCCGGTGATTCAGGTGCGCGACGGCGTGGCGTTCCCCGACACCTGCGTCGGCACCGACAGTCACACCCCGCACGTCGATGCGCTGGGCGTGATCGCCATTGGTGTGGGTGGTTTGGAAGCGGAGAGCGTGATGCTCGGTCGCGCATCGTGGATGCGTTTGCCGGAAAGCGTCGGTGTCGAACTCACTGGCAAGCTGCAGCCGGGCATCACCGCCACCGACATGGTGCTGGCGCTGACCGAATACCTGCGCAAACAAAAAGTCGTTGGCGCCTGGCTGGAGTTCTTCGGTGAAGGTGCTTCGGCACTGACCTTGGGCGACCGCGCGACCATTTCCAACATGGCCCCGGAATACGGTGCCACGGCGGCAATGTTCTACATCGACCAGCAGACCATCGACTACCTGAAACTCACCGGCCGTGAAGACGAGCAAGTGCAGTTGGTCGAGAATTACGCCAAGCAGACCGGCCTCTGGGCAGACAGCCTGAAAGGCGCGCAGTACGAGCGTGGGCTGAGCTTCGATCTGTCTTCGGTGGTGCGCAACATGGCCGGCCCGAGCAACCCGCACGCCCGTGTCGCCACGTCCGATCTCGCCGCCCAAGGCATCTCCGGCCAGTGGGACGATGTGCCGGGCCAGATGCCGGACGGCGCGGTGATCATCGCCGCCATCACCAGTTGCACCAACACCAGCAACCCGCGCAACGTCATCGCCGCCGGCCTGCTGGCGCGCAATGCCAACAAGCTCGGGCTGACCCGCAAGCCTTGGGTCAAATCGTCCCTGGCGCCGGGTTCGAAAACCGTGGCGCTGTATCTGGATGAAGCCGGGCTGACTAAAGAGCTGGAGCAACTCGGCTTCGGCGTCGTGGCCTTCGCCTGCACCACGTGCAACGGCATGTCCGGCGCGCTGGACCCGGTGATCCAACAGGAAATCATCGACCGCGATCTGTACGCCACGGCCGTACTCTCCGGTAACCGTAACTTCGACGGGCGGATTCACCCGTACGCCAAAAACGCATTCCTGGCTTCGCCGCCATTGGTGGTGGCTTACGCTATCGCCGGGACCATTCGTTTCGACATCGAAAAAGATGTGCTGGGCCTGGACGCGAACGGCAAGGAAATCCGCCTGAAAGACATCTGGCCGAGCGACGAAGAAATCGACGCGGTAGTGAAAGCTTCGGTCAAACCGGAGCAGTTCCGCCAGGTGTACATCCCGATGTTCGCCATCCACGAAGACACCGGCCCCAAGGTCACGCCGCTGTATGACTGGCGCGAAATGAGCACCTACATCCGTCGTCCACCGTACTGGGAAGGCGCGCTGGCCGGCGCGCGTCCGCTCAAGGGCATGCGCCCGCTGGCGGTGCTGCCGGACAACATCACCACTGATCACCTGTCGCCTTCCAACGCGATCATGCTCGACAGCGCCGCTGGTGAATACCTGGCGAAAATGGGCCTGCCGGAAGAAGACTTCAACTCCTACGCCACTCACCGCGGCGACCATTTGACCGCGCAGCGCGCGACGTTCGCCAACCCGAAACTGTTCAATGAAATGGTCCGGGAAAACGGCAAGGTCAAGCAGGGTTCCCTGGCGCGGGTCGAGCCGGAAGGCAAGGTCATGCGCATGTGGGAAGCCATCGAAACCTACATGGAGCGCAAGCAGCCGCTGATCATCATCGCCGGCGCCGACTACGGCCAGGGTTCGTCCCGCGACTGGGCGGCCAAAGGTGTGCGTCTGGCGGGTGTGGAAGCGATCGCCGCTGAAGGTTTCGAGCGCATCCACCGCACCAACCTGGTGGGCATGGGCGTTCTGCCGCTGGAGTTCCAGCCGGGCACCGACCGTCACACCCTGGCCATCGACGGCAGCGAAACCTACGACGTGATCGGCGACCGCACCCCGCGTGCGACGCTGACGCTGGTGATCAATCGCAAGAACGGCGAACGCGTCGAAGTGCCGGTGACCTGCCGCCTCGATACCGCTGAAGAAGTGTCGATCTACGAGGCTGGCGGCGTGTTGCAGCGCTTCGCTCAGGACTTCCTCGAAGAATCGGCGGTTGCCGTTTAACACGACGAGCCGCGCGGGGGGGTAAGCCCCGCGCTGGCCGATAAGGATCTATATGGCTCACACACCCCAGATCAAGATTCCTGCTACCTATATGCGCGGCGGCACCAGCAAAGGCGTGTTCTTCAGCCTGAAAGACCTGCCCGAAGCGGCACAAATCCCTGGGCCGGCTCGCGATGCGTTGTTGCTGCGCGTGATCGGCAGCCCCGACCCTTACGACAAGCAAATCGACGGCATGGGTGGCGCCACTTCGAGCACCAGCAAAACCGTGATCCTGTCGAAAAGCCTCAAGGCCGATCACGACGTCGATTACCTGTTCGGTCAGGTGTCCATCGACAAGCCTTTCGTTGATTGGAGCGGCAACTGCGGCAACCTTTCGGCAGCAGTCGGTTCGTTCGCCATCAGCAACGGTCTGGTGGACGCCAGCCGCATCCCGCACAACGGTGTGGCGGAGGTGCGCGTATGGCAGGCCAACATCGGCAAGACCATCATCGCCCATGTGCCGATCACCAACGGTGAGGTCCAGGAAACCGGCGATTTCGAACTCGACGGCGTGACCTTTTCGGCGGCCGAAGTACAGCTCGAATTCATCGACCCGGCGGCGGAAGAAGAGGGGGGCGGCGGTTCGATGTTCCCCACTGGCAACCTCGTGGATGACCTCGAAGTGCCGGGCGTCGGTACGCTCAAGGCGACCCTGATCAACGCCGGCATTCCGACCATCTTCGTCAACGCTGAAGACATCGGTTACACCGGTACCGAATTGCAGGGCGCGATCAATGGCGACCTGAAGGCGTTGGCGATGTTCGAAACCATCCGCGCTTACGGCGCGCTGCGGATGGGGCTGATTCAGCACCTGGACGAAGCCGCCAAACGCCAGCACACGCCCAAAGTGGCTTTTGTGGCTCCGCCTGCGGATTACATTGCTTCCAGTGGCAAGGCGATTGCGGCAGCCGACATTGACTTGCTGGTGCGTGCGCTGTCCATGGGCAAACTGCACCACGCGATGATGGGCACGGCAGCGGTGGCCATCGGCACGGCAGCGGCGATTTCCGGCACGTTGGTCAACCTGGCCGCGGGCGGCATCGAACGCAACGCTGTGCGCTTCGGTCATCCGTCCGGCACCTTGCGCGTGGGCGCCGAGGCCAGCCAGGTCAACGGTGAATGGACCGTGAAAAAAGCCATCATGAGCCGCAGTGCGCGGGTGTTGATGGAAGGGTTTGTCCGTGTGCCGGGCGACTCGTTTTGACGCTAATCTGAAATCCGACACAAAACCCTGTGGGAGCGAGCCTGCTCGCGATGAGGCCATAACATTCAACATCATTGTTGGCTGTTACACCGCCATC
>NZ_AKJK01000118.1 GCF_000282375.1 Pseudomonas sp. GM50
TGGTGTCTTTGGGGATGGGCGGTTTGAGGTGGTAATCGAGGGCGCGGTCGGCGGCTTCGTTGAGTTTTTTCGAATCGAGGGATTCGTAGGGGGATGTTGGATCGGTTTCCGGTGGGTTGGGTGTTGGTTTGATCATCGATGAAGCTCCTAGAGTCATGGAGCCGCCACGGTTCGCTGCGAGACGAAAAGAGGTGGCAGCTATACGCAGGTCGCAGACCGGGACTCTAGAACCGGCAGACCCGAAGGTCTCCCACGTACAGCCGCCATAACATGAACGGACAGGCGTACCTGTTCACGAACGGAGGATGTTGTGCGTCTAGAGATACACGGGCTGCGAAACCCGATCGCTGATTCGTCAGCGACCCGGAAACGATAGGGCCCGCCCCCAAGGCGCACAAGCCGGCGGATTCTGGCGTAGTCGTAGGCAACGGCGCAAGGATGTGTAGCCTGGGTGAGTATCTGGAAGTGTCGTTTAAACATCGGTTGTTTATCGGTCTCACTTCAGGTTTTGTGGTGGATGGGCCGGCCCTATCGCGAGCAGGCTCGCTCCCACATTTGATCTGTAGCGTTCGCAAAAAATGGATTCACAGCTGATCCCCTGTGGGAGCGAGCCTGCTCGCGATGAGGCCCGAAAAAACACCCTCCAACTTTCGGTCAATCCGCCAATCGCGCCGCAAGAGCCTTGGCCTGGCTCGCCACATCAGTCACCGCCGTGCTCTCCCACCACATCCCGCGCAACGGTGGGCCCATGGCGAACAAACGGCTGGCGACCAGCCCATCAGCGCTTAGCACCGCGCCGTCATCTGCGGCGGCAATCCCCAGCGCCAACGGCCCCGGCCGCACCAGCCCGCGCGCCAATAGCTGCTGCGGCAATGGCCGCGCCACCCGCCGCCAATCGTATTCGATGCCGCTGGAGTTGATCAGCGCCGCGCCGTGCACCACGCAGGTTTGCGCCTCGCCGCGCCGACGGATGCGAATGCTGACCTCCCCGTTCAACGAAGGCTCCAACCCTTTGAACGATGCAGCCTGAATCCGCAACCGCCCTTCCCCGTGCAGCCGTGCCACCAACTCGGCACTCAATGGCGGCGAGCGGTGATGATGGCTTTCCCACCACGGCCGCACATGTCGCACGAACTGCCGACGCTGCACATCCGTCGCCTGACTCCACAACCGCCCGATGTGCGCCCGTACGGTGTCGAGTGGCGCTTGCCAGTCGATGCCCTGGGCGATGGCGTCGCGGCAATGCCGACGCAGTTCGCGCATCAGCTGACGCGGTGTGCGAATGCTGTGATCCTCGGCCAGGAAATCCGCCCAGGCCGGAGGCTGTCGCCGCACATGGGGCAGCAGACCATGCCGGGAAAACACTTCGATCGGCCCGCGATGCCCCGCCTGTTCCAGCGACACCACGGCATCGACCATGGTCAGGCCCGAGCCGATGATCAGCACCGTCGACTGCGGATCGAGCTGACGCATGGCGGTCACATCCCAAGGGTCGAGCGCCGCTGCGTTCAAGCCGCTGGATTCGGTTTGCGGCGTACGCGCAGCGGGGAACATGCCAGTGGCCAGCACCGCATAGGCGCCCTGCAAATGTTGGCCGTCACTCAAGGTCAGCAATACAGCGTTGTCCCGGGTTTGCAGGTCGACCACCTCGGCCCGTACATGCTCCACCGTCGAGCCGTACCGCGCGCCCACCGCCTGCGCCTCGGCCAAGCGCTGCTGCACATAAACGCCAAACAGCCCGCGCGGCGCAAACAACTCGCTGATCGGCACATGCTGCTGATCCGACTCCGGCCAACCACCCGCCGCGATGTACTCGGTCAACCATTGGGTCAAATCATCAGCGTTGTCGGGATCGACGCTCATCCGCGCCGCGTTGCCGTTGAGCGTATGGCCCAACTCGACCGCGCTGTACGCTTCACCCCGACCAAGTTCCGCCCGGGGTTCGATCACCAGCACCTGACGCTTGCCCGGCAAGCGCAACAACTGCGCCGCCAGCATCGCGCCGCTGAGGCCGCCGCCGATGATCAGGATGTCCGCGTGCCGGACGGCGTCGGTCGCCTGTCCGCTTGGGGTGTCAGTCATGGCGTTCTCATTGATCAGTGTTTACCTAAATAGAAGTCGTGCAGATCGCCCCGTGCCAGTAACTCATCGGCGGTACCGGACAGCACCACGCGACCCGTGTCGAGGACGTAGGCCTTTGAGGCGTACTTGAGTGCCACGTTAATATTTTGCTCGGCAATCAGGAAGCTCACCTGCTCGTCTCGATTGAGTTGCGCCACGATTTCGAAAATCTCCTGGACGATAATAGGCGCCAAACCCATGGAAGGTTCATCAAGCAGTACCAAAGTAGGACGTGTCATCAACGCCCGGCCGATGGCGACCATTTGTTGTTCGCCACCGGAAGTCAGCCCGGCCTGGGTCTTGCGCTTGGTTTTCAGGCGTGGAAACCAGGCATAGATGCGCTCCAGATCCGCCGCCAGGTCCTTGCGGCTCAGACCGCGAACGAAGCCGCCGCTGCGCAGGTTGTCCTCCACCGTCAGTTGCGCGAATACGTGCCGGCCTTCCAGCACATGCACCATGCCCTGACGCACGCGAACACTCGGATCGACCCCGGCAGTATCACGCCCGAGAAAGGCAATCGAGCCTCGACTGACCTCCGCGCGCTCGGCCCGCACCAACCCGGAAATCGCCTTGAGCGTGGTGCTTTTTCCCGCACCATTGGCCCCGAGCAACGCGACGATGCCGCCCTTGGGCACCGTCAGCGACACCCCGGCCACGGCCAGGATCGCCCCGTCGTAAATCACCTCGATGTCTTTGACTTGCAACAGGTCATTGGCGGCAATGTCGCTGGCGGCTTGGCTCATACGTTATTCATCCCCGGTGCAGGTGCGTGGCGTCAGGCCTTTTTCCTTGGCGAACGCGGCGGATTTCTCATCGATCAATGGCCGCAGCAAGGCGCGGTCGGCGCGAATCCAGTCGCTGATCAGCGTCCAGTTGGCGCCGTCCCACTGCTGCACCCGCGCCGAACCGCCACCCTCATGATCCTTGCAAGACAGCTTGAGGTTCTGCATCAGGCCGAAGTAGCCGATATCCTTGAGCCGCGCGTCGTCGATGTTCAGGTGTTCCAGGCCCCAGCGCCCTTCTTCGCCATTAAGCGGCCGCTTGCCGAATTTGCCTTGGGCGGTGCGGATCGCTTCCACCATCACGGCCGCGTTCACCAGCCCGGAGTTGTAATAGACGCTGCCGAAATTCTTCAGGTCCTTGAGGTCGCTTTTGCCCTTGTCGAGGATGGCTTGCTTGAGACGTTTATGGATCTCGAATTCGTTGCCGGCCGGGTATGGCGTCAGCGCCAGATACCCTTTGGCGGCGGCGCCCGCGGGTAACACGTCTTCGCTGGAACTGGCCCAGATGTCGCCGACGATATGGTCCACCGGGAAGCCGAAACGCGCCGCCGTCTTCACCGCCACGGGCGTCGACACGCCCCAGGTGCGCAGGAACACCCAGTCCGGGTTGGCCTGGCGCACTTGCCGCCATTGCGCCGATTGCTCGTTGCCCGGATCGGCCACCGGGATCTGAATGTTTTCGAAACCGTATTTCTCCGCCAGCAATTTCAGCGGACCGAGAGTTTCCCGACCGTAAGCCGAGTCGTGATAAACCGTGGCGATTTTCTTGCCCTTGAGTTTGTCGAACCCGCCCTCGCGCTGGGCGATGTAGTTGATCAGGCTCGAGGCCTCGCTGTAGAAGGTCAGCATCACCGGAAAGTTATAGGGGAACACCGTGCCGTCGGTGGCTTCGGTGCGACCGTAACCGAGGGTGATCAGCGGAATCCTGTCGACTTCCGCCCGCTCGCTCAGCGCATACGCCGCCGGCGCGCCGTTGGGTGAATAGATCGCCACCGGGGCGCCATCCAGGCCTTTCTTGAAGCGCTCATAGCACTCGATGCCCTTCTCCGCCGTCCACTCGGTTTCGCATTCCTGCCAGACCAGTTTGACGCCGTTGATCCCGCCTTCCACATCGTTGATGTAGTTCAGGTAATCGAGCATGCCGGCCCACACTTGCACACCGCTGGAGGCGTAGGCGCCGACGCGATAAGTGGCCAACGGGAAGAACTGCTGGTCCGGCGAGGCCTGAACCATCGGCACCGCACTGCCGAAAATCGCCAGCGTCAGAGCGGCGCCGGCCAACGAACGTTTCAAGGATGCACGCATGTTGTCTCTCTACCAGGTTGGGGAATTCAGAAACGCAGCGGCCAGTGACTTAGCCGTTCACGAAGGTTGCTCAAGAGGCGAATCAGGCCTTCCGGTTCCTTGATCAGAAACAGGATGATCAGTACGCCGAAGATGATTTTTTGCAGGTTCTGCAACTGACCGGCGTCCACCGAGCCACCGAACAAGGCTTGCCCGGCGTGGCTGAGCAGGATCGGCAGCAGGCTGATAAACGCCGCGCCGACGAAGTTGCCGGCGATGCTGCCCATGCCACCGATAATGATGATGAACAGGATCTGGAACGACCGATTGATATCGAAGCTGCTGGCACTGGCCGTGCCCAGATAAGCAAAGGCCCACAGCGCCCCGGCGATGCCGAGGTAAAACGAGCTGACGGCGAACGCCAGGTGCTTGTAGCGCACCACCGGAATGCCGACGACGGCGGCGGCGGTGTCCATGTCGCGAATCGCCATCCAGTTGCGGCCGATCTGGCTTTTCACCAGGTTCACCGCGACCCAGGTCAACAGCAGCACCGTGGTCAGGGTCAGCAGATAGCGGCCCAATGGGGTGTTCAGGTCATGGCCGAACAGGGCCAGTTTCGGTGCGGAAATGGTCCCGGACGAACCATAGTTGTAGAACCAGGGAAATTTGACGAACAGCCATTCCAGGAAAAACTGCGCGGCCAATGTGGTGACCATCAGGTAAAAGCCCTTGATCCGCGAACTCGGCAGGCCAAAGACAAACCCCACCACCGCGCTGATCAGCCCGCCGCCGAGCAGCGCCACCGGCAAGCCCAACTCTGGCAAACGCAGTAGAAAACCGTAGGTGGCAAAGGCGCCGACCGCCATGAACCCGGCCGCGCCGACCGAAGTCTGGCCGGTGTAGCCGGTGAGCAGATTGAGGCCAAGCCCGGCCAGCGACAGCACCAGAAACGGGATCAGAATCGCGTTCAGCCAATAGTCGTTGCCGGTCAGCGGCACGACTACGAAGGCGATCAACAACAGCGCAATCAAACCAATCGGCACACGGCGCTGGATCAACACCGCCGGCGCGGTTTCGCGGGTAAGGGAAATCGACATGGGTTCAGACTCGCTCGATGGCGCGCTCGCCAAACAGGCCGGCGGGACGGATGTACAGGAAGGCCAAAGCCAGGACGTAAGCGAACCACGGGGTAATGCCACCGCCGATCAACGGGCCGATGTACACCTCGGCGAGGTTCTCCGCCGCACCGACGATCAACCCGCCGACAATCGCCCCGCCAATCGAGGTGAAGCCGCCGATGATCAACACCGGCAAGGCCTTGAGCACCACCAGCGACAGCGAGAACTGCACACCTTGGCGCGCGCCCCACAACAATCCCGCCACCAGCCCGACAATGCCGGCCACCGCCCAGACGATCTGCCAGATGCGGTTGAGGTTGATGCCGATCGACAGCGCGGCGGTGGTGTCATCCGCCACCGCGCGCAGGGATACGCCAATGCGGGTTTTGTTGAACAGCAACGCCAGCACCGTCACCAGCACGATGGCAGCCGCCGCGGCAATCAGGTCGAACTGGCTGACCATCATCCCGCCGATGAACAGCGGCACGTCATCGATGCCCAGATCCAGCGCCCGCACTTGCGAACCCATCAAGCCCTGAGCCAGGCCTTCGATGATGAACGACAACCCGAGGGTGGCCATGAACAGGGTGATCTGCGAGCGATTGACCAGTGGACGCAACACCAGCCGTTCGATCAGCAGCGCGCCGACGATCATCACCACAACGGTCAGCAACAGCGCCAGGGCGAACGGCACGCCTTGATCGTGCAGGCTGACAAAGGTCAGCGCGGCGAACAGCAGCATCGCGCCCTGAGCGAAATTGAACACGCCGCTGGCCTTGTAGATCAGCACGAAGCCGATCGCGACCAGCGAGTACATGGTTCCGGCGAGCAAGCCGCCGAGCAGGGTTTCGAAGAAGAATGTCATCAGTGCACCACCCCCAGATAGGCCGCGATGACTTCCGGATTGGCCTGCACTTCGGCGGGCGTGCCGTCACCGACCTTGCGCCCGTAATCGAGCACCACCACATGGTCGGACAGGCCCATCACCACGCTCATGTCGTGCTCGATCAATACCACCGTGGTGCCGAGGTCGCGGTTGATGTCGGCGATGAAGCGGGCCATTTCCTGCTTCTCTTCGGCGTTCATCCCGGCCATCGGCTCATCGAGCAGCAACAGGCTGGGGCCGGCGATCAAGGCACGGCCCAGCTCCACACGCTTTTGCAGGCCATAGGACAGCTTGCCTACCGGCACATCGCGATGGGCTTGCAGTTCGAGGAATTCGAGAATGCCCTGGGCCTGCCGGCGGAAGTCTTCAGCCTCACGCCGGGCTCTTGGCAGGTTCAACGCCTGCTCAATGAAACGGCTGCGCAGGTGCCGTGACAGGCCGGTGAGGATGTTGTCGATCACGCTCATTTTCTTGAACAATGCGTTGTTCTGGAACGTGCGGCCGATGCCCCGGCGTGCGGCGCTCAACGGGTCGATACGCTTGAACGGCTGTTGTTCGAACACAATCGAACCGGCATCGAAGCGGTACACGCCGTTCAGTACATTGAGCAGCGAACTCTTGCCCGCGCCGTTGGGGCCGATCAGCGCGCAGATCTCGCCCCGGCGCACGTCGAACGACAGTTCATTGATCGCCTTCACACCTTTGAAGGACAAGGAAATACCGCTGACTTGCAGAATGGAGTCGGTCGAGCTCATGCGATGTCCCGTTTGAATTCAGCGAGCCAGGTCGGCTCGGGTTGAGCATCGGAAATGCGGGTGGCTTGCCAGATGAAATGCAGGTTGTGGAAACCCAACAGACGGCGAACGCGGTTCTTGATCAAGCGTTGCAGGCCTTTTTCGGGATGGGCGATGGCCCAATCGCAGAGACGTCGGCGCCAAGTGCCGTGGGGCGCGAGGCGGCTGTCGATTTCTTCCGCGAGCACTTGCAGGCGTTCGGCGGACAGCAGCAGCCCGGACGGCGCGACTTCACGACGGTCGCGGCTGGCGCTGCCTGGGCTTTCCGGGAAGGCCAGGGATTGGCCGCTGGTCAGCCATTGTTCCAGCAGCACCGTCAGGCCGTGCTGCCACTGGGTGCCTTCTTCGCTCCACAGTTGCGCATATTGATTCCAGCGGTTGAGGCGCTGCGCAGGGTCCACCGGGCCGAGTAACTCGGCGAAATCCAGCAGAGCCTGGCCTTGGTTGATCCAGAGTTGCTGCGTCTGTCGCCCCTGGACGAATGCGTGGGTCGGACGGCTACGCCACAGGGCTTTGTGCAGGGCTTCGGGGTCGAGGTTGTCCGGCAGCGTCAGCAATTCGGCGCCGATGTGCCGGGCGGCCAATGCGAGCAGCAACAGATTCGGTTCGAACGCGCCGCTCAAGGCCAGGCGCGAGTCTTCGGTAAAACCCTGCTGACGCAAGCCATCGGCCAACCGCTCGACATCGCGCAAGGCATCGATCCAGCGCCAGACGAACCACTGGCCGTGACGCTTGTGGCGCAGCGCCGGCTGCAACGGACTGACCTGCGCCCAGTGCTGCAGCTGCTCCAGGGCCTGGGGCAGCTCCACCCGCCACTCGGTGGTGTCCGCGATGGGCGGACGCTTGAGTTCATGCACGCTCATTGGCTTACCTCTTATCCATGGGCAAAAAGCGTGCGGTGGTCCGCCGGGCTGAAGAATTAACGCAATCTCTAAAACACCGCCGCCCCCCTGTGGGAGCGAG
>NZ_AKJK01000119.1 GCF_000282375.1 Pseudomonas sp. GM50
TCGGCAACGACCTGAACAACACCCTGCTCGGCAATGCCTCCGTCAACACCCTGCAAGGCGGAGCCGGCAATGACTGGCTGGATGGCGGCGCGGGTGCCGACACTCTCAGCGGTGGCAGTGGCGACGACACCTACGTCATCGACAACGCCGCCGACAAGGTCACCGAACTGGCCGACGAAGGCCGCGACCTGATCCGCACGGCGGTGAGCTACACCCTCTCAGCCAACGTCGAAGACGGCGTGATGCTCGGCGCCGCCGCGTTGAACCTCACGGGCAACGAACTCGACAACAGCCTCACCGGCAACGCCGCCGCCAACATCCTCGACGGCAAGACCGGCGCCGATACCCTCGACGGCGGGGCCGGCAACGACACCTACCTCGTCGATAATGTCGGCGACACGGTGATCGAACGCGGCACCTCGCTGGCCGAGATCGACACAGTGCTGTCGTCGATCAGCTATACCTTGGGCAGTAACCTCGAGAACCTGACCCTCTCCGACACTGACCACCTCGATGGTACCGGCAATGCTCTGAACAACCGTCTGATCGGTAACTCCGGCAACAACGTTCTGGATGGCGGAATCGGCGCCGACGTGATGAGCGGCGGCAGCGGCAATGACACCTATATCGTCGACAACCTCAAGGACGTAGTCACCGAGAGTAGCCTCCTGGTGAGCGAAATAGACACCGTGCGCTCCTCGCAGAGCTGGACCCTCGGTACCAACCTGGAAAACCTAACCCTCACCGGCAGCAATAACCTCAACGGTGTCGGCAACACCCTGAATAACGTACTGACAGGCAATAGCGGCAACAACCAGCTCAATGGCGGAGCGGGCAACGACCTGCTCGACGGCGGTGCGGGCAATGACCTACTGGTGGGAGGTCTGGGCGCAGACACCCTCACGGGGGGCTCTGGTGCCGACCGGTTTATTTTCAGTTTGATAAGCGAGCTGGGCAAAGGGACGAACAGCGATTTCATCACCGACTTCAGCAGCCTGCAGGGTGACAAAATCGACCTGTCGAAACTCGATGCCAATATCCTCACCACTGCGTTCAACGCCTTCACTTTCATTGACTCGAATGCATTCACAGGGGCAGGACAACTGCGTTTCGAAGATCATGTGCTGTACGGCAACATCAACGGCACGCTGGGTGCTGACTTCGAAATTCAGCTGGTAGGCGTGGACACCTTTAGTGCCAACGATCTGGTGGCATGACAACGGCAATACAATGAAAACGCCCCGACTTGTTCGCAATGCTGTTCACTTAAGAGTCTTGAGTCAGTGAGTAACCTGTGGCGAGGGAGGCATGCTCGCGCTTGAGTACGTAGCACTCACAAAAATCGGCGATTGTTATCAGATTTTTGGGGCCGCTACGCAGCCCAGCGCGAGCAAGCTCGCTCGCTCGCCACAAAGGTTGGCATGACTGAGAGTCGCGCTTAAGTGAACAGCATTACGACTTGTTCGGGGCGTTTTGCTTTAAGAGATGCCGTTGTCCCTCAGTCAAGACAACACCCCCAACTCCTTTGCCCTTGCCACCGCTTGGGTCCTGCGCTCTACCCCAAGTTTACTGTTGATATGGCTGGCATGGGTTTTCACCGTGTGCAGCGAAATAAACAACTGATCACTGATTTCCTGATTCGAACACCCTTGGGCGATCAGTCGCAGAACCGCCAGTTCACGCGTACTGAGTTGTTCGGCAGCAGGTGATGACTCCAGCACCGGGCGGGAGACCAGAACCGGAAGCTTTTCCGAGAGACTCTGCGAAACGGCCGTCGGCGTACAGAGTTGAAGTTGCCCGCGCAGCCAGTCCGGATGTTCGGTCAACAATGGGTCAAACGGTTGCAGGACGCCGCCGGCGGCCGCTTCCAAAGCCTGGGCCAACGCTTTGCGGGCCTCGGACTCGCGCCCGCCCGCCAGCAACAGGATGATTTTCTGACTGAGCGCCATCACGCTGAGCATCTGCCGGCCGCTGTGCTGACCGTGTTCATGCAACGCGTTCAAGCGCCCTTCGGCAAGCATGGACTGGCCTTTCATCATGTCCAGCACCGCCTGTTGCAGTTCAATGTGCAGCGGCAGTTGTGGATGGAACTCCGGCGGCGCTGCCGGTTTTTCTCCGTTGTAGGTCTGACCCAATCGCGTGAGCCAGGCTTCGGCGAGGTCGGTGCGGCCCTGGGCCAGCCAGAGTTCACATTTGACCAGGGTGATCATCGCCAGGTAGTAAATCGGCGGGACATCCCAGATGTGCATCAGACGCTCGGCCTCGGCGAGTTCGGCAAAGGCTTTGGCGAACTCGCCGCTGCTGCCCTCCAGACGGGCGATCACGCAGTGGCCGATCAGCACACTGATGTCGCGACAGGCCCGCGCTTCGCCCAGACCCGCGAGCAAACGTGCCCGCGCGGGCTGGGGTTGCAAGCGCAGCGCCAGCAAAAAACCCTCATACAAGGTCAACCGTGCACGCACCGCATACAGCCGTTGCGCAGATAATCCTTGCAGGCGTTGCAGCCCTTGGCGGACTTCATCCAGTGAGCGAAGAATCTCCCCGCGCGCTTGCAGCACGCGAGCGCGGTCGTAATGGGCCAGCGCCTCGAACAGCGGATTGCCGACCCGTTGTGCCAGTTCAAGGGACTCACGATTCAGCCCCCGGGCACGCCAGAGGTCGCTGTCGGCAATGGCCAGGTTAGACAATGTCGAGAGGCACATCAGGCGCTGCCCATAGCGTTTGGCCGGCAGGCTCTCCAGCGCTTCGGTGCAATAGAGCAACGTCAGCTCGCGATTGCCTCGCCCCCGGGCAATGATGCCGCTCAGGGCCAGCCACTGTGCCAGCATGGATTTTTGCGCAGTGGCCGACGGGGCCGGCAGGAAGCGGCTCAAGTGGCTGGCCAGCTCCTCGGCGGCGTCCAGTTGGCAGGCCAGCCCCAACGCCCAGCTGTAGAGCACGATCAGCCGTGGCGTGCTGATCAGCAGGCTGTCGGGCAAGTCCATTTTCCAGCGCAACAGCATGCCGACGTTCTGCTCGGCCAGCAGTTGTTCTTCAGAGAGGTTTTGTACCAGATTCGCTGCAACGTCCAGATGCCCGGCACGCAACGCCTGCTCCACCGCCTCATCGAGTAACCCTTGGGCGTTGAACCAGCGGCAGGCACGCAGATGCAGGCTGGCCGTCGGCACCATCGCCTGGGCGGTGGGCCGGCTGCGCAGCAGGTCGGAAAACAGGTGGTGATAGCGATACCAGTGACCGTGTTCGTCCAGCGGCACCAGAAACACCTGATGCGCCAGCAGGAAACGCAGGATCTCGGCACTGTCATGGGCTTCGCGCACGGCGTCGCACAACTCGCTGCAAAAACGCTCTTGAGGCGCGGTCTCGTACAGGAATGACTGCACCTCGGCGGGCAGGCAATCGATCACTTCTTCGAGCAGGTAATCGCGAATCAGCCCTTCCCCACCGTACAGCGATTGGGGCAATGCGCCCTCGCTGCCCGCCTCGGAGGCCGCCAGCAACCAGAAGCGCAGCCCGGCCACCCAGCCTTCGCTGCGCTGGATCAAACTCTCCAGCGCCTCGCCACGCAATGAAATGCTGTGTCGATCAAGCAGGGTCAGGGCTTCATCGTGGGTCAGTCGAAGATCCTGTTCATGCAATTCGAGCAGTTGCCGCGACAGTCGCAGGCGTGCCAGATGCCAGTCGGGACGTTGCCGACTGGTGACCATGACCAGCAGGCCATCGGGTAAATGATTGAGAAAAAATTGCAGGCAACGATCAAGCACCGGGCCTTGGGCCAGATGATAGTCATCAAGCACCAGCAACAGCGGCGTACCGGGTGAAAGGTGCACAGCCAGCTCATCGAGCAAACCGTCCAGCCATTCTTCGAAGGCGAACGGCTGATGACGTTGGCGCATTTTCAGCAGCCCCAGCGCCTGCCTGCCCAGTTGCGGAAAATACTCCTGAAGACCTTCGAGCAGGCGCTCAAGAAAACGACCGGGGTCGCTGTCCCGAGGACTCAACCCTAGCCACAGGCTTTGCCAGTGACCCGGCAACCCCTGGCAAAACTCCACCGCCAATGAACTCTTGCCGAACCCCGCCGGTGCGCTGACCAGCAATAGCCTGCCACCGAGGCCGGCGCTCAGGCGCTCGCACAAACGCGGCCGCAGCACATGGCCGTCGGGCAGCGGAGGCCGGAAAAAGCGTCCGTCCAATGCGGCAACGGCAACGCTTGCAGGGCCCGTAAGTGGGGACAGATCAGTCATGGCCGGCTCTTGTTTGAAAGGCTGATGGCGGCGTTACAGATGTCCGCAGCCTAGCGGTAAACGTAGAGCTATTGAAGGTTATTGCTACAAATGGCTACAAAAAGACTACGAACAGAAGTTGCCAAGCCTGAAGTGCAGTTTTTTTCGACAGACCGTGTCGCTCCCTTCGCGAGCAAGCCCGCTCCCACACTGGATCTCCCTTGCACACAGATTTGTATGTCCACCGAAGATCCAATGTGGGAGCGGGCTTGCTCGCGAAAGGGCCATCACAGTCACCGACTGTTTCGCGAGTCCCACCACGCTGACAAGTGGGCCCTGATACAAAATTCCGATAAAAAAAAGCCCCGAACCAGTCGGGGCGTTTTTTTTCGAGGATGCGGCCTCGGTTTACACCGTATTAGCGAACGCCTTCCTGACGCAAAGCTGCCGGCGTGAAGTCTGCGGTAGTGGCGGTGAAGCCGAAGTTATACGCTGACTTCTCTTCGTTCTTCATGCCCAGGGCCAGGTAGCGGCCCGATTGCAGGTCGTACAAGGTTTCGAGGGCGTACCACGGCACTTGCTTGTCGTAGTAGTTCTCGGAGTGAGCCTCGGCGACACGCCACAGTTGCCCGCGACCGTCGTAGTGGTCGACCACAGCCGCCTGCCAGGTGTCTTCGTCGATATAGAAGTCACGCTTGGCGTAGATGTGACGCTGACCTTCCTTCAGGGTCGCAACCACATGCCAGACCCGACGCAGTTCATAGCGAGTCAGGTCCTGGTTGATGTGACCGGCCTTGATGATGTCGGCGTACTTCAGCTGTGGCGAATCGAGCTTGTAGCTGTCGGAGGCGATGTACATCTCTTTCTTGCCTTCGAGCTTCCAGTCGTAGCGATCCGGCGCACCGTTGTACATGTCCAGGTTGTCGGAGGTACGCAGGCCATCGGCAGCGGTACCCGGCCCGTCATAAGACACTTGCGGCGCACGACGCACACGGCGCTGCCCGGCGTTGTAGACCCATGCCGAACGCGGCTCCTTAACCTGGTCGAGGGTTTCGTGCACCAGCAGCACGCCACCGGCCAGACGCGCCGGCGCGGTCACTTTCTGCTTGAAGTAGAACAGGATATTGCCCGGATTTTTCGGGTCGTAATCCTTCATCTTGTCGCGGAACACGAACTGGTCCTCGAAGTACACCAGGCTGAACGAGCCGTTCGGCTGCGGTGTGGCCTGGGTTATCAGACGGGTCACACTGCCGCCGCGATAACGGGTGATGTGGTTCCAGATGACTTCAACGCCACTTTTCGGAATCGGGAACGGGATCGCGGTTTCGAAGTTTTCCAGACCGTTGCCGCCGGACACCAGGTTAGTGTTGGTGGCGTTCTTCTTGATCGAGGCAAACACCTCATCCGGCACGGTGGCACCGCGATGGGACGGGTAGACCGGCATCTTGAAGGTTTCCGGGTAGCGCTTGAACATTGCGTACTGGCCCGGCGCGAGCTTGTCCTTGTACTGGTCGACGTTCTGCGCAGTGATGGTGAACTGCGGTTTTTCACTCGCGAACGGATCAGACAGAAAACCCTTGCTGTCCACGTTACCGGCGTTTTTCGGCATGGGTTTCCAGGCAGGGATCGAACCGTCGGCGTTGCCCGCCATCTCGGCGCCCATCGGGGTCAGGCTCTTGCCCAGCTTGTCCGCTTCGGCCGCAGGGACCGCCGCCATGACACCGGTAGCCAGCAGCGACAGCCCCAGAACGCCAACGTGGAACAGACTCTTTGTTATTTTCATAAATGTGTTCGTCCTGAAAATACAGTGCTTAGAAGTTCACGCCGAAGCTGAGCGCAACGAAGTCGCGATCATCCACGGTGGTGTACTTGCCGTCGAAGAAGTTGGTGTACGCCAGGCTCGCGGTGTAGGTGTTCTGGTATTCGGCATCGACACCCAGGCTCACCGCTTTACGACCTTCCTCGAAGTTACCGCCAGGGCCAGGCGAGTAACCGCTCACGTCATGGGACCAGGCCACGTTCGGCTTGAGGTTCACACCGGCGAATACATCGTTGTATTCCCAGATGGCGCGACCGCGATAACCCCACGACATCGACGTGGTAAAGCCATCGTCTTCGCAGTTGCGGCTGCGGTTGTTGGTAGCAGCACCTGCGCCGGCACCGTTGATGGTACTGGTGTTGAGGATCGCCGAGCAGGTGTTGAGGCCGCCGGTAGCCGGCAGTTCACCAGGCCCGTAGACCGGGTCACGGCCGTAACGGATCTCGGAGCTGCTTTCCAGGCCACCGACGTGAGTCACACCCACTTCGCCCACCAGGGTCAGACGGCTGGCGCCCATGACCTGATCGAAGAAGTGCGTCAGGGTGGTCTGGAACTGGGTGATTTCCTTGCGGCGATAGCCGTGCAAGTCCTGACCCGGCACGCCAGGGAGCAGCGAAGCATTGGTCAGGGCGCCACCCAATGGGCGTACGCCGGCAAACAGGATGTCGGTGGAGTTGAGCTGCACCGGCGCGTTCGGACGGTAGCTGAGTTCACCGCTCCACGCAGTGCCGGTAGGCAGGGTCGTGGAGAAGCTCAAGCCGTAGAGGCGGATGTCTTCCGGATACTCGACGAAGTAGTTCGAGTTACCCGCGACCACCAAGGGTGCCAAAGCCCGAAGCGCCCCCGGCAAAGCCGCTGCCCGGGCGTAAGCCGACGCTGGAGCACCGGTGGCGCTGAAGATCGGCGCACGACTGTGGTAATTCATGAAATAGGCACCGAACTCGGTGTCCAGCGGCTCGAACATGTATTTGAGGGACGCGCCCCACTGGCCGCTGTCCCGCGCATCGCGATCCGGCCCACGGCGCACCAGCACACCTTCATCGTTTACGTCGACGCCCAGCCTGGTCAATGTAGGCAGGGCGGCGGCCGGAATGGTCGAGCGCTTGTTCAGCACGCGCAGGTTGTTGTCGCAACCGTCGGCAATGATGTCTGGCTGGGAGAAAAAGGTGCCGCAGTTATCGACGACCGTCTGGTCCCATTCCAGCTGATAGAAGGCTTCGGCCGACAGATTGTCGGTGAGGCTCTGGGACACGTAGAACATATTGACCGGGATCAGGCCTTCCTTGACCTCGGCACCGGGACGACGGAACGCGGACACGTCGATCGGGTTGATCGAGTTGATGCCACCGCCGATGAAAGTACTTTCACCCCAGCTCACAACCTGCTTGCCAAGACGCACGGAACCCGGCTGATCGGCAATGGCATAGTTGTGGTAAACGAAGGCGTCGAGGATCTGACCGCCGGCGGACTTGGCGCCTTCTTTGCGGTTGCTGTCGCTGATGTCCTTGAACTGGCGGCTTTCATCCTTGAGTTCGAAGTCGTACCAGTATTTACCCCGGACAAAGACACCGGTATCGCCGTATTTCAACTCAAGGTCATGGATGCCTTTGAAGATCTTCGAGAAGGTTTCGCCGCTCTTGAAGTTGTTGTGACCGTCATCGGACGTCTGGGACAGGCCGTGGCCCCCGTTATTGACGCCGATAAGATTCTTGTTGGGGCTCTGAGTAGACCAACTGGCTCCGATCGACAGGGATGAGTCAAATTGACCTTCGATCTCTCCGACGTTGAAACTGACGCCGAATGCAGGCCCGGCGAGCGAAGAGGCAAGACTGACCGCCAAGGGCAGTTTCGCCCGGCGCCAGAACTGGTTTACTGATGTCATCGACGCTACTCCATGTGCATTATTGTTATGGCTGAGTACTTTTAAAAACGTTGTGGGTGACCGGAAGCCAAGCGGTTCCGAAGTCACTCCAAAGTTGCATCGCCCCGTTTTGTGCGTGAGCTCCGTTCTTAAAAATCCTTGAGCGGACTATAGCCAGCAGGTAGTAGTGCTTGATCCCTCTAAAGTGTGATTTGCAGCTGCCGGCCACTCTGGAACAGTCCTTTCGCCAGTCCGACACATGTCGGCCCGGCAAGGATGGCTGAAAATTCGGATTTCACAAGTCAAGCGCTTGCTTGGTGGGTCTGGCGCGCCGTTTTCGGCGCGCCAGCAGACGCTTAAAGCGTCGAGAGGAAGGTACTGTTGTTAGCCTGCCATTCGGTGATGTCGACGCGGATGCGCTTCTTGTCGAGTTTGCCGACACTGGTCTTGGGAATTTCAGTAACAATGGCGATCTGGCTCGGGATAGCCCACTTGCTCAGGTGGCCCTGTTCAACGAACGGCTTGAGGTGCTCCTTGAGTTCCCTGGCCCCGATCTCATGCCCTTCCCTGACGACCAACAGCGCAAACGGCCGCTCGCCCCACTGCGGATCGGCGATGCCCACCACTGCTACTTCGCGTACCGCAGGGTGGCGGCTGATCAGGTCTTCCAGGTCCAGGGAGGAGATCCACTCGCCGCCAGTCTTGATCACGTCCTTGATCCGGTCGCGAATGTCGATCACGCCCATGCTGTCCAGCGTCGCCACGTCGCCGGTGTGCAGCCAGCCCCCGGCCCAGAGCTCGGCGCCTTTGTGCGGCTCGTTGAAATAGCCCTCGGTGAGCCACGGCGCGCGCAGCACCAGTTCGCCCTGGGTCTCGCCATCGGCAGGCAGGAAGTTGCCGTCGGTGTCGACGATCGCCGCCTCGACCAACGGCCCCGGCACACCGGCCTTGATCCGGTAGGTGGTGCGTTCGTCTTCGGTGCCGGCCATCAGCTCATCGTTAAGGTGCGCGCACGATACCAATGGCCCGGTTTCCGACATGCCGTAAGCGGCGGTCAACTGAATGCCCTTGGCTTTGGCTGCTTCATACAGCGCACGGTTGAGCGCACTGCCGCCGATGACGATTTTCCAGCCCCCGAAATCGATGTTTTGCGCCGCCTTGGCATTGAGGACCATTTGCAGAATGGTCGGCACGCAGTGGGAAAAGCTCACCTTCTCCTTGCGCCACAGTTCCACCAGATACTCGGGATCGTAACGGCCGGGGTAGACCTGCTTGAGCCCGAGCATGGTTGCTACATACGGCAAGCCCCAGGCATGCACATGGAACATCGGGGTGATCGGCATGTACACGTCGTTGGTGCCCAGCAGGCGCACGCTGTCGATGGAACCCATGATGGTTGACACGCCCATGGTGTGCAGCACCAGCTGGCGATGGGTGAAATACACGCCTTTGGGGTTACCGGTGGTGCCGGTGGTGTAGAACGTCGTGGCGACCGAGTTTTCGTCGAAGTCTTCAAAATCGTACTGCGGGCTCGCGGCAGCCAGCAATTGCTCGTACTCGCCAATCAGGTTCGGCAGGTCGGCGGTTTTTTCCGGCAAATCGGTCAGCAGCAGGGTTTTCTCTACGGTAGTCAGGTGCCCGGCAATCGCCTTGTACAACCCGACGAACTCGCTGTTGACCAGCACGAAGCGGTCTTCGGCGTGGTTCATGGTGTAGAGAATCTGTTCCGGCGACAGGCGCACGTTGATGGTGTGGATCACCGCACCGATCATCGGGATGGCAAACATGCATTCCAGGTAGCGATGGCTGTCCCAGTCCATCACTGCCACGGTATCTCCGGCCTTCACGCCGGCGGCCGTCAACACGTTGGCCAGCCGCGCGACCCGTTCGATCAGGGTCGGATAGCTATAGCGCAATTGATCGCGGTAGATGATCTCGCGGGTTTTTTCGTAACGGGCACCGGACATCAGCAGCCGTTTAATCAACAGCGGATACTGGTAAGCGCCCTCGGCTGGGGGGATAACGCGAGTCTGCAACATAAGAGTCCCTTTTCTGACTGCACGGTCTTGGCTTTTAAAGCTAAGCACTCTAGAGCCCTTGAACGCCAGTCAAATCAGCCAAAGGGATGATTTGCACAGCTGTACAAATGCTAGCTTTGCGCCAGCATTTGCAGGAATTCGTTATGTATATCGGATGCGCAGCTGAAGGCGTAGGAGCTGCCGAAGGCTGCGATCTTTTGATCTTCAGCGATATCGAAATCACCCAGGATCAAAAAATCGCAGCCTGCGGCAGCTCCTACGGGGGGGTTGCGCATACCTTGAGAAATCAGTGCATCTCGGTGAACGCGAGTTTCACGCCGATGGCGATCAGCACCGCGCCCATGGTCCGGTCGAACCAGTGGCCCATGCGGGCGAAACCGGCGCGCACGCGTTGCTGGCTGAACAGCATCGCCACCAGGCAGAACCAGACTGCCGTCGCCGCTGCCAGATAAATCCCGTAACCGGCCTGTACTGCCAAGGGTGTGTGCGGGTTGATCACCACGGTGAACAGCGACAGGAAAAACAGCGTGGCTTTCGGGTTCAGGCCATTGGTCACGAATCCCGAGGTGAAAGCGCCACGCGCGGTGCGTTCGCCGGCTTCCTGATGCAGGTCGGCAGCCGCAGGTGGGGCCGGTTGCGCGCGCAGGGCCTTGAAGCCGATGTACAGCAGGTACGCGGCGGCGGCCCATTTCAAGGCATTGAACAGCACGATCGACTGGGACACGATCAGCCCGATACCCAGCAGCGAATAACCGACGTGCAGGAAAATCGCCGAGCCGACGCCCAGCGCCGTCCAGGTTCCGGCACGGCGACCGTGGGTCACGCTCTCACGCACCACCACGGCAAAGTCCGGGCCGGGGCTGGCGACGGCCAGCAGGTGAATAAGGGCAACGGTCAAGAACTCTGTCCAATACATGGGGGCTCCTTTTGGGCAGGCTGATCAATAAAATTTTCGAGGCAAACTTCACCTCTTTGCCACTTTTCTGTGGCATCTGCCAAACATGTGGCACCTGTCAAAACCTGTGGCGAGGGGGCTTGCCCCCGTTCGGCTGCGTAGCAGGCGCAAACCGGATAACGCGGTATGCCTGACAGAACACGGTCGCCTGGGTTAGGGCCGCTTCGCGACCCAACGGGGGCAAGCCCCCTCGCCACAGGTATTTCATCTGGTAGGCTCGGCAGATTACGCCTTCAGTTCAATGCACAAAAGGTACAGTTGATGACGAACTCTCGCCGCGCCGTTTTCCTCGACCATCCGTCCCTGGACCTCGGCGATCTCGACCTCAGCCCACTACGCGAGTGCTTCAGCGACTTGCAGCTGTTTACGCAAACCACGCCTGATCAGGTGGTCGAACGCCTCAAGGGCGCCACTGTCGCCATCAGCAACAAAATCCTGATCGATGCGGCGGCCATGGCGGCCAGCCCCGAGTTGAAGCTGATCCTGATCACCGCCACCGGCACCAACAACGTCGACCTCGCCGCCGCCCGTGCTCACGGGATCACTGTCTGTAACTGCCAGGGTTACGGTACGCCGTCGGTGGCTCAGCACACGATCATGTTGTTGCTGAATCTGGCGACGCGGCTGGCCGACTATCAAAAGGCGGTCGCAGAAGGTCGCTGGCAACAGGCAAAACAGTTCTGCCTGCTGGACTATCCGATCGTCGAACTCGAAGGCAAAACCCTCGGTCTGCTTGGCCACGGTGAACTGGGCAGTGCCGTGGCGCGGTTGGCCGAGGCGTTCGGCATGCGCGTGTTGCTGGGTCAGATTCCGGGGCGCCCGGCCCGACCGGATCGCTTGCCGCTAAATGAACTCCTGCCGCAAATCGACGCCCTGACCCTGCACTGCCCGCTCAACGAACACACTCGCCACTTCATCGGCGCCCGCGAACTGGCCTCGATGAAACCCGGTGCGTTCGTGGTCAACACCGCGCGCGGCGGTTTGATTGATGAGCAGGCATTGGCCGACGCCCTGCGCAACGGTCACTTGGGCGGCGCGGCCACCGACGTGTTGAGTGTCGAACCGCCCACTGCGGGCAATCCGCTGTTGGCCCGGGATATTCCACGGCTGATCGTCACCCCGCACAACGCCTGGGGCAGTCGCGAGGCGCGGCAGCGGATCGTTGGCCAGTTGACGGAAAACACCCAGGGCTACTTCAGCGGTCAAGCGCTGCGGGTCGTCAGTTGATAAACTGCGGCACTTTTTTTCCAGGAGCAGAGTATGGATCCGCGCAGTGAAGTACTGCTTCGTCAGGCCGAGTTATTCCAGGGTTCGGTGCTGCTGGCCGGTTTGCCCGCCGATGATTTGCTGGGCCGCCTGCCCGATGCCCACGGTTGGTGCTGGCACGCTGGCGATCAAGCAGCGCTGGACGCCCGTTTCGCCGAGCGCAGCCATTTTGGCGTGAATGCGCCAGAGCGCGGCTTCGACAACGCCGTGGTGTTTCTGCCCAAGTCCAAAGACCTGACCGACTACATCCTCAACGCCCTCGCCTCTCGTTTGGCCGGCCGTGAGTTGTACCTGGTGGGCGAAAAACGCAGTGGTATCGAAGGCGCAGCCAAGCAACTGAACCCCTTCGGCAAACCCCGCAAGCTCGACAGCGCACGGCATTGCCAGCTCTGGCAGGTCACCGTGGCCAATGCACCAGAAGCCAAGTCGCTGGAAAGCCTGGCCCAGGAATATGAACTGCCATTGGCCGAAGGCCCATTGAAAGTCATCAGCCTGCCGGGCGTGTTCAGCCACGGTCGACTGGATCGCGGCAGCGCCCTGCTGCTGGAACATCTGGACAAACTGCCCAGCGGCCACTTGCTGGACTTCGGTTGCGGCGCGGGTGTGTTGGGGGCGGCGGTCAAGCGGCGTTATCCACACAACCAGGTCACCCTGCTCGACGTGGATGCGTTTGCTGCCGCCAGCAGTCGCCTGACCCTGGCCGCCAACGGCCTGGACGCGGAGGTGCTGACCGGTGACGGCATCGATGCCGCCCCTATGGGTTTGAGCGCGATTCTGAGCAACCCACCGTTCCATGTCGGCGTACACACCGACTACTTCGCCACCGAGAACTTGCTGCGAAAAGCGGCTAAACATCTGAAAAACGGCGGCGAACTTCGACTGGTAGCGAACAGCTTCCTGAAGTATCAACCACTGATCGAAGAGCACTTGGGCGTGTGTGCGATCAAGGCTGAAGGACAGGGTTTCCGAATCTACCGGGCCAAGCGCGGCTGAAAACACTTTTGCAAAAGAGGGCTGCCCTGGAGCGACGAATAACCTGTGGGAGCGTGGCTTGCCCGCGAAGAATGCACCGCGTTTTTTCAGGTACTACGCGTCATCGTTCTTCGCGGGCAAGCCACGCTCCCACAGGTTCCGCAACCTGACTACCGACATTGGGGCTTGCCCAATCGGATTTGCCTAGGCAGAATCCGCTCCGTCCTAGGGGAGTAGTCTCCCACGAGCGCCATGCTCGTCCGGCATACGTCAACATACTTGGTCCTCAGACCATGGCGTATGCGACCCAAGCGTCCGCATCAGACGGATCGCAGGGTTTGACAAGACCTATGACACGAACACCTTACCCGGGGCGGGAAGGCTGTACGTGTCATAGCCGTGTCGACCCGCCCCTTAGGAAAACCCTGATGATGTTGGACTCTCTACTCGTTCCCACCGCAATCGTTGCCTTGGCCGAAATCGGCGACAAGACGCAACTGCTCGCGCTCATTCTTGCTGCCCGCTTTCGCAAACCCTGGCCAATCATCGCCGGCATTGTCGCCGCGACCCTGGCCAACCATGCGGCTGCCGGTGCGGTAGGGGCCTGGTTCGGCAGTTTCTTCTCGAATGCGACGTTGCACTGGATCCTCGCCGCGAGCTTTACCGCCACCGCGCTGTGGACGCTGGTGCCGGACAAGATGGATGAAGACGAAGCCAGCACCGCCCGCAAATTCGGGCCGTTCCTGACGACGCTGATTGCGTTCTTCCTCGCGGAAATGGGCGACAAGACCCAAGTCGCAACCGTAATGCTCGCTGCACAATACCCGGACCTGTGGCTGGTGATCATCGGCACCACCGCCGGGATGTTGATTGCCAACGTGCCAGTGGTACTGGCAGGTAATTTTGCGGCGGACAAACTGCCCTTGACCCTGATCCGTCGCCTGGCGGCATCGGCGTTCCTGATCCTGGCGATTGTTGCGGTGTACAAGGCGATGGAGAGCAGTGGGTGGGTTTGACGTGGTAGGTCGTTAGACCGCGTTATCGTTCTTCGCGGGCAAGCCTCGCTCCCACAGGTTTTGGGTCGTACACACATTATGTAATCGACCGAAAACCTGTAGGAGCGAGGCTGCCCGCGAAGGCGTCAGCAGCCTCACCCAATGACTATCAGGATTTCGATGCTTTCTCGTACAACGGCATCACCTTCGGAATCGCCGCTTGCAAGGCAGCAATCCGACTGGCCGACGCCGGGTGAGTGCTCAAGAACTCTGGCGGCGCGCCATTCGAGGCTTTGCTCATCTTGTTCCACAGGGTGATCGCGGCATTCGGGTTGTACCCCGCGCGGGCCGCCAATTCGAGGCCGATCAGGTCTGCCTCATTTTCATTCTCGCGACTGTTGGGCAAGGTCATGCCGTATTTCGCCACGGTGTCCGCCAGAGCCAGGCCGCCCTCGCCCAGGCCGAACAACGCACCAGCACCCTGCTTGGCCATTTCGATGCCGTAAGCCTTGGACATCGCTTCGCGACCGTGCTCGCGCAAGGCGTGAGCGATTTCGTGGCCGATGATGGCGGCGATTTCGTCGTCGGTGAGATGCAGGGTGTCGATCAGCCCGGTGTAGAAAATGATCTTGCCGCCAGGCCCGCAGGAGGCATTCAGCTCGTCGCTCTTGATCAGGTTCACTTCCCATTGCCACTGCGCTGAATCCGGACGGAACACCGGTGCCTGGGCAATCAGCCGCCTGGAGATCGCCTGGACGCGCTTGGCATCGTTACTGGTTTGGTCCAGCACGCCTTTGCTGTTCGCCTCCCCGACGGTCTTTTGATAAGACTGGGCGTACATCTGATTGACCTCGGAGGTCGACAACATGCTGAACATGTATTGCTTGCGCTCAACGCCCACGGCGCCACCACTAGTGGTGTTGACCGACTGACAACCGGCGAGCAGCAGACCTGCGCTCAGTGCACACAAAACCAATGTCTTATTCATCAAGAAGCTCCCTGGAAACATGCGCGTATCCTAGGTGGGGATTTGTATCGGCGCCAGATACAACGGACGTGTAGCACCTACATTTCAGACAAAGCCCTTATCACCGTAGGAAAAAATTCACATACCAGCGCCCGCCACGGCCGATCACGGTCCGCAATGATTCATTTACGACATCCAGCACTCCAAAACAGCCAATTCGTGGCACCTCGTTCATGACCCTCCGCCAGCCTGCCGATACAGCACCGCAGACGTCCTCTTGCGTGCGGAGCACCCATGAAATTCAAGTCGATCCAGTTTTCCGTTGCCGCCCTGGCCGGCGCCATCGTGCTCAGCGTCGTCGCAGCCCTGGTGCTGTACGCGCTGTTTTCCGGCGCCCGGACCCAAGACATGGTTCAGCAACGGACCCAGGCGCAATTCGAGCAAGTCATCGAACAACGCCTGACCTCGCTGGCGCAAACCCAGGTCAGCCAAATCCAGCGCGAACTCGAAGCACCACTGCTGATCGCCGGTGGCCTGGTGCGGGTGAACGCGTTGATCGGTACTCCGGGCGCCGATGGCCAGCCACAGTTGAGCCTGAGCCGTGAGCAACTGATCAGCCTGATCAAGGAAAACGTCGCCCGCAACCCGAAAATTCTCGGCACCTACATCGGTTGGGAAAAAAACGCCCTCGACCACAATGATGCGGCCTACGTCGACACCCCAGTGGTCGGCATCGACGCCAGCAACGGGCGCTTCCTGCCGTGGTGGTTCCGCAACGAAGACGGCAGCCTGGGCCTGGACAAACTGGTGGACGTCGACGACCAGAAAACCCTGTCCACCGGCGTACGCGCCAGCGAGTACTACCTGTGCTCCAAGGAAACCAAAAAATCCTGCGTGATCGATCCGGCGCCCTACAAGGTCGGCGACAAGATCGTCATGCTCGCCTCCTTCATTGAACCGATCATGCTCAACGGCGCATTCCAGGGCATCGTCGGCGCCGACCTGTCGGTGAACTTCATCCAGGAAATGCTCCTGGGGGCGAATCAGAAACTGTACGGCGGCGCCGGTGAAATGGCCCTGATCGGCAGTAACGGCCGGATCGTCGCCTACACCAAAGACCCGAGCAAATTCGGCGAGAAAGTCAGCGACATCCTCGACAGCAAGCAGATTGCCAATATGGCCAATCTCAAGCGTGGCGAAGTGACTTACACCGTCGACAAGGCCCAGGGCCGGATCGAGTTGTACCTGCCCTTCGGCATTGGTCAGACCGACGCCCGCTGGACCTTGATGCTGCAATTGCCGCTGAACGCGGTGATGGCCGATCTGCAAAAACTTCAGGGTGATCTGGACGCACAGCGCAAATCCGACACCTTTGGCATGGCCATGGTCGGCCTGTTGATTGCCGGTATCGGTTTGTTGGTGATCTGGCTGGTGGGCCACGGCATTGCTCGCCCACTCAAGCAAATGGTCGCGATGCTCGACGATATTGCCCAGGGCGAAGGCGACCTGACTCGTCGTCTGACCAGTGACCGCGCCGACGAACTGGGCTCGATCGCCAAAGGCTTCAACACCTTCCTCGCCAAGTTGCAGGCGATGATTACTCAAGTGGTGACGTCGGTGCAGAGCGTCAGTGATTCCTCGGAACATACCGCCGACATCGCCATTCGCACCAACATCGGTGTGCATAAGCAAATGGCCGAGATCGATCAGGTCGCGACCGCCGTGCATGAAATGACCGCCACCGCCCAGGATGTCGCGCGCAATGCGACCCAGGCCGCGCAAGCCGCCAGCCATGCGGATCAGGCAGCGGCGCAAGGCATGCAAATCGTCCGGGATACGTCGAATTCAATTGGCGTTTTGGCGGTGGAAATCGGCAAAGCCGTCGGCGTGGTGCAGACCTTGGCCAAGGACAGCGAAAACATCAACGCGATCCTGACGGCCATTCGCGGCATCGCCGAGCAGACCAATCTATTGGCCTTGAACGCGGCCATCGAAGCCGCCCGTGCCGGTGAGCAAGGTCGTGGGTTTGCAGTGGTGGCCGATGAGGTGCGCAACCTGGCGCAGAAAACCCAGAAGGCCACTGAAGAAATCCAGACCATGATCCAGAATCTGCAGCAAGGCACCCGCGATGTGGTGCGGGTCATGGAAGACAGCCAGAACCGCACCGACGAAAGTGTGCAGCACGCGGCGAAAGCGGCCGAGGCGCTGGAAACCATTACCCAGGCGGTGTCGGTGATCAACGACATGAACACCCAGATCGCCAGCGCCGCCGAGGAGCAGAGCGCGGTGGCGGACGACATCAACCGTAATGTGATCAACATAGGGCAAGTGGCCAATGAAGTGGCCGGCGGAGCGGATGAATCGAGCGCGGCCAGTGCGGATTTGACCAAGTTGGCGGAACAGCAGCGGCGGTTGATCAATCAGTTCAAGGTTTGATCCGAAGGCCTCTTCGCGGGCAAGCCTCGCTCCTACAGGGGATCACCTAACCGTAGGAGCGAGGCTTGCCCGCGAAGGCGTCAGCCCAGACAACTCATCACCCCGGGGTCAAACATTCCGGCCCATTGAGCTTCGGATCATTCACCAGGTTCGCCAGCACCCGCTCACGCAGCGCCGCGGGTTCGCTGGCCAGCAACGCCTGCAAGGCATGCAGCGGCGTTTCGGGGTTGAGCCAGGCTTGCTGCCCCGCCGCATCGAGAATCAACGGTCGACGCTGACTCGAGGCCGGCTGGGTGATCACCGCCGTACTCAACCACACCTGCTCCTGCACCGGATACGCCTCCCAGATCGCCGCGAAGAACAACGCCGAGCCCTCCCCCGGGGTCAGCCAGTACGGACGTTTGCGGGTAGTGCCGCGCCATTCATAGAAACCATTGGCTGGTAGCAGGCAACGACGCAGGCGCAAGGCTTCGCGAAACATCGGCTGTTCGGCAACGGTTTCGGCGCGGGCATGGGCCGGGGTGCGGGACAGGTCGGTCAGCCACGGCGGCGTCAGGCCCCAGCGGGCGCGGGCCAACTCACGTTGCCCGTCTGCGCCGGCACGCAGCATCAGCACCGAATCGTTGGGGGAGATATTCCACTGGGCCTGCTGATCGACGGGGAATCCGGGCAGGGCCGCGAAGGCGGGGTTCCAGCGAAACAGGGCATAACGTCCACACATGGGGCAATACGACTCTTGATCAAACGAACGTCAGCCTAACAGACCAGCGTGCCGGGAAAACTCTCCGGCTCATCGCCGGACAGCGGCAGCGCGGCATTGTACGCGGTGATCAGCTCCCGAGCGTATTCGGCCTGATCGTTATCGACCGATAAGCCCAGCAGGCCGAACATCGGCAATTCCCCAGTGCCGCCGATCAAATCCCGGCCCACCAGATGTGCCTCGATACCTTCGCTGGCGAGCATGCTTTGAAGCAGTTCGCCTTCCATGAGATTTTCCGGCTCGTAGATTCGCTGCATTCGCGCCCCTCACTCGTCTTCGCTGTAAACCTCGAGCATCCATTCCAAACCATCGGTTTCGAGATGAAACCTGATCGGCCGACAACAGACCGGGCAGTCTTCAATATATTCCTGATCGCCACCGGACAAATCCAGAACCGCCTCGGATTCTTCACCGCAATACGGGCATTCATAGCGCTCTGTTTCCAGCATCGCGGTCTCCCAAGTGACTTGTGCGTATAATCGCCGGTCTATTTGCAGGGCTATTTTCGTCTGGCTAACTTTTCAGACCGTGCCCCGTTGGTTTTCGATCAAAACCTTTACTTACCCTAGCCGTTTCTAACAAGAGAGCATGATGGGCGAATTCGATGCCATCCGACCTTACGACGATAGCGAAGTCCCAGCGGTGCTGGCACGGCTGCTCGGCGACAAGGCGTTTCTAGATATCCTCACCCACTTCCGCTTCCCGCGTTATGCCGGTGCCTTCGGCTGGATGCTCAAACCTCTTATAGCTCATCGACTGCGCCGTGAGTTCGCCGACGTCAACTCGGTGGCCACCTTGCAGGACAAAGTCGAGTTTTACGTCGACCACACCATCGAGCGTGCCACGGACGGTGTGACGTACACCGGCGTGGAGCAATTCAAGTCCGGCAGCGCTTATCTGTTCATCGCCAACCACCGCGACATCGTGATGGACCCGGCCTTCGTCAACTACGCCGTGTACCACGCCGGCCTGCCGACCCCGCGCATCGCCATTGGCGACAACTTGCTGCAAAAGCCTTTTGTCAGCGATTTGATGCGCCTGAACAAGAGTTTCATCGTGCACCGTTCGATCACCGGTCGCCGGGAAAAAATGGCGGCGTATCAGCTGTTGTCGGCGTACATCAACCACTCGATCCGCAACGATTGCGCCTCGATCTGGATCGCCCAGGCTGAAGGCCGGGCCAAGGACGGCGACGACCGCACCGAGTCGGCAATCCTCAAGATGTTCCACATGAGCCGCAAGGACGAGCCGTTCGGCGAAGTCATCCGCTCGCTGAACCTCACCCCGGTGTCGATCAGCTACGAATACGACCCGTGCGACCAGGCCAAGGCCCGCGAGCTGTACATCCGCGCCACCACCGGCAGCTACACCAAGGTGCCGGGCGAGGATGACGTAAGCATCGCCAAAGGCATCACCGGTTACAAAGGCCGGGTCCACGTAAACTTCGCCGCGCCGATCACCGAGCTGTTCGAAGACACCAAGCAATTGGCGATCGAAATGGACAAGCAGATTCTTGGTGGTTACCGGTTGTTCCCGGTGCACTACCTGGCCTATGCGCAGTGGAAAGACGCCGACCCGCAACTACAGGTGCCGAAAGCGGCCGAGGTGTTTGCGGCTGACGAACTGGCCAAGGCCCAGGAAGAATGGCAGCGCCGGCTGGATGCCTGCCCTGAGGAGCATCGCCCGTTCCTGGTGCTGCAATATGCGACGCCGGTGCGCAATCAGTATCGGGTCAAGGCCGGGTTGCCGCTGTAAGGCAATGGCTGGAAATGACAACGGCGCCCTGTGGCGAGGGGGCTTGCCCCCGTTGGGCTGCGAAGCGGCCCCATTTCAGGTTCATGTACGGGGATGGGAGTGCTGCGCACTCCAACGGGGGCAAGCCCCCTCGCCACGGCAAGCTCCCTCGCCACAGGGTCTTGTGTCAGATCTTCAGACGCGAGTACTGATCCACGACACCAGCAACGCCATCCCGAGGCAGGCGAAACCGAAGCGGTAGAAAAAACGGTTCATGCGCAGGGTCGCCCAATCCAGTGTTGGCTCTTCACTGGGACGACTTTGGCGCTGCGCCTCGATACTGGCCATGGCGCGCTGTTCGCGACGACGGGTGGCGTGCAGCAACCAACTGCCCGGGAAGGCGAACAGCAAGGCCAGCAAATTGATCAATTTGGCGGGATGAGCGGTAAAGAGCGAAATCAAATGCAGCGACATCACAAACCTCAGGCAAACCGGTGTAGCAGACGCCGGACCGACGACCACGGCGCGGATTCTACCGAAAGCGCTCCGACCTGCCCCGGCTTTCCGACAAATAACGAAACCATTTAGCCGATTGCTGTCCTGTGTCACGGCGCCGTCATCTGAATCCGCCAGTCTGTCGCCCCTCGAAACCGACACGGACCCCGTCATGCTCCACGCCGAAAACCAGGACCGCCTCTACCTCATTGCCCAAAGCGACGAACAACAAACCTTAGTCGGCAGCCTCGCCTTCAACGTACAGGACCGGCATTGGCTGGTGTATTGCGCGCTGGGTGGGCATCAACATGCGGATTTGCCGGAAACGGATTTGCTGACGGGGGTGAGTGTTCTGGATTTTTACTCGGAGGCGGCTTGAGCGTCGTGCCCTGTAGGAGCGAGGCTTGCCCGCGAAGGCTTTCTCACATTCAACGTGGATGTTGCCTGACACACCGCCATCGCGAGCA
>NZ_AKJK01000120.1 GCF_000282375.1 Pseudomonas sp. GM50
GGCTTGCCCGCGAAGGCGTCCGAACAGGCGCCCAAACAATCAGGCCTTGTTCAGCGCCTGAGCAGCAGCCAAAACCGCATCCACATGCCCCGGCACCTTCACGCCGCGCCATTCCTGACGCAGTACGCCGTTCTTGTCGATCAGGAACGTGCTGCGATCAACGCCCATATATTCCTTGCCGTAGAGCTTTTTCAGCTTGATCACGTCGAACAGCTGGCACAGCGCTTCTTCT
This sequence comes from Pseudomonas sp. GM50, assembly GCF_000282375.1. Taxonomy (GTDB): domain Bacteria; phylum Pseudomonadota; class Gammaproteobacteria; order Pseudomonadales; family Pseudomonadaceae; genus Aquipseudomonas. The sequence goes on from NZ_AKJK01000120.1 coordinate 233, forward strand.
TTGTCACTGATCAGCTCGAAAGTGAACGCCTGCTTGGCCTTGAAGTTTTCATGGGATTTCAGGCTGTCGCGAGACACACCGAAAACTTCGGTATTGGCGGCTTTAAAGGCGTCAAGCTGATCACGAAAACCCTGACCCTGGGTGGTGCAGCCCGGTGTGCTGTCCTTCGGATAGAAGTAAATCACCACTTGCTTGCCTTTGAGGCCTGCGAGGCTGACGGATTGCCCGCTGGTGGCGGGTGCTTCGAAGTCGGCAACCGGTTGGTCGATGGCTACGGCCATGAAAGCTTCCTTACATTGGGTTTTGTGGGCGCCACGGTTCAATCAGTGCGTCCAGGTTCATGGCGTCGGCGAAATCCAGGAACTGGTCACGCAACCAGCTGATCTGGGTGCCGGCCGGCAAAGTCACGGTAAACGTGGCGTTAAGCATGGTGCCGCCTGTCTGCGGGGCCTGATAGGTGTCACAGGTCAGGTTCTCCAGCTCGACGTTGTGATCCATGAAGAACTGGCACAGCTCGTTGATGATGTCCGGACGGTAAGCCGAGCTGACGTAGGCAACGTACGGCAGGGCCTGGGGACGGTTCTCCAGGGCTGCGCTGCGGACCACGTTAACGGTGAAGGCGTGCCGTTTGGCCAGCACTGGCAGGCTGCCTTCGAGGCGTGCCAGGGCGTCCCAGCTGCCGGAGATTTCAAGGATCAACGCACTGCATTCGCCATGACGCGTCAGGCGAGAGGTGACCACGGCGCAGCGGTTTTCATGGCTGGCGCGGCACAGGACGTTAGTCAGCTCCATGGGGTTGGCGCCGAGGGCACTGATGACAAGGAATTGTTCGCGAACTGTGGGGGTGGACATGCAGCATTCCTAAAGCGATGAGCGGTCGATACTTTTATGGGCTTTTTTTACCGGGACGAGCCTGCGGATGCGAATTCAGAAAACCCGGCCGAAGGTTGCAACGTGCTCCAGTATGGCAAGAGCGAGGGGTGGCAACGCTGGATCGGGGCTTGTGATGCCGAAAATGGAGGCTGGAACGCGGCGTACGAGCTTATCAGTACCGATCAAAGTCTGAAGGGTAGCGAAAAGCAGCGCCAAGGGGAATGGCAGCAGCGGAGTACTTCGCTTGTACAAGCATCTTGGCGCCAGTACCATTACCGCTCTCTTTTTCCGGCAGGAGCGGTTGCATGATTGCGGGCAGTATGGTGGCACTGGTCACACCCATGGATGCACAGGGTCGTCTCGACTGGGACAGCCTGAGCAAACTGGTGGACTTCCACCTGCAAGAGGGCACCAACGCCATCGTGGCGGTCGGCACTACAGGTGAGTCGGCCACGCTTGACGTGAACGAGCACATCGAAGTGATTCGTCGCGTGGTTGCCCAGGTTGCAGGGCGTATTCCGGTGATCGCCGGTACGGGCGCCAATTCGACGCGCGAAGCGATCGAACTGACCACCAACGCGAAGAACGCTGGCGCCGATGCGTGCCTGCTGGTAACCCCTTATTACAACAAGCCGACGCAAGAAGGCCTGTACCAGCACTTCAAGGCCATCGCCGAAGCCGTCGACATCCCGCAGATCCTTTACAACGTGCCGGGCCGTACCGCATGCGACATGCAGGCCGAAACTGTAATCCGCCTGTCGACCGTGAAGAACATCATCGGCATCAAGGAAGCCACGGGCGACTTGCAGCGCGCCAAGGACATCCTGGCTGGCGTGAGCAGCGATTTCCTGGTTTATTCCGGTGACGACGCGACCGCGGTCGAGCTGATGCTGCTCGGTGGCAAGGGCAATATTTCGGTGACCGCCAACGTCGCACCGCGCGCCATGAGCGAGTTGTGTGCCGCGGCCATGGCCGGTGATGCCGTCAAAGCCCGGGCGATCCACGAAAAACTGATGCCGCTCAATAAAACCCTGTTTATCGAATCCAACCCTATCCCCGTGAAATGGGCACTGCATGAAATGGGCTTGATGCCGGACGGTATCCGTCTGCCGCTCACCTGGCTCAGTGCTGCCTGTCACGAACCGCTGCGGCAGGCCATGCGCCAGTCCGGCGTCCTGGTTTAATTGAGGAAGTACTACGCATGAAGCGATTGGCCGGACTTTCCGCACTTGCCTTGATTATCTCCAGCACCAGTGGCTGCGGATGGATCTGGGGCCCGGAAGGTTATTTCCGTGACCGTGGTAGCGACTACCTGGAAGCGCAACAGACTGCACCGATGCAACTGCCACCGGACGTCAGCACCGCCAAGCGTCTGGATCCGCTGTTGCCGATCCCGCGCAACGTGGCTGACGACACCGTCAAGGGCGAATACATCGTGCCTCGTCCGCAGCCGTTGTCGGCAGCGGCTGATGCCAGCGACTACACCTTGCAGAAGAGCGGCGATTCGCGTTGGGTCATGGCCCAGCACCCACCGGCCGAAGTCTGGCCCGTGGCCGTGCAGTTCTTCCAGGACAACGGTTTCCGTCTGGACGAGCAACGCCCACAAACTGGCGAATTCACCACCACCTGGCAGCGTTCCGACGAACTGTCCGCAGCGATGGCCAAGCGCCTGAGCGCAGCCGGTGTCGGCGCTGACAGTGAAAGCCGTGTGCGGGTACGTATCGAACCAGGCGTTCAGCGCAACACCAGTGAAGTCTACGTGGTCAGCGCCGAGCGTCCTGCCGGCAGCACCGCCAATGTGGATTTCACCAATCGTTCGGTTAACACCGGCCTGGACGCAGCACTGGTCGACGACATGCTGGCAAGCATGAGCCGCACCTCGGAGAAGGGCGGTTCGGTCTCCATGCTGGCCTCTCGTGATTTCGATACGCCAAGTCGTGTCAGCCTGACCGAAGATGGCAGCGGCAACCCGGTGCTCAACGTCGGTTCCGATCTGGATCGTGCCTGGTCGAGCGTCGGTCGTGCACTGGAACAGGGCGAATGGCGTGTTGAAGACATCAACCGCAGCCTGGGCCTGTACTACATCAACCTCGCCGAAAAAGCCGAGAAAAAGGACGAGAAGCCAGGTTTCTTCGGCAGTCTGTTCGGCAGCAAGCCGGACAAGGAAGAAGTTGAAGCCCGCGCCGAGCGTTATCAGGTTCGCCTGAGCAAGGTTGGCGAGAACGTGCAAGTCACCGTCGAGAAAAACATCAACACCGTGGCGCCAGCAGACGTGGCGCGTAAAGTGTTGACCGTGATTCAGGACAACCTGGGCTGATCACATGCGTTTTGCCGTTCTCGGCAGCGGTAGCCAAGGGAACGGCACGCTGATAGCCAGCGATGACACGTATGTACTGGTGGATTGTGGTTTCTCCCTGCGAGAAACCGAAAAACGCCTGCTGCGACTGGGTGTGAACCCTTCGCAGCTGAGCGCGATACTCGTGACCCACGAACATGCCGACCACGTGCATGGCGTGGGTTTGCTGTCTCGGCGTTACAATCTGCCTGTCTACCTCAGTCGCGGGACCCTGCGCGGGATGCGCAAACCGATTGAACCCGCAGGCTTTCTGGCTGGCGGCGAGCAACTGCAAATCGGCAACCTGAGCATCGGCGTCATTGCCGTGGCCCATGATGCACAGGAGCCGACACAATATGTCTTCAGCGACGGTCAGCGGCGTTTCGGCTTGTTGACCGACCTGGGCTCATATTGCAACAAGGTGCTGGACGGCTACCGGGACCTCGATGCATTGATGATCGAGTCCAACCATTGCCGTGACATGCTGGCTCGCGGTCACTACCCGTACTTTCTCAAGCAGCGGGTGGGCGGTGAATTGGGACATTTGAACAACCATCAGGCGGCATTCCTGGTGGCCGAGTTGGGCTGGCAAGGCCTGCAACACCTGGTCCTGGCCCATCTGAGCAGCAAGAACAACCTGCCGCAGCTGGCCCGGCAATGTTTTGTCGACACCCTCGGGTGCGACCCGGACTGGCTGCAACTGGCCGATCAAGATTCAGGGCTCGACTGGCGACACATCGCCTAGCCCACCTACTTAGCAAGCGGAGCCCATCATGGAAAAACGTGAAGAACTCTACCGCGGCAAAGCCAAATCGGTTTACAAGACCGACGACGCTGACCGCTTGATCCTGCTGTTTCGCAACGACACTTCGGCGTTCGACGGCAAGCGCATCGAGCAGCTCGACCGCAAAGGCATGGTGAACAACAAGTTCAACGCCTTCATCATGCAGAAACTCGAAGCAGCCGGCGTGCCGACTCAATTCGACAAACTGCTGGGCGACAACGAATGCCTGGTGAAGAAGCTCGACATGATCCCGGTCGAGTGCGTCGTGCGTAACTACGCCGCTGGCAGCCTGGTCAAGCGTCTGGGCGTCGAAGAAGGTATGAAGCTCAACCCTTACACCTTCGAACTGTTCCTGAAGGACGACGCCAAGGGCGACCCGTTCATCAACGAATCCCACGTCGTGGCATTCGGTTGGGGCACCGCCGAGCAACTGGTTCGCATGAAAGAACTGTCGCTCAAGGTCAACGAAGTCCTGAGCAAACTGTTCGACGACGCCGGCCTGCTGCTGGTCGACTTCAAACTGGAATTCGGCGTTTTCTCCGACGGCTCCATCGTCCTGGGCGACGAGTTCAGCCCGGACGGCTGCCGTCTGTGGGACAAGGCTACCGGCAAGAAGATGGACAAGGACCGCTTCCGTCAGGGCCTCGGTGACGTCATCGAAGCTTACGAAGAAGTCGCCAATCGTCTGGGCGTACCGCTGTAATCGACGCAAGCATCTGATAGCACGGAAAAATTTCGCTTAGGGGGTTCGCTTCCGGCAAAAGTGTTGTTATGATGCGCGCCGTTGGAGAGATGCCAGAGTGGCCGAATGGGACGGATTCGAAATCCGTTGTACCTTCACCGGTACCTAGGGTTCGAATCCCTATCTCTCCGCCATTACATAGAAAAAGCCCCGTAGCTGAATAAGCTACGGGGCTTTTTCGTTTGTGCAGATTTTTCCGACCGACCACTTTCGGGTTCGTCCCTACTTTTGCCCAGGTTTTTGGTGTCGGATAAATCAGCACAGCAACGTAAGAAAAATATGCCTGCTCACGAGAAAAATGCCTCCACCGAGTCGCTTTAATTACCACCCCCTGTGTTTGTTGATCGCTTCACGAATCAAGGGGCTATCTTCGAAACATCCCCTGACATTGAAAGACATTGCCTAAAAAATTCCTCATCTACTCTGGTTTCGCAGGTCACTGATCTGTCGTAATCAGCAGTCGCAAGGAGCGATCAATGTATTTTGAGATTTACAGGCAAACCCGTGGTATCGCACAAACCGGCAAGGGCCAATGGCGCTGGCGTTTGCGGGCGGGGAATCATGAAACGATTGCCAGTGGGGAGGCTTACGTCAACAAGTCTGATTGCGTGCATGCCATCAGTTTGATCATAGGGACTCACGATCAGACCCCGGTCAGGGAAATATAAGCTCGAGGGCGATGAAGCTGCTCATGGGAGCAGCTTCGTTTTAACCGGGCGGTCTTACGGTTGTGAGTGGCCCAGTTTTCTTTTGATCAGGTCGTAGACTTCCTTGTGGGTGGAGTTGTTCAGGGCGTTGTTCTTGCAGGCCAAGGCCAGGAACGTTTTAACCTCTTCCTTTGCGTGAGGGTAAAGGCCTGCGACGTAGTCGGCTTCATGAACCTGGGTACAGTTGAAGTGTTTGTCGTCTTTTGCTTTATCTCTAGCCATTGCGAGGCTCCTTTGAGTTCAAATGGTTTTCGGTGGTCAGGGTCGTTTTGCCCCAAACGTTGCTGAGCTTAGGGGCGCAATCGCTTCCTGCCAGACGAACGACGAAATCAGGAAGGGGCTGTAGGACGAAGACGCTGTCTGCATTTGGATTAAACGCAAACTGCTTGAGTCGCATAGACGCCGATTACGACACCTCCCTAAACTGTCATCCAAGTCTTGGGGATCGGGGGCAATGGATGAATCGCAACGAACTGCGCAAGGCCGACATCAATCTGATGGTGGTGTTCGAGACATTGATGCTCGAACGCAACGTCACACGGGTGGCGGAGAAGCTGTTCCTCGGTCAGCCGACCATCAGTGCGGCGCTGAACCGCTTGCGGACGATGTTCAATGATCCGCTGTTCATTCGGGTCGGCCATCGCATGGAGCCGACGGCGCGGGCCGAGGAAATTATTCTGCACCTGTCACCTGCGCTGGATTCGCTGTCGGTGGCCTTGAGCCTGACCCATGATTTTGATCCGCTCAGCAGCACCATGACGTTTCGCATCGGGCTGTCGGACGATGTCGAGTTCGGCTTGTTACCGCCGCTGCTGCGTGCTTTGCGCCAGGAAGCGCCGAAAGTGGTGTTCGTGGTCCAGCATGTCGACTACTGGCGCATTCCCGACCTGCTGGCGTCCGGTGATATCACCGTTGGTATTAGCCAGACCCGCGGCCTGCCGGCCAACGCCAAGCGCAAATTGTTGCGACACATCCAGCCCAGTATTTTGCGCGCAGACGCCTCGGACACACCGCTGACCCTTGATGAATATTGCTCGCGGCCGCACGTGCTGGTGTCCCATACCGCGAATGTCAGTGGCTACGCTGATGAGTGGCTGGCGGAAATCGGTCGTACACGCCAGGTAGTGCTGTCCGTTCCGCAGTACAGTTCGTTGCCGGCCTTGCTCGCCGGCACCGATCTGATCGCCAGCCTGCCGGATTACACGGCTGAAGCGATGGCCGCGTCCGGCCAACTGTTCAAGGAGCCGTTTCCGTTCAAGACGCCGACCCTGGACCTGTCCATGGTCTGGCTCAGTCATGTCGACAGCGATCCGGCCGAGCGCTGGCTGCGCGCGCGTCTGGAGGCGTTCATGAGTGAGCGTGCGACTCTTGCGCCGTCCCAGTGAGCAGGGCGGCTCTGTGTTATATGTACGACCTTTCTGCCAATCTTCAGGAGCCCCGTTATGCCCCACCTGCACATGGAATACACCGCCAACTTGCCCGAATTGAATGCCGATCTGGCGTTGATGCGACTCAACAATGCGTTGATGGCTTCCGGTCAGTTTGCGGCCGAGTTCGATATCAAGAGCCGTGCAGTGAAGGTCGAGAGCTTCAAGGTTGGGACCGCATTGGGCGAGCGGGCTTTTGTGCATATCAAGCTGGCACTGTTGAGCGGGCGTTCGGCGGAGATCAAGAAGCAGTTGTCGCAAAGCCTGTTGGCAGTGTTGCAGGACTTGTGCGAATGGCCGGCCAACGTAGAAGTGCAGTTGTGTGCGGAAATTCTGGATATTGATCGCGAGTCCTACACCAAGACTGCCATCGGCCTCTGACAGCCCAGGTCTTGGGTTCAGAGCAAACCCTGTTCTGCGCAGGCTTTGACTACTTGCTCGCGAAGCCAGGTATTGGCGCTGTCCTGGTCGCTGGCTTCGCTCCATTGCATGTCGAGGGTAAATCCTGGCAAGCCCTTTGGTGCTTCGCAATGACTGAATACCGCGTCATTGGTCAGCAGCGTTTGAATGCGCCGCGGTAGCGTCAGGATGAGGTCGGTGCCGGTGATCATCTTGAGGGCTGCCCTGTAGCTATTGGATCGCGCGATAAGCTGTCGTTTGTGATCGACCCTGTGGGTGTCGAAGGTCTTGTGCGGAGAGAGCACGTGACGATGTTCAATGAACGATCGCAAACTTGGGCGTAATTGCGGCGGGGTTGCGCGTTTATCGAAGACGTAAACCAGTTCGTCTTCAACCAGCCTCCGGGATTTTAAGCCAGCATGGCTGTGTTGAAAGTCGTGACCGAAGCAGATCACCAGATCGAGACTGCCATCGCGCAGTTCATCGGCGGGCAGGGCGGTATCGAGTTTTTGCACATTGACGATCACTGGCAGGTTGGCGAAGTCGAAGTTCCTCAACAGCCGCGGCAGTACCATCAGTTCGAAGTATTCCGACGCGCCAATGTTGAAGGTGACGGCTTTTAGAGTCGGATCAAAGGCTTGAGCTCCGGAATGGCAGAAGTTGATGCCTTCCAGAATCTTCAGCACATGCTCGTGCATGGTGGTGGCTTTGTAGGTTGGACGCATTCCTGATCGGGTGTTGATGAACAAATCATCTTTGAAGCCGGTGCGCAGTTTTTTCAGCGAATAGCTGACGGTGGACTGGCTGACCCCGAGGGTTTCGGAGACGGCGGTGACGCTGCTTTGTTCATACACGGCGACGAACACCATGAGGTCCTGCATATCAAGTTTTCTAAGTAAATTGCTGTTAAGCATCTGCCCCATCCCGATGAACTCCCTGTTCTGTTTTGAACGCGATCTATCCATAAAAGGATAACGGAACGATAGTGCCAGGAGAATGCCTTGTAGGAAGCTTCATTGTCAGATGTGGGACACAACGTGTAGGTAACACGACCTACACATTCAATCGCTGGCCTGAAGGGGGGGCTTTCCGGGATTTTCTGGATCAGCGCGGACTGCTCGAAGGTGATCTGTATCGAGTGCCAGGCGCTGAATATCCCACCGGCCAAGCGCTGAAGTTACGCCCAGACACTTGGCTGCGGTCGGTCAGTAAAGTGAAGTCTTATTACAGCAATCCGTCTTGCGCGCACACGCTGACAATTTGTTCGCGGAACCAGTTATTGGCGCTGTCTTGACCTGGCTTCTCGTTCCACAACATGTCCAGTGTGAAGTTTGGTAAACCCGTCGGTGGTTTGCAATGGCTGAATCTGGCTTCATTACTGATCAGCATCTGGATGCGTCGAGGCAGAGTGAGAACAAAATCGGTTCCGGGGATCATGTTGAGTGCAGCAACGTAACTATTAGCTCGTGCGACAATTTGGCGGGTGTAGTCCCATTTGCTGAGCCAGCCATCCACCATGTTGGTGTCTGAAGTCCATGGCGTCGGGAAGATATGCTGGCGTGCGACAAAGGTGTCCAGGCTGAACTCGCCCTCTGGAGGCGCAAAGTCTTTATCGACGACGCAGACCAGGTCATCTTCCAGCAGTACTTGTGATTTCAAGTTTTTAGCACTGCGATGGAAATTGGGGCCGAAACAAATTACCAGATCGAAACGGCCATCCATAAGTTCATCGTTAGGGATATCTCTGTGGAATTTCTGGATATTTACAATGACCGGAAAACTACTGCCGATAAAGCGTTTCAATAAGTTTGGAAGTATAAGAAGTTCAAAATATTCAGGTGCGCAAATATTAAAAGTGATCTCTTTTTGCGCTGGGTCGAATGAGTGTAGTCCGGAGTGGCATATGTTTATGCTCTTCAGGATTTTGAGAACATGGCTGTACATCGTGGCAGCTTTGTGTGTTGGCCACATGCCATTGCGGGTATTGATGAAGAGCTCGTCGTCGAAACTCGTACGCAGTTTTTTCAAGCAGTAACTCACCGTGGACTGGCTGACGCAAAGGGTTTCGGAGACCTCGGTGACGCTTCTTTGTTCATACACAGCCACGAAAACCATAAGGTCTTGCATATCCAGTTTTCTTAGCAGATTGCTATTAAGCATAAAGGTCCATCTCGGTGAAAATCCATGTGTGTCACGTTACGTCGTGTTTTGTGACAAGGTTGTTTATTTATATATTAGTGGAAGTAATTGGTTTTTTAAATAGTCTGTCGGAAATTTCCTCAATATATTCTCGTTCCACTTTAGAGAGAACCCTGAGCAGGGATAGGAGGGCGAAGTGTTGGTACGAGTCACGGAAAGCCAAACGCCGTTATGGATGCAGGCGACTGAAGTTGTGAAAGAAAAATTCCGCAGCTCTTATAAGGCATCCGTAGAACCGAGCCCGCAGTATTTTGCGGTCACCCAGGACAGTGAGGAACGGATTCTTTCTTGCGCCGGTATAACTTTTGCGGATGACCGCACACTTTTCTCGGAGCAATACCTGTCGCAACCGATAGAAACGATTCTGTCCCAGCGTTTTGAAAAGATGATTGATCGGTCAGTTATTGCTGAAATAGGCAGTTTGATTTCTCATCATCTGACGGCCGGAATGATCATGGTCAACATGGTTCCGTTGTTGGCCTGGTGCATGGGGGCTCAATATTTGCTCTGCACCGTTACGCCCCGGGTCCGGAAAATGATGGAAAGCTGCCAGATCGATTTCGAACCACTACTCACGGCCGACCCTCAGCGTCTGGCCGACGATGGTGGCAAGAACTGGGGTACCTACTACTCGAAATTACCTGTCACCGGTTTTATCCGCGTGGACCCGAAACGTTCGCGATTCGCCGCTATGACCCTCGGTACTTTGTTCACCCAGTTGCCGAACAATTTGCCGACGAGGGCGCAGTCATGAGCGGTCGTTTCATTGCGGACCTGCGGCTGGCATTGCAGATCAATCGTCAGAAGGTCTGCGCAATCGATTGTGCTCCGACCGGCCTGGAACACGCTGCTGTCATGACCTATGGCGAACTGGAGTCCCGGGCGCTGAATCTGGCGGCAGAACTGCAGCGGCGTTTCGACACGGCGGCTCATGGCGATCACGTTGTGCTGGGGATTGCGACGCGTAACAGCAGTGACTGGTTGATTGCCGATCTGGCTTGCCTGTTTGCCGGAATTACCGCATTGCCTTTGCCGCTGGCGTTCAGTCAGTCCCAGGCCGAGCACCTTGCCGAGCGTTGTGACGGGTTTCTGGTGGATGCCGCAGGCGAGCGGACACTGGCTGAGCGGTGGAGGCTGGATTTTCCCGACAGCCGCCTCAGACGTATCGACGAACCTGCCCTGGAGCAGCCGTTGTTGCGAGAACCGGACGGCGATAGCGCATGGATCTGCAAAATCATTCACACCTCGGGGACTACCAGCCGGCCCAAAGGCGTGCGCCTGAGCACGGCGGCGGTGGGGGCGGTGTTGACTTCCCTGCGCCAGTGGATGCCGGTCGATGCCCATCGCAGCTACCTGTCGCTGGTGCCATTGAGCCTGCTGCTGGAACAAGTGACCGCCGCGTATTTACCGCTGCTGGCCGGTGGGATCGTGCATTTCCTGCCTGAAGGCGAGGCGCTGCTAGGTGAGCCGGGAACGTCACCGCAGCGTTTGATCGAGTGGATCCTGCGGGTCGAACCGACGGCCTTGACGGTACCACCGGTGATGCTCAATCGCTTTCACGAGCTATTGACCGAAGGCGGCGTGCAGGGTGAGCGCCTGTCTCGTTACCTGCATTCGGGGGTGCATATCACGTGCGGCGGCGCGGCCGTCAGCATCGATATCCTGCATGCCCTCGCCGAGGATGGTATTGCGGTGTTCCAGGGTTACGGGCTCTCCGAGAACGCCTCGGTCGTGAGTATGAATACCTTGCAGCACCAACGTCTGGGCAGTGTGGGCAGGCCGTTGCCGCATGTTCAGGTGCGCATCGGCGCCAACCAGACCATTGAGGTCAAGAGCAGTTCGTTGTTCAGCGGCTACTCGGGTAAAGACCCTAGCGCCTGTTCGATGTCCGACGATGGCTGGATGGACACCGGGGATCTGGGGGAGCTGGATGCTGATGGCTTTCTCTATGTTCGCGGTCGCAAGAAAAATGTGATCTGCCTGCCCAATGGCCGCAATGTCAGCCCGGAACAGGTCGAGCTGGAATACCGCGAATATCCCGGTGTGCGCGATGCCGCTGTGTTTTTCGATGAGGCCCATGGTCTGGTGGCGTTGCTGTGTGTTGAGTCGGCACCGGATCGCGATGAGCTGGCCAGCTGGTCAGCACGGCGCTTTTCCGACATCGAGCGCCCGAGCCACCTGTGGTTGCTGGCCAAGGACGATCCATTGCTCGAGCAACTCTACACCGTCACCGGCCGTCCAAAACGCGCCGATATCGCTACTGTTTTCGCCAATCTGCAAGGGAATGCATCTGATGAACACACCTGCCTATCACTGTGAAAGCCCCGACGTATCCATTATTGAACCGCGCCATTTCGCAAGCCTGGGCAAGGCCGAGCTGTACGAGTTGCTGGGGCATTACGGTGTCGTCCTGTTACGTAACTGCATCCACAATGCCGAGGATTTCAGCGCCTATGTGAAGCAGAACAGCTCGCGGCTGAGCCTCGACCCGGCTCGCGTCATGGTCGGTGGAGCCGCGCAGTTGGTTGATGCGGGTCGCCAGGCGATTGGTCTGCATTGCGAAAATGGTAACTCACCGTTCTGGCCGGACATCACCTGGTTCTATTGCCAGGAAGCACCGCGCACAGGCTCGCAAACCACCTTGTGCGACGGTGAGAAAGTACTGGCGAAGCTGTCATCCGCCTGCCGCACATTTTTCGAGGACAACCCGATTCGCTACAGCCGCACCGTTGCCGGTGACAAATGGCGTCGGCTGGTTTGCCACTATTCGCCAGCGCTCTCGGACCCGGCGGCGGTCAGGATCGAAGATCTGATGCAGATCATCGGCGACGATCCGCAGACACAGATCTCCTTCAATGCGTTTGATGATTCGATTCATTACGCCTTCAGTACCCCGGCGATTCTGGTCTCCGAATTCAGCCAGCGTCCGGCGTTTGCCAACAGTATTCTCGGGCCGTCCTTCAACTATGAAGTGCCAGTGATCGATACATCGTCCGGGCTGCCCATTCCCGGCGAATTCCTGCACGAAATTGCCGAGGTTTCCGCGCAATACACCTACCCGGTCGGCTGGCGTGACCATGACATGGTGATGATCGACAACCGTCGGGTAATGCATGGTCGTGAGGCCATCGTTGACGAGCGCCGCCGTATCTTCAACGCCCTGAGCTACCGCTGAGACCTATTCATGAAGACCAGTAACAATCAGATCATTTCAGGTCAGTACGAGACGTATATCGACGGTGACGGTCGCCAGATAATCGATCTGGCCGGCGGGTTTGGCTTTCAGGTGCCGGCGGTAATCGACGCGGTCAGCCTTCAGGCGCAAAGCATGGGGCTGTCGAATCGAGTGCTGATGTCCGACCCACTGATCGCTTTGTGCCGGCGCTTGGCCGAGCTGCTACCGCAGCCGCTGGTCAGCTCTTATGTGTGCAGCTCCGGCGATGAAGCATTCGAAGGCGCCTTGAAACTGTGCAAAGGCCTCAAGCCCAAGGGCAACACCATTGTTGTTGTCCAGGGCGGTGACTATGGCTCGCTGAGTTACGGACGTTGCCTGAGCACGCCGCAAAACTATCTGCAGATGCAGCGTTTCCTGGGCTTCGAGCTCGTGGCGATCAGGCATGTCCGCGACCTGGATAAAGTGGACTGGAACGATTGCTTCGCGGTTTGCCACACCAGCACCGTGATTGATGGAGACGGTCGCTTGCGCCTGATAGAACAGGTGCTACTCGATCACTTGTATGTCGCGGCGGCCAATGCGTCGGTGCCGGTCATCGCGGTCGACGTGCAGAGTTGTCTGGGGAGCCTGGGCACGCTGTTTGGTTTTCAGCGTTATCGCAATACCCCGGACATTGTGGTGTTGGGCGGCCCACTGGGCGGCAGTGCGATTCCTGTCGGCACCTATACCTGCAGCGAACAGATGGCCTATCAAGTCTATGGTCGCAGCAGCCCGGCGAAACATGGCAGCACCACGGCCGGCAATCCGATGGCCTGCGTGGCCGCCATGGCAGCACTGGATTACGTGCAGGCACACGACTTGCCCAGGGAATGCCTCAATAACGGCCAGATACTGGCGCAAGCGCTCGCCTCATTCGGCGCTGTCGCCTGCGGTGCCTGGGTCAGCCTGCCGCTGCCAGCCGACCTCAAACCCGCCGAATTGTGCGAGGAGCTTTATCAGCGTGGCATCTATGTCAGTGCTCCCCGTGGCCGCGAGTTGATTTTGCGTTGCCCGATCACCGCACGAGCCGAACACATCCAGCGCGCATCCCGGATCCTCAAGGAGACTTTAAGCCATGTCCTTAACCCTATCGCATGAACAACTGCTGGATGATTGCCAGCAGCATTGGAGTGCCTCTGCGGCCAAGCTCTATCGTCTGGGTAAAACCAGCGTCGAAAAGGACGCCGATGGCATCTATGTCACCGACCATGTCGGCAAGCGCTTTATCGATTGCGCCTGCAGCTATGGGGTGTTCATCGTCGGCCATCGTAATCCGATGGTGCGTGAACAGGTGCAGACCCAGTTGAACCAGATGGCCTGGATTCCGGAGGGGCGGGTGCATCCGCTGCAAGGCGCATTGTCCGAGCGCCTTCGCAATCTGGTACCGGGGAATTGGGGGGATGTGCAGTTTATGGTCTCGGGTGCCGAAGCCATCGAACAGAGCATGCGTTATGTGCTCAAGGTGAAGCCGCACCGGCGTGGAATCGTGGTAATGAGTGATTCCTATCACGGCAAGACGCTGGCGGCGATGAGCATTCTTGGGCAGAAACAGCACCATCGCAGCTACGGCACCGCGGCCTCGGAAGTGACTTATGTGCCATACGGTGACTTCGCAGCCTTGCAGAGAGCGGTAGGCGAGGGTGCGCGTGCGGTGTATGTCGAGCCGATTCTGGGGGGCGCCCACTTACAGGTTCCGCCTGTGGGTTACATGGCGAACATCCGCGCCCTGTGCGATGCCACTGAGACCTTGCTGGTGGCCGACGAAATCCAGACCGGTTTCGGCCGCTGTGGCAAGTGGTTCGCCGTGCAGTATGACGACATCGTGCCAGACATCATGATTCTCTCTAAAGGCCTGACGGGCGGTTACACCTCGTTTGCCTGCGCCATGTACAGCTGGCGACTGACCACGCAATACCCTCTGAGCGAGATCGAGCCTGATCAGCGGACCAATGGCGGGCATCCGGTGGCGTGCGCCTCGGCGCTGGCCGCTATCGATTACATCGAGCAGCACAACCTGGTCGAGCAATCACGGATCAATGGCGGTTTGCTGCGCCATGGCCTGCAACGGCTGGCTCAGCGTTATCCGCAGATCGTCGAAGATGTGCCCGGTGTCGGCCTGATGACCGGCCTGCGCTTGCGCGGTTCGGTCTACGAAGCGCTGATGAGCATGGAGTTGGGCAAGCGTGGCGTGCATGCCGGGCATTCCATGAATGAAAAAGCCGCGCACCCGGTTCTGCGGTTTTACCCGCCGCTGAACATCACACCCGAAGCGCTTCGGCATGTCCTGACGATGACCGAGGAAGCCCTTGAGGCGATCGCCCAGCGTCCGAAGCTGGCGGTCAAGGCGTTTTCTCTGGTGGTCAGAAACATGTACCACATCCCCAACAAGCTACTGCGCAGCAAAGGGAAGCGCTGAGTATGTTCAATCCCGATACTCTGACCCTGCGCGAAATGGCCGGTCTGCTGCGCCGCGGTGTGCTGACCAGTGTCAACTTGCTGGAGTTCTACCTGCAGCGTATTGCCGAACGCAATCCGCAGATCAATGCCCTGATCCAACTGGAGTCTGTCGACGAACTGCGTCGACAGGCCCGGGAGGCCGATGAGATGGCCCGCATCGGAAAGATTCGTGGCCCTTTACACGGCATCCCCATGACCATCAAGGACGTCTGCCATGTCCGCGGCTTCCGAATGTCGCGAGGCCTGAAGGAGTTGCTGGGCGAGGCCAGTCAGGAGGATGCCACGGTCGTTGCCCGGCTTCGCCAGGCGGGTGCGATCATCCTTGGGATCACCAATGTTCCCGAGTTGTGCATGGCGTTTGAAACCGACAATCTGCTGTACGGCCGCACGCTCAATCCCTATGACGGGCAGCGCTCGGCCGGTGGCAGCAGTGGCGGGGAAGCGGCGGCCATCGCGGCCGGTTGCTCGCCGGCCGGGCTGGCTTCGGATGCTTGCGGCAGTGTGCGGATTCCGGCGCATTTCAACGGTATCTGCGGCATGAAACTGACTCAGGGGCGCGTGCCGTTGACCGGCCAGTTTCCCTATGATCGCTCCGGGCTGTTTCATCTGACGTCGGCGTTTGGCGTGATGGGGCGTTATGTCGACGATCTGGCGTTACTCGGGCAACTGATCAGCGGCGCTGACGGTCACGATCCGGACACCGTCGATGTGCCGTTCGCCGACAGCCAGCCGCTGGCCCAATTGCGTGTCGCACTGTCCTGGGAGTCCACCAGAACCCGGGTGAGCCCGGCGGTGAAGCAGGTTCTGCAACGGGTCGAGAGTTGCCTGAGCAGTGTGGTGGCGCAGGTTACACCGACGGCTCCGCAGATGCTCGACGAGGCCTGCGATGTGCTCTGGCGCATTTTCATCACGGGCGCGGATGCCGGGCGTGGCTGGAAGCGTCTGTTCCAGTCCATGGACAAACAGACCTGTACGCCCGCCACCACCGGGTTGATTCGCTTGAGCGAAGAGGTCGAATTGAGCGTGGATGAAATGAAGCGCGACTGGATTCTGATCGATACGTTTCGCTATCACCTGGCGAAGTTTTTCAATCAGCACGATCTGTTCATTTGCCCGGTATTCCCGGACGTGGCGTTCGCCCATGGCGAGTCTTTGCAGGATCGTGATCGCTATTCCTTTGTGTTTCCGTTCAGCCTCTCCGGTTCACCGGCGGTGGTCATTCGCGCCGGGCATGATCCTGTCAGCGGGATGCCGATCGGCATCCAGATAGTCGGCCCGCACTGGCAGGAAGAGCGGCTGCTGGCCGTGGCCAGTTTCCTTGAGCGCGAACTGGAGCGCTGGAGTCCGGTGGCCCCGTTGGACGCAGTCACTCTCTGAAGGATCTCAAGCCGTAACGGTTTTGGCGTTACGGCTGGTGATCACCAATGCCAGCATGCCGATACCCACCAGCACGGCACCGGTGACTTCTATCAGCACCGGTTGCTGTCTGAGCCAGAACCAGTGAAACAATGTGACAAACAAGGTGTTCAGGTAGACGTAGGAAACCACCGTTGACGGTGAAATCACCCCGATTGCCCGATGCAGCAGCCAGAATGTCCCGAGGGTGCCAAACAGCGCCAGGTATACAAGCCAGAACATATCGCTCGACGACAACTGCGCGCCGCTGCGCCAGCCGCCGTTAAACAGACAGAACACAAACAGAAACAGCGAACCGAAAAGCATGTTCCAGAAGGTCATCGCCACCGGGTCACGCCCTTTCAAGGTCTTGACCTTGAATCGCTGGCTCAGAGGCGAATAAAGCGCCATCGCCAGGCAGCCGACGCCGAAGAGCAGTACCGGGTACAGTGCAGGCAGTTCGCCTGGAGCCGCCCCTTTGAGAGTCAGTAGCAGGGCACCGATCGCTGCAATCGACATTGGCAACAAGCGGCTCTTCAGGCTTGGGCTCGGCAGCAGTAATACCTCAAAAAATAACGTCATCAGTGGCACCAGCGTGTACAGCGTCGCGGTATTGACCGCAGTGGTATAGCGCAGCGCTTCAAACAGCGAACCAAAATACGTTGCCAGCAGCAGCCCTAGAACTGCATGCGCCAGCAAGCCTCTAACCGAGATCGGTGACGTGTTTTTCAATAACAGCAGTGGCAAGAACATCAAGGCTGAAAAAAACAAACGCAGCCCGGTCAACAGTATTGGATCTATCGATTGGCTGACCTCTGCCGCCGCAAAGAAAGACGATGCGATCAGCATCGCCCAGATCAGCATGCCCCAGTGAGCTTCTGCAAAACCGACTTGTTTCATGAGTTCCTTTCCCTGCGTTTGATCGGACCTCCTACGAAAAGCAGGACCTTGGAAGACTATTGGATATGCTGCGCGTATTGCCTTGGGTTGAAGCGCAGCACCATTACAATCATCATCGCCATCACCGCTGTGAGTGACCACCAGGCCCATTCGAAGCTACCCAATTGGTCGCGAATCATCCCGGCAATCAGCGGCGAGAGGCCCGCGATCAGGTAACCGATGCCTTGCACAAAGGCCGTCAGGCCGCCGGCACGACGCGGGTTATCCAGGTGATCAAGGGACACGATCAGGCTCATCGGGAACAGACCGCCAATGCCCAGGCCCAACAGGCACGGCCATAGCAGGCTAAAGCGTTCCGGGCTGAGGATCAGGCCGCAGAAGCCGGCCATGATCAAGGCCAGCAGAACGACCAATACCAGACGCTTGTCCTGGCTGCGGTTGGCAATCGCGGGTGTTATCAGCCCGGACACAACTTCCATGGCCGTGAGAAACCCCAGCAATAAGCCGGCATTCTGTTCACTCCAGCCTTTTTCCACGTAATACGGGGCTAGCCAGGCCAGTACACAGGTGTAGGAGGCCGTGCCCAAACCGAAGAAAATCGCCAGCAACCAGGCCCGTGAGTTACCGACGAAGGACTCCTGGCGCCCCATCGGCGCCGCCGGCAATGGCGCGATTGCCGAGCGCTGGGCAAGCCAGAAGGCCAGGGCAACCAGCGTCAGTAGCGCCCAGATTGCCAGCCCCATCCGCCAACTACCGGTTTGCGCCAGGACGAAAGGCGAGAACGATGCTGCAATCGCCGCTCCGCCCATGATCGAGGTGACATACAAACCCATGAACAGCGAAACGTTGTCGCTGAAGCGTGACTTGATCAGCGCCGGCATCACCGCCTGAATGAGGGCGATCCCCAGCCCGGCCAATACCGCGCTCAGGATCAACTCAAGGGTGCTGTCCAGGTACAGCCGCGAGACCGTGGCCACACCGATGATCAACAAGGACAGGATGATGGTGCGGTGTTCGCCAACCCGTTGCGCAATGCGCATTCCCAGGAACATCGCCAGGCCCATCGCCATGACAGGCAGCATGGTCAGCAGCGAAGCGGTACTGAAACTTAATGGAACATCCCCGCGAATGGCCGACAACAACGGCCCGACAGCGGCCATCGAAGGCCTCAGGTTCAGTGCCACCAATACCACGCTGACCATCAGCCATCCGGCATAGGAGCTTGTAGTACGAACGTTTTCCATAACGGAACCCCAAATATACAAGGTTGTGATTAGGCCGCTCCAAGCCTGCAGGGGCAAACTGAAAAGTCGCTGGCACTATCGAGAAATTAGGTTGGTTACCGGGAGGAATGTTTAGCCAATCTGCAACCAAGGTTCATCAAGTCTGGATTTAACGGCTTATCTGCCCGTGTGACGCTGCTTTGCATCTGTTTACTGCGGTCTTTTCCATGGACGTCTGGCTGATCGGCATCAAACACGAGGGGGCGTCTGGTGCCGCTTCAAGCCTTCAACCACGTCGTCTATACAGACCTGCCAGCGCGCCAATCCTGTCTGCACTCCCTTCTGAACTGGCCTTCTGGGCACTGTGGCACTGCCGCCACGCCCGCCCGCCGGATTCCTGCATGTCCCGTTGATTGTTCTGACAGGTCCCGCGCTGTGCGCCGGGATCAAACCGGCGGCGCCTGCGCGTTTGCCTGACGCGGATAGACGAGAATTCCCATGAGCTGTGCCACGACATCCTTCGCCACGAAAGAAGAAGCCCTGTCCTTCCTGGAACATCATCCGGATATCGAGATGTTCGAGCTGTTCATCCTCGACAACAACGGTGTGCCACGGGGCAAGTTGCTGCATCGCGATGAATTGCTGGCGGTGTACGAAAGCGGGCGGCCGCTGCCGAGTACCATTCTGGGCCTGACCATCAATGGCGATGACGTCGAAAATTCCGGGCTGGTCTGGGACGTCGGTGATATCGATTGCCGGGCTTACCCGATCAGCGGCAGTTTGCAGCGTATGCCGTGGCGATTGATTCCCACGGCGGCGGTGCAGGTCAGCATGCATCCAAAAGAGGGCATGCCCGCGACCATCGCCGACCCACGGCACCTGCTGGCCAAGGTTATTGAAGGCTTGCAGGCCGACGGTTATTACCCGGTGATGGCGGCGGAGCTGGAGTTCTATTTGCTGGACCAGCAGCGCGATAGCAACGGTCGGCCGCAGCCGGCGCGGGATGTTGATGGCGGGCGACCACGCGCCACGCAGGTCTATGGCTTACGTGAACTGGAGCAAATCGAGCCGTTTCTGGCCGACCTTTACAGCGCCTGCAAACTGCAGGGTATTCCAGCGCGCACGGCGATTTCCGAATACGCGCCGGGGCAGGTGGAAATCACCCTCGAACACCGCACCGATGCGTTGCAGGCGATGGATGAAGCGGTGCGCTACAAACGGCTGGTCAAGGGCGTGGCCCACAAACACGGGATGGCGGCCTGTTTCATGGCCAAGCCTTTTGATGATCTGGCCGGCACTGGCATGCACATGCACGTCAGCCTGGCGGACAAGGACGGCAATAATCTGTTCGCCAGCGAAGCCCCGGACGGCACGCCGCTGCTTAAACAAGCGGTCGGCGGAATGCTCAGCACGTTGCTCGATTCATTGCTGCTGTTCTGTCCGAACGCCAACTCGTACCGTCGTTTCCAGACCAACAGCTACGCACCACTGGCGGCCACCTGGGGCGTGGACAACCGCACCGTGAGTTTGCGGGTGCCCGGCGGGCCGGCATTCTCCCGGCATATCGAGCACCGCATCTGTGGTGCCGATGCCAACCCCTATCTGGCGGCTGCGGCTATTCTGGCCGGCATTCATCGCGGCATCCGTGAGCAGATGGATCCTGGTGCACCGGTCGAGGGCAACGGGTATGCCCAGGCCACGGAGTTGTTACCCACCGACTGGTTGACCACATTGCGAGCACTGCAAGCGTCGAACTGGGCGCGTGAGGCCTTCGGCAGTGAGTTTCTTGGCGTGTATCTGGCGGTGAAACGTGCCGAGTACCGGCAGTTCATGGGTGAAGTCGGTGAGCAGGACTGGCGCTGGTATCTGCATCAGGCCTGAATTTAGTGTCCTGTCTCGCCAATACTGTTCCTTTTTGACGGCGTCTGTTGCCGTCATGCTGCGTTGCCGCTCCTCGCCATAGCGGGCTATGACTCGTCGCGGCGCCTTGTCTGACGGCAACAGCCACTCGTCAAAAGAGGAGCGTATTGGTGAGACAGGACACCAGTCGCCCGTGTTGAAAGTTTGGGCCTAATGCCATGAGCCAACTATTCGTTGGCTTCTTTTTCACGAAAAATTGATGGTTGGTTGCTTAAGATTTGTGTTGTCGCGGTAAATGAAATTTTCACATTTGCCGCGGGCACTTCTTTTCAGGAACAGCCAATCATCATGTTGAAGTTAAAATCCGTGCGCCCGGAGTGGGTGACGTTGATTGCCAGTGCCTTTTTATTGTCCGGGTTCAATTCAGTTCTCTGGCAGCACCTCTTCGATATCACCGCTGCAGACGGTCAAGGCATCGCCATGCGTGTCGCGTTCGGGGTGATGATCCTGGCGGTCTTCAACATTGTGCTGACCTTGCTGGCATTCCGGTTTGTGATGAAGCCCGTGTTGACGCTGATCTTTTTGGTCAGTGCCGGCGTGGCTTATTTCATGAGCCAATATGGTGTGCTGATCGACGCCGGTATGTTGCGTAACTTCGCGGAAACCAATGCCACGGAAGTGCGCGACTTACTGTCCGTGAAGTTGTTTGTTTATATTGCGCTTCTCGGAATATTACCGTCGTGGTTGTTGTGGCAGATCCCCGTCAATTACCGTCGCTGGCACCGTGAGTTATTAAGTAAAGTGTTGGTGAGTGTCGCATCGGTTGCGGTGATCGGTGGTGTCGCCCTGGTCAACTATCAAGGCCTGTCGTCGTTGTTTCGCAATCACCATGAATTGCGCCTGATGGTGGTGCCAAGCAACTACATCGGTGCCTCGCTCGGCTATCTGCGCGAGCAAGTAGTGTCTGCCCGGCAGCCCTTCATCAATATCGGTGAAGACGCTCGGAAAAACCCGATCTGGCAAACCCACGGCCGTAAATCCCTGACGGTACTGGTGGTGGGTGAAAGTGCCCGGGCCGAGAACTTCGGCATCCTGGGTTATCACCGCGACACCACACCCAAACTGGATAAAGAGGCCGGCCTGATTGCCTTCACCGATGTGCATTCTTGCGGTACGGAAACGGCCGTGTCGGTGCCCTGCATGTTCTCCAACATGGGCCGCAAGGATTACAACGCCAGCAAGGCGAAGAACGAGGAAGGTCTGCTGGATGTGCTCAAGCACGCGGGTCTCGAGGTGATCTGGCGCGATAACCAGTCGGGCTGCAAAGGCACCTGCGATCGGGTCACTGTCGACGACGTGAGTAATCTGAAAGACCCGGTGTTGTGTGCCAATAGCGAGTGTCGCGATGAAATTCTCCTGCAAGGTTTGCAGCACTTCATCGACACGCTGGATAAAGACACCGTGCTGGTACTGCACCAAATGGGCAGTCACGGTCCGGAATATTTCAAGCGCTACCCTAAAGAGTACGAACACTTCACCCCAGTGTGTGAAAGCAATGCACTGAACAATTGCAGCCGCGAAAGTATCGTCAATGGCTATGACAACACGTTGGTGTACACCGACCACGTGCTGTCGACCCTGATCGATCTGTTGCGCAGCAATCAGGATAAAGTCGATACCGCGATGCTTTATCTGTCGGACCACGGCGAATCGCTGGGCGAATACAACCTGTTCCTTCATGGCACGCCTTACATGCTGGCGCCGGAACAACAGAAGCATGTAGCAATGCTGGCATGGTTCTCCGACAGCTATCAAAAGTCGTTCTCGGTGGACACCCATTGCCTGCAACTGAGTCGTGAAAAGCCCTTGAGCCAGGACAACCTGTTCCATTCGATGCTCGGCCTGCTTGAAGTCAACAGCAAGGTCTACGACCCGCAGCTGGACATGTTTGCCGGATGCCGCGGCGCAGTGATCGACGGTGTGTTGGCCAAAGAATGAGTGAACCGACCTTTTTTTCACGTAGCGACCGCTAACCTGCGGCGTCTGAAACGTCCTACAAGAGCCATTGCACATGTCCGCGTTGCCCCCATCCGCCATCGAACTGGAGTTCGCCCGGCACTACGACCAGGAACACGCCCGCGTCTGTCTTCAGTCGCGACCGCATGGCCTGGCGGGGCGTTTGACGTTCTGGCGCGACGAGCAACTGGTGCGTAACGCGCTTCAGGTCGCTGGCGAACCGGGATTGGTTCTTGATGTAGCCTGCGGTGCCGGGCGCTTCTGGTCGATACTGGCCGAGCATGCGAATCGGGTGATTCTTGCGACCGATCCGTCTCAGGACATGCTCGATCACGCCCGCACCCACCATCCGCAGCAACTGCTGGAACGGATCAAGACCTTTCAGAGTTCAGCCTTCACCATCGGTTTGTCGGCGAACGCGGTTGATTGCATTTTTTGCATGCAACTGTTTCAACACATCACCAGTCCCGAGCATCGGTTGGCCCTGCTGGGCGAGTTCCATCGGGTCAGTCGCGACACCGTGATTGTGGCAGTGCGGGTTGATGCGCATTTCAAACTGCGCCGATCGGGTGTGGAAGGCGCACAGGCCCAGCCACAGGCGAGCAAGGCCGAGCTTGAGGCCGAGTTCAGGCAGGCGGGTTTCCACTTGCTCAGCCATCAGGACTTCCTGCCGGGTTGTGCGCGGATGCGGGTCTACGTGCTGCGTAAGGGCAGCTAGTCTCCTCCTGTCAGACTATTCTTGCGGTTCAGCAGGTATTTTCGCTAAAGCTCTTGTTCAGTGAATGCGCGGAAATCGCCGGGGGCGATATATACTGCGCGCCATTCTTCAAGGGAGAGCCGTGTGGCCATCGATATTCACTGGATTCGCGACAACGATAGCCTCGGTCAGTTTTGTGCCGAGTGGCAGCAGCTGCCATTCGTTGCCCTCGACACCGAATTCATGCGGGTCGACACCTTTTACCCGATCGCAGGCCTGCTGCAGATCGGCGATGGCGTACGCGCTTACCTGATTGACCCGCTGACTATCGACAATTGGCAGCCGTTGGCCGCGTTGCTGGAAAACCCGGCCGTGGTCAAAGTCGTGCATGCGTGCAGCGAAGACCTCGAAGTCCTGTTGCGCCTGACCGGCAGCCTGCCGGCGCCGCTGTTCGACACCCAACTGGCCGCCGCTTACCTGAACCTCGGTTTTTCCATGGGTTATTCGCGGCTGGTGCAGGAAGTGCTTGGCATCGATCTGCCCAAGGGCGAGACCCGTTCCGACTGGCTGCAACGTCCTCTGTCCGACACCCAGATCAGCTACGCCGCCGAAGATGCCTTGCACCTGGCGGAAGTTTTCGTACAGCTGCGTCCGAAGCTTTCTGACGAAAAATACGCCTGGGTTTTGGAAGACGGTGCCGAACTGGTGGCCAATCTGCGTCGCGAGGTCGACCCGTATGAGGTCTATCGCGATGCCAAACTGGCCTGGAAGCTGTCCCGTGCCCAACTCGCCGTGTTGCGTGAACTTTGCGCCTGGCGCGAACGCGAAGCCCGTGCCCGCGATCTGCCACGCAACCGTATTGTCCGTGAGCATTCCCTGTGGCCGTTGGCGCGCACGCAACCGGACAACCTCGGCGCGCTGGCGAAAATCGAAGACATGCACCCGCGTACCGTGCGTCAGGACGGCGAATTTCTGCTTGATCTGATCAAGCGCTCTGGCAGTGTGTCGCCTGATCAATGGCCACCGGCGGTGCCGGAGCCGTTGCCGGTGGACGCCGCCGCGCTGGTCAAACAACTGCGCGCGATTGGCCAGGCCGAAGCCGAACGCCTGAACATCGCGCCAGAACTGATGCTGCGCAAGAAAACCCTGGAAGCGCTGCTCAAGAGCGGCTTCCCCAATGGTCCTTACCAATTGCCTGATTCGCTGCGTGGCTGGCGCCGCGAATTGATGGGCCAAGCGCTGCTCGACAGCCTGGCCACCGCCGGAGAACAGCCTTGAAACGTATTTGCTCCATCTATCGAAGCCTGAAGAAAAACGAGATGTACCTCTATGTGCTCAAAAGCGATGCACTGGAGCGCGTTCCGGAAAGTCTGATGGCGGCCTTCGGCAAACCGCATCACGCTTTCGATCTGGTGCTGACGCCCGAGCGCAAGCTGTCGCGCGAAGACATCACTGTGGTGCTGGAAAACCTCGAAAAACAGGGTTACCACCTGCAAATGCCGCCGGCCGAAGACGAATACATCGAGCATCTGCCGGAAGAATTGCTGCGACGCAACGACCCGATGTAATCGGCAAACAGGCTCTGTTCAGAGCCTTTGTGAAACACTGGAATGATTTTGGCGATGGCCAGGGCGATGGAGTGACACTCCGTCGGCGGCCGTCTGCACTGTTTTTGAAAGGTTTGAACCATGCGCGTGCTGATTGCTGAACACGACCACCCTGTGTACGCCCAACTGCTGCGTCAGGCAGCGCCTGATCTGGAAGTACTGACCAGCGGTGACTCCGCCGAACTGGCCCGTCAGGCCGCCGATT
This sequence comes from Pseudomonas sp. GM50, assembly GCF_000282375.1. Classification (GTDB taxonomy): domain Bacteria; phylum Pseudomonadota; class Gammaproteobacteria; order Pseudomonadales; family Pseudomonadaceae; genus Aquipseudomonas. The sequence goes on from NZ_AKJK01000120.1 coordinate 25,273, forward strand.
GCCAGGTCTGGCTCGGTCAGCCGGACCTGCTGGCGACGCTGTTGCGTCAGGGCCACACGCCGGCATGGCTGCAGTCGACCTGGGCCGGCATCACGCCGTTGCTGGCCGACGGCCTGCCACGGCACTATCGCCTGACTCGCGCGGTAGGGATTTTCGGTCAGGTCATGGCCGAATACGTACTGACTTACATGCTCGGCCACGAGCGCGAAGTACTGGCGCGCCTGGTCAGCCAGGTCGAGCGTAAATGGGACAACCGCCAGGGTCAAAGCCTGGCCGGGCGCAAGGTGTTGATCGTCGGCACCGGTGACATCGGTCAGACCGTGGCGCAGTTTCTGCTGCCGTTTGGCGTCGAGTTATATGGCATCGCCAGCGAAGCTCGCGAGCAGACGCCGTTTGTCGAAGTCGGCGCGCTGAGCGACTTGCCGCGTCTGGTCGGTAAGGTGGATTACGTGATCAATCTGCTGCCGAACACCCCGAATACTCACGACCTGTACGACGCCGCACTGTTCAAGCAGTTCAAGCCGACCGGGTTGTTCATCAACGTCGGGCGCGGTGTGGCGGTGGTCGATGCGGACCTGGTGGAAGCCTTGAAGGAAGGGCATCTGGCCGGGGCCGTGATCGACGTCTGCCGTCAGGAACCGCTGCCGCAACGCCATCCGTTCTGGACCGCGTGGGGCCTGCTGCTGACGGGGCACAGTTCGGCACCGACTTCGCCATCGATGATGGTGAAGCTGTTTGTCGAAAACCTGCGGGCGTATCAGGCGGGTGAAGCGTTGCGTGGGGAAGTGGATTTTTCACGCGGGTATTAAATCCACCACCCATTAAATGTGGGAGCGGGCTTGTGGCGAGGGGGCTTGCCCCCGTTGGGCTGCGCAGCAGCCCCAAAATTGCTGATATGCCACAGATTTTGTGAGTGCTGCGCACTCAAACGGGGGCAAGCCCCCTCGCCACATGGTTAGAGGGTGAAATCACCCTCGGCCGCCAACTCGTTCAGCGGACGACGCGGGCTTGGTTCTTCGCGTGCTTGCAGGTACTCGGCCAGCGTCGCCTTGTCGCCCAGCTTGCCGATCGCCACCGCCGCGTGCAGCGCATAGCCCTCAGGAATATTCAGCTCTTTGCGGGTCAGGTCCTGATCGAAGCCGGCCATGCCGTGGGTGTGCCAGCCGCTGATGCTCGCTTGCAGCGCCAGGTGACCCCAGGCCGAACCCGTGTCGAAGGTGTGCCACAGCGCTGGTGTTTCTTCAGTGGCGCCAGGTACCGCGAAGGTGGTTTTCGAGACGACGATCACCAGCGCCGAGGCGTGCTGCGCCCAGCTGCGGTTGAACTCGTTCAGCAGACTCAGATAACGCTCCCAGTTCGGCGTGTCGCGACGTGCGTAAAGAAACCGCCAAGGCTGCGAGTTGTACGCCGATGGCGCCCAGCGCGCGGCTTCGAAGAAGCTCAGCAGGGTCTCGACGGGAATGGTTTCGCCGGTGAACGCGCGGGGCGACCAGCGATCAGTGAACTGAGGGTGAATGGCGTAGTCGGCAACGCGTGGATTAGCACTCATCAAGAGATTCCTTTACGTTTGAAAGTGAGGTTCGTCTGAAACCTGCGGGCGCAGTTGAGCTGAGCGATGAGGTTTTTCGAGAGCCTGGGTAGTTCACCTGAATGCAACGCGGTTGAGCGTTAATGGCATTTGAGCATGGCTCCTTGTGACGGCAAAGTTACTTGGGGGCGTTATAACTGACAAGTTCCGTTGTACCGGCAGTCGCCAATGCTTGGCCCGCCGGTGCCTTGGCACTAGACTGGCGGCCTTTCACCACCTGATGTTGATGCTTGAGCCATGGCCGCCAAAGTCGAACCGTTCTGGATACGCAAAACCCTCGATCAACTCGATCAAGAGGAATGGGAATCGCTGTGCGATGGCTGTGGCCTGTGCTGCCTGCAAAAACTAGAGGACGAAGACGACAACTCCGTCTACTACACGCGTATCGCCTGCAAACTGCTGGACCTCAAAACCTGTCAGTGCACCGATTACCCCAACCGCCGCGACTTTGTACCCGATTGCATTCAGCTCACGCCGGGCAAGGCCGATGAGTTCAAATGGCTGCCGCCGACCTGCGGTTATCGACTGGTCAGCGAAGGCAAGGATTTGCCGCTCTGGCATCATCTGGTGTGCGGTGATCGCGATGCGGTGCACCACGAACGTATTTCCCAGTCCGGGCGCATGCTCGCCGAGGGCAGCGTGGCCGAAGACGATTGGGAAGACCATCTGATTTTTCGTGCGGGTTAATTCATTGCCACACAATCGGCGGTGATTACAAGAATTTGGGGCCGCTACGCAGCCCGGCGCGAGCAAGCTCGCTCGCCACACTAGGAGTGTGTATGGCTGTGGGAGTGCGCCTGGCATTAGCCTTTGGACTTTTGGCCCTGAGTTCGCCCGTGTGGGCGGCGAAGAAAGTCGATCTGGATTATCACGTGCGCCTGTTGCCGCAAAGCGATCAGGCCGAAGTGCGCCTGACCCTGGCACAGGGCTCGGCGGTGCGCAGTCTGGATTTCGACTTGGGCGACGGCAGTCACTACAGTGATTTCAAGGCCGATGGCCAATGGCAGCTCACACCGGGCAAACAGGCCCGTGGTGTCTGGCGCCCAACCGCCGACAAGGCCAGCCTGACCTACCGCGTGAGCATCAGCCATGGACGCAAGAGCGGCAGCTTCGACACCCGCATGACGCCGAACTGGGCGCTGATGCGTGGCGATGACCTGGTGCCTGCGGCCAAACTCGATCAGCAGGACGGCATCGAACTGGTTTCACGCCTTGAATTCGAATTGCCCAGCGGTTGGAAAAGCGTCGAAACCGCCTGGCCGCGGATCGGCAAGAACAAGTTCCGGATCGATAACGTCTCGCGCCTGTTCGACCGTCCCACTGGCTGGATGCTCGCCGGCCACCTTGGCAGCCGTCGCACGCGGCTGGGGGAAACCGAAGTCACCGTCGCCTCGCCACAGGGGCAGGGTATGCGTCGCATGGACGTGCTGACGCTGCTGACTTTTGTCTGGCCGCAAGTGCAGGCAGTTTTTCCGCGTCATCCCGGCAAATTGCTGATTGTCGGCGGCAACGACCCGATGTGGCGCGGCAGCCTGGGCGCCCATGAATCGATCTACCTCAACAGCCGTCTGCCGCTGGTCAGCGAAAGCGGCACCAGTGCGCTGGTGCGCGAATTGGCTCAGGTGTTCGGGCGGATCAACGACAGCCAGCGCAGTGACTGGATCAGCGAAGGGTTTGCCGAGTACTACGCCATCGAACTGATGCGCCGCGCAGGCGGCATGAGTGATGAGCGGTATGAAAGCCTGCACAGCAAGTTGGTCAAGGACAGCCAGAAGGTCAGCACATTGCGCGGTGAGCAGATCAATCCGGCGCAGGTGGCCAAAGCGGTGGTGTTGCTACAGGAACTGGACCGCGAGATTCGCCTGAAAACCCGCAACAAGCGCTCGCTGGATGATGTGCTGCGTGGAGCGATGCATTTGGAAAGTGTGGATACCCAGGAATTCATTCAGCTCGCGCAAAGCGTTATTGGCGAGTCTTCCAAGGTGCTCGATACCGGGTTGCTTCAGTAGCACCGCCATCGCGGGCAAGCCTCGCTCCTACGGAACGAGAGAATTCAAAAATTCCCGTAGGAGCGAGGCTTGCCCGCGAAGAGGCCCTGAGCCTCACCGCAACTTTCGGATCAAACCCCGGCTTTAGGCGACTTCAACGAATCGTTACCCGTCACGGTTGCGGTGTTGGTCGCCGCTCGCGCATTCGCCTTCAACCGGCTCAACTCTTCCCCGGCGCGCTCGATTCGCGCGCGTGCGTTTTCCATGTCCTGACGATTCTTTTCCAACAGTCTTTTCGCTGAGCAATGCCCGGTGATTCCCCGGGCGAGGGCGATGCCGCCGATGGCTATTTCAATCAATCCGAACACGCCACCGCGTCGCAGACCTTTGCTTAACATGACCACGCCACCCGCCAGGGAGCCTGCGCGTTCCCAACCATGAACGTTCTGTTCGGAAGGGCTCTGGAACGGGGTAGTCTCGATACGTTCTACAGGATTGAACTCGCGCATGATCTGTCTCCAGGCAGGGAAGGGTTGCTTCAGCAATCGATATTTAGCTGACTGCCTGGGTGAGCGGCTTGTTCCATCGAATATGCGACAATTCAGCGGAATTTCGGGCCCGAACGGGTGTTGTTGCCCTTGGCCATGCGGTCGTACAGCACGACGTTGACGGTGGCCGCCAGGTTCATGCAGCCGGTGGTCGGGATGTAGACCACGTCTTCGCACCACTCGCGGATTTCTTTATCCAGCGAGCCGTCTTCGGGGCCGAAGATGTAGAGGGCGCGATCCGGGTGAGTGTATTCCGGCAGCGAGCGGGCGCCGTCGACCAGTTCCACGGCGACCGGGACACAGCCCAAGGGCAGGATTTTCTTCAGGTCGTCGATGCCGATCAGCGGGATGTCGTAGTGGACTCGCTTGGTGTCGGTGACGAAATCGGCGGCGCGTTCATAGCGCTTGCCGGTGTAAAAAACCGACGCCACGCCATAGCAGCCGGCGGCGCGCATGACCGAACCGACGTTCTCCGGTGATTTGGGGTTATACAAACCAATGCAGCTGTACCGTTTGTCTGCCACGAGCGGGGTGCCTTCGGGGAAAAAACGGCGATTATACGGGGATTGGGGGAGGGGTGTTCAGTTTGGAGATTGGTGGTGCCCGGACAAATGCTATCGCGAGCAGGCTCGCTCCCACATTGGATCTGTGGTGTTCACAATTACTGTGTTCACAGAAAATCCCTGTGGGAGCGAGCCTGCTCGCGATGAGGCCAGTTGGGGCATTGAAGATCTTTAATCTTCCTTCTTCATCAACCCCGCCAACGCCGCAAACGGGTTGTGCGTCGCCTTGGCAATCTTCGGCGTACTCAGCGAACCTTCATCGAAATACTGCTGATCGGTATAGCGCGAGTGTTCGTTGTCGTGGCAATACAGGCACAACAGCTCCCAGTTCGAGCCATCCTGAGGGTTGTTGTCGTGGTTGTGGTCGCGGTGATGCACGGTCAGTTCGCTCAGGCGTTTGCCGGAGAACTCACGGGCGCAGCGGCCACACACGTGCGGGTACATCTTCAGGGCTTTGTCGCGGTAACCCATTTCCTTGTCGCGCTGGTTGTCGGCAAGGATGCGGTCCAGCTTCGATGTGTTGGTTGGGGTGGACGAACTCATGGGTTCACCTTTGTAAAAAGACTAATGACGGTTATGACGTGAGTTTAGCTCAGCCCTTGAGCTTCTCGGCAATCCAGATGGTGTGGCGGGTGCCCTTGTTGCCGTGGGCGAAGACTTGCACTTCCTCGGCCTTGAAGCCGGCTTTTTTCAGCTTGTCGGAAAACTGCCGGTCGGCGCTGGCCGACCACACCGCCAGCACGCCTTTTGGCCGCAGGGCCTTGGCGCAGGCACTCAGGCCGCCGGCGGAGTAGAGCCAGCTGTTGGCCTTCTGGGTCAAACCTTCGGGGCCGTTGTCGACGTCAAGCATGATCGCATCGAAACCTTGCGGCTCGGCTTGCAGTACTTTGGCCACGTCCTCCATACGGATCACGGTGCGCGGGTCGAGCAGCGGGTTACCGGCTTTCTCGCCCAGCGGCCCGCGATTCCACTCCACCACGCCGGGCACCAGTTCGGCGACCACCACTTCAGCCGTCTTGCCCAAATGCTTGAGCGCCGAGGCCAGGGTGAAGCCCATGCCCAGGCCACCGATCAATACCCGCGAATTCGGCCGGCCGGCGACTTTGCGGCAGGGGATTTCGGCCAGGGCATCTTCGGAGCCGTGCATGCGGGTGTTCATCAACTGCCCGCCGTCGCCACCCTGAATCTTGATGACGAAGTCCTCGCCGTATTCGAACAGGCACAGGGCACCGCCGTTTTCAGGGATGGGGGTGGTGTCGAGCAGAACGAAACGTTTCATGGGGCGCTCTTGAGGAGAAATTGACAGATGGAGGAAGGCAAACACGCGCAGTTGGGAGTAGCCTGCAAAAAGACCACAAGGCTAACGGAGCCATTGATGAAGCGCACCATTCTAACGGTCATTGCCTTGGCCGCGCTCTCGATAACTGCAGTGCAAGCCCAGGAACTGCAAACCATCCCCACCAGCCCTGTGCCGATGCCCGGCTCACCCGGCACCGCCACTCCGACGCCGTATCCGCAGATCACCCCGACCAGTGTGCCCAAGGCCGGTACCGGCAGTGGCGGAGCACCGCTGTTACCGCCGATCGAAATGCCCAATCCACCCAAGGACCAGACCTTGCCGGGCCTTGAACCGAGCACGACGAAAATCAAAACGCCGGGAGGCTAGACCTGCTGCAAGAGCAGTTGCCCGTCGGCCATGCGCAAGCGTTTGGAGAGGGAGACGGCGAGGGCGCGGATGATCTTGGCGGCGATTTTCGGCGCGTCGTTGAGCATTTTTTCCAGGGAGTCCTTGCCCAGGTTGAGCAACTGGCAATTGCTCGCGGCCACGCAACTGGCTGAGCGTCGTTCACCGTCGAGCACAGCCATTTCTCCGAACGCCCGACCGCTGCGCAAGGTGGCCATGGTCACTCGTTGCCCGTCGCTGTTGGTCTTCTGCACCGCGACCTGGCCGGTGTGGATGATGCACATGAAACTGCCAGCATCGCCCTCATGGAAAATCTCTTCGCCTTCGGGAATGGTGCTGATGCTGAAGTAACCCGAAGCTGCCACGAAGTCTGCCGGCAGCAGTTGATCGAACAGGCCGCAGTCCATCAGCCAGTCGCGAATTTCGTTGTTCAGTAAGGTCGGTTCTGACATGTCGTCACGGTCTTTTTCTTGTGTCTGTGTCTGTTCCAGTCACCGCCCCCTTGTAGGAGCGAGGCTTGCCCGCGAAGAGGCCCTGACATTCAACATCAATGTCGGCCGTGATAATGCCTTCGCGGGCAAGCCTCGCTCCTACAAGGGATCGCGCCCAGTGTCTGGTGTTAAGACCGATACGCCGGGCCAAGTTCCTCAGGCGATGCCCAAAACCTTGAAAACAAATGCGTATTCGAGGGCTACATCACGTAATCCCTGATAACGACCGCTCATCCCGCCATGCCCGGCACCCAATTCGGTCTTGAGCAGCAGGGGATTGGTGTCGGTTTTGGTCGCGCGTAATTTCGCCACCCACTTGGCCGCTTCCCAGTACTGCACGCGACTGTCGTTGTAGCCGGCGATCACCAGCGTTGCCGGATAGGCTTGCGCGGTGACGTTTTCGTACGGGGCGTAGGCCTTGATCCGATCATAGACGTCCGGCTCTTGCGGGTTGCCCCACTCGTCGTATTCCGTGACGGTCAGCGGCAGCTCCGGGTCGAGCATGGTGTTAAGCACGTCGACGAACGGCACTTCGGCAATCGCTGCACCGAACAGCTCCGGCCGCTGATTGAGTACCGCGCCAATCAACAGGCCACCGGCGCTGCCACCGCTGATCGCCAGCTGCGACGGGGTGGTGAAGGCGTTGGCGATCAGGTGTTCGGCGCACGCGATAAAGTCGCTGAAGGTGTTGTGCTTGTGTTCCTGCTTGCCGGCGCGGTACCAGGCTTCGCCCAGCTCACCGCCACCGCGTACATGGGCGATGGCAAACGCCATGCCGCGATCCAGCAGGCTCAGGCGCGCGTGGGAGAACCACGGGTCGAGGCTTTCGCCGTAGGCGCCGTAGCCGTACAGATAAAGCGGCGTCGGCTTGCCGAGGAACTCGCGTTTGACCACCAGGCTGATCGGCACTTGCGTACCGTCCGGTGCCGTCGCCCACAGCCGCTGGCTGACGTACGCATCGGCGTCGAACGGGCCGAGCACCGGGGTTTCCTTGAGGACTTGCTGCTCGCCGGTGGTCAGAATCAGTTGTCGGATCTGCGCCGGACGGTTCAAGGCTTCGTAGCGCAGACGGATCCTGTCGCTGACAAATTCCAGGCTGTTCTGCACGTGCAGGCTGTAGGCCGCATCCGGCAATTGCACGCGATACGGCACCAAGTCCCGTGGGCGCACTTCGATGATCGGCAGGCCGCCTTCACGCAGGCTCAGGGTCATGGCCTCGGCGTTCAGGCTCATGCCTTCGAGCATCACCGTGTCGCTGTGGGGAATCAGGTTCTGCCAGTCGGCTTCGGTCGGTGCGACGCCAGTATCGGCGGCCTGGTACAGCGCGAAGTTGATGCCGTCGCGGTTGGTGCGGATCAGCCACGTCCACTCGCCATCAAGTTTGCCGTGGTCGACATCGTACTCATGATCTTCGACCCTCGGCGCCAGGCAGGTGAAGGCCTGATGCGGCAGCGAGGCGTCGAGCACCCAGACTTCGCTGGTGGTCTTGCTGCCCAGCGATAACAGCAGTTGCCGTTCGGAGCTTGAGCGGTAGCAATGCAGGAAGAATCGGCCGTCCGGCTCATGGAACACTTCTTCGGCCGCGGTGCCGTCCAGCCGGTAGCGGAACAGTTTGTGCGGGCGATGGGTGTCGTCGAGTTCGCCGAAGAACAGCGTCAGGCTGTCATTGGCCCAGGTCATGCTGCCGTCGCAGTCCTGGAATTCCAGTTCGCTGACGCGGCCGCTGGATAATTCCTTCACGAACAGCGTGTAAATCTCTTCGCCGCTGGAGTCGATGCTGTAGGCCAGACGCTGGTGGTCCGGGCTGATGCTGAACGCGCCCAGGGAAAAGAAGCCGCCCTTGGCCAGCACGTTCGGATCAAGCAGCAGTAGTTCCTGGCTTTCGTCGATCTGCAGGCTGCCATCGGCCGGACGTGGGCAGCGGTAGTGACGGGCATATTCGTCGCCGGCAGTGGTGCGGGTGTAATACAGGTACGGACCCCAAGGTGAGGGCAGCGACAGATCGGTTTCGAGAATCCGTCCCTTGATCTCTTCGAACAGGGTTTCACGCAGACCGGCCTGATCGGCGGTTTGCGCCTCTTGATAGCGGTTTTCAGCTTTCAGGTAATCGAGCACCGCGTCGGTGTCGCGCTCCTGCAGCCAGGCATACGGGTCGGAACCGTCGGCCTTGTGGGCAATCGGAGCGCTGTTGACGTTGGCGGATAGGGGCATGAATGGCTCTCGGACGATGTACGGAATAGGGGCTTCGCAACCTGTGGGAGCGGGTCTGTGGTGAGGGGGCTTTTCTGTGGCGAGGGAGCTTGCCCCCGTTGGGCTGCGAAGCGGCCCCAAAAAAGGAACTGCTGCGCAGTCCAACGGGGGCAAGCCCCCTCGCCACATAAGCCTGCTCCCACAGGTCTGTGTCTTGCCCGACTGGTATTGGGACAAGCCTGACGTGCGAAAAGTCGTTACTATAAGCGCCTCTTTGCCTGCCTTGCCATGGACACCATGACCGAGAACGACTATCTGATCGCTTGGGGCCTCTATGCCTTCGCCGCTTTAGGCTGCCTGTTGGTGTGGATGCGCATCACCCGCTGGATGTGGCGTTGGCTGCGTGAGCCGCTGCGGCTGCTGGTGGCGGTGTTGCTGTTTAGCCCGACCATCATCGACCCGGTGAAAGAAAAGGTCGCCCCGGCCATCGCCATTACGGCCCTCGACTTGCTGTTCAAGGTCGGCAACAACGCCTGGCGCGCGGTTTCCGATCTGTTCATGTACGGCATGATTGCCTTCGGCATTTACCTGGTGTTCGTGGCCATCCGTTTTCCCATCGAGCGTGCCTCCAGCGCTCGCAAGGAAAAGGCGGCTGCCGCCAAGGCAGCGGCGCGGGCCGACGAGCCTGATGACGATCAGCCTTTCGGCGGTGCCGGCGATGATCGTTACGGCCGGCCACCGGTGCCGAGCAACCCTCAGCGTTTGCGGGTCGAACCGCGTCTATAACCGTGCCCCTGCATTGAATCGAGAGTCCGAGCATGTGTGAGTTATTGGGCATGAGCGCCAATGTCCCGACCGATATCGTGTTCAGCTTCACCGGGCTGATGCAGCGCGGTGGCCGCACCGGGCCGCACCGTGACGGCTGGGGCATCGCTTTTTATGAAGGCCGTGGCCTGCGGCTGTTCCAGGACCCGGCGGCGAGCAGCGAGTCGGAAGTGGCGAACCTGGTGCAGCGCTATCCGATCAAGAGCGAAGTGGTGATCGGGCACATTCGCCAAGCCAACGTTGGCAAAGTGTGCCTGTCCAACACCCACCCGTTCGTGCGCGAGTTGTGGGGGCGCAACTGGTGTTTCGCCCACAACGGCCAATTGGCCGATTTCAACCCGACCGCCAGTTTTTACCGCCCCGTTGGCGATACCGACAGCGAAGCGGCATTCTGCGATTTACTCAACCGGGTACGCGCTGCGTTCCCCGAGCCGGTAGAGATCGAAGCACTGTTGCCGGACCTGGTGGCCGCCTGCGCCGAGTACCGCAGCAAAGGCGTGTTCAACTGCTTGCTCAGCGACGGCGACTGGCTGTTCTGCTACTGCTCGAGCAAACTGGCGCAGATCACCCGCCGAGCACCGTTCGGCCCGGCGCGTTTGAAGGACGTCGATGTGATCGTCGACTTCCAGGCCGAGACCACACCCAACGACGTGGTTACGGTGATCGCCACCGAACCCTTGACCGAAAACGAAACCTGGACCCGCTACGAACCGGGCCAATGGAGCCTCTGGCGACGCGGTGAATGCGTCAGCCAGGGCAAGACCGAATAAGGATCTATCCCCCATGTTGCTCAGTTATCTACGGCTGGTGTTGTTCGCGGCGGGCCTGTTGATCGGTGTCCAGGTGCCTGGGTTCATCAATGACTATGCCAAGCGGGTCGAGGCGCATCTGATCGAGGCGCAGACCGGTTTGAGCGGTTTCCAGGGCACCGCCAATCAGTTTTTCAAGGGTGATATGCAAGCGCTCGTGGCCCATTACCGGGCCAGCGAAGACCCGATCTTTCGCAGCGATGCCGACAGCCTGAGCACCTTGCTCACCCGTCAACTGGCCCTCGACAAGCAATTCCAGGCCATGCAGGGCCCGTGGTACATCCGCGTCCTGCAAGTGGCCCTGGCCGCCGACCCGGATATTCGCAAGGAAACCTGGAACGGCTACAGTTACCAGATCCTGCTGACGCCGGAAGCGATGATCTGGGGCATGAGTGGCGCGTTGCTGCTGTCGTTCGGCATTGAATGCCTGTTCCGACTGATCGACTGGGTGGTGCTGGGCGGCAAGCGTCTGCGCCAGAGCCGGCCGATCGAAGAGCGGGATTTGCGCGGCCTCTGACTGATCGCTGCCGAGCGGGCTTTTGTGGCGAGGGGGCTTGCCCCCGTTCGGCTGCGCAGC
>NZ_AKJK01000121.1 GCF_000282375.1 Pseudomonas sp. GM50
CCCCCGCCAATAACGGCTCGATCTACCAGGCCGGTTTCGAACAGAACCTGTACAGCGACCGCAAGGCGTTCCGGGTCGGTGACATCATCACCATCACCCTGAACGAGCGCACCCAGGCGAGCAAGAACGCCAACTCGCAGATCGACAAGAACAGTGACACCAGCGTCGGCCTGACTTCGTTGTTCGGTTCCAGCCTGACCACCAATAACCCGATCGGTGGCAACGACCTGAGTCTGAACGCCGGCTATAGCGCCGATCGCGCCACCAAGGGCGACAGCAAGTCTGGCCAGAGCAACAGCCTGACCGGTTCGATTACCGTGACCGTCGCCGACGTGTTGCCCAACGGCATCATCGCCGTGCGCGGCGAGAAGTGGCTGACCCTCAACACCGGCGATGAGCTGGTGCGGATTGCCGGCCTCGTTCGCGCCGACGACATCGCCACCGACAACACCGTGTCGTCGACCCGCGTCGCCGATGCACGCATCACCTATTCGGGCACCGGCGCGTTTGCCGATGCGAGTCAGCCAGGCTGGTTCGACCGTTTCTTCCTCAGCCCGCTGTTCCCTTTCTAGGTGGCTATGTTGAATCTTAAACACCTGATGGTGGGCGCCCTGTTGCTGACCGCAGCCTTCGACGCTCAAGCCGAGCGGCTGAAGGACATCGCCAGTATTTCCGGTGTGCGTTCCAACCAATTGATCGGCTACGGCCTGGTGGTCGGGCTTAACGGCACCGGTGACCAGACGACCCAGACTCCGTTTACCCTGCAGACCTTCAACAACATGCTCTCGCAGTTCGGCATCAAGGTGCCGGCAGGTTCAGGCAACGTGCAGTTGAAGAACGTCGCGGCAGTATCGATCAGTGCCGACTTGCCAGCCTTCGCCAAGCCGGGTCAGCAGGTGGACATCACCGTGGCGTCCATCGGTAACTCCAAGAGCCTGCGCGGCGGCACCTTGCTGCTGACGCCGCTCAAAGGTATCGACGGCAACGTCTACGCAGTCGCACAGGGTAACCTCGTCGTTGGCGGTTTCGATGCCGAAGGTCGTGATGGTTCGAAGATCACCGTCAACGTTCCGTCGGCCGGTCGCATCCCTGGCGGTGCATCGGTCGAGCGTGCAGTGCCAAGCGGTTTCAATCAGGGCAACAGCCTGACCCTGAACCTCAATCGTTCGGACTTCACCACCGCCAAGCGCATCGTCGACAAGATCAACAACATGCTTGGCCCTGGCGTTGCTCAGGCCATCGACGGTGGTTCGATCCGTGTGACCGCGCCACTCGATCCGAGCCAGCGGGTCGACTATTTGTCGATCCTCGAAAACCTTGAAGTCGACCCGGGTCAGGCGGTGGCGAAAGTCATCATCAACTCGCGCACCGGCACCATCGTGATCGGCCAGAACGTCAAGGTTTCACCGGCCGCCGTGACCCACGGCAGCCTGACCGTAACCATCACCGAAGACCCGATCGTCAGCCAGCCCGGCCCTCTGTCCAACGGGCAGACGGCGGTGGTGCCGCGCTCGCGGGTCAACGCTCAGCAAGAAGCCAAGCCGATGTTCAAGTTCGGCCCGGGCACCACCCTCGACGAAATCGTCCGTGCGGTGAACCAGGTCGGCGCGGCACCGGGTGACTTGATGGCGATCCTCGAAGCGCTGAAACAGGCCGGCGCGTTGCAAGCCGACCTGATCGTGATCTGAGGGCAGCGACCATGGATATGCGTAAAAGCGGCTTGGTCAGCAGCAGCGATTCGGGTTCCTACTCGGACCTGAACCGCCTGAATCAGCTCAAGGTCGGCGACAAGAACAGCGATGCGAACATGCGCAAAGTAGCGCAGGAATTCGAGTCGCTGTTCCTTGGTGAAATGCTCAAGTCGATGCGCTCGGCCACCGAAGCGCTGGGCGAGGACAATCCGCTCAACACACCGGCAGCCAAGCAATACCAGGAAATGTACGACCAGCAGTTGGCCGTTTCCATGTCCCGCGAAGGCGGCGGTATTGGCCTGGCGGACGTGCTGATGCGCCAGATGTCGAAGAACAAACCGATGGCGCCGGGTGAGGCCGCAGCAGCGTCTGCCGCCAAGCAAGCTGCCGCGAAAGCCGCCGTGGAAACGCCGATTGCCGCCGGTACGGTCGCCACAAATGGGCCTCTGTCGCGTCTCAATGGTGAGCGCCCGTTGTGGGCTTCGCGCTCGGTGAAGACGCCGGCAAGCGCGGGCGAGGGTGCTCATCGCAATGACATGGCGCTGATCAATCAGCGGCGTCTGGCATTGCCACCGAAACTGGCCGATCGTTTGCTCGCCGGGCTGGTGCCGTCGGCATCGACCGCTGCAACAACCGCCACAACGGCACAGAACAGTATCCAGGTGCCGCAGAGCACCAAGACGGGTTCCGGTTCCCTGTACAACGGCGATTGGCTGGCTTCACAAACGGATACGACATCCAGCGGGCGCCTGCAGATCTACGGTCGTGCCATGGCTCAAATACCCCTGGCGCCAGCGAAAAAAGCCTTCAGTTCCGCCGACGAATTCGTCAACACCATGCTGCCGATGGCCAAAGAAGCTGCCGACCGTATCGGTGTCGATCCGCGTTACCTGGTGGCTCAGGCTGCCCTGGAAACCGGTTGGGGTAAATCGGTCATGCGCGCCCAAGATGGCAGCAGCAGCCACAACCTGTTCGGCATCAAGGCCAGCAGTAACTGGAAGGGCGATTCGGCGCGTGCGATCACCAGCGAATTCAGAAATGGCGAGATGGTCAAGGAGACGGCCGAGTTCCGTTCCTACGCCTCTTACAAAGACAGCTTCCATGACCTTGTGACGCTGCTGCAAAGCAATAATCGCTATCAAGATGTGCTGAAGTCGGCCGATAACCCAGAACAGTTTGTACGAGAGTTGCAAAAAGCCGGGTATGCAACCGACCCGGATTACGCAAGCAAGATTTCGCAGATAGCCAAGCAGATGACGAGTTACCAAAACTACGCTGCGGCGGGCGCTTCCACCACGCCTTTATAGGCATAAGGTATAAGGTTTGAACCATGAGTTTGCTCAATATCGGGATGTCGGGTTTATCCGCTGGCCAAACCGCGTTGATGGTTACCGGCAATAACATTGCCAACGTCGATACGGCCGGCTACTCGCGTCAGCAAACCGTGCAGAGTACCAAGGCCTCGAATCAGTTCGGCAATGTCTTTATCGGTAGCGGCACGACCCTCGCCGATGTGCGTCGGGTCTACAACAGCTACCTCGATGCGCAGCTGCAAACCACTACCTCGCTCAACAGCGACTCGGCTGCCTATGCCGGGCAGATCAGCCCGCTCGATAAGTTGCTGTCGGACAGCGGCACCGGCCTCAACGGCGCCCTGACCAAGTTCTTCGCCTCGGTACAGAACGTCAACGCCAAACCGGGCGACGATGCTTCCCGGCAACTGCTGCTCAGCGATGCGCAAGCACTGAGCAATCGGTTCAACTCGATCTCCAGCCAGTTGACGACGCAGAACGCGAACATCAACGGCAACCTGGCGGACATGGCCGATCAGGTCAACAAACTGGCGGCCACCGTGGCCCAGTTGAACCAGAAGATTTCCGAAGTTTCCAAAGCCGGCGGTCAGCCCAACGACTTGCTCGATACGCGCAACGAGGTCGTACGTCAATTGTCTACCTTCACCGGCGCGCAAGTGATCGAGCGTGACGGTAACCTCGATATTTACCTGGGCAGCGGTCAGCCGCTGGTCATGGGCAACACCGCCAGCAAGCTGGAAGTGGTGCCAAGCAAAACCGACCCGTCGCGTTCGGCCATTCAGCTCAATCGCGGCTCGAGCACCATCGACGTCACCTCGGTGATGACCGGTGGTGAGATAGGTGGCTTGCTCCGCTATCGCAGTACCGTACTGGACCCGGCGATGAACGAGCTGGGGCGTGTGGCACTGGTCGTTGCCGATCAGATGAACACCATCCAGGCCCAGGGCATCGACAAAAACGGTGAGTTCGGCTCGAACCTGTTCAGCAGCATCAACAGTGCCGCGCAAATGGCCCAGCGCAGTATCGCCACGGTCGACAACAGCGCAGGCTCGGGCAACTTCGACGTGACCATCGAGGACAGCGGCGCGCTGACCATCAATGATTACAAAGTCACGTTCACCACCGCCACTGACTACACCGTGCAGCGTCTGCCTGAAGGCACTGCCATGGGCGCGTTCAGCACGACGACCATGCCGGCTCCGGTGATCGATGGTTTCTCCATGACGCTCAACGGCACCGCAGCCGCCGGCGACACCTTCAAGATCACTCCGACCCGCAATGCGGCGACCGACATCGAAATTGAGATGACCGACCCCCTGCGTCTGGCCATCGCAGCACCGTTGGGGGCGGCCATTGCTGCTGGCAGCAGCGGAACATTGACGATTCCGGCCAGCGGTCAACCGACCCTGACTACGAAGTTCGATATCTATGACGCGACCACCACCCTGGCCATTCAGAATGGCCTGAAGACTTCGACTCCGGTCAAAGTGGTTTTCGGTGCCACCGGTGGTACCACCCAGACTTACCAGCTGCTCGATGCCAAGGGTAATGAACTCAGTAACGGCACCATTGTGCCTGGCCAGAACAATACGCTGAGCCTGACCATTCCACTGGTCGACGCCAGCGGTGCCGCGATCAATGATCCAGGACCGCCAATCGTGCAGCGTACTGCATCGTTCGATATGACCATCGCGGGTTCACCGGACAGCTCGACGGCGATCAACGTGACGCTCAGTCAGGCGGGCACTCTGGACAACCGCAACGGCAACGTACTGGCCGATTTGCAGACCCTGAAGACCGTGGATACCGGTTCGACCAGCGGTGGCATTTCCCTGACCGATGCTTACGGCAAGCTGGTCGAGGGCGTCGGCGCCAAGGCCGCCCAGGGCGAGCTTGACAGTGCCGCGACCACCGCCATCCTGGCCAATGCCAAGACCGCTCGTGATTCACTATCGGGTGTCGACCTCGATGAGGAAACCGGCAACCTGGTCAAGTATCAGCAGTACTACACCGCGTCTTCGCAGATCATCAAGGCTGCGCAGGAAATCTTCAGCACACTGATCAACAGTCTTTAAAGGAGTCGTAGTCCATGCGCATTTCTACCGCCCAGTTTTACGAGTCCTCTGCTGCCAACTATCAGAAAAACTTCGCCAACGTAGTCAAGAGCAGCGAAGAGGCCAGCAGCCTGGTTCGCATCAACACCGCCGCCGACGATCCGGTCGGCGCTTCACGCCTGCTGCAATTGGGGCAGCAGGCTTCGATGCTCGATCAGTACGAGGCTAACGCTACGACTATCAAGGCCACCCTCGGTACTGCCGAAGCGGTGATGACCAGCATCAACAATGTGTTGCAGCGTGCCAGAGAACTGGCTGTTAGCGCGGGCAACGCCGGTTATACCGACGAAGACCGCCAAGCCACCGCTTCGGAGCTGGGGCAGATCGAAGAGCAATTGCTGAGCCTGATGAACAGCAAAGACGAAAACGGCAAATACATCTTCGCCGGATCCAAGGGCGATACCGTGCCGTTCACGCGCAACAACGATGGCACCTACAGCTACAATGGTGATCAGGTAACGCTTGACCTCGCGATTGGCGATACCATGTCGATGGCCACCAACAGCACCGGTTGGGACGCGTTTCAGAAAGCAATCAACACCAGCCGTAGCGATGTCACCATGACCGCGCCGGCCGTGGATGATGGCCGCGTAACCCTGTCCGATGGCCAGGTGTCGTCGAACGTCACCTACAACAGCAAGTTCCGCAGCGGCGAGCCGTATACCGTGGACTTTGTCAGCGGTACGCAATTGCTGATCACTGACTCGTCCGGTAACGACGTGACCGCTGAAGCCAGTCAGGGAGGCGCATTCGATCCTGCCAGCAAGGCCGGTCAGGCCGTTACTTTCCGCGGCGTCGAGCTGACCCTGAATATCAATCTGAGCGCCGGTGACACGGCGGCTACTGTGCTGCCGGGCCACACCTTTACCCTGGCGGCCAAACCGGACACCTTCACCGCAACCGGCAGCCCAGGCAATCCTTCGACGGCGCAGGTGACTGCCAGCAGCATCACTAACTCGGTGGATTACCACGCCAGTTTCCCCAGTGGTTCGGCGATCCTGAAGTTTACCAGTGCCACCGATTTCGAGCTGTATGCCGCGCCTTTGACGGCCAGCAGCAGCCCGGTGTCTTCGGGGACCATGGTCGGCAGCGTCGCCACCGCATCGGGCGTGAGCTTCACCCTGAGTGGTACCCCGGCTGCCGACGATCAGTTCAGCATCGCGGTCAATACTCATGAAACCCAGAACATTCTGGACACTGTGAGCCAGTTGAAAACCGCATTGAATACGCCAACCAACGGTAACGCCATCGCCACCCAGAAATTGCAGGCGTCATTGGCTTCCGGCATTGCCAACCTGGCCAGCGGCACCGATCAGTTGTCCAGCGCCTTGAGTTCGGTCGGTGGTCGCGGTGCTGCCCTGGAAACCCAGAGTGATACCAACCAGAGCCTGATCCTGGCCAACGCCCAGACCCAATCGTCGATCCGCGATTCCGATGCGGCCGAAGTGATGACCCGTCTGACCTTGCAGCAAACCATGCTGCAAGCCTCGCAACTGGCCTTCAGCAAGATTGCTCAGTTGGGCCTGTTTAACAAGGTCTGAGTTTGCGTCTGCCGAGCTGCCAACCGTCTTTTTTTAAGCGGTTCCGGGGTCTCTGCCTGAAAGGGTAGAGGCCCGCCGCTCGAGAGTTCCCCCGCCGTGAATCAACGCCCCCTCGTCAGCATCGTCATTCCTGCTTTCAACCCACGCTTCTTCAGCCAGGCGCTGATGAGTGCGCTCGCTCAGACCTACGAGCACGTTGAAATCGTCATCTGCGACGACTCGCCAGACGATGAAATCCGCACCATCGTGGAGGGCTTCGCCGAGCCGGCTCATCCGGTTCGCTACTTGCGTAACCCGCAGCGGTTGGGGTTGCAGAAGAACGTACTGCGTTGCGTCGAAGAAGCCCGGGGCGAGTTCATCAAAGTGCTGTGCGATGACGATCGACTGTTTGCGCCCAGCGTTGCCTTGCAGGCCCAGGTGTTGATCGATCACCCAGACGTCAATCTGGTGTTTGCGCTGCGCATGTTCAGCGACGCTGGCAATTTTCTGCTGCCGTCGCGGGTGGGCAACTGCCGCTTTTGTCCGAACGATGCGTTGTTCAAGGGGGACGATATGCTGGCGATTTTCGAGGGCACGCCAAAGAATTTCCTCGGCAATTTCAGCGCTAGCCTGATGCGTCGCGCTGATGTGCTGGAGTTGTTGCCAGCCTTGATCCAGGAAGGCTCCGGGTTCATTGCCATGCTCGATTTCGCCTTGTTCGTGTGCCTGATGCGCCGCGGTAACCTGGTGTCGCTCAGCACCGTGCTGAGCACCGAGCGTCTGTATACAGAGCGATTGAGCCGGACCTCAGAGATGCTCAAGGCTGCGGCGCTCGAGTGGAGTTGGCTGGCGCAGATGCTCGCGGTACGCAGTGGCGAAGCGGCGCCGGCATCGGGCTGGGTTCGCTATATCGACCTGGTCAAAGTCACTGATCAACCCCACGCCTGGGAAGAGTTGTTTGTGATGCGCATCCTCGGCAACCGCGGCACGGTGGTCAATGGTCGAGTCGGTGGGGAGAGCGAGAGTTACGCCGACTTCTATCGCCAATGGCTGGCGATCCGCAGGTTTTCGGCGGTCGAGCAGCGGCTCATGCGGCAGCGCATCGACAGCTGGGCGCTCCGCCCGCAGATCGTGCCGATCGTCATTGATAGCGGTGCCGACAGCGCAGCGCTGAAAACCACATTGCAGAGCATCAGTGCTCAGCTGTATGGGCCTCAGGCAGTGGTGGTGCTGTCCGATGCGCACTGCGATGCCGACGATCGTATCGTCCAATTGCCGTTCCAGTCGGACTGGGCGCAACAGCTCAATGTCGTGGTCCCGCAACTGGAAGGGGCGCACTGGTTTTACCTGTTGCAGGCTGGCGACACCTTGCGCGAATCGGCGCTGCTGATTCTGGCGGAGCGTATCGCCGGGGCTCCGGGCATTCTCTGTGCTTATAGCGACGAAGGCGTTTTGATCGACGGCGAGTCGAGCGACGCGGTGTTCAAGCCGGATTTCAACCTCGATCTGATGCGTGCCTATCCCTATGTCGGCCGAGCCCTGGCCTTCGAGCGTCAGCGCTTCATAGCCCTGGGTGGGTTTGATCCGGTTCACGGCGAGCTGGCACCCCATGATCTGATGTGGCGTCTGGTGGAAGAGGTCGGTCCGCAGACCATCGAGCACATCGCCGAGATTCAGGTGGAGTCGAGTCTGGCCTTTGCCGACTGGCTGTCATTACCCGAAGTCATCGAGAACAACGCTGGTATGGTCGGTGCGCACCTGGACCGTATCGGCATGGCGCACACTATCCGTCACGAAGAATTGCCACTGATCAATCGCATCGATTACCGGCATGAGGCGCGTCCGCTGGTGTCGATTATCATCCAGACCGGCGATTCGCTTTACGCCTTGCAACGTTGCACCGAAGGTTTGATCGAGCGCACAACTTACACCCAGTACGAAATCCTGATCGTCGACAGCGGAACTGACGACCCGGCGATGCTCGACTGGTTGGCTGCCATGACGCAGCTGGGTACCGCGATGCTGCGGGTGCTGCGTTACGCCGGGGACGCCAACGACACGGCGATCCGCAACTTCGCCGCGAGCCTGGCTCATGGCGACTACTTGCTGCTGCTCAGTCCCCGGACGGTGATCTGCAACAGCGATTGGCTGGACGAATTGCTCAACCACGCACAGCGTCCCGAAGTGGGGGTGGTTGGCGCCCGGATTCTCAGTCCGCAGGGAACGATCGTCAGCGCCGGGTTGATCCTCGGGTTGGGGGGGGCGGTCGGTTCGCCATTCACCGGGGAGGCTGCTGATTCTCGCGGCTACATGCAGCGGTTGCACATGACCCAGAACTGGAGCGCGGTCAGTGGCCAATGCCTGATGGTTCGCAAGGAAGTGTTCGACAGTCTGGGGCGGCTCGATGAGACGACGTTTACCCAGGGCTTGGGCGATGTCGATTTGTGCCTGCGGGTGAGTAACAACGGCTTCCTGGTGGTCTGGACGCCGTATTCCAGTGTGGTGCTGGCCTCGGAAGGTGAGGAGTCGACGCCGGAGGTGTGTGAGCGTGAACAGGACGCCTTCTATCGCAAATGGCTGCCGAAGATCGCCAAGGATCCGGCCTACAGCCCGGCACTGAGCCTTGGGTTTTCCAGCTTCAGTCTGGAGCCTTCGCTACGCAACAACTGGAACCCGTTTTGCACCCGTGCATTGCCGCTGATTCTCGGTCTTCCGGTCAACAGCACTGCCGTCGGTCACTACCGGGTGATCGCGCCGCTGGCAGAGCTCGAAGCCACCGGACGAGTGATCTCGCGGGTGGCCCATGAGTCGCCGTCGATCGTGGAGCTCGAGCGTCTGTCCCCGGACACCATCGTCCTGCAGGGACGTTACAGCGAAGGTTCAGTCGGCGATATTCTGCGGATGAACAAGTATTCCAGCGCCCTGCGGGTTTTCGAACTCGACGACTACATCGTCAGCGCACCGAAGAAAAACGCTCACGCCCGCAACAAACCGGTCAACATCGAACAGATGCTGCGCGAAGGCATCGGCCTGTGCGACCGCTTGGTAGTCACAACCCAGCCGTTGGCCGATATTTTGTCGAGCATGCACAACGACATTCGCGTGGTGCCGAACATGTTGCCGCCGACCCCTTGGGCGACGCTGACCAGTCGTCGCCGCACCTCCAGCAAACCGCGCGTTGGCTGGGGGGGCGGCACCAGTCACACCGGGGACCTGGAGATCATTGCCGAAGTAGTGCGCGAGTTGGCGGACGAAGTCGAGTGGGTGTTCTTCGGCATGTGCCCGGACGAACTGCGCCCGTACATCCACGAGTTTCACCCCGTCGTCGGCCTGCAGAACTACCCGTTCAAACTGGCCAGCCTGAACCTTGACCTGGCGCTGGCGCCGCTGGAATTCCATATCTTCAACGACTGCAAAAGCAATCTGCGGTTATTGGAGTACGGAGCCTGCGGATACCCGGTGATCTGCACAGACACTGAGGCTTATCGCGGCCACTTGCCGTGCACCCGGGTTCACAGCAACAGCACGGTGGAATGGCTGCAAGCCATCCGCATGCACCTGGCCGACCCGGACGCGAGTTACCGCATGGGCGATGAATTGCGTGAGGTGGTGCATCGGGATTTCATGTTGCGGGGCGATAATTTGAACCACTGGTTGTGGGGTTGGTTGCCAGACTGATTGGCTCCGACCCATCCTTTGAAAACAGACGATTTTATGTCGCCTATTTTTGTTTTATTTCAAGGTTGTTTTTCTTCTCCAGTTCGAGTTTTAGCTGCTGAATTCATTGAAATGAAGATGTGACGACGCCCATCGGGCGCCGTTTTCTGAAGGTATCTGGTTCAACAACATGGCAAGGAAGATGTCGAAATGGCAGTGATAGACGGGACAAACGGCGTGGATACGCTGACAGGTACCAGCGGTGATGACGAGATCAATGCGTTGGGTGGCGATGATGTGATCATGGGGAGTGCCGGTGCGGATGCGCTGGATGGCGGCACCGGTACCGACACGGTCGATTACTCGACGTCGGCCGCCGGCGTCAACGTTGAGGTCCGCTTTGGCCCGGGCATGG
>NZ_AKJK01000122.1 GCF_000282375.1 Pseudomonas sp. GM50
CTGCTCGCGATGACGGCGGCCCATTCAACATCGATGCTGGCTGACAGACCGCTTTCGCGAGCAAGCCCGCTCCCACAGGGAATCCGGTTTGTGCAGGTCGATGGGGTGTTCATAGGGAGCGCGCCGGTTCGCGGCTGATGTGTTGGCCGGCTTCGAGCAGCGTCGAGCAGGCGCGCACCCGGCGGCCATCGCCCAGGCGTACCCAGCAGTCCTGACAGGCGCCCATCAGGCAGAAGCCGGCGCGGGGTTCGGCGCTGAAGTCGCTGCCGCGCAGGTGTTCGCTGCAGGTCAGCACGGCCGTCAGCAGGGTGTCGCCGAGCAAACCACGGGCAGGCTTACCATCGAGGGTGAAGTCCAGGGCCGGGCGGTCGCCTTCGGCCAGTCGTTTCAGCAGAGCCATCGGCGCCCTCATTGTTTACCCACCAGAACCCGATCCAGGCCGTACACCCGATCAAGCAGAATCATCGTCAGCGCGGTCAGCGCGATCACCAGTGCCGACACCGCCGCCATCATCGGATCGATGGATTCGGTGGCGTACACGTACATGCGCACCGGCAGCGTTTGCGTGGCCGGTGAGGTAACGAAGATCGACAACGTGACCTCATCGAAACTGTTGATGAACGCCAACAGCCAGCCACCGGCAACGCCCGGCAAAATCATCGGCAAGGTGATTTGCCGGAACAGCGTGAAGCGTCCGGCACCGAGGGATTGCGCGGCATGTTCGGCGCTGCGGTCCAGACCGATGGCCGAGGCCAACACCAGGCGCAGTACGTACGGCGTGATCACCAGCACATGGGCGAAGATCAGCCAGGCGAAGCTGCCGTTGACGCCCATCAACGCAAACAACCGCAGCAAGGCGACGCCCAGTACCAGATGCGGAATGATGATCGGCGACAGGAACAGACCGTTGAAAAAGTCCCGTCCGGGGAACTCGAAGCGAGTGATCGCCAGCGCTGCCGGCACCGCGATCAGCGTCGCCAGCGTGGCGGCGCAGAACGCCAGGATCAGGCTGTTGTAGAACGCATCGACAAAGTCTGCGCGCTCGAACACCGCGCGGAACCAGCGCAGGGAAAATTCCGTGGTTGGCAGGCTCAGGGTGTTTTCCGGGGTGAAGGCAACGAGGCACACCACCATCAGCGGCGCGAGCATGAACAGCACCACCAGGGTATGGAACAGCAGGGCGAAAGGACCGTTTCTGGACATGACGAATTATCCCAATGACTTCTTGTAGCGGCCTTCGATCATCCGGTTCCACGACAGCATGATCAGCAGGTTGAGCAACAGCAGCGCGACGGCAATCGCAGCGCCCATCGGCCAGTTCAGCTCCGACAGGTACTGGTCGTAGATCAGCGTGGCGACCATCTTTATCCGGCGTCCGCCGAGCAGTCCGGGAATGGCAAATGAACTGGCCGCGAGGCCGAACACGATCAAGGTGCCGGAGAGCACGCCGGGCATGATTTGTGGCAGCACCACTTTGCGCATCACCGTGAGGTGGCTGGCGCCCAGCGACAGCGCGGCTTGTTCGGCGGCCGGGTCGAGTTTTTGCAGCGAGGTCCAGACCGGAATGATCATGAACGGCAGCATCACGTGAACCAGCGCGATCACCACCGCGAACGGCGTATACAGCAGCTTCATCGGCGAGCCACCGAAGGCTTGCAGGGTCTGGTTGACCAGGCCGTCGGCGCCGAGCAACAGGCTCCAGCCGAAGGCACGCACCACCACCGAAATCAGCAACGGCGTGAGGATCAGAATCAGGAAGATCGAGCGCCACGGCGCGCCCATGCGGCTGAGGATGTAGGCCTCGGGCACACCGATCACCACGCAGAGCAGGGTGGTCAGGGCGCTGATCCAGAACGTCCTCAGAAAGATCTCGTAGAAGTACGGATCGCCCAGCAGGCTGCTGTAATGATCGAGGGTGTAGGCGTCGCTGTTGATCCCCGAGCTGTAGTCGAAGACGTTGAACGACAGCACCAAGGTCAGCAGCAGCGGGATAACCAACAGGCCGAGGTACAACGCCAGGGCCGGTGCCGATAACCAATACCCCTGACGTCCCTGACGCCCTTGGCGGATGACGGCAAGCGTACTCATGCCGACACCTCGTCGACACTCAGCACCCGCAGCAGCGCCGCGTCCCAGTCGAGCCCCACCGCGGTGCCTTCGGCCAGCGGTGCCGAGCCGTCGTTGCGGCGTACCACACAGAGTTCGCCCAAGGTCGTCGATACGCCGTACAGCCATTGGCTGCCGAGGAAGAAGCGGCTGACGATCTTGCCTTGCAAACGACCATGGCCAACATCACGCAGATCGATTTTTTCCGGGCGCAGGCTCAGGGTCAGCTCACCGTCACCACGGCCGCAGACTTGCACAACACCAGCACTGTCCCGTTCGCCGGGCAGCAGGTTGGCCTTGCCGACGAAGCCGGAAATGAACTCGGTGCGCGGGTGTTCGTAGAGGGTGTAGGGCGCGTCGATCTGAGTGATGCGCCCGGCTTGCATCACCACCACACGGTCGCTGATCGACAGCGCTTCGGATTGGTCATGGGTGACCATCAGCGTGGTGATGCCGACCTCACGCTGGATGCGGCGGATTTCGAACTGCATCTCCTCGCGCAAATTGGCGTCGAGGTTGGACAGCGGTTCGTCGAGCAGCAGCACTGGCGGCTCGATCACCAACGCCCGGGCCAGCGCCACACGCTGGCGCTGACCGCCAGAGAGTTCTCGTGGGTAACGCTCGGCGTGCTGGTTCAGACGTACCAGTTTCAGCACCCGATCCACCCGTTGCTGTAGTTCGCCGTTGGACACTTTACGCATGCGCAGGCCGAAGGCGACGTTGTCTTGCACGGTCATGTGCGGGAACAACGCGTAACTCTGGAACACCACCCCGAGGCCGCGACTGGCGGGTTTGGCGTGGGTGATGTCGCGACCGTCCAGCACAATGCGCCCGCTGCTGACTTCAACGAAGCCGGCGATCATTTGCAGGGTGGTGGTTTTGCCGCAGCCGGAGGGGCCGAGCAAGGAGACGAACTCGCCTTTTTCCACCGACAGATTGGTGGCGACGACTGCGTCGATCTCGCCGTAACGTTTGCCGAGGTTTTCAAGTTGCACGAAGGCCATGACTGCGCTCCACCTGAGATTGTTATGCGTCGCCAAAGGCGCGCTTTTTTGTATGGGCAGATACGAAAAGGATGTTGCCGGGGGGCGTTGGCGCTCGACTTCTGTCGGCTGCCGCTGTTGTTCGAATCGCCCCTGATGGACGCAGAGTAGGACGAAGAATAGGATGGGCTCAATGGCCTATTTCACTGAAGCGATGACTATTTTCAGTTTCATTCAGTGAGTAAATTTATCATCGAGAAAACACATGCCTGATTCCATTGAGCGGAATGAAAATAAAAATGAAGTCGGTGTCGGTGCCGTCTCAAGACTGTTTGCAGTGCTGCGTAGCCTGGGTGACACCGTCGAAGGCGGAGAGCGCGTGACCCAACTGGCGCAGCGCATCGGTTTGTCGCAACCGACCACCCACCGCTTGCTGCGCAGCCTGATGGACGAGGGCATGGTCGAGCAGGACGCGCGCAGCAAACGCTATCGCCTGAGCCTGGAGTTTTTTGCCTTGGCGGCCCGTGCCGGCAACACCGGCAACTTGCGCGAACTGGCGCGGCCGGCATTGCTGCGGCTGTCGGCTTCGTTGGGGGATTCGTTGTTTTTACTGGCGCGCAGCGGTTTCGATGCGATCTGTCTGGACCGCAGTGAAGGGCCGTTTCCGATCCGCACGTTTACCGGCGACATCGGCGGGCGGGTGGCGCTCGGCGTGGGGCAGGGCAGTTTGGCGATTCTGGCGTTTCTGCCGGAAGAGGAGCGCGACACGGTGATTCATTACAACTTGCCGCGGCTCAAGGATTTTCACCTGTACGACGAGGTGTTCCTGCGTTCGGAAGTCGAGAATGTGCGCACCCTCGGTTACGCCGGGCGCAACACCGGTGTATTGCAAGGCATGGCCGGGGTGGCCGTGCCGATCCTCGACCGCGAGGGCCGGGCGGTGGCGGCGCTGAGTGTGGCCACGGTCAGTGATCGCCTGGGGCCGGATCGTTTGCCGACGGTGGTGGAGATGCTCAAACGCGAAGCCGCGCTGATCGGGCCGCGCATCAATCCGTTCGATCCGCTGTTGCGAAGGCCTTCGCAGGTGTTTGGGCAGGGGTGACTGCGATCTCCAAATAATCGCTGCCCAATAATCGCTGACCCAATGTGGGAGCGAGCCTGCTCGCGATAGCGATTTGTCAGTCGACATTAATGTTGAATGTGCCGGCTTCATCGCGAGCAGGCTCGCTCCCACAGGGGGAGGGTGGTGATCAGAACTTTAGCGTCTGCTTTAGCATCTGCGCCGCCGGCGTGTCACTTGGGCTGACCATCGCATAGTTGTACCCGGCCCCCGACCAGTACTCGGCCTGCAACTCGCCATCGCTGCGGCTACCTCGAGGGAGGAGGAAGTTTTTCGGCCCTGGCGGGCGGACGTAGAAGCTGATCTTGTGCCCGCTCCGGTCTTCGTACACCACCATCGCCGCCGGCCCCTGTTCAGTGCTGAGCAGCCGCCCGCTGATGGGGTTGTATCCGGCAGCGGTCAGGTTCGGCAGGCGTTGGGCCTGGCTGAAATAACGGTCGAGCCAGCCCTGCATATCGCCGTCGTCGCTGACTTTGTAGTCCGCCGGCAGAATGCCTTGTTGGGCAATCAGGCGGTAGGCTTGCATGGCATCGGTCATCGGTAGCGGGGCGCTGACCAAGGTCATTTGTCGCGCCTGCCAACCGCCCAATCCGCCGATGCTGACCGCAATCAGCAGCATCGCGGCGCTGGCCAGATGACGGCGCGACTGGCGTGTGACTCGCTGGCGAATCATTGCCGGGTCGAGTTGCGGGTTGGCCGGTTGCTGCAAGGCACCGCTCAGGGCCGCGCGCAATTGTTGGGCATCGTGCTGCCAGGCACGCACTTGCGCGGCCACTTCGGCGTTGCCGGCCAGATAAGACTCCACCAGATGCCGGTCGGCATCGCTGAGTTGGTGATCGACGTAGGCGTGCAGGTCGCGCTCACCGGGAGGCATGCTGATCATTTGAGTCTCCGCAGAGAAGGACGGGTGATTTCGCCGTCGCTGAGCTGGCGCAAGGCCTGGCGCGCGCGGGACAGGCGCGACATCACGGTGCCGGTGGGGACGTCGAGAATCTCGGCGACCTCCTTGTAACTCAAGCCTTCCACCGACACCCAGAGCAACAGCGCACGTTGTTCGGTGCTGAGTTGATCGAAGGCTTGCAGGGTCGATTGGGCGATCACGGTGCGCTCTGCCGAAGGCTGCGCATCGTCACGGCCAGTAAAGAATTCGAGCATCCGCGCATAACGCCGGGAGCGGCGATGAGCGTCGAGAAACTGCCGATAAAGAATCGAAAACAGCCAGGCACGCAAATCGCCCTCAGGACGTTTATCGCCCCAACTCGACAGCGCGCGCTCAAGGCAGGCCTGCACCAGATCGTCGGCGCTGCTGGGGTTGCGCGTCAGCGAAACGGCGAAACGTCGTAGCCTGGGAATGACTTCCCTGAGTTGTTCGTCGATATCGTTCATGGCGTTCTGACGAGTCACTACGCTGTGGTGAGTGTTCAGGAAGACGTCCGGCATTCGAGGTTATTCCACGCCTGGAAAAATAAACACCGGGCGATGGAATAAACCCTGGCGCGGTTCGTCTGCCTGATTCTTCTCACTTGTGGCCGATGGCCCTGGAGTCATTCATGGTAGATCGCTCATCACCGCCAACGGGGCCAGGCCGGCCCCCGTTGAGTGCCGCGAGCCTGACGTTACGCCTGACCGGCATTGCCGTGGTGGTCGCTGCGCTGGCCGGGGCTTTTGCCTACGTCAACGGCACACTCGACCCACAGCGCCTGACGCCGAAAGATTTGGTCAATGTACTGGAGAAAAACAACGGCGTGCACCCGGGATTCCGTCGCAATCATGCCAAAGGCGTGTGCGTGATCGGGCATTTCGAGAGCAGCAGCCAGGCGCGCGAGTATTCCACTGCCCAAGTGTTCAGCGAAGCGCGGACCCCGGTGGTCGGGCGTTTTGCGCTGCCTGCCGGCAACCCTTACGCGCCGGACAACAGCGTGCCGATCCGCAGCCTGGCGTTGCGTTTCACCCAGGCCAACGGCCAGCAATGGCGCACCGGGATGAACAGCATGCCGGTGTTCCCGGTGGGCACGCCCGAGGCGTTCTATCAGTTGCAACAAGCACAGTCACCGGATCCGGCTACCGGCAAACCGAACCCGGCGGCGGTTCCAGCGTTTTTTGGTTCTCACCCGGAAGCCGCGCCGTTTCTGGCCTGGATCAAAACCGCCAAACCTTCGGCCAGCTACGCGACGCAAACCTATAACAGCGTCAATGCGTTTTACCTGGTGAACGCGGCCGGTCAGCGACAAGCAGTGCGTTGGAGCATGATGCCAGTGGCTCAGGATGCGGCAGGTGCAACGGCCCCCGAGGGCGGTGATTTCCTTGAGAAAGACTTGGTGCAGCGTTTGGCCGCCGGACCGCTGCGTTGGCAGTTGAACATTACTCTGGCGAAACCCGAAGATCCGGTCAACGACGCGAGCAAGGCCTGGCCCGACGGCCGAAAAGTGCTGAACGCCGGTACCTTGGTGCTCGAAAGTACTCAGCCGCAACTCAGTGGCGAGTGCCGTGACATCAACTACGACCCACTGGTATTGCCCAGCGGTATCGAAGGCTCCGACGACCCGCTGCTTGCCGCTCGCTCAGCGGGTTACGCCCGTTCCTACCTGCGCCGCACCAGCGAAGTGACGCAATTGCCCAACGCCAGACAGGAGTCTCGACAATGAGCGCTCAACCGAATCATTTCGCGCCGTTGGCGCGGCTGCTGCATTGGCTGATGGCGCTGATGATCATCTCGATGCTGTTTATCGGCGCGGGCATGGTGGCCTCGGTGTCCGAGCGTCATGAGTGGCTGATCCATCTGCACAAACCTCTGGGCGTTGCGATTCTGTTGCTGGTGATCGTGCGTCTGGCCGTGCGCTTTTCGACCCGGCAACCACCGCTGCCAGCGGACCTGCCGGGCTGGCAAGCGTTCGCGGCCAAGGCTTCGCATATCTTGTTGTACGCCTTGATGTTGATTTTGCCATTGCTGGGTTGGGCGATGATTTCGGCGGCTGGCGATCCGGTGATGCTCAGTAGTTCACTGCAATTGCCGTCGATCCTGCCGGCGAATGCGCAGGTGTTTGCGTTGCTGCGCCAGGCGCATGGGTATCTGGCGTATCTGCTGTTCCTGACCGTGCTGCTGCACTTGGCGGCGGCGTTGTTTCACGGTTGGGTGCGCCGCGATGACGTGCTGAACAGCATGCTGCGGGGCAAAGATCGCGGGTGATCAGGGTTGCTGAAAAATGTGGCGAGGGGGCTTGCCCCCGTTCGGCTGCGCAGCAGTCGTAAACCGATTAAACGCGGTATGCCTGACCTATCGCATTTTGGGCTGCTTCGCAGCCCAACGGGGCGATGCGGCGTTCCGACAAGCCCCCTCGCCACAGGTGTTGGGTGTTTTGGTGGCCAACGTCAGCCACCAGTAAATCAACGCCACGGCATTGATGCCCGCACCCAGCCAGCACACCCCGATCCATCCCGCCCAGGCGTACATCGCCGTCGAACCGATAGAACCCAAGGCGCTGCCGATCGAATAGAACAGCATGTAGCCGGCGGTGAGTCGGCTTTGCGCTTCGGGGCGCACGCTGTAGATCATGCTCTGGCTGGTGACATGAACGGCCTGCAAACCCAGATCCAGCGTAATCACCCCAAGCAGCAGCGCCCATAACGAGGATTGGGTGAGTGCGATGGGCAGCCACGAGGCGAGCATCAGCAGCAACGACAGTCCACTGGTCCATTGACCCAGACCGCGATCGGCCAAATGCCCGGCACGAGCGGCGGCCAGCGCACCGGCGGCTCCGGCCAGGCCGAACAGTCCGATTACGGTGTGGGAAAGTGAAAGCGGCGGGGCACTCAACGGCAACACCAAGGGCGTCCACAGCACCATGGCGCTGGCGAAGGTCAGCAGGGCGAGCATGGCCCGTTGACGCAATACCGGTTCTTCCTTGAATAACGTGAATACCGAGCCGATCAACGCACCGTAAGCGCTATCCGGTCGCGCATCTTCGTGCTTGGGCAGCACACGAAACAACAGCAGCGCCATCATCAGGGTCAACCCGGCGGACAACAGATAAATCGAACGCCAGCCGGCCAGATCGGCCATGCCGCCCGCCACCGTTCGTGCCAACAGAATGCCGACGACAATGCCGCTGGTGATCACGCCCACCACACGTCCACGTTGCGCCGGGATGGCCAGGGTCGCTGCGTAGGCCACCAGGACTTGTGTCACGACCGCCAGTAACCCGGTCAACGCCATGCCGAGCAACAGCCAGGTGCTGTTCGACGCTAACGCGATCATCAACAAGGCCAGGGCCGACAACAGCGTTTGCACGACGATCAGCCGGCGGCGGTTGAGCAGATCCCCTAGTGGAACCAGGAGCAACAGACCCACGCCATAACCGATCTGGGTAAGGGTGACGACGATTCCGATAGTTGCAGGCTCTATAGCGAATGCGTCGGCCATGGCATCGAGCAGCGGTTGTGCGTAATACACATTGCCGACAGCCAGGCCGCAGGCGACGGCAAACAGCAGCACCACTGCGCCGTTTAACGGGTGGTCAGGTTTCATCACAGACGTCCTTTTGTGGTTTCAAAATAAAACCAGTTGTACGGTAGGGAGTCTGGTTTTATATTGCAACTACATTGGTTGCCGGCGGACGTGGTCATGGTTAAACGTACAAGCATGGAAGGCGCCGAGTGCCCGGTCGCCCGTTCGCTGGACGCGATTGGTGATTGGTGGTCGTTATTGATCGTGCGCGATGCGTTCGATGGCCTGCGGCGATTCGGTGAGTTCCAGCGCAATCTGGGCATGGCGAAAAACATTCTCTCGGCACGCCTGCGCACGTTGGTGGCTCACGGGATTTTCGATCTGGTGCCAGCGTCGGACGGCAGCGCGTATCAGGAATACGTGCTGACGGAGAAGGGCAAGGGCCTGTTCCCGTTGATCATCGGATTGCGGCAGTGGGGCGAGGCGTTTTTCTATGAGGCGGGGGAGGCGCATTCGCGGGTTGTCGATCGTGAGAACGGTAAACCGGTGCGGGCTCTGGAATTACGTGCCGAGGATGGGCGCTTGTTGGGGCCGGAGGATTGTCTGCGGATCGCTGCCGAGTGAAACATCAAAAGATCGCAGCCTTCGGCAGAAGCCTGCGATCTTTTGATTTTAAGGGCGGTCAACGCAAGGTATCGACCATGTCGGCGATCGTCGTCAGTACGTCCTTGGCCAATTGCTTGGAGCGTTTGCCGGACCAGCCGGTCAGCGGGTTCGGTGCGTCGTTATTGTCCTTGAAAGGCATTTCCAGGGTCTGCGACAGGCAGTCGAACTTCTGGCCGACACTGTTGCAGGCCAGGGTCATGTTGGCCTTGCCAGGCAAGTCGCGGGTGTAGCCGTGTTTGATCTGGAAGTCTTTGGTCTGGTGTTTCAGATGATTGCGGAAATGCGCTTCGAGTTGTTCGATCCGTGGCGTATAGCCCGGGTTGCCTTCGCAACCGGCGGTGAACACGTAGGGGATTTCTTCATCGCCATGGATGTCGAGGAACAGGTCGACGCCATACTTTTCCATCTGCTGCTGAACGAACAGCACTTCCGGACTGATTTCCTGGCTGGCGTTCTGCCAGGCGCGGTTCAGGTCCTGGCCCATGGCGTTGGTGCGCAAATGACCGTGGAAGGCGCCGTCCGGGTTCATGTTCGGCACCAGGTACAGGTCGGCACTGGCCAGGAGTTTTTTCAGTACCGGGTCGTCGTGTTTTTCCAGGCGCTCGATCACGCCTTCCATGAACCATTCGGCCATGTGTTCGCCCGGGTGTTGCTGGGCGATGATCCAGACCTTGCGCTGACCTTCGGCACCCGTACCTTTGCGCAGTAACTGGATGTCGCGACCTTCAACGCTCTTGCCGGTGGCCAGCAGTTCGGTACCGGCCTTGGTCAGTGCCTGTTCGATCAGCCAGTCATGCCGGCCTCGGCTGTAGGGTTCGAAGTAGGCGAACCAGGCATGCGTGGCAGTGGCTTCGAGGCTGAAACGCAGGCAGTCGCCTTCGAAGATGGTTGGCACCCGGAACCAGTTGACGTGGTCATAGGACGCCACGGCCTGATAGCCATCCCAGGCTTTGTTGTACGAGGATTTACTGGCGTTGTTCAGACGAAACCAATGCTCTTGACCGACGTGCAGACCGCTGGCCTTGAAGTGGAACCACTGGAAATGCTGGCTGCGGGTGTCTGGCTTGATCGCCAGCAGCGCTTGCAGAGGATTGCTGATGTCCAGCACTTCGATGTTGCCGCTGTCGAAGTTCGCGCTGATGTCGAAAGAAGATTTAGCCACGGCCATAATCGGTTCCTGAATATGATTTTTATGGCTGTTACTTTACACGCAAGAGAGGGAGAAACCGGGGGGAAATTGCGGGGTTGAAAAGGGGGGGCGTCCTCCTTGACGCCGATGCAGCTTAGAGACTGTGCAAGTGATTCTCAAGTGCTATTTTGCGTTAGTTTGGCCCAATGTTACCGGGCCTCTCTTGCCAACAGATATTCATTTGATATCATCCGCGCCAATCGAATTTGCAGCACCCACAGACTTCATTAGCCTGAAGCCAAAGCCAGAATAACTGGCAAAAAAAAGACCCGGCAAAAAGCCGGGTCAAAAACCGTGATTAGCCTGATGAGGAGATAGTCCAGGAGACCGACCTAAGGTCCCTTGGGCCATCGACTGATCTCGCGACCAGTTGATGCAATAATAATCATTATCATTTGCAAGTCAAATGTTTTTATCTGCGCGATTGGAAAGTTTTTCCTGTCCTCCTCCAAAGCGCTTCCTCCTCAATCGTTCTGATTGCC
This sequence comes from Pseudomonas sp. GM50, assembly GCF_000282375.1. Lineage (GTDB taxonomy): Bacteria > Pseudomonadota > Gammaproteobacteria > Pseudomonadales > Pseudomonadaceae > Aquipseudomonas. The sequence goes on from NZ_AKJK01000122.1 coordinate 10,991, forward strand.
CTCCAGGGACCGGTCGACCATCGCCTTGGCCATGTCGATCATATGCACCGTCGAAAACGCCAGATCCCGGCTTGCGCCCTGCAGCTGGTTGGCTGATTCATGCGCGGTGGCGGCGGCACATCGCAACAGATCCGAAGCATGGACCAACGCCTCTTCGCTGCTGATGTTACGGTTCACATCGAAGAAACGTTCTTCGCTGACCTCTTCTGACACAGCTGGTTTCAAGTAATAGTCCAGCGCCCGCTGCGCGGCGGCAGAGCCTTTTGGCGAGTTGAGCGTAGTGTCGAATTGCATGTCGGGCAGGGTAATGCTGGGGATGGTCATGACGATGGCAAGCTCCGTGATAGATTCAAATCCGTGAGCCCAGCTTAGTACGTACTGTATTTGTGTCTTGAATTTAAATACTACAATTTGTGTTTTGTTGGTCGGAGTACCCCACGTATCGTGCCGCACATGGATAAATGGATTGAATTGGTCAAGGCCAAAATGAGTGAACTCAAAGTCACTCAAGAGATACTCGCCGAGCGCATCGGAATGTCCCAGGGCGGCGTCGGCCATTGGCTGAATAAACGTCGTCAGCCCCGCATCCAAGAGATGAACCGCGTCTTGCAGGCGCTGGGGATGGACTATCTGGAAGTCGCGATGGTGATCAGGGAACCGCAGGTCTCACAGGATGAAGAGATCTCTCTGACGCAGAAGTACAACCCGTACTTTCGCTACCCGGTCAGTGACTGGCGGGTAACCGGGGAGGTGCGCGACGGAGAGTTATTGACCTACGGCGCTTCATCGGCGGTCAGCAAACCGCGCTTCGAGTTGTCCGATTACCACGCACAGGGCGCCGCGTTCTGGCTGGTGGTGGTCGGTGATGCGATGACCGCGCCCACGGGTCTGAGCATTGCCGCGGACATGTTGATTCTGGTGGACCCGGCCATCGTGCCGGAGCCTGGCAAACTGGTGATCGCCCAATGGCCCGGCAGCGCCGAGGCGGTTTTTCGCAAACTGATCGAAGAGGGCGGGCAGCGTTATCTGGTCCCGCTCAATCCGACCTACCCGAAAGCCCTTTACACCGAAGAATGCCGAATCATCGGCGTGGTGGTTCAGGCGACTGCCAAATTCTAATCAGATCGGTCCTCGCAACGCGTAGGACCGATCTTCATTTCACGTTAGTTCCAACTCCACCAACGCACTGCCTTCGCTGACCATCTCGCCTTCCTGGCAATACAGCGCCTTGATCACTCCGGCGTGGGGCGCGCGGATGCTGTGCTCCATTTTCATCGCTTCCAGCACCACCAATTGCGCCCCGGCGTCGACCGTTTGCCCGGCCTCCACCAGCACTCGCACGATGCTGCCATTCATGGGCGCGGTGAGCCCGCCCTGATGGCTGTGACTGGCTTCGACGGCACTGATCGGGTCATACGACTCGATGCGGCGCAGCTCACCGTCCCATTGCAGATACAGCGTATCGCCACGGCGGATTGCCCGATGCTGGCGGCGCAAACCGTTGTGTTCGGTCAGCAGGTATTCACCCTTGAGCTGTGCGGTATGAGCGTCGGCATCGCCCAGGGTCAGCGCCCGGTCTTGCCCTTCGCAACTCAAGTGCAGGGTGATTTCTGTCGGCAGTCCGGCACGGAATCCGTTGCCGATACCCCAAGGCGAACTCAGGTCATCAGCGCGGGTCATGCTCGGCTGGCTCTGGGCAAATGCTTGCGCGGCCGCTTGCCAGAATTCATCGCTGAGGTCTGAAGGTGCTGGCAGCAGTTGTTCCTGATAACGCGGAATAAAACCGGTATCCAGCTCCGCCGCCGCAAATGCCGGGTGGCCGATGATTCGACGCAGGAAGTTGATGTTGGTCTTCAGCCCGCCAATAGCAAACTCATCAAGCATGCTTAGCAAGCGCAGCCGCGCCTGTTCACGGTCTTCGCCCCAGGCAATCAGCTTGCCGAGCATCGGGTCGTAGAACGGCGAAATCTCGTCGCCTTCTTCAACGCCACTGTCCACGCGACGCCCCGGTCCTGCGGCAGATTCACGATACAACGCCAGACGCCCGGTCGCCGGTAGAAAATCGTTGCCTGGGTCTTCGGCATACAGCCGCACTTCGATCGCATGGCCGATCAGCGGCACCTGGTCCTGAGTCATCGGCAGCGCTTCACCGCGGGCCACGCGAATTTGCCAGGCCACCAGGTCGAGGCCGGTGATCGCTTCGGTGACCGGGTGTTCAACTTGCAAGCGCGTGTTCATCTCCATGAAGAAGAACTCACCGCGCGCATCCAGCAAAAACTCCACAGTGCCGGCGCCGACGTAACCGATGGCCTGTGCCGAGCGCACGGCGGCTTCGCCCATGGCTCGCCGCAGTTCCGGGCTCAGACCCGGAGCCGGGGCTTCTTCGACGACTTTCTGATGCCGACGCTGGATCGAGCAGTCACGTTCATTGAGGTACAGACAATTGCCATGCTGGTCGGCGAATACCTGGATTTCCACGTGGCGTGGTTTGAGCAGGTACTTCTCCACCAACATCCGCGAGTCGCCGAACGACGACTGCGCTTCACGTTGCGCCGAGGCCAGGGCTTCGGCCAGTTGGCTGACATCCTCGACCACTTTCATGCCTTTGCCGCCGCCGCCCGCCGTGGCTTTGAGCAGCACCGGATAACCGATGCGTTCGCAGGCGTCGCGGAAGGTATCAAGGTCTTGGGCTTCGCCGTGATAGCCAGGCACCAGTGGCACGCCAGCGGTTTCCATCAAGGCTTTGGCCGCGGACTTGCTGCCCATGGCGTCAATGGCCGAGGCGGGCGGGCCGAGGAAGATCAGGCCGGCTGCTTCGATTGCGCGGGCGAATCCGGCGTTTTCCGAGAGAAAGCCATAACCGGGATGAATCGCCTGAGCGCCGCTGGCTTTCGCGGCGGCGATCAGCTTGTCGATTTGCAGGTAACTGTCGGCGGCTTTGCTGCCGCCCAGGTCGACGCGGATATCGGCTTCGCGGCTGTGCCGGGCGTCACGGTCGGTGGCGCTGTGCACGGCCACGGTGGTCAGGCCCAGAGCTTTGGCGGTACGCATCACCCGGCAGGCGATTTCGCCGCGGTTGGCCACCAGCAAGGTGGTGAGAACAGGTGCGCTCATCAACGCGGCTCCTTGAGGGTGGTTTCGGCTTGCCAGTTCGGCGGACGTTTTTGCAGGAAGGCGCGCAGGCCTTCCTGGCCTTCGGGGCTGACGCGGATTCGGGCGATGGCGTTCTCGGTGTAGCGCCGCAGCGCCGGGGTCAGCGCGCCGTGGCCGACTTCACGCAGCAAATCCTTGCTGGCGCGCATGGCCGCCGGGCTGTTGAGCAGCAGGTTGTCGATCCACTGATCGACTTTCTGCTCCAGTTCAGCCATCGGATAGCTCTCCGACAAAAGACCGATTTCGCGAGCCCGTTGCCCGCCGAAACGTTCGGCGGTCAAGGCATAGCGGCGTGCCGCGCGCTCACCGATGGCTTGCACCACGAACGGGCTGATGACCGCTGGCGCGAGGCCGATGCGCACTTCCGACAGGCAGAACTGTGCGTCGTCGGCACCGATGGCCATGTCGCAGCAACTGATCAGGCCCAGCGCGCCGCCATAGGCCGCGCCTTGCACCACTGCCACGGTCGGGATTTTCAACTTGGCGAGGTTGTACATCAACTCCGCGAGTTCCCGGGCGTCGTCGAGGTTGGTGTGGTAATCGAGTTCGGCCGATTGCTGCATCCACGCCAGATCGGCACCGGCGCTGAAATGCTTGCCGCGCCCACGGATCAGCAGAAAACGCAGACTGGCATCGCTCGACACTTTGTCCAGCGCAAGGATCAGTTCGCGGATCATTTCGGCGTTGAAGGCGTTGTTCTTTTCTTCACGGCTGAGCCACAGGGTCGCAAAACCCCGCGGGTCGGTCAGCAGTTCGAGGGTGTTGAAGTCGCTCATGTTTTGTCCGTCTCCACGGTCCTTGTGGGGGCGTGCTTGCTCGCGAACGCGATAACCGGTTTTACGATTGCTTCGCAATCGAACGGGGGCAAGCCCCCTCGCCACACAAGCCCGCTCCCACAGAAAATCACATCCGGAACACGCCGAAGCGGCTCGGTTCGATTGGTGCGTTCAGCGACGCCGACAAGGCCAGGGCCAACACGTCGCGGGTCTGCGCCGGGTCGATGACACCGTCGTCCCACAGTCGAGCGCTGGAATAATAGGGATGCCCCTGTTCTTCATACTGATCGAGGATCGGTTGCTTGATCTCGGCTTCCTGCTCGGCGCTGAAACCATGACCACTGCGTTCGGCTTGCTCACGCTTGACCTGCACCAGCACGCCCGCCGCCTGTTCGGCACCCATCACGCCGATCCGTGCGTTCGGCCACATCCACAGGAAACGTGGATCGTAGGCCCGCCCGCACATGCCGTAATTACCGGCACCGAAGCTGCCGCCGATGATCACGGTGAATTTCGGCACCTTGGCGCAGGCCACGGCCGTCACCAGTTTCGCGCCATGCTTGGCGATGCCGCCGGCTTCGTATTTCTGGCCGACCATGAAACCGGTGATGTTTTGCAGGAACAGCAATGGAATACCGCGCTGGCAGGCCAGTTCGATGAAGTGCGCGCCTTTCTGCGCGGCTTCGGCGAACAGGATGCCGTTGTTGGCGAGGATCGCGATCGGGTAACCGTGCAGGTGGGCAAAGCCGCACACCAATGTCGTGCCGAACAGTGCCTTGAACTCATCGAACACCGAGCCGTCCACCAGCCGTGCTATCACTTCGCGCACGTCGAACGGTTGCTTGGCGTCCGCCGACACCACGCCGTATAACTCGTCGCTGCTGTACAGCGGCGCGATCGGCGTGCGCTGTTGCAGTTCACCGAGCTTGCGCCAATTGAGGTTGGCGACGCTGCGCCGGGCCAATGCGAGGGCGTGTTCATCGCTCTCGGCGTAATGGTCGGCGACCCCGGAAATCTTGCAGTGCACATCGGCCCCGCCGAGGTCTTCGGCGCTGACCACTTCACCCGTCGCGGCTTTCACCAGCGGTGGGCCGGCGAGGAAAATCGTCGCCTGTTGACGGACCATGATCGCTTCATCGGCCATCGCTGGTACGTAAGCGCCCCCGGCGGTGCACGAGCCCATGACCACCGCAATCTGCGGAATGCCCATGGCACTCATGTTGGCCTGGTTGAAGAAGATCCGACCGAAGTGTTCGCGGTCCGGGAACACTTCATCCTGACGCGGCAGGTTGGCGCCGCCGGAGTCCACCAGATAGATGCAGGGCAGGCGATTTTGTTGGGCGATGGTTTGCGCGCGCAGGTGTTTTTTCACCGTCAGCGGGTAGTACGAGCCACCTTTCACGGTGGCATCGTTGGCGACGATCATGCATTCGACGCCTTCCACCCGACCGATACCGGCAATCACGCCAGCGGCGGGAACGTCTTCGCCGTACACCGCGTAGGCCGCCAGTTGGCTGATTTCGAGAAATGGCGAACCCGGATCGAGCAGGCGATTGATCCGCTCACGGGGCAGCAGTTTGCCCCGAGATGTGTGACGCTCCTGAGCCTTCGGGCCGCCACCTTGCTGCACTTGCGCGAGCAAGGTGTGCAGGGCGTCGACCTGTTTGAGCATCGCCGCGCTATTGGCCGCGAACTCTGCCGAACGGGGGTTGAGCTGGGTATGCAGGATAGCCATGTGCAGCTCCGTTTAGCGGGTTTCGTTGAACAGTTCGCGACCGATGAGCATGCGACGGATCTCACTGGTGCCGGCACCGATTTCATACAGCTTGGCGTCACGTAGCAGACGACCGGCCGGGAATTCGTTGATATAGCCGTTGCCACCGAGAATCTGGATCGCGTCGAGGGCCATTCGGGTCGCGCATTCGGCGCTGTAGAGGATGACTCCGGCGGCGTCCTTGCGGGCGGTTTCGCCGCGCTCGCAGGCCTGGGCCACCGCATAGAGGTAGGCGCGGCTGGCATTGAGTTGGGTGTACATGTCGGCGACCTTGCCTTGGATCAGCTGGAATTCGCCGATGCTCTGGCCGAACTGTTTGCGGTCGTGGATGTATGGAACGATCAAGTCCATGCAGGCCTGCATGATCCCGGTCGGGCCTCCGGAAAGCACCACGCGCTCGTAGTCGAGGCCGCTCATCAGCACTTTCACGCCACCGTTGAGTACGCCGAGGATGTTTTCTTCCGGGACTTCGACGTCATCGAAAAACAGCTCGCAGGTGTTGGAACCGCGCATGCCGAGCTTGTCGAACTTGCTGCTGCGGCTGAAGCCTTTCCAGTCACGCTCGACGATGAACGCGGTGATGCCGTGCGGGCCTTTTTCCAGGTCGGTCTTGGCGTAGATCACATAGGTATTGGCGTCGGGACCGTTGGTGATCCAGGTTTTGCTGCCGTTGAGCACGTAGTGATCGCCACGTTTATCGGCGCGCAGTTTCATCGACACCACGTCGGAACCGGCATTCGGTTCGCTCATGGCCAAGGCACCGATGTGTTCGCCGCTGATCAGTTTTGGCAGGTATTTGCTTTTCTGTTCGTGAGTACCGTTGCGGTTGATCTGGTTGACGCAAAGGTTGGAGTGGGCGCCGTACGACAGGGCGACCGAGGCCGAGCCACGGCTGATTTCTTCCATGGCGACGACGTGCGCCAAGTAACCCAGGCCTGCGCCGCCGTACTCTTCTGGCACGGTAATGCCGAGCAGACCCATGTCGCCGAATTTGCGCCACAGGTCAGCGGGGAACAGGTTGTCGATGTCGATCTGAGCGGCGCGCGGGGCGATCTCTTTGGCGACGAAGGACTGAACCTGATCGCGCAGCATGTCGATGGTTTCACCGAGGGCAAAGTTCAGGGATGGGTAGCTCATGGGGCACCTTTTGGCTTTTTTGTAGGGTGGGGAGGGCAGTGATTCGGCTCTCACCTTTACGTTAACGTAAGCCTGTGACGAATGGCTGTCAATCACCCTTTACGTTAACGTCAACTTGAGCGACTCTGTAGGAGCTGAGCTTGCTCGCGAAGAACGATAACGCGGTCGTATAGTTACACCGCGGTGCTCCCATCGCGGGCAAGCCTCGCTCCTACAATAAAGACAATAGGGGTCGTCATGGATCAACCCAGTGCAAGCCCGCAGCGCAGCTATACCCGTGGTTCCCAGGACAAAGCCTTGCTGGCGATGACCATCGGTCAGGCGTTCGATAACACGGTCGCGCAATACCCGAACGGGGAGGCGCTGGTCGTGCGCCATCAACAGCTGCGTTACACCTGGCAGCAGTTGGCAGAGGCCGTCGACCTGCACGCCAGAGCATTTTTGGCGCTGGGCTTGCAGACCGGTGATCGTCTGGGTATCTGGGCACCGAACTGCGCCCAGTGGTGCATCAGCCAGTTCGCCAGCGCGAAAATCGGCGTGATCCTGGTCAACATCAACCCGGCTTACCGCAGTTCCGAACTCGAATACGTGTTGAAGCAGTCCGGTTGCCAATGGCTGGTCTGTGCCGGGGCTTTCAAGACCTCCGACTATCACGGCATGCTGCAGGGGCTGGTACCGGAATTGGCAGAGCAATCCATCGGCCAGTTGCAGGGCGAACGCTTGCCGGAACTGCGCGGGGTGATCAGTCTGGATGCGCAGCCGCCATCGGGTTTCCTGCCGTGGTCGCAGCTGACTGATTTGGCGGCCAGCGTGTCGGTCGAGCAATTGCGCGAACGCCAGGACAGTCTGCATTTCGATCAAGCGGTAAACATCCAGTACACCTCCGGCACCACCGGTTTCCCCAAGGGCGCGACCCTCAGTCATTACAACATTCTCAACAACGGTTACATGGTCGGCGAAAGCCTCGGGCTGACGGCCAATGATCGGCTGGTGATTCCTGTGCCGCTTTACCACTGCTTCGGCATGGTCATGGGCAATCTCGGCTGCGTCACCCACGGCAGTACCATGATTTACCCCAACGACGCCTTCGATCCATTGCTGACGCTGAGCACCGTCGCCGAAGAAAAAGCCACCGCGCTTTACGGCGTACCGACCATGTTCATCGCCATGCTCGATCAGCCCAAGCGCGCGGAGTTTGATCTGTCGAGCCTGCGCACCGGGATCATGGCCGGGGCGACCTGCCCGATCGAGGTGATGCGCCGGGTTATCAATGAAATGCACATGAGCGAAGTGCAGATTGCCTACGGCATGACGGAAACCAGCCCCGTGTCTTTGCAGACCGGTCCGTCAGACGAGCTGGAATTGCGCGTCACCACCGTTGGTCGAACCCAGCCGCAACTGGAAAGCAAAATCATCGACGAGGCGGGCAACCTGGTACCGCGCGGCACCATCGGTGAGCTGTGTACTCGAGGCTACAGCGTGATGCTCGGCTACTGGAACAACCCGCAAGGCACCGCCGAGGCTATTGATGAAGCGGGCTGGATGCACACCGGCGATCTGGCGAGCATGAATGACGAAGGCTACGTGTGCATCGCCGGGCGTAACAAGGACATGATCATCCGCGGCGGTGAGAATGTTTACCCAAGGGAGCTGGAAGAGTTCTTCTTCACCCACCCGGCGGTAGCCGACGTGCAAGTGATCGGCATTCCTTGTTCCCGCTATGGTGAAGAGATCGTCGCCTGGATCAAATTCCACCCCGGCCACAGCGCCACCGAGCAGGAACTGCAAGCCTGGTGCAAGGAGCGCATCGCGCACTTCAAGACGCCGCGTTACTTCAAGTTCGTCGAGGAGTTTCCAATGACGGTGACTGGGAAGATCCAGAAGTTTCGGATGCGTGAGATCAGCGTTGAGGAGCTGCGAGGTAATCACGCCTGACCACAATTCCTTGTGGGAGCGAGCCTGCTCGCGATGACGGCAGCACATCCAATATAGATGTCGGCTGAACCACCGCTATCGCGAGCAGGCTCGCTCCCACAGGGGGGGCAGTGGAAATGGCAAACACCAGAAAGCACAAAGGGGAGCCGAAGCTCCCCTTTAATTTTGTCGTTACGTGCTCTTTTTTTATTATTGAGGGGCGGTCTGTTGTTGTTTTTGGCAACCGTGGCCCTTTACCGCTGTTTTTGTCGATCCCCATCCGGGATCAAGAGCAAACGTATTTTTTTGAGCGCTGATCTACTTTTTCGCCAAGCGATCCAACCAGTTCGGGAGCTACCTGAAGGTAGTTTTATTGTTCTCTGCCCGGTTGCGGGTTACTTCGAAAAGCACCCTGAAAAGCACATCCTCTCCAAAAAAATCTGTTAGCTGCGTCTCTGCCGTGTTGTTCTTGTTATGTCAGAGTCGTTACGTCTTATTTTTATTGGTTTGCAGTTTTTATTCTTGTTATGCCATAGAGATAGCAGAAGCCGTGCCAACTTTTAAAAACCCTTTAAATTCAATGCTTTGAGTTTTTCGTAGGATTTTTCATCCGACCCAAACCCGACAATTTGTTTCCGTGTTACTCGCTTCCGCCCACGTTTCTGCACACGCGGTAACACCCGGACACATCCACACTGTCACTGTGCGCTGCGAGCCTTGGCGACGCGCGAACCCGTAGGGCGCCCCAGCACCGCGCAAATCTGTTGGCCGGCCCGAATCAAGGCGTCCAGGTCGACTCCGGTCTCGATACCCAGGCCGTTGAGCAGGTAAACCACGTCTTCGGTCGCGACATTGCCGCTGGCGCCCTTGGCGTACGGGCAGCCGCCGAGGCCGGCGATGGAGCTGTCGAACACCGCGATGCCTTCCAGCAGGCTGGCGTAGATGTTGGCCATGGCCTGGCCATAGGTATCGTGAAAGTGCCCGGCCAGTTTTTCACGTGGCACATCGGCCGAGACCACTTCGAACATCTTGCGGGTCGCGCCGGCAGTGCCGGTGCCGATGGTGTCTCCCAGTGAAACCTCGTAGCAGCCCATGGCATAAAGCTCACGAGCAACCCGGGCGACTTGTGCAGGCGCGACATCACCTTCGTAAGGGCAGCCCAGCACACAGGACACGTAACCGCGCACGCTGACGCCGTGTTGTCTGGCGGCATCCATGATCGGCACGAAACGCTCCAGGCTCTCGCTGATCGAGCAATTGATGTTGCGCTGGGAAAATGCTTCGGACGCAGCAGCGAACACCGCGACTTCCTTGACCCCGGCGGCAATGGCGTCTTCAAAGCCCCGCAGGTTGGGGGCGAGGGCGCCATAGGTCACGCCCGGCTTGCGCTTGATCTGCGCGAAGACCTCGGCGGAACCGGCCATTTGCGGCACCCATTTGGGCGAGACGAAACTGCCGACTTCTATATAGCCCAGGCCTGCGGCGGTCAGCGCGTCAACCAGTTGCACTTTGTCCGCAACGCTGATGGGCTGGGCTTCGTTTTGCAAACCGTCGCGGGGGCCGACTTCGACCAGGCGTACGTGGGTGGGTAGGGACATGGCAATGGACCTGTTGAAATTGTATGAATGTTCACAGAACCCTGTAGGAGCTGAGCTTGCTCGCGAAAGCGTCAGGTCAGTCGACATCAATGTTGAAGGACATACCGCTTTCGCGAGCAAGCTCAGCTCCTACACGAGCTGCTGGCTCTTGATCGTCTGTTCCAACGCCTGGGTACAGCGCTCTTCGGCCGTATCGAGTTCCAGTTTCATCTGTTCGATGTCCAGCAATTGCTGTTCGAGTTGTTCCCGACGCTCGGCGATTTTCGCCAGCATGCTGTGCAGTTGCTTGGTGTTACCGCTGGAGGGGTCATAAAGCTCGATCAGCTCGCGGCATTCGGCCAGGGAAAAACCAATGCGCTTGCCCCGCAGAATCAGCTTCAGGCTGACCTTGTCACGGGGCGAATAAATGCGTTCCTGGCCGCGGCGCTCGGGGCTGAGCAGGCCTTGCTCTTCATAGAAGCGAATGGCCCGGGTGGTGATGTCGAGCTCGCGGGCGAGGTCGGAAATGCTATAGGTCTGGCTGCTCATGGAAGCGCTCGAAAAAGGTCATGGCGCTAAGCTAATGGCAGGTTGACGTTTACGTCAAGGGGCATGGATCTTCGTTGGTATTACCGGCCTCTTCGCGGGCAAGCCTCGCTCCTACAGGTTTGGTGTCGATCATTTAACCTTGTAGGAGCGAGGCTTGCCCGCGAAGAACGATGACGCGGTCCAAAGTCCTACACCTTATCGAGCTTCTTCTCATGCGCCGTAACCTGCTGGCACAACTCGATCATTTGCTCGCGCATCCAGCGGTTGGCCGGGTCCTGGTCGGTGCTTTCGTGCCAGTAGAGGTGAGTTTCCACCGGAGGAACCTCTTTAACCGGCAGGTTCACCGCGTACAAGTCATGGCGACGGGCGAAGCGTTCCGGCACGGTCATGACCATGTCAGTCTGTTGCAACACCTGGGACGCCATCAGGTAATGCTGGGAGCGCAGGGCGATCTTGCGCTGGATGCCCATTTTGCCCAGGGCCAGATCGACATAACCCAGACCGCTGCGCCGGCTGGAGATATGGATGTGGGTCAGGGACAGATAATCGTCGAGGGTGAATTTCTCTTTGCCCGCCAACGGATGGCCCTTGCGCATGGCGCACACGTAACGGTCCTCCATCAACTTGACGTGACGCACCTGCGGGTCGGTGTTGAGCGGCGCATCCACCGCGAAATCGAGACGCCCGGCCGCCAGTTCCTTGGTGGTCTCGCGACGTTTGGACAAGAAGCTTTCGATGATCACCGTCGGCGCCAGGCGTCGCAGGCGCTGGAACAGCGGCGGCAGGATCACCGCTTCAGTGAGGTCGGTCATGCTGATGCGGTAGGTCTTGACCGCCTGTAACGGGTTAAAAATGCGGCTTTCCTGCACCGACACTCGCAGCAAGGAGAGGGCGTTGCGCACGGGGCCGATGATGTTCTGCGCCATCGGCGTCGGCACCATGCCTTGGGCGGTGCGCACGAAAAGCGGATCGTTGAAGGTCTCGCGCAGGCGGGCCAGAGCGTTCGAGACTGCCGGTTGAGTAATGCCGACAATTTGCCCGGCGCGCGTCAGGTTGGCTTCGGTGTAGATCGCGTCGAAGACGATGAAAAGGTTGAGGTCGACCTTGCTCAGATTCATTGCGCTGCGCTCTCTGCTCTTGTTTTAGGAAGGTAGCTCGATCAGTCGATCATATATCGGTGATGAATGTTAATACACGCCGAGAATAGGCTAGGTAAATTATCAACGCTGTTCTAGCATCGATTGCATGACCTGAACAACCTCCCTTTAGAAGGTAGCTGCCCATGGATTTCGCTTATTCGCCCAAAGTGCAAGAACTGCGTGAGCGCGTGACCGCGTTCATGGACACCTACGTTTATCCCGCTGAAGCGGTGTTCGAACGCCAGGTCGCCGAGGGCGATCGCTGGCAGCCGACAGCGATCATGGAAGAACTCAAACTCAAGGCCAAAGCTGAAGGCCTGTGGAATTTGTTTCTGCCTGAATCCGAACTCGGCGCCGGCCTGACCAACCTCGAATACGCGCCATTGGCGGAAATCATGGGCCGCTCGCTGCTCGGTCCTGAACCGTTCAACTGCTCCGCCCCGGACACCGGCAACATGGAAGTGCTGGTGCGTTACGCCAATGAAGAACAGAAGCAACGCTGGCTCGAACCGCTGTTGCGCGGCGAGATTCGTTCGGCGTTCGCCATGACCGAGCCGGACGTGGCCTCGTCCGACGCCACCAACATGGCCGCCCGCGCCGTGCGTGATGGCGACGAATGGGTGATCAACGGCAAGAAATGGTGGACCTCAGGGGCCTGCGATCCGCGCTGCAAGATCCTGATCTTCATGGGCCTGAGCAATCCGGATGCACCGCGCCACGCGCAGCACTCGATGATTCTGGTGCCGGTGGATACCCCGGGCGTGAAGATTGTCCGTCCACTGCCGGTGTTCGGTTACGACGATGCGCCTCACGGCCACGCCGAAGTACTGTTCGAAAACGTCCGGGTGCCGTACGAAAACGTCCTGTTGGGTGAAGGACGCGGCTTCGAAATTGCTCAGGGTCGCCTCGGCCCAGGCCGGATTCACCACTGCATGCGTTCGATCGGCATGGCCGAGCGTGCGTTGGAGCTGATGTGCAAACGTGCGGTCAACCGCACCGCGTTCGGCAAACCCCTGGCGCGTCTGGGCGGCAACATCGACAAAATCGCCGATTCGCGGATGGAGATCGACATGGCGCGCCTGCTGACGTTGAAAGCCGCATACATGATGGACACCGTTGGCAACAAGGTGGCGAAGAGCGAAATCGCACAGATCAAAGTCGTCGCGCCGAACGTGGCATTGCGGGTGATCGATCGGGCGATCCAGATCCATGGCGGGGCAGGGGTTTCCAACGATTTCCCGCTGGCCTACATGTATGCCATGCAACGCACGCTACGCCTGGCCGACGGCCCGGACGAAGTGCACCGCGCGGCGATCGGCAAGTTCGAGATTGGCAAGTATGTACCGAAGGAAATGATGCGTAGCGGTCACTGACAACCTGTGGCGAGGGGGCTTGTCGGAACGCCGCACCGCCCCGTTCGGCTGCGCAGCAGTCGTAAATTGTACACCGCGTCTTTCCAGGAAAAATGCGGTGGCCGGTTTTAGGCCCGCTTCGCGGTCCAACGGGGCAAGCCCCCTCGCCACAGTAAGCCCCCAAGCCACATTGTTCGGTGTTCACTTCAATACACCCAAACCTCAACCCGCCGATTCTTGATCCGTCCCTCATCCCCGCTGTTGGTCGCCACCGGCATCTCGGCGCCGAAACCGCGAATCTCGCGAAACACCACGCCGCTTTTCACCAATTCTCGCCGCACCGCCATGGCCCGCAGTTTCGACAGCAGGTCCGCCCGCGCCGGGTCGCTCTTGGCGTCGCCAAACCCCACCAGCGTCACCTGTCGATTGGTTTTGTCGTGCTGCTTTATATAGTCGAGCACCCGCGACAGGTCCTGTCGGGCCTTGTTGTCCAGTGTCGCGCTGCCCTCTTCGAAACGAAAATTCACCGTCAGCCGCTGGGCATGGCGACTGAGTGCCTGATAACCCTCAGGCATCAGCGCATTCGGCGTGACGGCCATGGCCTGAACGGTCTGCGCGATAAAACCATTGGCCGCGACGACCGCCTGGCCTTTGCTGCTTTGGGCAAACTTCACCAAGGCCTTGGCCCAGGGATTTTTCCCATTCGGCGGCAGGTAAAAGAACAGCCGACGGGACAGCGGGTAATCTTCCGTCGCGATCAGGCTATTGACCGGCAGCATGGCCTGGGAGTCGCCATCGACAATCGCTACGGCTTTGGCCTGGCGCACATAAGGCAAGCCGATGAAGCCGATGCCTTGCGGGTCCAGACTGACCGCGTCGGACAACTGCTCGCTGGATTCGAAGCGTTTCGCGTTGCCGCTCAGGGTTTTTCCACGCGGGCTGAGGACCAGTTCCTTGAACGTGTCATAGGTGCCCGATTGATCATCCCGCGCATAGAGATGAATCGTCCCACCGGTGCCGCCGAGTTCTTCCCAGGTTTTCGCTTCGCCGCTGAAGATTCGCGCCAGTTGTACGGTGTTGAGTTGCTTCAACGGATTGTGCGGATGAAGGATGATTGCCAGCCCATCGATGGCGATGACTTGCTCGGCAACCGGGCTTTTCAGGTCGCCCAGCGGTTCGAGATCCAGCCGTTCGCTGTCCTTGATCGGGCGCGACGAGGCCGCGAGATCGGCCCAGGCGTTTTTCAGGGCTTTGAACCCGGTGCTGGAACCGTGGGCCGCGACCTCCACCTCGACTCGGCGTCCCTGAACGGTTTCGCCGACGATGCGTTGTTCGTTGGCTTTGTCCGGGGTCTCGCGGTGAACCTTGAGCAGGCCCTGTTCACGCATCAAGCCCTCGACCAGCGCCGGGCCCAATGCCGCGCCAATGGTGTTGGAGCCCTGAATGCGCAACACCGGGCCACGTTCGGGCGTCGGCAAATCGCCGGCCGACGCCGACATCGGCAGCACAGCACCGAGCAGCAACAGGAACAACACGCGCAGCGTCATGCCGGCACCTAATGAAGCCAAAGAAAGTGCCGGGAGAATAAGTCAGTAAGGTTTCTGAACGATGACAGTGATCGTTCCCACGCTCTGCGTGGGAACGCCGCCGGGGACGCTCCGCGTTCCGCTCTTGATGTGACGCAGAGCATCACGGGATGCATTCCCACGCAGAGCGTGGGAACGATCAGCAACGCCGCCGGATCAGCTCAACTCAAGCCAGATCGGTGCGTGGTCGGAGGGTTTTTCCATCCCGCGCAAGTCGTAATCCACGCCGGCATCTTTCACTCGCGGCAATAACCCATGGGACGCCATGATCAGGTCAATCCGCAGCCCGCGCTTGGGCTCATCCTCAAAACCGCGGCTACGGTAGTCAAACCAGCTGAAACGGTCGGCAACGTCTGGGTTCAGGTGACGGAAGCTGTCCACCAGGCCCCAATTCTTCAGGCGAGCCATCCATTCGCGTTCTTCTGGCAGGAAGCTGCACTTGCCGGTTTTCAGCCAGCGTTTCATGTTGTCCGGGCCGATGCCGATGTCGCAGTCTTCCGGGGAAATGTTCACATCGCCCATCACCACAATTGGCTGGTCGTTGCTGAACTGGCTTTCCAGCAACTGCTGCAAATCGCTGTAGAAACGTTGCTTGGCCGGGAATTTGGTGGGGTGATCGCGGCTTTCGCCCTGTGGAAAATAGCCGTTCATGATGGTCACCGGCACGCCATTTGCGTCGGCGAACGTGCCCCAGATGAAGCGCCGCTGAGCGTCTTCTTCGTCAGTGGCGAAACCTTTGTACAGCGCAATCGGCTCCTGGCGCGAGAGCAGGGCCACGCCGTAATGGCCTTTTTGCCCATGGAAATGCACGTGATAACCCAGTGCCTGAACCTCGGCCAGGGGAAACTGGTCGTCGTGGACCTTGGTTTCCTGCAACCCGATCACGTCCGGTTGATGTTTCTCAATCAGCGCCGCCAGCTGATGCGGGCGAGCGCGCAGCCCGTTGATGTTGAAGGAGACGATCTTCATGGTCGGCAGTCCTGGCAAAAATGCGATGCTAGCTGACATGTAGGAATGGGGCCAGCCTTGGGGTGAGGCGATTCGTTGTGTTCTGTCAGAGATGTGTTGGCAGATTGGACCTCTTCGCGGGCAAGCCTCGCTCCTACAAGGTTCGCGTCGAGCCATAATTAAATGATCGACACCCAATTTGTAGGAGCGAGGCTTGCCCGCGAAGGCGTCAGCCCGGTCGATGAAGATCCCGGCTTGGTCTATACCTGTCTGGGGAACTGTGAAGCCACCCACAGGCTCGTACCAATAAGAACGCGGCCTTCTGAGCCGCGCCCAGGGGAGAACCACCGTTATGCCCGAAACCTCGACCGTCATCGCCGATATTCACATGCTCGACAGCGGCTATTCCCGTGAAGCCCGCTCCCTGTTGTACCAGGCGTACCGGCACGAGCCGACGTTCGGCTACCTGTTCGAAGCCGAACGCCCCGGTTATGAACAACGAGTTAGGGCGACGGTGCGCGAACTGGTCAAACAACACTTTTTGCAGGATCTGCCGGCCATCGGCCTGCTGGTCAACGACCGCTTGATCGGCATCGCCCTGATTGCACCGCCACAACGCCGCCTGGGCATTACCGAAAGCTGGGCCTGGCGCCTGCGGATGGTGCTCAGCACCGGGTTTCGCTGTACCCGACGCTACCTCGATTACCACGCCGCCGTGATGGCGTGCGTGCCGTCCGACTCGGTGCATGTTTTGCCATTACTGGGGGTTCATCCGCAATTCCAGGGCAAGCACTTTGGCGAGCAATTGCTGCAGGCAGTCCATAACTGGTGCGCGGTCGATGAACACTCCCAAGGCGTGATCCTCGACACCGGGAATCCTCGTTATCTGGAGTTCTATAAGCGTCAGGGCTACGAGGAAATCGGCGAAGTGGCTGTAGGACCGATTCGTGAACACGTATTTTTCCACGCCAACCCGCAGGTGTTACAAACAGCAACGGGATAAAGGTAGAACTTTCAGCGCACGCCAGGCTCTATCACGCTCCCAAGCTCGTGATAGCATCCGCGCCTATGAAGTTTCCACGAAGATTTACCAGTGGCGTGCTGATGCTGATCTCCAGCTGCGCGGCGCTGGCGCAAAGTGAATTGGATGTGCGGATCAAACCGTCCAACGATGAACTGAAGGCCAATATAGAAGGCTATATCGGTAGCCTCGGCGATCGCGATGAAGAAGCCTTGCTGCGCTTCAGTCGTGGCGCCGAAGAACAGGCGCGCAAGGCCGCCCAGGCCTTGGGTTATTACCAGCCGCAAATCGACAGCGACGTGAAGGGCGGCAAGACGCCGCGCCTGGTGTTGAATATCGACCCCGGCGAGCCGATCCATTTGCGCAACGTCACGGTGCGCATCGACGGTCCGGCGGCCTCGTTCAAATCCTTTCGTGTACCGAAAAGCGACCTGCTCAAACCCGGCGCAGTGCTTAACCATGGCCGTTACGAAGACGCCAAGCGGCTGATCCAGAACCAGGCCTCGCGCTACGGTTTTTTCAGTGGGCGCTTCACCCGCCAGAAACTGTTGGTGGACCCGCGGGCTGGCGTCGCCGACATCGAATTGATCTACGACAGCGGCCCGCGCTATGCGCTGGGCAAGGTCAGTTTTGAAGGCGACACGCCGTTCGACGAAGACCTGCTGCAACGCATGGTGCCGTTCAAGGCCGGTGCGCCCTATGACTCTGAACTGATCGCCGAACTCAATCAGGCGCTGCAATCGAGCGGCTATTTCGAGGGCGTGCGCGTGGACGCGGCGCCGACCGCGTCCAAGGACGACGTGATCCCGGTGGCGGTCAAACTGGAAACCCGCAAGCCACGGACCATGGGGTTGGGTCTGGGTTTTTCCACCGACGTCGGTCCACGGGTCAAAGCCAACTGGACCCGCCACTGGGTTAATCCTCAGGGGCACAGTTATGGCTGGGAGGCCGAGATTTCGGCGCCACGGCAGAACGTCGGGCTGTTTTACGACGTTCCGCTGGACCCGCCATTGACCGACAAACTGCGCTTTGCCGGTGGTTATCAATATGAAGAAATCGCTGGCACCGACACCCTCAGCAAGCTGCTGACCCTCGGCCCCGAGTGGCACAGCAAGTTGCCCAGCGGTTGGCAGCGGGTGGTGTCGCTCAAGTGGCAACGCGAGGAATACCAACTCGGTGACGATTCGGGGCTCAGCACCTTACTGATGCCCGGCGTGAGCTATTCGTACCTGAAAAGCGACAATCGCATTGACCCGCACAACGGTTATCGCCTGCAATTCGAAACCAAAGTCGCCAAGGAAGGATTGGGTTCGGACACCAACCTGATCTACGGCACGGCGCTGGTCAAAGGCCTGACCACGGTCTTCGACAAACACCGTTTGCTCGGTCGGGTGCAGGTCGGCGGCAGCGCCACCAACGGCTACAAATCGGTGCCGCCGTCCTTGCGCTTCTTCGCCGGTGGCGATCAGAGCGTGCGCGGGTACGACTACCAGAGCCTGTCCCCGGAAAACTCCGATGGCGACCGTATCGGTGGCCGCTACATGGTGGCCGGCAGCGTCGAGTATCAATACTCCATCGCCGAAAAATGGCGGGTCGCGACCTTCATCGACCAGGGCAACTCCTTCAACACACTCGAACTGCCGAACCTCAAGACCGGTGTCGGTATTGGCGTGCGCTGGGTCTCGCCGGTCGGGCCGATTCGCCTCGACCTGGCCCACGCGATGGACGACGACGGCGGCATTCGATTGCACTTTTCCATGGGGCCTGAGCTGTGAAGCGTGGTTTGAAAATAACGCTGCTGGCGATTCCGGCACTGCTGATGCTGGTCGTGCTGACACTGGTCACCGTGCTGGGCACTCCGACGGGCAGTCGTTGGGCGCTCGGGTTTGTGCCGGGTTTGACCGTGGAGAATTTCCAGGGCCGTTTGGGTGGGCAGTGGAGCGCCGATCATCTGCTGTGGCAGCAGGACAACAGTCGGGTTGAGCTGAACAAAGCAATTTTCGCCTGGTCGCCGCTGTGCCTGATGCGCATGACATTGTGCATCGAGCAACTGCAGGCCGAGCAGGTCAGCCTGCAATTCCCGCCGGGCGTGGAAGAGCAAGGCAGCGGGCCGATCAGTCTCCCGGACTTGAAATTGCCGCTGGCCATCGAATTGGGCGACGTCAAAATCGGCCGCCTGCTGTTCAACGGCAGTGAAGAACTCAAGGGGCTGCAACTGGCGGCGCACTGGACCGAGAAGGGTTTGCAGATCGACTCGGTGCACTTGCAGCGTGATGAACTGAGC
This sequence comes from Pseudomonas sp. GM50, assembly GCF_000282375.1. Taxonomy (GTDB): domain Bacteria; phylum Pseudomonadota; class Gammaproteobacteria; order Pseudomonadales; family Pseudomonadaceae; genus Aquipseudomonas. The sequence continues at coordinate 30,201 of NZ_AKJK01000122.1, forward strand.
CTGAACCTCTCCGGCCTGCTGCAACCGAGCGGTAACTGGCCGCTGACCGCTGAAGGCAAACTGACCTTGCCGGCGCCGGGTACCGAGCCATGGACACTGGCCCTGAAGGTCGATGGCGATCTACTGAAAACCCTGAACCTGAAAGCCGACAGCAGCGGCTACCTGAACGGCCAACTCACTGGCGAGCTGCAACCGCTGGTGGAAAACCTCCCGGCCAAAGTGCGGATCACCGCCGACGGCTTCAAGGCCAGTGCTGATCTACCGGACACCCTGCAACTCAATCAACTGGAACTCACCGGTGACGGCGACCTGAAAAACGGTTACCAGTTGCTCGGCAAAGCCACGTTACCCGCAGAGCAAGGCCCGGTTGCGCTGTTGCTGCAAGGCAAGGTCGATGCCAAGGGCGCGCAAATCGCCGGCCTTGACCTGACGGCCAACGACAAACAAAGCCTCAAGCTCACCGGGCAAGTGGACTGGAGCAAAGGCCTGAGTGCTGATGCAAAAATCGACTGGCTGGACTTCCCGTGGCACCGTCTCTATCCGTTGATCGACGAGCCGCAAGTGGCGCTGCGCAGCTTCAACGGTGAGGTCTCCTACACGGACGGCAACTACATCGGTAACTTCAAGGCTGCGCTGGATGGCCCGGCCGGAGCGTTCAGTCTGAACAGTCCGTTCAGCGGCAACCTAACCCAAATCCACCTGCCGCAATTCAAGCTTGAAGCCGGGCAGGGCAAGGCCGAGGGGCACCTGAATCTGCAGTTTGCCGACGGTATCGCCTGGGATACGGCGCTGGACCTCTCGGCAATCAACCCGGCGTACTGGCTCGCGGAGCTACCGGGCACGTTGGCCGGTCCCTTGCGCAGCAAAGGTGAAATGAAGAATGAAACGCTCAGCCTGACCGCCGACCTGGACCTGAAAGGCAAGCTGCGCGGGCAACCGGCGGTGTTGCAAGCCAAGGCCGATGGCGGCGGCGAGCAATGGAACCTCAGCGCGTTGCAGATTCGCCTTGGTGACAACAGCATCAACGGCCAGGGCAGCCTGCAACAGAAACTCGCCGGCCGGATCGACATCAAGCTGCCACGCCTGGCCCAACTCTGGCCGCAACTGCGTGGTCAGCTCAATGGTCAGGTCGATGTCGCCGGCACGCTCAAGGCGCCACAAGGCAAGCTCGGTCTGCAAGGCACGCAACTGGCGTTCGAAGACAATCGCCTGCAAAGCCTCAATCTGGACGCCACCCTCGACAGCGCCCAGCGCGCGAAAATCGACCTCAAGGGCAGTGGCATTCAGACCGGTGACACGTCACTGGGCACGTTGACCGCCAGCGGTCAGGGCGACATCAAAAATCAGAAGCTCGCCCTCGACCTGCAAGGACCGAAGCTGAAACTGGCGCTTGGTCTTGATGGCACGCTGGACAAGGGCAATTGGCGTGGGCGTCTGGCCAGTGGCGATATCCAGGCCGGCGGTCAGGACTGGAAACTGCAAAATCCGGCGAAGCTTGAGCGACTGGCGGACGGCAAAATCAACTTCGGCGCCCATTGCTGGATGTCCGGCCCGGCCAGCCTGTGTGGCGAAGACCAGCGCTTGATGCCCGAGCCGAAACTGCGTTATCACCTCAAGCAGTTCCCCATCGACAGCCTGGCGCAATGGCTACCAAAGGATTTCGCCTGGAAGGGCAAGCTCAACGCCGACCTGCAACTGGACTTGCCGGCCAGCGGCCCGAACGGCCAAATCAGCATCGACGCCAGCGGCGGCACCTTGCGTATGCGCGAGAAGGAGCAATGGCTGGACTTCCCGTACCAGACCCTGAAGCTCACCAGCAAACTCACGCCTAAACGCATCGACACCGACCTCAACTTTGTCGGCGGCAAGCTCGGTGAGCTGATGGTTCAGGCGCAGATCAATCCGCTGCCGAAGAACAAACCGCTGTCCGGTTCATTCCGCCTCAGTGGTCTGGACTTGTCGGTGGCGCGGCCGTTTGTGCCGATGGTCGAGAAACTCTCCGGGCATTTGAACGGCAGCGGCACACTGTCTGGCGGACTGCTGGCGCCGCTGGTCAACGGCAACCTTGAGCTGCGCGACGGTGAAATCTCCGGGCCTGAACTGCCGATGGCGCTCGAAGCCTTGCAACTTCAAGCTGTGATTGCCGGCGAAACCGTGCAGCTGAATGGCGGCTGGAAAAGCGGCAAGAGCGGGCAGGGCAGCCTCAATGGCAACATCGCCTGGGGTCAGGCGCTGGTCGTGGACCTGGCACTCAAGGGCTCGCAGTTGCCGGTCACCGTCGAGCCCTACGCCGCGCTGGAAGTCGCGCCGGACCTGAAGATTTCCATGAAGGACGACAGACTGGCAATCGTCGGCAAAGTGCTGGTGCCCAAGGGCGAAATCACCGTGCGCGAACTGCCGCCATCGACCGTCAAGGTCTCCGATGACACGGTGATCATCGGTCAGCAGACCGAAAAGGGCAAACCACCGATGGCCATGGCGATGGACATCGATGTAGTGGTTGGGCAGGACAAACTCAGCTTTGCCGGCTTCGGCCTCACTGCCAATCTGCAAGGCCAAGTGCACATTGGCGACAACATGGACACCCGTGGCGAGCTGTGGCTCAACGACGGGCGTTACCGCGCCTACGGTCAGCGACTGACGGTGCGCCGGGCGCGTCTGTTGTTTGCCGGTCCCATCGATCAGCCGTATCTGGACATCGAAGCGATTCGCCAGACCGACGATGTCATTGCCGGTATTCGCCTGAGTGGCAGCGCCGAGCAGCCGACCACGCAGATCTTTTCCGAACCGGCGATGAGTCAGGAGCAGGCATTGTCCTATCTGGTGCTGGGGCGTCCGCTGAGCACTACCGGTGAAGACAACAACATGCTCGCACAGGCCGCTCTCGGGTTGGGTTTGATGGGCAGTTCGGGTGTGACCAGCGGCTTGGCCAAGGACCTGGGCATTCAGGATTTCCAGCTCGATACCCAAGGCAGCGGCACCAGCACCGCCGTAGTGGCCAGCGGCAACATCTCGGAAAAACTCAGCCTGCGTTATGGCGTCGGCGTGTTCGAACCGGCCAACACCATCGCCTTGCGCTACAAACTGAGCAAAAAGGTCTACCTCGAAGCCGCCAGCGGCGTGGCCAGTTCGCTGGACATCTTCTACAAGCGGGATTTCTAAACCCGCGTTTTTCTTCCAGATACCGCGTCGCCCCCAATCGCGGGCAAGCCCGCTCCCACAGGGATCACACCGAACCTTGTGGGAGCGGGCTTGCCCGCGATGGCGTCAGAACGTCCACCGCATAATCCGGCCCCGTTTATCAACCAAATACAAAGCATCCTAACTATTGCATTGACATTCGCTGCCTAGGCAGTAACATCTCGACATACATTCTCTGCCTAGGCAGCTAATCGGTGGTCAGATGAAACATTTCACCTCATACGATTTCCATAATTGCCACCTCGGCCTTTTGCTCGGGCGCGCCGCGCTGCTCAAGGACCGGATCATCGACACGCACATGGAGCCCCACGGCATTACCGCCGCGCAGTTCAAAGTGCTGATCATCATGGCCCAGTTCGGCGTCGATACCCCGGCCGAGCTGTGTCGTCACCTGTCGCTGGACAGCGGTTCGATGACCCGCATGCTCGATCGTCTGGAACAGAAAGGTTTCCTCGCCCGCCAACGCTCTGAGGCAGACCGGCGTCAGGTTCAGCTGGTGCTGACCGAACAGGGCCAGCAGCTGACCGACCAGCTGCCGCAGATCGGCGCCGACGCGATGAATGAACTGGCCGGCGCCATCACCCCGGAAGAATTGAAAACCCTGGAACAGATCCTGAAGAAAATTCTGGTGGCGGCGGGTGACTCGATCACTCTGCTGCGGGTAGGTGGCCATGAACAGTAAAAGCCTGCGTAGCGGCCTGAGCCTGGTGCTGTTGGCCATGAGCCTCGCCGGTTGCGCCAGTTACAGCGGCCTGACCACCGAAGGCGTCAGCCTCGATGCGAAAAATCTCAAGGCCGGGCAATCCCTCAACGGCGTGACTCTGTCGCCCGCGGCGTGGCCGAAAAGCGACTGGTGGAAAAGCCTTGGCGATCCGCAACTCGACGGTCTGATCCGCGAAGCCTTGCACGACAGCCCCGACATGCAAATCGCCGACGCCCGGGCCCATCAGGCCAGCGCCGCCGCCTATGCAGCCGACGCCGAGCGGATGCCGACCCTCGATGCCAGCGCCGGCGTCAGCCGTTCGCGTCTGGCTCGCGATCAGGACCCGAGCGGGCAGGGCGGCACCTACTCCACCGTGCGCAACGTTGGTGCCACTTTCAATTACAACTTCGACCTCTGGGGCGGTCAGCGCGACGCCTGGGAAGCCGCATTGGGCGAGGCCCGCGCCGCCGAAGTCGATCAGCAGGCCGCGCAGCTGACCTTGTCCGCCGACGTTGCCCGCGCTTACAGCGATCTGGGGCAGGCGCACATCATCCATGACCTGGCCAGCGAAGACCTCAAGCGCACCCGGCAAATGCTCGACCTCAGCCAGCGTCGCCTGAGCTCGGGGATCGACAGCCAGTACCAGTTCCAGCAGACCGAAAGCCTGGAGGCCAGTGCCGAAGCCAGCCTGATCGACGCCGAGAAACGCCTGCAAAGCGCGAAAATCGCCTTGGCGGTGCTGTTGGGCAAAGGCCCGGATCGCGGCAATGAAATCGCCCGACCGAAAGTGCTTCAGACCAGCGCCGTGGCGTTGCCGTCGGTGCTGCCGGCGGAGTTGCTCGGTCGTCGCCCGGACCTGGTGGCGGCGCGCTGGCGGGTTGAGGCCGCGAGCAAAAACATCGCGGCGGGCAAGACCCGGTTCTACCCCAACCTCAATCTCAGTGCAGCGGCGGGTGTGGAGTCGTTGCTGGGCGATGCGATGTTCGGTTCGGCGAGTCGCTTCTTCAACATCGCGCCGACGATCTCGGTACCGATTTTCGACGGTGGCCGCCTGCGTGCCGACCTCGATTCCCGCGACGCCGATTACGACCTCGCGGTGGCGCAGTACAACAAAAGCCTGGTGAAAGCCCTGGGCGATGTCAGCGACACCATCAACCAGTTGCGCGATATCGGCCGGCAAATCGGTGCCCAGCAACACGCCACCGACATTGCCCAGGATTCTTACAACACCGTGGTCCAGCGCTACGGTTCCGGCATCGGTAACTACCTGGACGTGCTCAGCATCGAGCAGCAATTGCTCCAGGCCCAGCGTCAGCTGGCCAACCTGAATGCCGAGCAGATCGACCTGTCGATTCAACTGATGCAAGCGCTGGGCGGCGGCTTTCAGGGCGAAACCCTGACCGCGGCCAACGCAACCCCAGCCACGCTGAACCACTAATTCAAGGTACTTGTCATGGCCACAGTCGATACAACTCCAACCCCTGACGACACTCAAGACGCGAGCAATTCGCGCAAACGTAAAGTGATGCTGTTTGTGCTGACAATCGTGGTAATCCTCGCCGGAGCCGGCGTCTGGGGTTATCACCAATTCTTCGGTCGCTGGAATGAAAGCACCGATGATGCCTATGTGAACGGCAACGTGGTGGAAATCACCCCGCTGGTCACCGGCACCGTGGTCAGCATCGGCGCCGATGATGGCGACCTGGTTCACGAAGGCCAGGTGCTGATCAACTTCGACCCGAACGACGCCGAAGTCGGTCTGCAAAGTGCCCAGGCCAATCTGGCCCGCACCGTGCGCCAGGTGCGCGGCTTGTACAGTAATGTCGACGGCATGAAAGCCCAGGTCAATGCGCAGCAGGCCGAAGTGCAAAAGGCTCAGGACAACTTCAACCGGCGGAAAAACCTCGCTGCTGGCGGGGCAATTTCCCAGGAAGAACTGTCCCACGCTCGCGACGACCTGACCTCGGCGCAGAACGCCCTCGCCAACGCCCAACAGCAGCTTAAGACCACCAGCGCGCTGGTGGATGACACCGTGGTGTCGTCGCACCCGGACGTAATGTCCGCCGCCGCGCAACTGCGTCAGGCGTACTTGACCCATGCCCGCAGCACCTTGATCGCGCCGGTCACCGGTTACGTGGCCAAACGCAGCGTGCAACTGGGTCAGCGGGTCCAACCGGGTACGGCGCTGATGGCGGTGATCCCGCTGGATCAGCTGTGGATCGACGCCAACTTCAAGGAAACCCAGCTGCGTGACATGCGCATCGGTCAGCCGGTGGACATCGAGACCGACCTCTACGGCAGCGACGTCAAATACAGCGGCACCATCGACAGCCTCGGCGCCGGGACCGGCAGCGCGTTTGCCTTGCTGCCGGCACAGAACGCCACCGGTAACTGGATCAAGATCGTCCAGCGGGTGCCGGTACGCATTCATATCAACGCCGAAGAGCTGGCCAAGCACCCGTTGCGGGTTGGCCTGTCGACTCAGGTCGATGTGAACCTGCGCGACCAGAGTGGTCCGGTGCTGGCGCAACAGTCGCCGCAAAAGGCTTCGTTCAGCACCGGCATCTACGACCGTCAGTTGGCCGAGGCCGATGCGATGATCACTCAGTTGATCCATGACAACAGCGCAGCGGTCAGTAAAACCGCGCACCGCTGATTGGTCATCACACCGACCCTGTGGGAGTGAGCTTTTGTGGTGAGGGGGCTTGCCCCCGTTGGACTGCGCAGCAGTCCCATCTTCTAGGGCCGCTTCGCGACCCAACGGGGCGATGCGGCGTTCCGACAAGCCCCCTTGCCACAGGAGCCCCGGTCCAAAAAATTCAGCTCCAAAGGATTTGCGATGAGCAATAACGCGTCTTTCACGCCGCCCAGCCTGCTGCTCAGCACCATCGGCCTGTCGCTGGCGACCTTCATGCAGGTGCTCGACACCACCATCGCCAACGTGGCCTTGCCGACGATTTCCGGCAACCTGGGCGTGAGTTCGGAGCAGGGCACCTGGGTCATTACCTCGTTTGCCGTGAGCAACGCCATTGCGCTGCCGCTGACCGGTTGGCTCAGCCGGCGTTTCGGTGAGGTGAAGCTGTTTCTCTGGGCGACGATGCTGTTCGTGCTGGCCTCGTTTCTCTGTGGCATCTCAACCTCGATGCCAGAACTGATCGGCTTTCGGGTGCTTCAAGGCCTGGTGGCAGGTCCCTTGTACCCGATGACCCAGACGCTACTGATTGCAGTCTATCCGCCCGCCAGGCGAGGCATGGCCCTGGCGTTGCTGGCGATGGTCACGGTGGTGGCGCCGATTGCAGGGCCGATCCTCGGCGGCTGGATTACTGACAGCTACAGCTGGCCGTGGATTTTCTTTATCAACGTACCGATCGGGGTTTTCGCGGTGATGGTCGTGCGCCAGCAACTCAAGGCGCGTCCGGTAGTGACCAGTTACCAGCCAATGGATTACGTCGGTTTGATCACCTTGATCATCGGTGTCGGCGCGTTGCAGGTGATCCTCGACAAGGGCAATGATCTGGACTGGTTCGAGTCGAATTTCATTATCATCGGCGCGGCTATTTCAGTAATTGCGCTGGCGGTGTTCGTGATCTGGGAAATGACCGACAAGCATCCGGTGGTCAACCTGCGGCTGTTCGCTTACCGCAACTTCCGTATCGGCACCATCGTGCTGGTGGGCGGTTATGCCGGGTTCTTCGGCATCAACCTGATCCTGCCGCAATGGCTGCAAACCCAAATGGGCTACACCGCCACCTGGGCGGGTCTGGCGGTGGCGCCGATCGGTATTTTGCCGGTGCTGCTGTCGCCGTTTGTCGGCAAGTACGCGCACAGGTTCGACCTGCGACTGTTGGCCGGTGGCGCGTTCCTGTGCATCGGTTTGAGTTGCTTCATGCGCGCCGGGTTTACCAACGAAGTGGACTTCCAGCACATCGCGCTGGTGCAGCTATTCATGGGCATCGGGGTGGCGCTGTTCTTCATGCCGACCCTGAGCATTTTGATGTCGGACTTGCCGCCGAGCCAGATTGCCGACGGTGCGGGCCTCGCGACCTTCCTGCGGACCCTGGGTGGTAGTTTTGCGGCGTCGTTGACCACCTGGATCTGGATTCGCCGCGCCGATCAACACCATGCGTATTTGAGTGAAAGCATCACCACCTATGAGCCGGCTACCCGGGAGGCGTTGAACACGCTCGGCGGGGCGGGCAATCCGGCCTATGCGCAGCTGGATCATGTGCTGACCAGCCAGGCGTACATGCTCTCCACCGTGGATTACTTCACGTTGCTCGGGTGGGCGTTCATGGGGCTGATTTTGCTGGTGTGGCTGGCGAAACCGCCATTTGCGGCGAAGGCGGGGCCTGCTGCTTCCGGGCATTAAGCGACCTCTTGTAGGAGCGAGGCTTGCCCGCGAAGGCGTCGCCACATTCAACATCAATGTTGACTGATATGACGCCTTCGCGGGCAAGCCTCGCTCCTACAGGGGTTTCATTCTGCAGTCAGGCGCGGGTTACCAAAATCAAACGGCGCCAGCGCAAACCCATTCTCATCCACCTGCAACGCCCAGCCCTGACGGTCCCAATCCCCCAACACAATGCGTTTGGCCGCCTGCTCGCCAATCTGCAACTTGTGGATGGCGGGGCGATGGGTGTGCCCGTGGATCAAGGTTTTCACGCCATATTGCTGCATGACCCTCGGCACTTCTTCCGGCGTGACATCGACAATGTCATTGGCCTTCATCCGCGTTTGCGCGCGGCTTTCACTGCGCAGCTTGCGCGCCAGTTTATGCCGAGTACGCAAGGGCAGATGGCGCAGGATGAACCGGGTGATCGGGTTGCGCAGGTAGCGCCGCAGCTTCATATACGCTTCGTCGCGGGTGCAGAGGCTATCGCCGTGCATCAACAGCACCGGCTCACCGTAAAACTGCACGACACTCGGGTCTTTCAACAACGTGCAGCCGGCCTGTTTGCAGAAAGCCTGGCCGAGCATGAAGTCGCGATTGCCGTGCATCAGAAAAATGGCCGTGCCGCTGTCGCTGAGGTCGCGCAGGGCCTGGCAGATGGAACGCTGGAACGGCGTCATGGCATCGTCGCCAATCCACGCCTCGAAAAAGTCGCCTAGAATGTACAACGCACTCGCTGAACGGGCACGTCTAGCGAGCAAATCCAGAAACGCCCGGGTAATGTCCGGGCGCTCCTCTTCCAGATGCAAGTCTGAAATCAGCAGTATCACTCAATGATCTCGGCTTTCTCGATGATCACGTCTTCTGCTGGTACGTCCTGGTGGCCGGCTTTGGAAGTCGTGGCCACGCCTTTGATCTTGTCGACCACGTCGGTGCCTTCGACTACTTTGGCGAATACGGCATAGCCCCAACCCTGAGTGGTTTTGCCACTGTGGTTGAGGAAGCTGTTGTCAGCCACGTTGATGAAGAACTGGGCGGAAGCCGAATGCGGCTCCATGGTGCGGGCCATGGCCACGCTGTACTTCACGTTCGGCAGGCCGTTGTCGGCTTCGTTCTGGATGCTTGGGCGCTTGTCTTTCTTTTCTTTCATGCCTGGCTCGAAACCGCCGCCCTGGATCATGAAGTTGCCGATGACACGGTGGAAAACGGTGTTTTCGTAGTGACCGGCTTTGACGTATTCGATGAAGTTGGCCACGGTGATCGGGGCTTTCTCAGCGTTCAGTTCCAGGACGATGTCGCCATGGTTGGTGGTCAGTTTGACTTGAGTCATGATCGATACTCTTTTTCTATGAATTCGTGGGTTTCGGGGCGTTCAGGCCCTCAACCAGTCCGGCCAGTGTCGGCCAAGGCAGGCAGTTTAGCGTGCCGGGCGCGAATTTCGAGGCTGTTTTTCATTGCCGGCCGATTAAATGCAACCGATTGCCGGCCTGCTCTGTCAGCCACTTGACAGCATCGGCTATGATAAGCCCCTTTGATTTATAACAGCCGCTTTGATTTGGCCAACTGGCCGCGCACTTGTACGTTCAAGGATCCTATGAGCAAGCCCACTGTCGACCCTACCTCGAATTCCAAGACCGGCCCTGCCGTGCCGGTCAATTTCCTGCGCCCGATCATCCAGGCGGACCTGGACTCGGGTAAGCACACGCAGATCGTCACCCGCTTCCCGCCTGAGCCCAACGGCTACCTTCACATCGGTCACGCCAAGTCGATCTGTGTGAACTTCGGTCTGGCCCAGGAATTCGGCGGCGTCACGCACCTGCGTTTCGACGACACGAACCCGGCCAAGGAAGACCAGGAATACATCGACGCGATCGAAAGCGACGTCAAATGGCTGGGCTTCGAATGGTCCGGTGAAGTGCGCTATGCCTCGCAGTATTTCGACCAGTTGCACGACTGGGCGGTAGAGCTGATCAAGGCCGGCAAGGCCTACGTCGACGACCTGACCCCCGAGCAAGCCAAGGAATACCGTGGCAGCCTGACCGAACCGGGCAAGAACAGCCCGTTCCGCGACCGCTCGGTTGAAGAAAACCTCGACCTGTTCGCCCGCATGAAGGCCGGCGAATTCAAGGACGGCGCACGCGTGCTGCGGGCCAAGATCGACATGGCCTCGCCGAACATGAACCTGCGCGACCCGATCATGTATCGCATCCGTCACGCGCATCACCACCAGACCGGCGACAAGTGGTGCATCTACCCGAACTACGACTTCACCCACGGTCAGTCGGACGCCCTCGAAGGCATCACCCACTCGATCTGCACCCTGGAGTTCGAAAGCCATCGTCCGCTGTACGAATGGTTCCTCGAGAACCTGCCAGTGCCGGCGAAACCGCGTCAGTACGAGTTCAGCCGCCTGAACCTGAACTACACCATCACCAGCAAGCGCAAGCTCAAGCAACTGGTCGATGAAAAGCACGTTCACGGTTGGGACGATCCGCGCATGTCCACGCTGTCGGGTTTCCGTCGCCGTGGCTACACGCCGAAATCGATCCGCAACTTCTGCGAAATGATCGGCACCAACCGTTCCGACGGCGTGGTCGACTTCGGCATGCTCGAATTCAGCATCCGTGACGACCTCGACCACAGCGCCCCACGCGCCATGTGCGTGTTGCGTCCGCTGAAAGTCGTGATCACCAACTACCCGGAAGGCCAGGTCGAAAACCTCGAACTGGCGTGCCACCCGAAAGAAGACATGGGCGTGCGCGTTCTGCCGTTCGCCCGCGAGATCTACATCGACCGTGAAGACTTCATGGAAGAGCCGCCAAAAGGCTACAAGCGCCTGGAGCCGAACGGCGAAGTGCGTCTGCGCGGCAGCTACGTGATCCGTGCCGACGAAGCGATCAAGGACGCCGATGGCAACATCGTCGAACTGCGTTGCTCCTACGACCCGGAAACCCTGGGTAAAAACCCTGAAGGCCGCAAGGTCAAAGGCGTGGTGCATTGGGTGCCGGCTGCGGCCAGCGTCGAGTGCGAAGTGCGTTTGTACGATCGCCTGTTCCGTTCGGCCAACCCTGAGAAGGCCGAAGACAGCGCCAGTTTCCTGGACAACATCAACCCTGACTCGCTGCAAGTTCTCACTGGTTGTCGTGCCGAGCCTTCGCTGGGCAATGCACAGCCGGAAGACCGTTTCCAGTTCGAGCGCGAAGGTTACTTCGTCGCGGATATCAAGGACTCGAAACCGGGCGCTCCGGTATTCAACCGTACCGTGACCTTGCGTGATTCGTGGGGCCAGTGATTCAAGGAACCTAAAGTGCTTACGATCTACAACACGCTCACCAAGAGCAAAGAAGTTTTCAAGCCGCTGGATGGCAACAATGTGCGCATGTACGTCTGCGGGATGACCGTGTACGACTACTGCCACATTGGCCACGGCCGCAGCATGGTCGCGTTCGACCTGGTGACTCGCTGGTTGCGTTTCAGCGGTTATAACCTGACGTATGTGCGCAACATCACCGATATTGAAGACAAGATCATCAATCGGGCCAAGGAGAACGGCGAGCCGTTCGACGTATTGACCGAACGCATGATCACCGCGATGCACGAGGACGAGGCGCGGCTCAATATCCTCAAGCCGGACATGGAGCCACGGGCCACCGATCATATCGCTGGCATGCAGAGCATGATCCAGACCTTGATCGACAAGGGCTATGCCTATGCACCGGGCAATGGCGACGTGTACTACCGCGTCGCCAAGTTCATGGGTTACGGCAAGCTGTCGCGCAAGAAGATCGAAGACCTGCGCATCGGCGCACGGATCGAAGTCGACGAGTCGAAACAGGACCCGCTGGACTTCGTGCTCTGGAAAGGCGCCAAGCCGGGCGAGCCGAGCTGGCCTTCGCCGTGGGGCGACGGACGTCCGGGTTGGCACATCGAGTGCTCGGTGATGTCGACCTGCTGCCTCGGCGAGACCTTCGACATTCATGGCGGCGGCAGCGACCTCGAGTTCCCGCACCACGAAAACGAAATCGCCCAGAGCGAAGCGGCCACCGGCAAGACCTACGCCAACGCGTGGATGCATTGCGGCATGATTCGCATCAATGGCGAGAAGATGTCCAAGTCCTTGAACAACTTCTTCACCATTCGCGACGTGCTGGAAAAGTACCACCCGGAAGTCGTGCGCTACCTGCTGGTGTCGAGCCACTACCGCAGCGCGATCAACTATTCGGAAGACAACCTCAAGGACGCCAAAGGCGCGCTCGAGCGTTTCTACCATGCGTTGAAAGGCCTGCCGAACGTGGCGCCTGCTGGCGGCGAAGCGTTCGTCGAGCGTTTCACTCAGGTGATGAACGACGACTTCGGTACCCCGGAAGCCTGTGCGGTGCTGTTCGAGATGGTGCGCGAGATCAACCGTCTGCGCGAGAGCGATCTTGATGCGGCGGCTGGTTTGGCGGCGCGCTTGAAGGAATTGGCGAGCGTGCTGGGTGTGTTGCAACTCGAAGCCGATGACTTCCTGCAGGCCGGTGCCGAAGGGCGGGTCGATGCGGCTGAGGTCGATGCACTGATCCAGGCTCGTTTGACGGCTCGTGCCAACAAGGACTGGGCCGAGTCCGACCGCATCCGCGACCAGCTCACCGCCATGGGTGTGGTGCTGGAAGACGGCAAGGGCGGAACGACCTGGCGATTGGCTGACTGATTGCTTGATTGGCTACGCCTTTCACAAAAACAGAAACCCGCCTTGTGCGGGTTTTTGTTTATGTGCAGGGTTTTAGTTTTGCGGTGACAGGGCTGGAGCCATCGCGAGCAGGCTCGCTCCCACAGGGGATTTGTGTCGTGCCGAAGATCAAATGTGGGAGCGAGCCTGCTCGCGATTGACTGCGCAGCAGTCAGCTTTCTGACTGGCGCAATCGCTTGTAAAGGGTATTGCGGCTAACCCCCAACCGCCGCGCCAAGTGGGAAATATTCCCCCCAGCCGCCTGCAACTGCCGATTCAATTCCTCGGCATCATTCAAATCAACCACTATCGGCTCCGGCGAATCCACCGGCTCCATCTCCAGATCGACAAAAAAATCATCCGGCAAATGCTCCGGCCGCACGGGTTGCTCCTCGGCCATGGCCAGCGCTACCTGCATCACACTGCTGACCTGACGCAAATTCCCGGGCCACGGGTGACGGCTGAACAGCTCCATCACTTCACGGCTCAAGCCAGCCCATTGGCTCGGTTCGCGGTGCTGTTCCCACAGCCGTTTGAACAGCGCTTCTTTATCGCTGCGTTCCCGTAGCGGCGGCAGTTCCAGGGTCAAACCACCGATGCGGTAATACAAATCCTCACGGAACCGCCCCAGCTGAACCTGTTCGCGCAACGAGCGGTTGGTCGCTGAAATGATCCGAATGTCCACCGGGAACAGCTCACTGCTGCCCACCGGTTGCACGCAACGCTCCTGCAGCACCCGCAACAGCCGCGCCTGGGTTGGCAGCGGCATGTCGCCGATTTCGTCGAGGAACAGCGTGCCTTTGTCGGCCTTGCGGATCAGCCCGATACTGCCTTTCTGATTGGCGCCGGTGAACGCGCCTTTCTCGTAGCCGAACAGTTCGGATTCCACCAGTTCGGCGGGGATCGCGGCACAGTTGACGGCAATGAACGGTTGTTTGCTGCGTGAACTGGCCTGATGCAGGGCTTTGACGAAGACTTCCTTGCCGACTCCGGTTTCCCCGTGGATTAACAGCGGGATGTCCTTTTCCAGCAAGCGCTCGGCCTGGCGCACGGCTTTTTCCACACGGCTGTCGCCAAAATGCAGGGTGTTGAGGCTGATCGCTGTGGGCGCCGGCGCCGTGGGTTCAGCACGCTCAGGTTCAGAAAACAGACGAGCCCGAATCGGCGCCTGTTTCGGCCGCTTCAACAGGCATTGAAAACGGTTGCGCCCCGAGGCTTGCAGGGCAAACGGCAGGCCGTCCGGCTGGTTCAGCAGTTCCAGCAAAGAGACTTTGAACAGGCTTTCGACGCTGACCCGCGACAGGCTGATGCCCAGCAGGTTGTCGGCCCGGCGATTGGCCGACAGCACCTGACCGGTTTCGTCGAAGATCAGCAACCCGGCCCATTGGCTGTCGAGGTTGTTCAGCCCGGTGTTGAAGGTCAGCTGGAAATGCTGGCCATGGAACAGGTTGAGGATCAGCCGGTTCTCCACGGTCTGGCTCATCATCTTGACCATGCCCAGGGTGTGCGACGGCGGCAGGTAGCTGTCGCTGGACACATCCAGCACCGCGATCACCTTGCGCTCGGCATCGAATATCGGTGCGGCGGAACCGGTCATGAAGCGGTTGGCCTTGAGAAAATGTTCATCGTGCTCGATGTGCACCGCCTGCTCGCAGGCCAACGCAGTGCCGATCGCATTGGTCCCGCTGCAACGCTCCATCCAGCTGGCGCCGGCACTGAAACCGCGAGTCAGGCTTGGCTCGATGAAACGCTGGGCACCCCAGGACGTCAGCACCTGGCCCTGATTGTCGGCGAGCATGATCAGGCAATTGGAGTTGCTGAGGATGTTCTCGTAATACGGCAGGACTTCCTGATGGGTGGTCTGCACCAGTGAATGCTGGCTCTCCAGCAACTGAGCGATGCCATCGGCGGGTAGCTGATCGAACGCCGGCGCGCTCTGATGATCGAGCCCGAACGCGCGGCAGCGAGACCAGGAGTCCAGGATGATGGCGTCGTGGGAGAGCGGCGGGGCGGGTGCGGCCATGGCAGTCGATCTCTGAGCAAGCTTTTATTGTTGTTATAGGTAGTTCCCTGTGGGAGCGAGCCTGCTCGCGATAGCGATCGGTCAGTCGACTTCAATGCTGACTGATCCACCGCTATCGCGAGCAGGCTCGCTCCCACAGGTTCTGCGACTTTGCGCATCTGCAGGCAAGACAAAGCATCCGTAGAGTGTTGTTCACATTTGTTCATTGTCAATCTTTGAACTGTTCAATTGTTCAGTCTCGGTTGTTCATTTCTGTTCAGCAACGAACGCGGTTTTTCCTTCTTTTTCGTATTTTCCAAGCCAGATCAATCGCTTGGAATTTCTGGCACGAATGTCGCTGTAGTGCTCCGGTCGCTTGACTCCAATAATAAAAAGGCCGAGCCATGTCACTAATCCTGGAGCACGTCAGCCGTACCGTCGAGGGTCAGACCTGGATCGACGATGCGTGCCTTAACTTCGAACCCGGATCGTTCAATGTTTTGCTCGGTCGCACGCTGTCCGGCAAAACCAGCCTCATGCGCCTGATGGCAGGTCTGGATAAACCCGACAGCGGCCGCATCCTGATGAACGGCGTCGACGTCACCCAGCGCCCGGTGCGCTTGCGCAATGTGTCGATGGTCTATCAGCAGTTCATCAACTACCCGACCATGACAGTGTTCGAGAACATCGCCTCGCCGCTGCGTCAGGGCGGCGTCTCCAATGAGCTGATCCAGAGCAAGGTGCTGGAAACCGCGAAGATGCTGCGCATCGAGAAATTCCTCCAGCGCCATCCTTTGGAACTCTCCGGCGGCCAGCAACAGCGCACCGCCATGGCCCGGGCGCTGGTCAAGGATGCCGAGCTGATTCTGTTCGATGAGCCGCTGGTCAACCTCGACTACAAGCTGCGCGAAGAGCTGCGCCAGGAAATGCGCGAGCTGTTCGCGGCCCACCACACCATCGCTATCTACGCCACCACCGAACCCAACGAAGCCCTGGCGCTGGGCGGCACCACCACGATTCTTCACGAAGGTCGGGTGATTCAGAGCGGCAAGTCCTCCGAGGTGTATCACCAGCCGCAAACCGTGCTGGCGGCGGAGTTGTTCTCTGAGCCGCCGATCAACCTGATGCCGGGGCGCATCGCTGGTAACGAAGTGAGCTTCGCCAATTTTGTGCACTTCCCGTTGAACGTCGATCTGCGACCGGTGGGCGAGGGCGAGTTCCGTTTTGGCGTGCGCCCCAGCCATATTTCGCTAGTGCCGAGCAACGACGATGACCTGGAACTGGCGGTAACCGTGGAGGTGGCCGAGATCAGCGGTTCGGAAACCTTCCTGCACGTGCGCAACGAGTATTTCCTGCTGGTGCTGCACTTGCCGGGTGTTCACGAATACGACGTCGATGCGCCGATTCGCATCTATATCCCGACTCATAAACTGTTTGTGTTCGATATGCAGGGGCGGCTGGTCCAGGCGCCCGGTCGCCGCATTGCGAGGGTTGCCTGATGGCCGAAATCCGTTTGCAGAGCCTTGCCCACAGCTACACCCCTACGCCGACCGGCCCCGAGGATTACGCGATCCGCGAGATGGACCACGTCTGGGAGCAGGGCGGTGCTTATGCGTTGCTCGGGCCTTCGGGGTGCGGCAAGTCGACCTTGCTCAACATCATTTCCGGGTTGCTCAGCCCGTCCCAGGGCCAGGTGCTGTTCGACAGCAAAGTGGTCAACGAGCTGACCCCGGAAAAGCGCAACATCGCTCAGGTTTTCCAGTTTCCGGTGGTCTACGACACCATGACGGTGTTCGATAACCTGGCCTTCCCGTTGCGCAATCAGGGCATGGCGGAAGCGAAAATTCACACCAAGGTGCAGGAAATCGCCGAAGTCCTCGACCTTCAGGCATTGCTGTACAAGAAGGCTCGTAACCTTACTGCTGATGAAAAGCAGAAAGTCTCCATGGGCCGTGGGCTGGTGCGCGATGACGTGTCGGCGATCCTCTTCGATGAACCGCTGACGGTGATCGACCCACACCTGAAATGGAAACTGCGACGCAAGCTCAAGCAGATCCACGAGCAGTTCAACATCACCATGGTCTACGTCACCCACGATCAGCTCGAAGCCTCGACCTTCGCTGACAAGATCGCCGTGATGTACGGCGGCCAAATTGTGCAGTTCGGAACGCCACGGGAATTGTTCGAACGGCCGAGCCACACCTTTGTCGGTTATTTCATCGGCAGCCCGGGGATGAACCTGATCGAGGTCCAGCCACAAATCGGCGGTGTCGGTTTTGCCGGGACTCACTTGCCGTTGTCCGACGCGATGCAGAAACGAATCGCCGAGTCCGAATGGAAATCCCTGAAGGTCGGTATTCGTCCGGAGTTCGTCCATGTGTGGGACGAACCCTTTGATGACGCGATGCAGGCACAGGTCGTACACGTCGAAGACCTGGGTACCTACAAGATCATGACCCTGAACCTCGACGGCACACCGCTGAAAGTACGCCTGGCCGAAGACAAACCGGTGCCAGAAGGCACGGCGTACATCAGTTTTCCGGCGCAATGGCTGATGGTCTATGCCGATGATTACCTGCTGGAGGTGCTGCCATGAACAAGGTGCAGAACAACAAGGCCTGGTGGCTGGTGTTGCCGGTGTTCCTGCTGGTGGCATTCAGTGCGGTGATCCCGATGATGACCGTGGTCAACTACTCGGTGCAGGACATCTTCGACCAGTCCAGCCGCTACTTCGTCGGTGCCGACTGGTACAAGCAAGTGCTGCTCGACCCACGGTTGCATGACTCGCTGCTGCGCCAGTTCATCTACTCCGCTTGCGTGCTGCTGATCGAAATCCCCTTGGGCATCGCCATCGCCCTGACCATGCCGATCAAGGGCCGCTGGTCGTCAGTCGTGCTGATTATTCTGGCTATTCCGCTGCTGATTCCATGGAACGTGGTCGGCACCATCTGGCAGATTTTCGGCCGGGCCGACATCGGTTTGCTCGGTTCGAGCCTCAATGCCATGGGCATCAGCTACAACTATGCGTCCAATACCATGGACGCCTGGGTCACGGTGTTGGTGATGGACGTGTGGCACTGGACGTCGCTGGTGGCGCTGTTGTGTTTCTCCGGTTTGCGGGCGATTCCGGACGTGTATTACCAGGCGGCGCGGATTGATCGAGCGTCGGCCTGGGCGGTGTTCCGACACATCCAGTTGCCCAAGCTCAAGAGCGTGCTGCTGATCGCGGTGATGCTGCGGTTCATGGACAGCTTCATGATCTACACCGAGCCGTTCGTGCTGACGGGGGGCGGTCCGGGCAATGCCACGACCTTCTTGAGTCAGACCTTGACCCAAATGGCCGTAGGGCAATTCGACCTCGGCCCGGCGGCAGCTTTCTCGCTGGTGTACTTCCTGATCATCCTGTTGGTGTCGTGGCTGTTCTACACCGCCATGACTCACTCTGACGCCAATCGGTGAGGCCTGCCATGAGCAAGAGAAAGCTTATCCCGTTGCTGATCTACATCCTGTTCCTGCTGGTGCCGATCTACTGGCTGCTGAACATGTCCTTCAAGAGCAACACCGAAATCCTCGGCGGTCTGACGCTGTTTCCCCAGGATTTCACCTTCGCCAATTACAAGGTGATCTTCACCGACCCGAGCTGGTACACCGGTTACCTCAACTCGCTGTACTACGTGAGCCTGAACACGGTGATTTCCCTGAGCGTGGCGCTGCCGGCGGCGTATGCGTTTTCGCGCTATCGTTTTCTCGGTGACAAGCACCTGTTCTTCTGGCTGCTGACCAACCGCATGGCGCCGCCGGCAGTTTTCCTGCTGCCGTTCTTCCAGCTGTATTCCTCGATCGGGTTGTTCGATACCCACATCGCGGTGGCGTTGGCCCATTGTCTGTTCAACGTGCCGCTGGCGGTGTGGATTCTTGAGGGCTTCATGTCTGGCGTTCCCAAGGAAATTGACGAAACCGCCTACATTGATGGCTACAGTTTTCCCAAGTTCTTCGTGAAGATCTTCGTCCCGCTGATCGGCTCCGGGATCGGTGTTACGGCGTTTTTCTGTTTCATGTTTTCCTGGGTCGAGCTGTTGCTGGCGCGAACCCTGACTTCGGTGAACGCCAAACCCATCGCCGCAGTCATGACCCGCACGGTCTCGGCGTCCGGCATCGACTGGGGTGTGCTGGCGGCCGCGGGGGTGTTGACCATCCTGCCAGGCATGCTGGTGATCTGGTTTGTTCGCAACCACGTGGCCAAGGGCTTTGCCCTGGGCCGGGTATGAGGAACTGATGATGGAATGGATGAGTTGGACTGGCCCCACGGCGGCGTTTTTCGGCGTCATTGCCTTGATCCTGGCGAGCATGACGACCTGGGAGTTGCGTTCGCCGAGTGTCCCTCGGCGTGGTTTTTTGCCGATTGCCACCACCCGTGGCGATCGGCTGTTTATCGGTCTTCTCGGCAGCGCCTACCTGCATTTGCTGGTAATCGGCGCAACCGACTGGAGCATCTGGGTAGCGTTCGCGTTGTCCCTGGTGTGGCTGTTGGCTGTGATGCGTTGGGGCTAGTCGAAATCGATCGGCATGCATGTCCCGAAACCTAAACAGGAGGTCTCTATGTTCGACAAAAACAATAAGCTGCGACATAGCGTTTCATTGGCAGCCATGCTGGCACTCAGCGGGTTGAGCGCTGCGGCCTGGGCCGATGCCTATGAAGACGCCGCCAAGAAATGGATTGGCAGCGAGTTCAAACCGTCCACCCTGACCCCGGAACAGCAGCTCGAAGAGTTGAAGTGGTTCATCAAGGCATCCGAGCCGTTTCGCGGGATGAGCATCAAGGTGGTTTCGGAAACCATCGCGACCCACGAATATGAATCCAAAACGCTGGCCAAGGCCTTTACCGAGATCACCGGGATCAAGCTGACCCACGACTTGCTGCAAGAAGGCGACGTGGTGGAAAAACTGCAGACCCAGATGCAATCGGACAAGAACATCTATGACGGTTGGGTCAACGACTCGGACCTGATCGGTACGCACTTTCGCTACGGCAAGACCGAATCGATCACCGACCTGATGGCCAACGAAGGCAAGGCCTACACCTCGCCGACCCTGGACATCAAAGACTTCATCGGTATCTCGTTCACCACCGCGCCGGATGGCAAGGTCTATCAACTGCCCGACCAGCAGTTCGCCAACCTCTACTGGTTCCGCGCCGACTGGTTCGAGCGGGCGGATCTGAAAGCGAAATTCAAAGAAAAATACGGTTATGAGCTGGGTGTACCGGTGAACTGGTCGGCCTATGAAGACATCGCCAAGTTCTTCAGCGAAGACATCAAGGAAATCGACGGCAAGCGTATCTACGGGCACATGGACTACGGCAAGAAAGACCCATCCCTCGGCTGGCGCTTCACCGATGCCTGGTTCTCCATGGCCGGCGCTGGCGATAAAGGCATACCGAACGGCTTGCCGGTGGACGAGTGGGGCATCCGTGTCGAAGACTGCCATCCGGTCGGTTCCAGCGTGACCCGCGGCGGCGACACCAACGGCCCGGCGGCGGTCTATGCGACTACCAAGTACGTGGACTGGATGAAAAAATACGCGCCACCGGAAGCGGCGGGCATGACCTTCTCCGAATCCGGGCCGGTGCCGTCTCAGGGCAACATCGCCCAGCAGATCTTCTGGTACACCGCGTTTACCGCTGACATGACCAAACCGGGCCTGCCGGTAATGAACGCCGACGGCACGCCGAAATGGCGCATGGCACCCTCGCCAAAAGGGCCGTACTGGGAAGAGGGCATGAAGCTCGGTTATCAGGACGCCGGTTCCTGGACCTTCCTCAAGTCCACACCTGAAAAGCAAAAACTCGCTGCCTGGCTGTACGCGCAGTTCGTGACCTCGAAAACCGTATCGCTGAAGAAAACCATTGTCGGCCTGACCCCTATCCGCGAGTCGGACATCAACTCGCAAGCCATGACTGACCTGGCGCCGAAACTCGGTGGTCTGGTGGAGTTCTACCGCAGCCCGGCCCGCGTGCAATGGACCCCGACCGGGACCAACGTGCCGGACTATCCGCGTTTGGCGCAACTGTGGTGGAGCCACATCGCGGAAGCCGCCAGTGGCGAGAAAACGCCACAGCAGGCACTGGACGGTTTGGCCAAGGATCAGGACGCGATCATGACCCGTCTGGAACGTTCCAAGGTACAACCGACCTGTGGGCCGAAAATGAATCCGGAGCGGGATGCGCAGTACTGGTTCGATCAGCCGGGTGCGCCGAAAGCGAAACTGGCGAACGAGAAGCCTAAAGGCGAAACCGTGAGCTATGCCGAACTGCTGAAGTCGTGGGAGGCGGCGCGTAAGTAAACAGCGGGACCGCGTGAAGCGAAACGGCACCGCAACAGGTGCCGTTTTTATTTGTTTGCCACCGCCATCGCGAGCAGGCTCGCTCCCACATTGAACCGCATTCTTTCTGACAGAACGTAGTCCCCTGTGGGAGCGGGCTTGTTCGCGAAGGCGTCATTGAATACGCCGCAAACACTTCAGGTCAGCGCCGCCAGTTGTTCAACCGTTTCCGGAAAACGCTCAACCAGCCGGATAAGGGTGGTGGCCTGAGCATTAGGTTTCGCCCGTCCTTGTTCCCAGTTCTCCAGCGTCCGGGTATTCGTACGCAAATACATCGCGAATACAGAACGGGAAAGGTTGAGCTGTTGGCGTATGGCTACCACTTCCTCGGCAGTGATTGGCACCAGTTTTGGCAGTTTGACCTTGTGGGTTCGCAGCGTGACCTTGCCTTGGCGCTCGTCGGCCAAGGCTTCAAGGCCTTCCATCAGTTCGGCAAAAATGTCACGTTTCATAGTGGGATCTCGTGTTGATTTCGCTATCTAGAGTTTGTCTGAAAAGTTTCTTCTGGGAAGGCGACAAGTCGTCTTGCTCGTTTTTGCTATATACGGTGAACAGCCAGAATTGATCAAAACCCGACCACCAGTAATAAATCACCCTTAGTCCACTGCGCTTGCCTTTGCCGCGTCGCTGGTCGGAGAAACGGACCTTTCGCAACCCACCCATACCTTCCACCAGGTCGCCAGTTTCCGGGTTTTTCAGCAGCTCCAGTTGAAAGCTGCGAAACAGTTCGTCGTCCAGATAGTCATTTCTGTGTTTTTGAAATGCGGGTAATTCGATAAAAAGAGCGTCCATGTTCTGTACGTTACCTGCGTATATTTCTATCACAAGAATCGAATAGGTCAAGGCTTCTGTGCCTGCCAATTCGGTCAAGTCATTACATTAATGTCGAAGGCGGGATCGGGATGTAGGACGCGGCTGATTCACCCGCGAGACGATTCTGGAAAGGGGGATGAGACTGGGAAAGGCAGGCTGGGCTAACCCAAAATTGCTAAATCTGTGTGCTGGGCAACCAATGGGTCGGCGACATTTATTCCTCGGGGGCGGGAAACCCCAATCGAAACACCGTCACGGTTCCCGGCAAGCTCTTGGCCTCGGCCACCCCCTGATGCAGGCTCATGATCGAACGCACGATGGCCAGGCCCAGTCCGGTGCTGCCTTGCGAGCGGGAGCGGCTGCTGTCGACCCGGTAAAAGCGGTCGAACAGATGCGGCAGATGCTGCGCTTCGATGCCTGCGCCGGGGTTGCTGACCCGCAGCGAAACCTCAGTCGCCTCTTGTTCAATGTGTAGCGAAACCGTTTGCCCGGCCGGGCAGTGGCGCAGGGCGTTGGACAGCAGGTTCGAGATCGCCCGTTGAATCATCAGGCGGTCGCCCCGTACCCGCGCGCTGGCGCCGGTCACGCTCAGGCTGATGCGTTTGTCTTGCGCCGACAAGGAAAACAGCTCGGCCACTTTCTCGGCTTCTTCTTCCAGGGCGACCGACTCGAAGGACGTGAGCGCTGCCGGGTTACTGGCCTGCGCCAGAAACAGCATGTCCGAGACAATCCGCGCGACACGCTCCAGTTCTTCGGTGCAAGACACCAAAACGTTCTTGTACTCCTCGGTCGTGCGTTCCCGGGACAGCGTCACCTGTGCCTTGCCCATCAGATTGTTGATCGGCGAACGCAATTCATGAGCCAGATCATCGGAGAACTGCGACAACTGCTGCACACCATTGTCGAGGCGATCGAGCATGAAGTTGATCCCCCGGGCCAGCTCACTGAGTTCCTGAGGCATGTCGAGCACCGACAGCCGATGGCCGAGGTCTTGCGTCGAGACCATCGCCGCCACTTTGCGAAACTCGCGCAGCGGCGTCAGCCCCCGCTGTACGGCGGCCCAGGCACTGAGGCCGATGAAGATCAGCAGCAACGGCAAGGCAATCAGTGTCGAGCGCAGATAGGCGTTGAGCAACGCCTGATTGTGGGCATCGTCCATCGACAGCAGCACCGGGATGCGGGTGCCGTCCTTGATGCGGATCAACCGAGAGGCGGTCAGGTAGCGCTTGTCTTGGTCGTCGGTGCTGCTGGAGAACCCCGGTTGTTCGTTGGCGGCCAGCACGGCCTTGCGTTCCAGGCGCGGGTCGGCCATGCCGGAGCCGGATTTCAACAGCGGTGTGCGTAAGTTGGTGCGGTCATAAATCGTCAGAGTGAGGTTGTCATGGCCCATGACCTGATCGAGCAAAATGTGCGGCGCCGAACGAATTTCCGCGGAATCGGCATACAGCGACAGGCTGTGTTCCACCTGTTCCATCTTCTGGGCCAGGCTGTTTCTGGATAACGCGTTCAACTCATGGGTCAGGGCGAAATACGCCAGGATCGCCAGAAACACTACCAGCAGCGCCCCGAGAATACTCACCGTCAGCCCCAACCGCATTGACAGGCTGGCCGGCTTCATTCCCGTGCCTCCAGCACATAGCCGACACCGCGCAGGGTATGGATCAGTTTGCTGTCGAACGGGTCGTCGATCTTGGCGCGCAAACGCCGGATCGACACTTCGACCACGTTGGTGTCGCAGTCGAAATTCATGTCCCACACCAGCGAAATGATCTGGGTGCGGGTGAGCACTTCCCCGGACTGGCGCATCAGCAGATGCAGCAGGGCGAACTCCTTGGTGGTCAGGTCGATGCGCTGCTCGCCGCGAAAGGCGCGGTGGCGCCCAGGATCGAGTTCCAGATCGGCGACTTTGAGCACTTGCGGCACCGGGATGTTTTCGCTGCGGCGCATCAGCGTGCGGACCCGCGCCAGCAATTCCGGAAACTCGAATGGCTTGACCAGATAATCGTCGGCACCCAGATCCAGGCCGCGAATCTTGTCGGCCAGACGGCCACGCGCGGTGAGCATCATCACCCGGGTGGAGTGGGTACGACGCAGTTGTTCAAGCACACCCCAGCCGTCCAGCTCCGGCAGATTGACGTCCAGTATCACCAGGTCATAAACCTGTTGTCGGGCCAGATGCAGTCCATCGGCACCCGTGGCCGCGTGGTCAACGATATAACCACTTTCCGTCAGTCCCTGATGTAAGTATTCGGCAGCTTTAAGCTCGTCCTCGACGACAAGGATTCGCATGGTTAATCACCACTTTTATTTAATGGATATTTAATTAAGGTGGCCGGGGAAGTTGTTGTTTTTGTAGGGGAGGCCGGACGGGTTTTAATAACGACTAGAGGTTGTGAGTTTCTGGTTTCCTACAGAGGTTTCCCTGTGTGATGGCGTGCAAGGTAAAGGCTGTAGTGGCTACAGAGTCAACTGAAATGCTGGGTCTTGAGCCCTTAAAATGGCGATCTGCGACAGCCTGTCGCAGCAGGCAAGCCTGAATGCCCATGCCCCGCATTCAGGCAAGGGCTGTTCGGCAGATAACTACCGTGTATTTGTTTCCATGTATTGCTATGTCGCTTTTCGCACTTCGCATCCTAAATCAAAACAACTTCCACATGCCGTGGATAACGTATTTGTAATGTTTCAGTCACCTTGTCGATAAGTTCAAAACCCTACCGTGGCGGCATCAAAGATTCTTGAATGAAGGAAGTCCTCCATTGCCCGGTTTAAAAGAACTGACGGCGCGATCACGCCTGAAAAAAACAACGAGGACAGTGACGGCCAGCGTTGTGTTGCTGGTCGGCACGGGTCTTGTGCATGCATCGACCCTGACCCTGGATCAAGCCCTGCAAACGGCATTCGCCGGTAACCCGGATCTGGCGGCCGCGCAGTGGGAAATCGGCATCGCCGAGGGTGAGCGCAAACAGGCCGGCCTGATCCCCAACCCCGAAGTGTCGTGGGAGGCCGAAGACACTCGGCGCAATTCGCGAACCACCACGGTGATGCTCAGCCAACCGATCGAGCTGGGCGGCAAACGTGGCGCACGGATCGACGTCGCCAGCCGCGCACAGGACGCCGCCGGGATCGAACTGGAGCGCAAGCGCTATGCGTTGCGCGCCGATGTTATTCAGGCGTTCAACAGCGCCCAGACCGCGCAACAACGCTTGCAGTTGTCCCGCCAGTCGCTGCAACTCGCCGAACACGGTTTGCGCGTCGCCCAAGGACGCATCGAGGCCGGTAAATCATCGCCAGTCGAAGGCACCCGTGCACAGGTGCAACTTTCCGAAGTGCGCCTGGAACTGAGCCGCGCCGAACGCGATCAGGCCAACGCCTATCAGCAATTGGCGCAGGTCATGGGCTCACCGTTGCCCACCTCGACCACCGTGCAAGCGGCCACGCAAAGCATGCCCACCGTGCCACCGCCGACCCGATTGCTTGAGCGTCTGAACGAGACCGCCGAACTGCGTCTGGCCAAATTGCAGATCGATCAGCGCGAAGCCTCATTGGGTCTGGAAAAGTCGCAACGCATTCCCGACCTGACCGTGAGCATTGGCAGCCAATACAGCGAAACCGAGCGCGAGCGGGTCAACGTGGTCGGGCTGTCGATGCCGATTCCGCTGTTCAACCGCAATCAGGGCAACGTGCTGGCGGCGGCCCGGCGCAGCGATCAGGCGCGGGATCTGCGCAACGCCACCGAGCTGCGTTTGCGCACGCAAATCGAGACCACCCTGGAGCAATGGCAGACCGCCAACGGCGAAGTCGCAGCGTTCAACCAGACCATCCTGCCCGCCGCGCAAAGTGCGGTCGACAGCGCCACGCGCGGCTTCGAAATGGGCAAGTTCGGATTCCTCGACGTGCTCGACGCCCAGCGCACCCTGATCAGCGCGCGCAGCCAATACATCCAGGCCGTCAGCGAGGCGACGGATGCCCGAGTACGCATCGAACGCATCTTCGGCGACCTCACCGTCAGCCCTTGAATTTCATCTTTCAGATCACTGCGCGATGGCATGGCGCAGAGGAGTTTCCATGGAAAAAAAACTGATCATCGTTGCAGCAGCGACGTTGGCGCTGGGCCTTGGTATTGGCTCGATGTGGCCGGGCAATGCCTCCATCGACGCTCACGCCGATGAAGCGGCGGAACACGCCGATCACGCTGAAGAAGGTGCAGCAGCCGAGGGTGAACATGCAGAAGAAGGGCGCCTGGAGTTGAGCGCCGAACAGATTGCGGCGGCAGGCATTCAATTGACCGAAGCGCGAGCGCAGAACATCAGCCTCGGCTTGCCATTCCCCGGTGAAGTGCGTTTCGACGAAGACCGCACCGCGCACGTGGTGCCTCGGGTGCCCGGCGTGGTCGAGTCGGTGTCGGTCAACCTCGGGCAGTCGGTGAAAAAGGGCCAGTTGCTGGCGGTGATCGCCAGTCAGCAGATCTCCGATCAGCGCAGTGAACAGGCTGCCGCACAGCGTCGCCTGACCTTGGCGCGCACCACTTATGAACGCGAGAAAAAACTGTGGCAGGACAGGATCTCCGCAGAACAGGATTTCCTTCAGGCCCGGCAGGCGCTGGAAGAAGCCGAAATTGCCCTGGCCAATGCCCGGCAAAAAATCAGCGTACTCAGCGGCAGCGTGGTCGCCACCGGCGGCAATCGCTATGAGTTGCGCGCGCCGTTCGACGGCGTGGTGGTGGAGAAACACCTGACGCCGGGGGAGGTGGTCGACGAAACCGCCAATGCCTTCACGCTTTCGGACCTGTCCCGGGTGTGGGTGACCTTCGGCGTATCGCCCAAGGATCTGACCAAGGTGCAGGTGGGTAAACCGGTCACCGTCAGCGCCCCGGAACTCAATGCCGAAGTCGCCGGCACCGTGGCCTACGTCGGCAGTTTGCTGGGAGAGCAGACGCGCACCGCGACGGTTCGCGTAACCCTGGCCAACCCTAAAGGCGCGTGGCGTCCGGGATTATTCGTGACGGCGCTGGTTGCTACCGACAGTCGCCAAGCCAAAGTCGCCGTACCTGAAACCGCGATCCAGACCGTCGAGGACAAACCCACGGTGTTCGTGCGCACCGACGACGGCTTCAAGGCGCAACCGGTGGAATTGGGCAGTCGCGCGGCCGGTTTGGTGGAAGTCACTCAAGGGCTGGAATCCGGCGTGCAAGTCGCCAGTGCCGGCAGCTTCGTCCTCAAATCGGAACTGGGTAAAGCCTCGGCCGAGCACTCTCACTGAAGACTCCCACCGATCCGTCCCTCGCCGAGAAGGTTCTTATGTTCGAACGCCTGATCCAGTTTGCCATCGAGCAGCGCATCATCGTGCTGCTCGCCGTTCTCCTCATGGCCGGCCTCGGCATCGCCAGTTATCAAAAGCTGCCGATCGACGCCGTGCCGGACATCACCAACGTCCAGGTGCAAATCAACACCGGGGCGGCCGGGTTCTCGCCGCTGGAAACCGAGCAGCGCATCACCTTCCCGATTGAAACCGCCATGGCCGGTTTGCCGGCGCTGGAGCAGACCCGTTCGCTGTCGCGTTCGGGGCTGTCGCAGGTCACGGTGATCTTCAAGGACGGCACCGATCTGTTCTTCGCCCGGCAATTGGTCAACGAGCGTTTGCAGATCGCCAAGGAGCAATTGCCCGAGGGCGCGGAAGCGCTGATGGGGCCGATTTCCACCGGGCTTGGCGAGATTTTCCTGTGGACAGTAGAGGCGCAGGAAGGTGCGCTCAAGGAGGACGGCACGGCCTACACGCCGACCGATCTGCGGGTGATTCAGGACTGGATCATCAAGCCGCAATTGCGCAACGTTCCCGGTGTGGCCGAGATCAACACCATCGGTGGGTTTGCCAAGGAGTACCAGATCGCCCCCGACCCGAAACGGCTGGCGGCTTACAAACTGACCCTCACCGATCTGATCACGGCGCTGGAGCGCAACAACGCCAACGTCGGCGCCGGTTACATTGAGCGCAGCGGCGAGCAGTTGCTGATTCGTGCGCCCGGGCAAGTGGCAAGCACAGACGACATCGCCAATATCGTGATGGCCAATGTCGACGGTACGCCGATCCGGATCAAGAACGTCGCGACCGTAGACATCGGCCGCGAACTGCGTACCGGTGCCGCCACCGAAAACGGTCGCGAAGTGGTGCTGGGCACGGTGTTCATGCTGATCGGCGAAAACAGCCGGACCGTCTCCCAGGCAGTGGCGACCAGGCTTGAACAGATCAACCGCTCCCTGCCCAAAGGCGTGATCGCCGTTGCGGTGTATGACCGCACGCACCTGGTGGACAAAGCCATCGCCACGGTGAAGAAGAACCTGGTGGAAGGCGCGATTCTGGTCATTGCGATTCTGTTCCTGTTTCTGGGCAACATCCGCGCGGCGTTGATCACCGCGATGGTCATTCCGCTGTCGATGCTGTTCACCTTCACCGGCATGTTCACCAACAAAGTCAGCGCCAACCTGATGAGCCTAGGCGCCCTGGACTTCGGCATCATCGTCGACGGCGCGGTGGTGATCGTCGAAAACACCCTGCGCCGGCTGGCCCATGCGCAGCAACATCACGGGCGTTTGCTGACCCGATCCGAGCGTTTCCGCGAAGTGTTTGCGGCAGCCAAAGAGGCGCGCCGACCGCTGATTTTCGGCCAGTTGATCATCATGGTCGTGTACCTGCCGATCTTCGCCTTGAGCGGTGTCGAAGGGAAAATGTTCCACCCGATGGCCTTCACTGTGGTCATCGCGCTGCTGGGCGCCATGCTGTTGTCGGTGACCTTTGTTCCGGCGGCCATCGCGCTGTTCGTCACCGGCAAAGTCAAAGAAGAAGAGGGCGTGGTCGTGCGCGGCGCGCGTCGCGTTTATGCGCCGGCGCTGGCCTGGGTGATGAGCCATCGGGCGCTGGCCGTGGGCATGGCGCTCGGGGTGATTGCGCTCAGCGGTGTGATGACCAGTCGTATGGGCAGCGAGTTTGTGCCGAGCCGCAGTGAGGGCGATTTTGCCTTGCAAGCGTTACGCGTGCCGGGCACCAGCCTGACCCAGTCGGTGGATATACAGCAGCGTCTGGAAACCCTGATTCTCGGCAAAGTGCCGGAGGTCGAGCGCGTGTTCGCCCGTACCGGCACCGCTGAAATCGCCTCCGACCCGATGCCGCCGAACATCTCCGACAGCTACGTGATGCTCAAGCCGAAGGAGCAGTGGCCGGATCCGGGCAAGTCTCGTGAAACGCTGATGGCCGAACTGCAACAAGCCGCCGCGACGCTGCCGGGCAGCAACTATGAACTGTCGCAGCCGATCCAGTTGCGCTTCAACGAACTGATCTCCGGCGTGCGCAGTGATGTGGCGGTCAAGGTGTTCGGGGATGACATGGACGTGCTCAACGCCACCGCGGCGAAGATCGCCGCCGCCATGCAGAAGGTCAACGGCGCGTCCGAGGTCAAGGTCGAGCAAACCACCGGCCTGCCGGTGCTGACCATCAACATCGACCGCGACAAGGCGGCGCGTTACGGGCTCAACGTCGGCGACGTGCAAGACACCATTGCGGTGGCGGTCGGCGGGCGCCAGGCCGGGACGCTGTATGAAGGTGATCGGCGTTTCGACATGGTGGTGCGTTTGTCCGATGCCATGCGCAAGGACATCGAAGGCTTGTCGGCGCTGTTGGTACCGGTGCCGGCGCCCCCGAATGGCGCTGCCGATCAGATTGGCTTCATCGCCCTCAAGGAAGTCGCCAGCCTTGATCTGGTACTCGGGCCGAATCAGGTCAGCCGCGAAAACGGCAAGCGGTTGGTGATCGTCAGCGCCAACGTGCGTGGGCGGGATATTGGTTCTTTCGTTAAAGAGGCGGGTGAGGTGATCGAGCGCGATGTTCAGGTTCCGGCGGGTTACTGGACCCGTTGGGGCGGGCAGTTCGAGCAACTGCAATCGGCGGCCAAACGCTTGCAGATCGTGGTGCCGGTGGCTTTGTTGCTGGTGTTCGGGCTGCTGTTCATGATGTTCAATAACCTCAAGGATGGCTTGCTGGTGTTCACCGGGATTCCGTTTGCCTTGACCGGCGGCGTCATGGCGTTGTGGCTGCGGGACATTCCGTTGTCGATCTCGGCGGGCGTCGGTTTCATTGCGCTGTCGGGGGTGGCGGTGCTCAATGGTCTGGTGATGATCGCGTTCATCCGTAACCTGCGTGAGGAGGGGCGTTCACTCAGTGATGCAATCAATGAGGGTGCGCTCACACGGCTGCGTCCGGTGTTGATGACGGCATTGGTCGCATCCCTGGGCTTCATTCCCATGGCCCTCGCAACCGGCACCGGCGCAGAGGTGCAGCGACCGCTGGCGACGGTGGTGATCGGCGGGATTCTGTCCTCGACCATCCTCACGCTGCTGATACTGCCCGCGCTGTATCAGTTGGCACATCGTCGAGACGAAGACGCAACTTCAACCAAGTAGATGATCCCCCTGTGGGAGCGAGCCTGCTCGCGATAGCGATCTGTCAGTCGGCAATGATGCTGACTGATCCACCGCCATCGCGAGCAGGCTCGCTCCCACATTAGTCCTTTGCCCTGACTCAACAGAGTGGCAGCCACATAACGGATATGTAATCTGCGCGCCACCGTCACGAAAGGTTCGGATTGTTACCTTGACCTCGTTAGTTAATTAAACGAGGAATCAAACATGAAACTTGCACAACTGAGTGCGTTTGCAGCGGCGTTGGTGATGTCTTCTGTTGTTTTGGCTGAAGGTGGCGGCGATAGAGCCTTTGAAAAAATGATGGCGGCCAATGACCGCTCGGTGGAGAAGTTTGTCGCCAAAGAACAGGCGCGTGACCCCGTTGTGTTGAATGAAAAGAAGGACGACAAGACCAAAGACTTGTAAGCGTGTCGCACTTGAACTAGCCCGTCATCGAGCGTCGATGCCGGGCTTTTTTATGAGTCGGGTTTTGAAGGTGCGGAATATGAAGTTGATCAAGTTGATTGCGTTCGCCGGGGTGATGGCGATGTCCATGGATGTGCTCGCTGAAGGTGGCGGTGACAGGACGTTTGAAAAGATGCTGAGCGCTAACACCCAAGCCATGGAGCAATACGCTGCCAGCCAGGGCAAACCTGCGCCGGTGGTGAAAGACTACGAATACGGAATGAAGCTGGATGTGGTGAAAGTGGTGAGCGTTGTGCGGCCGCAAGTTGCCTGCGCCGTAGTACCTGCCGCAATGACCTATGAAGATTCTCAGGGCCAACTTAACACCATCAAATACACAGTGGCGGGGGATTGCCGCAAACGTGGCGGCTGACACGGCTTGCACCTGTGCAAACGCGGGAACTGACACCGGATACCCCTGTAGGAGCTGCCGAAGGCTGCGATCTTTTGATCTTGCTTTTGAAGATCAAGATCAAAAGATCGCAGCCTTCGGCAGCTCCTACACAATCCGTATTTCAATTCGGGATGTTTAAAGGCGTTAGTGCAAACACGGAAGCTTCCCACAATGTTTTCAGGTTGTCCGTCGGACGTTCGCTCTCTAGCCTGTGCACGTCGCTGCCAATTCAGCGATCGGGATTGGAACCCCGAGACCAGTAAAGCGCAAAAACGCCTTTCATGACGTATGCTTGCGCACCTTCATGGTGTGCATGATGTTATGGCGGCTGTGCGCGGGAGACTTTCGAGTCTGCCGGGTTACTCTGGTCCCGGGTTCCAACCTGCGTACAGCTGCCACCCTTCGCGTGGAACCGAATGGGCCAGCTCCACAGCTAGACCGGAGATACACCATGAAAAAGCCAACACCGAACCCTCCCGAAGCAGATACCGCTACGGACACCGCCCCAACATCCCCCTACGCCTCCATCGACTCCAAAAAACTCCACGAAGCCGCCGAACGCGCGCTCGATTACTACCTGAACCCTACCGCCCACGTCATGGCTACGCCCCACACCCCCAACCAGATGTATTTCGCCAATCCCAAAGCCGACACCGAATCCCTGCTGGCCAATGCCAGCGAGTCGTTGTCCTCGGCCACGGTCATGCTCGGTGACTTCGCCGCACTGCTGGAAGGCAGCCATCGCAAGACCCTGCTGGGCATTGCGCAAGTGGTCATGCTGGGGGAACTGGCGGTGAATCAGGCATTGGATAACGTCGAGCCGGCTGCATAACCCTGTGGGAGCGAGCCTGCTCGCGATAGCGGTGGCTCAGCCAATGAAGATATTGGCTGTGCCG
>NZ_AKJK01000123.1 GCF_000282375.1 Pseudomonas sp. GM50
AGCAGTCGTAAAACCAGTCACCACTGTCTAAATTCAAGATCGTGGTGACTGTTGTTAGGGGTGCTTCGCGCCCCAACGGGGGCAAGCCCCCTCGCCACAAAAGCCCGCTCCCACAGGGTTCGTCTGGTTAGCTAGCCTTTTTGTCGGCCATGACTTGCGGGTAAAACCGTTTGATCGCCAGGTCCGCGTTATCGATCAGCGTCATGCAGGCCCACACACCCCGCGCGGCATCCCGGGCGGCGATGGCGTCGGCCATGTCTTTGTGGATTGGCAAGGTTCGGCGCAGTTCGTCCGGGTCAGCGGCAGACACTTCGAAAGACACTGCCAGCAACGCGCCGAGGGCCGGGACCATTTGTTCGATGAATTGATTGTGGCTGGCGGCGAGGATGCACTCGTGAAAGAACTGGTCGGCGCGGTTGTAATCGACGCCGCTGTCCACTGCCCGTTCCAGCGCGTTATAGGCCTGGAGTACGGCTTGCACTTGTTCCACCGTCGCCCGCTCGCAGGCCCAGCGCACCGCCATGGGTTCGATGGTGCGGCGCAGATCGAGCAAGTCGTCGACGAAGTTTTCCGGTAAGCCGCTGCGCGACAACCAGCCGACGACTTGCGGATCGAAGAGATTCCAGCGCCGCACCGGCAATACGCGTGTGCCGACCTTCGGCCCGACTTCAAGCATGCCTTTGGCCACCAGGGTTTTGATGGCTTCGCGGATCACCGTGCGACTGACACCGAGCTGCTCGCCCAGATCGGCTTCGACCTTGATGGTTTCGCCGGGTTTTACCTGGCCGGCAGCAATCCAGCACCCCAGCGAGTCGACCGTCGACGCATGAAAACTGCTGGACATGGGCACCTCGTCGACCGCTGATAAAAAGAAACGACACAAAGCCGTTCGCGATGGGTGTCCACGCTAATCATCATATGATTGGGTGTCAATTGGATTTTCAGGTGTCCCTGAAAAAACGGACTTGCCCGCCTGCTCAAAGGGATTTGAACATACCCGCTTTGTAAACTACGTTTAGCCGCAACAGATCAGGCAGTCAGCGATCTGCTCCCCTTCAAATCCGCTATCGATAGGTATGAACATGGACATGGATGCGTCTACGAAATACCCCATTGTGTTGGTTCACGGTCTTTTCGGCTTCGATAGAATCGCCGGTTACCCCTACTTCTTCGAAATCGAGGAAGCCCTCGAACGCGCCGGCGCCCAGGTGTTTGCCGTCAATATTCCAACCGTCAACGGTAATGAGGAACGCGGTGAAAAACTGCTCGAACACGTCGACCGCATTTTGCTGGAAACCGGAGCCGCCAAGGTCAATCTGATCGGCCACAGCCAAGGCCCCTTGGCCGCACGCTACGTTGCAGCCCTGCACCCGGAAAAAGTCGCGTCAGTCACCTCGGTCAGCTGCCCCAATCATGGCTCCGAGATTGCCGACCAATTGCATAAGGCGCTGACGCCCGGAGAGTTGCCCGAAGCATTCGTACTGGCCCTGTTGAGCGCGGTCGGCACCTTCATTTCGTTGATCAGCGGCCACCCGGAAAATCCCGTGGACCCTCAAGCTGCATTCGAATCGCTGACCAGCGCAGGATTGGCTGCCTTCAATCGCAAGTACCCGCAAGGGGTGCCAAAGGTTTGGGGCGGGGAAGGCAACGAAGTTGAAAACGGCGTGTATTACTACTCCTGGAGCGGGATCGTGCAGAACTTCCAAAGCCTGCAACTCCTCGACCCGACCCATTTGAACTGTAAAGTGCTGTCGAAGTTATTTTATAAAGAGAAGCACGCCAACGATGGACTGGTCGGTCAATACAGCTCTCACTTGGGCAAAGTGATCCGCTCGGATTATCCCATGGACCATTTCGACGCAGTCAATCAGATGGCAGGGATCAACAGTTGGAACGTGAGCCCGGTCATGCTCTACCTGGAACATGCTGCCCGACTCAAGAGCAAGGGTTTGTAAGCCCATAAAAAAACGGCCCGTTGCAATAATGGGCCGTTTCTTTTCCAGCGCTCAGCCCCTTACGGCTCAAGCCCGATAGGGAAGAACTCGCCACCGCTCCACACGCCCAGCCAACGCTGCCCGTCGATCTCACGGGTCACCGCCAGCTCCACCAGTTGGTAGAACACGTTGCGGTGAATCAGCGCTTCAAGGTTGGTGCGCACATGCACGTACGGCGCGGGTTCCTGAGTCACCGGATCGATCACCACGCGCATAGGGTGCTCGGCGCCGGCATCGGCCGTTTCATCGACGTTGGTGGTAAAGCGCAAGACCTGGGCTTCACCCTCGCCTTCGACCTCCACGGCAATCGCCACGAACGGCGCGTCGTCGACCTTGATGCCAACCTTTTCGACCGGGGTAATCAGAAAGTAATCATCGCCATCGCGGCGAATGATGGTGGAGAACAGCTTGACCATCGGCTTGCGCCCGATCGGCGTGCCCAGGTAATACCAGGTGCCGTCGCGGGCGATGCGCATGTCGATGTCGCCGCAGAAGTCAGGGTTCCACAAGTGGACCGGCGGCAAGCCTTTGGTTTTGGGGATTTGCCCCAACAGGTCGTTGGCTTTTTGCGGGCCACTCATGGCGATCTCCTTTGAATTACTGGTCGCTGAGCCCCAGCAGGCTACGAGCGTATTGCTCCAGCGGCGGGCCCAGCAAGTCTTCTGGCTTGTTGTCGTGGAACGTCAGTAAACCGCCACGACTCTTGATACGTGCAGTATCGATCAAATACTGGGTGCTGGTCTCGATCAACATGATCTGAATTACGCCGTTGTCGATTCCGAGGCGATCCACGTGTTCCTGGTCGAGCCATTCGTCAGAGTTGCCGATGCGGTCGTCGGCCTTGGCAAAACGGGTGTACAGCAGGTAATGGGCGCCGGCGGCACGGGCTTCGCCCATGGCAGCGTCGAGGCCTTCCGGCGCGCGGGCGCGGCGGACCATCGGGAAATATTCGATAAAGCCGTTGAAGGCCTCTTCGGCCACCACGTTAGGGCGCGGGTAGGCATTGCCCGGCGGCACGAAGGCACCTTGGGCGATGTAGATGAACGAGTCCGGCTGAATGCGGAAGTTATTCACGCGACGGCTGTCGCTGTGGTCCAGCAGCCCCGCGTCGCTCATGTGGTAGCGAGTCCCTTCGGCCATATCGCTGACATTCATGCAGCCACCAAGCGCCAAAACGGCCAGCAGCAAAACCAGGCTACGCATCCTACCCTCCAGAGGCCGGTGACGGAAAACCGGCGAATGGCCATGGGATGCAGCTTCCGCGCCAGTCCCTGGAACTCATATCATTTCAAGCGTGAACTGTGGCGAGGGGGCTTGCCCCCGTTCGGCTGCGTAGCAGCCGTAAAACCGATACATGCGGTGCTTCAGACACAATGGAGAGAATGGTTTTGGGGTCGCTTCGCGACCCAACGGGGGCGAGCCCCCTCGCCACAGGGCCCGATCAGCCGCCGATGATTTTCATGATGGTCGCGCCACCGGAAAACGCCACTTCCTGCTTGTCGCCCAAGGCTTTGACCAGCAGTCGCTGCAACGCTGGTAGCGCCTGGTGACGAGGCTTGTCCAGCAGGTCGCCGACATAGTGGCGATTGCTTGACGACAGGCAGCCATGCAGCCAACCCGTGGACGACAAGCGTAGACGCGAACAGGTGCGGCAAAACGGAACGCTTTCGTTGGCGATCACGCCGAAGTGGCCATGCCCTGGAATCTGGTAACGCACCGCCGTGGCATCGACCGGCGCATCGGCCTGAAGGTACTCGTAGCGCTCGCCGATCAGGCTCAGCAACTGCTGAAGGCTGACGAACTGCTGCAGGAAGGCGTTGGAGTCGCTGGCCAGGTGGCCCATGCGCATCAACTCGATGAAACGCAACTCGTAGCCGCGCTCCAGGCAGTAGTCGAGCAGTGGCATCACCTGATCGAGGTTCTGCCCACGCAGCGGCACCATATTGACCTTGATCTTCATGCCGGCCGCTGCGGCCTGGTCCATGCCGTCGAGGACGGTCGCCAGATCACCGCCGCGCGCAATGCTGCGAAAAGCGCTGGCATCCAGGGTATCGAGGGAAACGTTGATGCGCCGAATGCCGGCATCCACCAGCAGTGGCAGCTTCTTCGCCAGCAATTGACCATTGGTGGTCAGGCTGATGTCCGCCAGGCCCATCTGCCCGACGGCGGTCATGAAGGCTTCGAGTTTGGGGCTGACCAGTGGCTCGCCACCGGTGATGCGCAAGCGCTCGATGCCCGCGGCTTCGATCAGATAGGCCACGCCGCGTGCCATGGCCTCGGCCGACAACTCATCCTGCGCAGCCACCAGCCGCTTGCCGTTGGGCACGCAGTAGGTACAAGCGTAGTTGCAGGCGGAGGTCAGACTGATCCGCAAATTGCGAAAACGCCTGCCTTGACGGTCAACGATCATGATCACTCCGGCGAAAGAAGATTCGAACGCGCAAAACTTGACTCACAAATCAAGTTTTAGCAAGCCCTATGCCTGAGTATATTCCTGCGGTACTGCGCCATGTAGCTAAATCATGGCGCAACAAGGCAACTGACGGGTTCAGTTGCTCGGCGTGTCGGTATCGCGCTTGCGCTTGTTGCCCATGCGCACGCCGATGTCCATCAGGAACTGGAAGAAACCTTCCTGATCTTCCAGCACGTTGCTCCAGAATGGCGAGTGATACAGCGCCACGGCGCCGTGCACCAGCGCCCAGGCCGCGCAGTAATGGAAGTAAGGCGGCACGTCTTCGAGCTTGCCTTCGCTGATCCGGCCCTTGATCAGCAGGGTCAGGCGTTCGAAGTTCGAGGCGCGGATCTTGTGCAGTTCCTCGACCATCTCCGGCACCTGATTGCCCTTGACCACCTTTTCTTCCAGGCGATCGAACAACCGATAGCGTTGCGGATCGCGCATGCGGAATTCGAAATAGGCCCGGGACAGGGCTTCCTTGTCCTTATCGACATCGGCGGAATGCAACAGCTCGTTCAAATCGCGCTCGTAATCGAGCATCAGGCGCAGATAGATCTCTGCCTTGGATTTGAAGTGCTTGTAGATCGTGCCTTTGCCGATACCGACGGCATCAGCAATCATCTCGACGGTGACACTGTCTTCACCTTGTTCGAGGAACAGCTTGAGCGCGGTATCGAGAATTTCTTGCTCGCGGCGACGAAACTCACGGACCTTACGAGGTTCTTTATGCATAAGAAAAGGTCTGTAGGGGTCAAAATTCGAAGCCGCGTATTATGCCTAACTTACGCCAAAATGCACGGATCATCCGACCATATATGTGTTTCTTGATGAATTCGCGCAACCTCGCCGGTTGATGAGAACTCAACCGAAGCGCGCGTATTCCAAATTTGTTTAAAAACCCGACCAGCTAAACTGGACTCGGCGCAATACTGATCAATACTTCAACTGTCGGCGAGGCATCTCCCCCAAGTGTCGCGCCGATGAAGGTACCAAAGGATTGTGTGCCTTTGTTTTACTCCTAATGGTCTTAACCCGGATTCACCCCCCAGAACCCGGGTTTTTTTTGCCTGCGATTCAGTGGACAAAGCCCCTGGGGACTGCCGAAGGCTGCGATCTTTTCTAACGTTACGCCGATGCCCTGACGTGCGCCAACGGAAATAACCGCTTGAAATTCTCGGTGGTTTGCTCGGCAAATCGTTCGTAGGACTCACCTCGCAACATGGCTAGAAATTCCGCTACCTCGCGCACGTATTGCGGCAGGTTCGGTTTGCCGCGATAAGGGATCGGCGCCAGGTACGGCGAGTCGGTCTCCACCAGCAACCGGTCAGCCGGCACCTTGCTGGCCACATCCCGCAGGGCATCGGCATTGCGAAAAGTGACAATACCGGACAAGGAAATGTAATACCCCATGTCCAGCGCAGCCTTGGCCATCTCCCAGTCTTCGGTAAAGCAATGCAGCACGCCCGCCTGAGGCAGTGCCGCCTCGCGTAGCAGCTCAAGGGTATCGGCCCGCGCGCCACGGGTATGGATGATCACCGGTTTGCCGGTCTGCTGAGCTGCTTGCAGGTGCAAACGGAACGATTCCTGCTGCAACGCTGCTGCTTCCGGCTCGTAGTGATAATCCAGGCCGGTTTCACCGATCGCCACCACTCGCGGATGATTGAGTTCGCGCAACAGCCAATCAAGCGCCGGTGCGGCACCCGGCTGCACATCGAGGGGATGCACGCCGACCGAACAGTCGACATCGTCGTAACGTTCGGCCAGCGCTTTGACGTCGGCGGCGTTATCGGCGCTGACGCCAATGCACAGAAAGTGCCCTACCCCGCGCTCACGGGCCGCATCGAGTGCAGCATCCAGGGAGCCGTCGTGGGCGGCGAGGTCGAGGCGATCAAGGTGACAATGGGAATCTACGAGCATAAAAGGGCTGCAACTTACATCGTATGAGTGGGACGGTCGGACTTCAGGGCTCCGGCCAGATGGGTTTCGATTCGACTGCGCGCGGTGTTGTCGCCTTCGTTGAATTGCACGCCAACCCCGGCGGCACGGTTACCTTGGGCGCCTTTGGGGGTGATCCAGGTGACCTTGCCGGCAACCGGAATTTTTTCCGGTTCGTCCATCAGGTGCAGCAGCATGAAAACCTCATCACCCAACTTGTAGCTTTTGTTGGTCGGGATAAACAGGCCACCGTTCTTGATGAACGGCATGTAGGCC
Source organism: Pseudomonas sp. GM50 (assembly GCF_000282375.1). GTDB lineage: Bacteria > Pseudomonadota > Gammaproteobacteria > Pseudomonadales > Pseudomonadaceae > Aquipseudomonas. The sequence continues at coordinate 6,661 of NZ_AKJK01000123.1, forward strand.
GCGTAGAGCACGGCCCTGTCCTTGATGGTCAAGGACAAAATGCCATTGCGCGGCCCCGGACTGATGGGTTCATTCATGCTGACCTCCATTTCTGATGATCAGAGTCTAGGCCCAGACGGTCACTTCTGGGTAGGCAAGGATACCCATTGCACCAACAGCGCCTCCAGCAACAACGCAGGATTGAGGTTGGCTTTGCTCATCACTTTCTGCCGCTGGGCGAGGATCCAGTCCTGGATACTCAGGACTTTGTCCTGTGCGGATTTCTGTGCCAGGTATTGAACGACTTTGCGCATGTCCGCCAGGCCCAGCCCTGCTTCATCCTGAGTCATTTGATAACGCAGGATCAGGCTCGACCAATCGCAGAACCAGTCGAACAGCAGCAACATGGGAATGGTTTTCCACTCCTCGGCCAGTTGCGTCGGCGATTGCTGCTGCTTGAGCAGCTTCTTCACACCCTCGACCACCAGCGCCCGCTGTTCACGCACGCCCTGTGCCTGCAATTTGACCGCGGCCAGGGGCGAACCGGCGGCCAGGGTCAGCAGCTCAATGCGCTCTTCTTCCGAACAGTCCGGCAAAGCGCTGGCCAGCCAAGCCAGACTCATGGCTTCGCTTGGCAACGGACAGGCCTGCTGCACGCAACGGCTCTTGATAGTCGGCAGCAGACGGCTGGTCTGGTGGCTGACCAACAGCAATACGGTATCGCCGGACGGTTCTTCAAGGCTTTTCAGCAAGGCGTTCGCGGCATTGATGTTCATCGACTCGACTGGCTCGATCAGCACCACCTTGCGACCGCCCATCTGCGCGGTCTGAACCACGAAGCTGACCAGATCACGAACCTGATCGACCTTGATCGCCTTGTCTGCTTCTTCCGGCTCCAGGATGTAGTTGTCGGGGTGACTGCCGGCCTTCAGCAGAAGACAGGATTTGCACTCGCCGCAAGCCTCCAGGGCAGATGGACGCTGGCACAATAAACTGGCCATCAAACGCTCAGCCAGCGCACGCTTGCCGATCCCGGCCGGGCCATGCAGCAAATAGGCATGGGCGTGCTGGGCACGACCGGCCAATTGCTGCCAGAGACTGTCCTGCCACGGATAGGCTTCAGCCACGGGTCAACTCCAGCAGACGTGGCAACAAGGCATCCAGAGACTGCTGAACCTGCGCCAGCGGCTGAGCGGCATCCACCAGGACATAACGCGCAGGATCCGCCTTGGCACGCTCAAGGAAGGCGCTGCGCACGGCATCGAAAAACGCTCGGCCTTCGAGCTCGAAGCGATCCAGGCGACCGCGGGCGCTGGCCCGTGCCAGACCCACTTCCACCGGCAGATCGAAGATCAGCGTCAAGTCTGGGCGCAGATCGCCCTGGACGAACGTTTCGAGGGTCGCGATGCGCTCCAGCGACAAACCGCGGCCACCGCCCTGGTAGGCATAAGTCGAATCGGTAAAGCGATCGCACAAAACCACCGCACCACGGGCCAGCGCCGGGCGGATCACCTCGGCCAGATGCTGGGCTCGCGCGGCGAACACCAACAGCAGCTCGGTGTCAGGATTCATGACCTCATCGACCGGCGCCAATAGCACGTCGCGGATCCGCTCAGCCAGGGGCGTGCCACCGGGCTCCCGGGTCAACACCACCTCGATCCCGGCAGCGCGCAGACGTTCGGCCAGGTATTCGCGATTGGTGCTCTTGCCGGCGCCTTCCGGGCCTTCCAGGGTAATAAACAAGCCAGTCACAGGCAGTCCTTAGTCAGAGTCATTGCGGGCTTTGCGGCGCGGGTGCATCCGCTTCGGGTGCTGGCGCAGGCTCTTGTGCAGAGCCCTGCCCGGAGTCTTGCGGCGCTACGGGAGGCAGGTCTTCGGGCGCCGTATCGGGCGAAGCCGCCGGGATCGGCGCCTTGGCATCCTCCGTCTGCGGCGTGACAGTCGGCGCCGGGCTGGAACGGTAATCGGCTCGTCGATTGATCTGGAACTCGCGCACCGCATTGTTGTGGGCGTCCAGATCATCGGAGAACACGTGGCTACCATCACCGCGCGCGACAAAATACAGGCTGTTGCCGTTCGCAGGATTCAGCGCTGCATGGATCGCTTCGCGACCGACCATCGCGATGGGTGTCGGCGGCAAGCCAGCAATCACGTAAGTGTTATACGGCGTCGGCTCCTTGAGATGAGCGCGGGTCAACTTGCCGTTGTAGCGATCACCCAGACCATAAATCACGGTCGGATCGGTCTGCAACAGCATGCCCATCTCCATGCGCCGCACGAACACGCCGGCGATCTGCCCACGTTCCTGCGGCACACCGGTTTCCTTTTCCACCAACGAGGCCATGATCAGCGCCTGATAGGGCTCGGTGTAGGGTACGTCGGCAGCGCGCTGGTTCCACTCCTTGGCGAGGACCTCGTCGAGGCGGTCGTAAGCTTTCTTGAGCAGATCGACGTCGGTCATGCCGCGCACGAAGCGATACGTGTCGGGAAAGAATCGTCCTTCCGGAAAAATCCCGCTGTGCCCGAGCTTGTCCATCACTTGGCTGTCGCTCAGACCGTTGAGGGTCTGCTCGAGTTTTTCATCCTTGGCCAGGGCCGCGCGAACCTGATGAAAATTCCAGCCTTCGACCAGCGTCAGGCTGTACTGCACCATTTCTCCACGTTTCCACAGGTCGATCAGCCCGTTGACGGTCATACCGGGCACCATGCGGTATTCGCCGCTGTGCAGCGGTTGCCCTGCCAGATTGAAGCGCCAATACACACGCAGCCAGAAAGCGTCCTTGATGACACCATCGGCTTCAAGTCGCAGGAAAGTGCGGTTTGGCGTAGTGCCTTTGGGCACTTCCAGCAGCTCTTCCTGGGCGATGTTCAGCGGCTGTTCCAGCGCCGAATCGATTTTCCAGGCGCAAGCGCCCGCCAACAGCCCCGCCAGAACCAATCCGGTTTCCAGCAGCAGCAAGAATTTACGTCTCACGAATCAAGCATCCAGTAGCGCACGAGCAATGGTTTGGAGTTTACGGGTGAGCGGCCCAACCGGCCAGCTCAGTGCGGCATAGGCGCGCACCGGCCAAACGCCATACACGCTGTTGCAGACAAAGACCTCGTCAGCCCATTGCAGCTGCTCGAGGGTAATATCGGTGATTTGCGTGGGAATCCCCAATGACTTGGCTTGAAACAATAATTCGGCACGCATCACACCCGCCACGCCACAACGTTTGAGATTGGCGGTTACCAGTACACCATCGCGCACCAGGAACAGATTACTGAACACACCTTCGATCACCCGCCCGACCTGATCCAGCATCAAGCCTTCGGCATGCTCGGTGTCCTGCCATTCGGAACGGGCAATGACCTGCTCCAGACGATTCAAATGCTTGAGGCCAGCGAGCAATGGTTGTTTGGAAAGACGTGTCGCACAAGGAAACAGCCGAACACCCTGCTCCGCATGAACAGCCGGATAAGCCGCAGGAGGATTGCCTTGCAGAATGCGTCGAGCCTGAGCCGAGGGATCGGCGGCGTAACCGCGCAGGCTGTCGCCGCGGGTGAGGATGAGTTTGAGCACGCCCTCGCCCAGCGCGGCGGCATAGGCCAGCAGCTCTGCGCGGATCAGTTGATGATCGGCGGCGATCGCCAAGCGCGAACAACCCTCCGCCAGACGCGACAAATGTCGATCCAGCAGCAGTGGCTGCCCGCCCTTGACCGCGACGGTCTCGAACAGACCATCACCATAAGCCAGGCCGCGATCCTTCAGCGACAAAGCGTCAGCCGGTTGACCGTCGACCCAGCTGTCCATCAGTCAGCGAACCGGCGGAACACCAGCGAGCCATTGGTACCGCCAAATCCGAAGGAGTTGGACAGCACCACGTCGATATCCATGCCACGCGCGGTGTGGGGTACGAAGTCGAGATCGCAGCCTTCGTCCGGCTCATCGAGGTTGATGGTCGGCGGTGCTACCTGGCTGTTGATCGCCAGTACGCTGAAAATCGCCTCGACCGCGCCCGCCGCACCCAACAGGTGACCGGTCATGGACTTGGTCGAACTGACCGCCAGCTTGTAGGCGTGATCACCGAACACGGATTTGATCGCACAGGCTTCGGCAAGGTCGCCAGCCGAGGTCGAGGTGCCGTGGGCGTTGATGTACTGAACCTGATCGCTATTGATCTTCGCATCGCGCAAGGCATTGGTGATGCAACGCGCAGCACCCGCGCCATCGGCCGGTGGCGAGGTCATGTGGTAAGCATCGCCACTGGTGCCGAAGCCGATCAGCTCGGCATAGATGGTCGCGCCACGGGCCTTGGCGTGCTCCAGTTCTTCGAGAACCAGCGCGCCGGCGCCGTCGGACAGCACGAAACCATCACGGCCTTTGTCCCATGGACGGCTGGCGCGGGTCGGCTCGTCGTTGCGGGTCGACAGTGCGCGGGAGGCACCGAAGCCACCCATGCCCAGACCACACGCGGCCATCTCGGCACCACCGGCAATCATGACGTCGGCTTCGTCGTACATGATGTTGCGTGCCGCCATGCCGATGCAGTGTGTACCGGTAGTACACGCCGTAGCGATGGCGTAGTTAGGTCCCTGTGCCCCCAGATGGATGGACAGGAAACCGGAAATCATATTGATGATCGAGCCTGGCACGAAAAACGGAGAAATCCGTCGTGGGCCGGAATCATGCAGCGTGCGGCTGGTGTCTTCGATATTGGTCAGACCGCCAATACCCGAGCCCATGGCCACGCCGATCCGCTCGCGATTGGCGTCGGTGACCTCAAGACCTGCGTTACGCACGGCTTGAAAACCTGCAGCCAGACCGTACTGAATGAACAGGTCGAGTTTGCGAGCTTCCTTGACCGACAGGTATTCCTCGACATTGAAGCCCTTTACCGAGCCGCCAAAACGGGTGGAATAGGCAGAAAGGTCGGTGTGTTCGATCAGACCAATGCCACTGCGGCCAGCCAGAATGCCCTGCCAGCTGCTCGGCACATCCGTGCCCAGTGGCGACAACATACCCATACCGGTGACTACGACGCGTCTACGCGACACAGCACTCTCCTTTTTCAAATGACGACTTTGCATCAGGCCTAAAGAAAAAACCGCACGCCATGATGGCAGTGCGGTTTTTCCATGACAGCGAGCGACGACTAAAAACTATTACGCCTGGTGGCTGGTAACGTAGTCGATTGCTGCTTGTACAGTAGTGATCTTCTCAGCTTCTTCGTCAGGGATTTCGGTCTCGAATTCCTCTTCCAGAGCCATCACCAGCTCAACAGTGTCAAGGGAGTCGGCACCCAGGTCTTCAACGAAGGAAGCAGTGTTGACCACTTCTTCTTCTTTAACGCCCAGTTGCTCAGCAACGATTTTCTTGACGCGCTCTTCGATGGTGCTCATACCTTGTTTTCACTCCTAATGGACAAATTCAGGCAGCTGGCCGGTGGGTAAGTGTATAGAAAGACTTTTCAGTTTTTCAACTGAAAGCTTCACTCCTCAAACCCGGCGACCCTCTGTCTATAAATAGATTGCAGCTTTATAACGGATTTTAGACAGCTCGTATGACATTTTTTTGAAGCAATCCGTCACATTTAACTCATGTACATCCCGCCGTTCACCGGGATTGTAGCCCCAGTAACGTAAGCCGCACCGTCGGATGCAAGAAAAGCGACCACAGACGCGATCTCTTGAGCTTGCCCCAGACGACCCAGCGGAATCTGCGTCTGCAAGGCTTCACGCTGCGCCTCAGGCAGTTCACGGGTCATATCGGTGTCGATGAACCCAGGGGCCACCGAGTTTACCGTAATCGAACGCGAACCGACTTCACGCGCCAGTGCACGGCTGAAACCTTCCAGACCGGCCTTGGCGGCAGCGTAGTTTACTTGGCCTGCGTTGCCCATGGCACCCACAACCGAGCCAATACTGATAATTCGTCCCCAACGGGCTTTGGTCATGCCGCGCAAAACGCCCTTGGACAGGCGGAACAAGCTGTTCAGGTTGGTATCGACGACGTCATGCCATTCGTCGTCTTTCATGCGCATCATCAGGTTATCGCGGGTGATACCGGCATTATTGACCAGGATCGCCGGCGCACCGAATTGTTCCTGAATGCTCGCCAGCACGGCCGCTACGGACTCATCGCTGGTGACATTGAGTTCCAGGCCAGTACCCTGAATACCATTTTCTTTCAGGGTCGCAGCGATACGCTCGGCCCCCGAAGCGGAAGTCGCGGTGCCGATAACAATGGCACCCTGACGACCCAATTCCAGAGCGATAGCCTGGCCGATACCACGGCTGGCACCAGTAACCAGTGCAACTTTACCTTGCAGACTCATGCAAGCTTCTCCTTGTTCAGGCCAGCGCTGCACGGGCGGCAGCGAAAGCGTCTGGGGTATTGAGGTTAGAGGTCGACACGCCTTCGGCGCAACGTTTGTTCAAACCGGCAAGTACTTTGCCAGGGCCGCATTCGACCAGCTCGGTCGCGCCCTTGGCAGCCAGCGCCTGGATCGACTCGACCCAGCGTACAGGCTTGTAGAGCTGTTCAAGCAGATCGCGCTTGAGGGTTTCCAGATCGGCCGGCACGTTGGCGCTGACGTTCTGTACCACAGGGATCTGCGGCGCCTGCCAGTCGATCGCTGCGATCGACTCGGCGAACCGCTCGGCGGCCGGACGCATCAATTCGCAGTGAGACGGCACGCTGACCGGCAATGGCATGGCGCGCTTGGCGCCACGTGCCTTGCAGCCTTCGATGGCGCGCTCGACCGCAGCCTTGGCGCCAGCGATCACTACCTGGCCCGGGGAGTTGAAGTTGACCGCACTCACCACTTCGCCTTGCGCCGCTTCGGCACAGGCGGCCAGCACGTCGGCATCTTCCAGACCCAGGATTGCAGCCATGCCGCCCTGCCCGGCCGGAACAGCCTCTTGCATCAACTGACCGCGACGCTCTACCAGTTTCACTGCATCGCCCAGACTCAGACTGCCTGCAGCCACCAGGGCGCTGTATTCGCCCAGGCTGTGACCGGCAACGTAAGCCGGACGCGCGCCGCCTTCAGCCAGCCACAGGCGCCACAAGGCGATCGAGGCGGTCAGAATGGCCGGCTGGGTTTTATCGGTTTGATTGAGTTGTTCTTCCGGCCCTTGCTGGGTCAGTGCCCACAGGTCGTAACCCAGAGCATCGGAAGCTTCTTTGAATGTTTCGAGGACCACCGGATGTTGCGCGCCCAACTCGGCCAGCATGCCGAGGGACTGCGAACCCTGTCCTGGAAAGACGAATGCGAGGGAAGCAGACATGTAACAAGCCCCTAATGATCTTGTCGTCGGAGAATTGACGTCCCGTTTGTGGAACGCAAGAAACTCACAGTTGGATGGCCCTTTGAACTGAGCGGTCACATTTAAGCATTGTCCGACGAAAACGCCTAAGGCAACAAATCTTCCAGGCGCCCATGAAGCCGTTCAGGCAAGTTTTCCTGGATCTCGATCAACGCGCGTTGAATCGCACTCTGAAAACCCTGCACCCCCGCCGAGCCGTGGCTTTTCACGACAATTCCCTGCAAACCGAGGAAACTTGCGCCGTTATGTCGTGCCGGCGCCAGCTCGGCCTGCAAGCGTTTCATCAGCGGCAGCGCCAGTGCACCCACCACTTTCGACGCGAAATTTTTCTTGAACAACGCCTCGATGCGCCCGGCAATCATGGTCGCCAGGCCTTCGCTGGACTTGAGCAGGATATTGCCGACAAAGCCGTCACACACCACCACATCCGCTTCGCCACGGTACAAGCCGTCACCTTCGACAAACCCGATGTAGTTGATGCCACGAGCACTCTGCAACAAGGTGGCCGCCAGCTTGACCTGCTGATTGCCCTTGATGTCTTCGGTGCCGATGTTCAGCAATGCAACCCTCGGGCGAACGATGCCCAGGGTTTCTGCCGCGACCGAACCCATCACTGCAAACTGCAACAAGTGCTCGGCACTGCAATCGACGTTCGCGCCCAGGTCGAGCAACTGGCAATAGCCCTTCTGCGTCGGAATGGCCGCAATCATTGCCGGTCGATCGATGCCCGGCAGGGTCTTCAGCACAAACCGTGACAACGCCATCAGGGCACCGGTATTGCCGGCACTGACACAGGCCTGAGCCTTGCCATCGCGCAACAACTCCAGCGCCACGCGCATCGACGAGTCAGGCTTGCCACGCAAGGCCTGCGCAGGTTTTTCGTCCATGGTGATGACTTCGGACGCCGGCGTAATCGACAGGCGCGCGCGATCCACAGCCGATTGGCTGGCGAGCAGTTCTTCAAGAAGGGAGGGTTGACCGACGAGGGTCAGGTGCAGCGAGGGTGTAGCAGACAGGCAAGCAAGGCTGGCCTGAACAATGCTGCGGGGACCGAAGTCCCCGCCCATTGCGTCAATCGCGATGACTTGAGCGGACAAGTGATTACTCGTCAGCGCCCTTGTCGATCACTTTACGGCCACGGTATACGCCTTCTGGCGATACGTGGTGACGCAGGTGAACTTCACCGGTGGTTTTTTCTACAGACAGGGTGCTAGCCTCGAGAGCGTCGTGCGAACGACGCATGTCACGGGCAGAGCGGGATTTTTTGTTCTGCTGAACAGCCATAATTGATTAACTCCTAAACGTTTGGGTCACGCTTTAACTGCGCCAATACACTGAACGGGTTGGACCGCGTTACCTCGTCCTCGCTCGGTTCGGGCTCATCGAGACCCGCCGGCTGCTGGCATTCTTCCGGATGATGAGCAGGCACAATGGGCAAGGCGAGCAGAAGCTCCTCCTCGATCAGTGACTGCAGATCCAAAGGATCTTCGCCCAGTTCCAGCACGTCATAACCTTTCGGCAACGACTGGGTATTCGCACCCTCCTTCACCACAGCATAACTGCATTCGCTATGGATCGGCAGGGTGACCAGCTCAAGACAACGCTGGCAAACCATTTTGACTTCGGTGTCGATAAAGCTGTGAATTACCACAGATTTACGTTCATCTCGTTCAAAAACGAATTTAGCCTGCACCGTACCGACAGTATCGGAAAGCGGGTCGCAGAGTCTCTCCAAATCGGCCAGCAGCAGTTCACCTTGAAGGGTGGTGCCACGGTCAGCCAATTTGCGCGGGTCAACGTGAGGTGGAATCGGGTCATTCAACATAGGCGCAGCATTATAGGGATGCCCCCAGCCATGTCAAAGGAAATTCAGCCCTGCCCGTCACTTGAGCCTGCGCTAGAATTCGCCCCTGCCCTTTTGGAGATGCGCATGCTGCCTTTATTACTCGCTTCAAGCTCGGCCTATCGCCGGGAACTGCTGGCCCGCTTGCAGCTGCCGTTCACGTGCAGCTCGCCGGATATTGACGAAAGCCATCGTCCGGATGAGTCAGCCGTCGAACTGGTAAAGCGCCTCGCCGAAGAAAAAGCCCGCGCACTTGCAGGCAGTCATCCAGCCCACCTGATCATCGGCTCGGATCAGGTCGCCGTACTCGGCGAGCGGATTATCGGCAAACCTCACACCTTCGAAAAGGCCCGCGAACAACTGCTGGCATCCAGCGGCGCCAGCGTGACGTTCCTGACCGGCCTGGCACTGCTCAACAGTCAGACCGGCCACTGCCAGGTCGACTGCGTGCCCTTTACCGTACACATGCGCACACTCGACGCAGCGCGCATCGAGCACTACCTGCGCGCCGAACAGCCCTATGACTGCGCTGGCAGCTTCAAGGCCGAAGGTTTGGGGGTGAGCCTGTTTCAAAGCACCGAAGGCCCTGACGCCACCAGCCTGATCGGCCTGCCGCTGATTCGCCTGATCGATATGCTGTTGGCTGAAGGCGTGCAAATCCCCTAGCGATATTTTGCGCATAAAAAAACCGGCCACTCAGGCGAATGCCTCGCAGGCCGGTTTGTTTATTCAGCCAGATGATCAGCGCAATGCTGGCCCCTGAAAGCCCATCCACATCGCCAAATGCTCAGCCACGCTGGAGCCAAGCTTTTTCGAGAAGCGATCGAATGGCGATTCCTCAACAGTGAAATCCACCAACTCTTTCTCGCCGATCACATCGCGCGCAACCGAACTGGCATTACCCAGACCATCGATCAAGCCCAGGGACAGCGCTTGCTCACCCGACCAGACCAGCCCGGAGAACAACTCCGGATGCTCTTTGTCCTTCAGGCGATCACCACGACCCTTCTTGACGCTGCTGATGAACTGCTGATGAGTGGTATCGAGCACACTCTGCCAGAACTGGGTTTCCGCGGGCTTCTGCGGCTGGAACGGATCGAGGAACGATTTGTGCTCGCCAGAGGTGTAGGTACGACGTTCGACGCCCAACTTCTCCATGGTCCCGACAAAACCGTAACCGGCCGCCGTCACACCGATGGAACCCACCAGGCTCGCCTTGTCGGCGTAGATCTGATCCGCGGCGCTAGCGATGTAATAGGCACCGGAAGCGCCCAGATCCGAGATCACCGCATAAACCTTGGTATCTGGATTCAAGCCGCGCAGACGACGGATCTCGTCGTAGACATAACCCGACTGCACCGGGCTGCCGCCAGGGCTGTTGATCCGCAGAATCACACCCTTGACCTTCTTGTCCTCGAAGGCTGCACGCAGGCTGCCGACGATATTATCGGCACTGGCCGGCTCTTTGTCGGCAATCATACCTGTCACATCGATCAGCGCCGTGTAGCCAGAGCCGAGGCTCGCGCCTTTCTCCATGCCTATCAACGGCGACAACAGAATCAACGCGCCGAGCAGGTACAAAAAAGTCAGCGATTTGAAGAATATCCCCCAGCGACGGGACCGACGCTGTTCCTGCACACCAGCCAGCAGGGTTTTTTCCAGCAGCTTCCAGCTTTTCTCGTCACCGCTTTCTGCACTCGACTTGGCGGGCGCTTTCCATTCGTCGGTCATGCCATGTACCCCAGCAAAAAAACCAATTAAACCCGCTGATTCAGCCAGGCGTGCAATTCTGAAAAACGATCAATGGCCAGTCTCGGCTCGAATAGCTTCAAGGCGTCGATCGATTGAGCACCATAACTGACCGCCACCGAATCCATGCCCGCATTGCGCGCCATCTGCAGGTCGAACGACGAATCACCAACCATCAGCGCCTGCTCTGGACGAACCTCGCAATGGGCGAGAATCTGCTCGAGCATCAGCGGATGGGGCTTGCTGGCGGTTTCGTCAGCAGCACGGGTGATATCGAAATAATCTTCCCAACCGTGAGACTTCAGCACCCGATCCAGCCCACGACGAGCCTTGCCGGTCGCCACTGCCAGATGATACCCCTCGGCACGAAACGCTTCGAGAGACTCCACAACACCCTCAAACAGCGGGGAAGGCACGGCCTCCGCCGCAATGTAGTGATCCGCATAGTGCTGACGGAATGCTATCAGCTCGGTGTCGCCAATCTCGGGGTACAGGGTGCGGATCGCTTCCGGCAAGCCCAGACCGATAATGCCTTTGACGGCAAAATCATCACGCAACTGAAAACCGGACCGCTCGGACGCGACATGCATCGCCTCGACAATCCGACCGATGGAGTCAGCCAGCGTGCCGTCCCAATCGAAAATCAGCAGCTTGTAATCAGTAGGGTGCACTCAAGCGCTCCACGGTTTTGGCCCACATCTCGTCGACCGGCGCCTGCAACTTGAGCTCACCACCATCAGGCAGCGGCACAGTCAGCATGTAGGCGTGCAGAAACAGACGCTTGCCGCCAAGATCACGAATCTCTTTGCTGAAACCCTCATCGCCGTACTTGGTATCACCAGCGATGCAATGGCCCGCATGCAGAGTATGGACGCGAATCTGGTGAGTGCGGCCGGTGATTGGCTTGGCTTCGATCAGGGTGGCGAAGTCGCCAAAACGACGCAGGACCTTGAACACGGTCACAGACTCCTTGCCCTCCTCCTCGTCCACCTCGACCATGCGCTCGCCGGAGCGCAGATTGCTCTTGCCCAGCGATGCACGGACTTGCTTGATCGAGGCCGCCCAGTTGCCGCGCACCAGCGCCATATAGCGCTTATCGACGCCATCGCCGCGCAATGCCGTGTGCAAGTGGCGCAACATGCTGCGCTTTTTGGCAATCATCAGCAGGCCGGAGGTATCACGATCGAGACGATGAACCAGCTCGAGTTCCTTGCAATCCGGACGCAACTGACGAAAGGCTTCAATCACGCCGTAGGTCAAGCCACTGCCACCATGAACCGCAATGCCGCAAGGCTTGTTGACCACGATCAGCGCCTTGTCTTCGTAGACAATCGAGGCTTCGAGCCGCTGCAGCAGACCCTGGGCTAATGGCACGGGCTCGTCGCGCTCAGGCACGCGAACCGGCGGCACGCGCACGATATCGCCCGCCTGCAGCTTGTATTCGGGCTTGATCCGACCTTTGTTCACCCGCACTTCGCCCTTGCGCAAAATGCGGTAAATCAAGGTCTTGGGCACGCCTTTGAGCCGAGCGAGAAGGAAGTTATCAATACGTTGGCCGGCATATTCCGGCGAGACCTCCAGCAGTTGTACGGCTGGGGTCGAAGGGGCAGTAGTCGTCATGGTGCGGATGATAACAATTTTTTATGGAATTGAAGCACTTAATCATTGCTGCTATAGTCGCGAACGCCGCCAAAAGTGGCCTGGACAGCGGACTAACGGTCAAAAACCGGCCCTGACCAACGCAATTCACGAGGACGAGAGGCCGTCCTACGGGGCTTTCGCTACGTAACGGCAGAGTTTGCAGTTGTAACGAGCGCAGGTGACATAAGGCCTGAATCATGCCGCAAAGCAGAGTTTTCACTCGCCTTCCGAGCAAATATTCACGGCCAGTTCACAAAGTGCAGTCAGCTGCGAACGACCCCGAGCGAACGCTTCGGAAACACCGCCTAAATTAGCCATGATGCGTGACCTCCCCTTTCGGAGCTCACGGTAAATGCCAACCCGCTGCGGATTCTGCGCGCGGCAGCACCCGAATTATCAGGGATACGTGTAGGGTGGAGATGCACAACCGCTGGACTGTGTAGCAATAGGCTTTATCAAGACGCTTCATCTCGTCCACAGCCGCCGGTTGATTCCTCCTCCTGACTGAGTGCTTAAGTAGCCACAGCAAGCAGGACGCGTACGTCGCGACACCGGCCCAATTGGTCGGGGTTCGCTAGACACTGGAGTGGCCAACCACTCCTGACGCACCTGACACCGACCGTGAGAAGTCGTGTGTGCCGAACGCCGTTTCCGGCAGCCCGGAAACCGACGGTACTACATGAAAAGAATGCTGATTAACGCAACTCAACCCGAAGAGTTGCGTGTTGCACTGGTAGATGGCCAGCGCCTCTACGACCTGGACATCGAATCCGGTGCACGCGAGCAGAAGAAGGCCAACATCTATAAAGGCCGGATTACTCGCATCGAACCAAGCCTCGAGGCTGCCTTTGTCGATTTCGGCTCTGAGCGCCACGGCTTCCTGCCCCTCAAAGAAATCTCCCGCGAATACTTCAAGAAAGCCCCTGAAGGCCGCGTCAATATCAAGGACGTCCTGAGCGAAGGCCAGGAAGTCATCGTTCAGGTCGAAAAAGAAGAACGTGGCAACAAGGGCGCCGCCCTGACCACTTTCATCAGCCTGGCCGGTCGTTACCTGGTGCTGATGCCGAACAACCCGCGTGCCGGCGGTATCTCCCGTCGCATCGAAGGTGAAGAGCGCAACGAACTGCGTGAAGCCCTGAACGGCCTGGTTGCCCCGGCCGACATGGGTCTGATCGTTCGCACTGCCGGCCTTGGCCGCAGCAGCGAAGAAATGCAGTGGGACCTCGATTACCTGCTGCAACTCTGGACCGCCATCAAAGAAGCTTCGCTGGATCGTTCCGCGCCGTTCCTGATCTACCAGGAAAGCAACGTGATCATCCGCGCCATCCGCGATTACCTGCGCCAGGACATCGGCGAAGTGCTGATCGACAGCGTTGAAGCCCAGGACGAAGCCCTGACCTTCATTCGCCAGGTGATGCCGCAGTACGCCAGCAAAATCAAGCTGTACGAAGACAGCGTTCCGCTGTTCAACCGTTTCCAGATCGAAAGCCAGATCGAAACCGCCTTCCAGCGCGTCGTCGAACTGCCTTCCGGCGGCTCCATCGTTATCGATCCGACCGAAGCCCTGGTGTCCATCGACATCAACTCGGCGCGCGCCACCAAAGGCAGCGACATCGAAGAAACCGCACTGCAGACCAACCTTGAAGCCGCCGAAGAAATCGCCCGTCAGTTGCGCTTGCGCGACATCGGCGGCCTGATCGTCATCGACTTCATCGACATGACCCCTGCCAAGAACCAGCGCGCCGTGGAAGAAAAAGTCCGCGAATGCCTGGAAGCCGACCGCGCTCGTGTGCAAGTCGGTCGCATCTCGCGCTTCGGCCTGCTGGAAATGTCCCGTCAGCGCCTGCGTCCATCGCTTGGCGAAAGCAGCGGCATCGTCTGCCCGCGTTGCAACGGCACCGGCATCATCCGTGACGTTGAATCGCTGTCGCTGGCGATCCTGCGCCTGATCGAAGAAGAAGCCCTGAAAGACCGCACCGCCGAAGTTCGCGCACAAGTGCCGATTCCGGTTGCAGCTTTCCTGCTCAACGAAAAACGCAACTCGATCACCAAGATCGAACTGCGCACCCGTGCCCGCATCGTCATCCTGCCGAACGATCACCTCGAAACGCCACACTTCGAAGTTCAGCGCCTGCGCGATGACAGCCCGGAAGCCGCAGTCGGCCAGTCTAGCTACGAAATCGCTGCTGCCGCTGCCGAAGTCGAAGAAGTCCAGCCAGCCGCCGCGACCCGCACCCTGGTTCGCCAGGAAGCCGCGGTCAAGACAGCCCCGGCCCGCGCCAATGCTCCGGTTCCGACCGAAGTCGCCGCTGCGCCAGTGGCTGCCCCGGCCGTCGCCCCAGAGCCAAGCCTGTTCAAAGGCCTGGTGAAGTCGCTGGTCAGCCTGTTCGCCACCAAGGAAGAGCCTGCTGCGCCGGTTGTGGTTGAAAAACCAGCTACCGAACGCCCTGCTCGCAACGAAGAGCGCCGCAACGGCCGTCAGCAGAGCCGCAACCGTAATGGTCGCCGCGATGAAGAGCGCAAGCCTCGTGAGGAACGTGCACCGCGTGAAGAACGCGCACCACGTGAGCCACGTGAAGCCCGCGAAGAAGCTCCAGCAGTCGCCCAGGAACGCGCTCCACGTGAAGAGCGCGCACCACGCGCCCCTCGCGAAGAACGTGCACCGCGCGCCCCGCGTGAAGATCGCAAGCCACGTGGCGAGCGTGAAGAACGTCCGGTTCGTGAACTGCGCGAGCCTCTGGATGCCGCGCCGGCCGCCGCTGCCAGCGCTGAAGAGCGTCCAGCCCGTCAGCCACGTGAAGAACGCGCTCCACGCCCACCGCGTGAAGAACGTCAGCCACGTACCGAGCAAGCCGCTGCCGCCGTTGCTGAAGAAGAACTGACCACCAACGAAGAGCAACTGCAGGAAGACGGTCAGGAAGGCGCCGAAGGCGATCGTCCACGCCGCCGCTCCCGTGGCCAGCGTCGTCGCAGCAACCGTCGCGAGCGTCAACGCGATGCCAACGGCAACGTGATCGAAGGTTCGGAAGAATCCGAATCGGCTGAAAATGCCGAAGCGCCAAGCGCTGCCAATCTGGCCGCCGGCCTGGCTGTTACCGCAGCCGTTGCCAGCTCCGTGATCAGCGCGCCCGCTGAAGCACAAGCCAACGAGCAAGCTGAACGCGCCACTGCCGCCACGCTGGAAACTGCTCCGGTTGAAGCTCCAGTGGTTGAAGCGACCACGCCGGTAGAAGTTACCGCTGCTCCGGAAATCGAAGTGGCACCGGTTCGTGAAGCACAGCCTGAAGTTGAAGCTGCTGCTGAGCCGGCCGTCGTCGCTGAACCAGTGGCTGCTACCGAGCCTGTGGTTGAAGCGCCGGCTGAACCGGTACGTGAAGTTCGCGAAGAACAAACCACGTTCAACTGGGTTGCCGAGCCACCTGTAGCGGTCGAAGCTCCAGCACCAGTCGCTGAAGCCCCGGTTGCTGAAGCCATGGTTTCCGAGCCAGTAGTCGCTGCTGCCGAGCCTGCTCCGGTGGTCGAAGCGCCGGTGGTTGCCGAAGTGGCCGAACCAGTGGTTGAAGCCGCCCCTGTCAGCGCTCTGACCCCAAGTGGCCGTGCGCCAAACGACCCGCGTGAAGTGCGTCGTCGCAAGCGTGAAGCCGAGCGTCTGCAGAAAGAAGCCGAACTGGCTGCCACTGCTGCTCCGGCCGCTGCCGAGCCAGCACCGGTTGTTGCTGAAGTTGTCGAGGCAGCCCCTGCCCCGACCGCTGAAGTCGCTGCCGAACCGGTTGAATCCGTGATCGACGAAGCACCGCGCTCCGTTCAGGAAGCGGTAGAGCAACACGAGCAAGCCCAGGAAAAAGAGCACGAGCCTAAACCCCTCGCCTGATTCCATCGGCCACTAAAAAGCCCCGCCTGGTGATCCAGGCGGGGCTTTTTTTATGTGAATTTGCGGTGTTTGAGCCGACGCCTTCGCGGGCAAGCCTCGCTCCTACAGGTACTGCGCCGAGCCGTGTAGGAGCGAGGCTTGCCCGCGAAGACGGTGTGTCAGGCAAATGCTAATGCAGCAGGCACATCCACATCCCACAACACCCCCGGATCCTCCACCGCCACCTCGACCACCCTCGCCTGCGCGAACAGCGACTTGGCGCCGTGATCACCGGTCAACGCCATCAACCCTGGACCGAAGTTTCGCCCGAACCCCACCGGATGCCCATATTGCCCCTCATGCACCGGCACGCTGATCGCATCATCGGCAATATTCGCAACAACCTGTTCAATGCTGGATGGCAGGATAAACGGCATATCCCCAAGCACAATCAGCCAGCCACCGAGTTGTGAACACGCCGTCACACCCGCCGCAATGCTGTCGCCCAGACCGGTCGACTCGATCCGCACAATTTCACAACCATAGGCCTGAGCCATGCGAATCACTTGCGGGCGATCCGCGGTGGTCACCAGTACGCGCTTCTCCAGCGCGGCCGGCAGATTCACCAGCACCTGCTCGATCACCGAATGCACGGTGACGCCGTCACGAGCGGTGCAGTCCACTAGCAGCTTGTCCTTGTCGTCACCCGCTACCTGTCGAAACCGACTGCCCTGCCCGGCGGCCAGGATGATGACGCCGATGGAGTCGCTCATACGCCCTCCTGCAACGGCTTCTTCTGTTTCAGCTCGATGCCGTTCTTGATCGCCACAATTTCGGCCAGCAGCGACAAGGCGATTTCCGCCGGTGTATGGCTGCCGATGTGCAAACCGATCGGGCCGTGCAAGCGCTCGATGGCCTGTTGTGACAAGCCTAGCTGAGCCAGGTTGTCCCGGCGCTTCTGGCTATTGATCCGCGAACCCAGCGCACCAACATAAAACGCCTTGGAGTCCAGGGCTGTGAGCAGCGCCATGTCATCCAGACGCGGATCGTGGGTCAGCGCAACAATGGCCGTGCGTTCGTCGGTCTGGATGGTCAGCACCGCTTCGTCGGGCATGCCCGGGACAAAGCGACCGTGCTGCTCTTCCCAGCCATAGACGAACTCGGTGCGCGGATCGCAGATCAGCACTTCGAAATCCAGCAGCCGCGCCATCTCGGCAACGTAGCGCGACAGTTGTCCGGCGCCGATCAGCAGCAACCGCCAGCGCGGACCATAAATGGCGCGCAAGGTCTGTCCGTCAAACACCAGCGCGTCGGTCTTGCTCGCTGCCTGCAAAACCACGTCACCGGTCGTCAGGTTTAGCTCACGCGCTACGATTTCATGCGCCTCGCAGCGCGCCAGCAATTGGGCGACCCACGCCGGATCGCCGACGCGCTCCTCGGTCAGGCGCAACGTGCCGCCGCACGGCAAACCAAACCGCGCGGCCTCCTCACGGGTGACGCCATAGGTAATCAACTGCACCGGCGGCCCATCGGCCGGAATACGGCCATCGTGCAGCCGGGCAATCAGATCATCCTCGACACAGCCACCGGACACCGAGCCAATCACCACGCCGTCTTCACGCAAGGCCAGCATGGCGCCAGGTGCCCGGGGCGCGGTGCCCCAGGTCTGGACCACGCTGTACAACATCACCCGCTGACCGGCGCGGCGCCATTCCAGCACGCTGCGCAGGACGTTCAGATCGACGCTGTCCATCAGGCTTGCGCCTTCTGCCAGCCTTGCAGCTGATAACGCACCGGCAGGTTACGGATGCGCTTGCCGGTGGCGGCGAAGATCGCGTTGCACAGCGCTGGCGCAATCGGCGGCACGCCCGGCTCACCGACTCCGCCCAACGGCACATCGCCCGGTGGCGTGACCAGATGCACGGCGACTTCTTTCGGTGCCAGAGACATGCGCGCCACTTCGTACATGTGGAAGTTGTCCTGCTGAACCTTGCCGTCCTTGAAGCTGATCTCCCCCAGCACTGCGTTGCCCAGCCCCATGACGCAGGCGCCTTCGAACTGCGAGCGAATCCGCTCGGGGTTGATCTGCGGGCCGCAATCGACGGCGATGTCGGCTTTGTGCACGATCAGCGTGCCATCGTCTTTGACTTCAACCTCGATCACCGCCGCCACATACGTGACGAAGCTGTAATGCACCGCCAGGCCCAGACCTCGGCCCGTGGGCAACTCACGCCCCCAACCGGCCGCTTTGGCGGCGGTTTCCAGCACGGTGCGCATACGCGCGGTATCGATCGGATAACGCTCGGGGGATTCGCCGTAGTTCCACTCTTCACTCAAGGTGCGCGGATCGATCTGACGGTCCGGGCCGAGCAATTTGATCTGGTACTTGAGTGGATCCTGGCCAGCCTTGTGGGCCAGTTCATCGACAAAGCTCTGAATCGCAAAGCCATGGGGAATGTTCGACACCGAGCGATACCAGCCGACCCGGGTGTGGACTGTCGCTTCAGGGTTTTCCAGGCGCACGTTGGGGATCGCATAAGCCATATTGGTAAAGCCCATGCCCAGCTCGAAAGCCGCCTCATGGTTCATGCCCGGCGCGAACAACGCGGTGATGCTCGGCGCCACTGTGCGGTGCAGCCAGCCGGACGGCAGGCCGTCCTTGTTCAGGCTGGCCTTCAGGTATTCGGCAGACACGGTGTGGAAATAGGAGTTGTGGATGTCGTCTTCACGGGTCCATTGCACCCGCACCGCCTTGCCCGGGAACTCCTTGGCCAGGATCGCCGCTTCAACGACGAAGTCCGGCTTGGACTTGCGACCGAAACCGCCGCCGAGCAAGGTGACGTTGAACGTGACGTTATCGAATGGAATGCCGAGGCGCTCGCCAATCCGTTCGCGGGTGACTTGCGGAGCCTGGCTTGGGGCCCAGGCTTCGCACACGCCGTCCTTGAAACGGGCGATGGCGACCATCGGTTCCATCGGCGATTGCGCCAGGTGTGGCAGGTAGTAAGAGGCTTCGAGGGTGCTGTCGGCACTGCTCATGGCCTGGTCGATGCTGCCGGTATTGCGCACCACTTTGCCAGGTTTGAGGGACGCGGCTTCGAGTTCCTTGCGGTAGGCGATCGAGTCATAACTGGCGTTGGGGCCGTCATCCCACTCGATTTTCAGCGCCTCGCGGCCCTTGATCGCCGCCCAGGTATTGCTGGCCACCACGGCCACGCCGCCCAGAGGCTGAAACTCGGACGGCAATGGCCGGCTTTCGATCTGCAGAACCTTGATTACGCCCGGGACTTTCATCGCGGCGCTGGCATCGAAGGATTTGACCTTGCCGCCATAGACCGCTGGCCGCGCGATGGTGGCGAACAGCATGCCGTCGAAATGCACATCGGCGCCGTAGACTGCTCGGCCGTTGACGATGTCCGCACCGTCGATGGCCTTGGTACCTTCCTTGCCGATATAACGAAATTCCGATGGCTGCTTGAGCCTCAGACTGTCGCGGGCCGGCACCGCCAGTGCACCGGCAGCAGCAGCCAATGCGCCGTAGCCCAGTTCACGACCGGTCGGTTGGTGAATGACTTTGTGCAGTTGCGCACGGCACTCGCTGACCGGCACTTTCCACTGCTCGGCGGCGGCTTGTTCAAGCATGGTCCGCGCGGCAGCACCGCAACGGCGCATCGGCTCGTACCAGTGACGCATGCTGCGCGAACCGTCGGTGTCCTGGTTACCGAAACGCACTTCGTCGCCCGGGGCCTGTTGCACTTTGACCAGCGCCCAGTCGGCGTCCAGTTCATCGGCCACCACCATGCTCAAGCTGGTGCGTACGCCCTGGCCCATTTCCGAGCGGTTGCAGACCACGGTCACGCTGCCATCGGCGGCGATGCTGACGTACACCTTAGGATCATCGATCCAGCCGTTGGGCATGCCGTCGGCGCCGAACTTCTTGTCTTTTTCGGCGGCGAGCGCGTCCTGCCAACCCCAACTGGCTGCCAGCACCAGCGCACTGGTGGCGCCCACGCCTTTGAGGAAACCACGGCGGCTGAGGTTGCTCAGCGCAAAATCATTTGGTAACCGGCTCATGCCTTGGCCTCCTTCAGGTGAGTGGAGGCCTGGCGGATAGCGATCTTGATCCGGTTATAAGTACCGCACCGGCAAATGTTGCCGACCATTGCCTCTTCAATCTGCTCGTCGCTGGGGTTCGGATTGGTTTTCAGCAACGCGGTGGCTGACATGATCTGCCCGCCCTGGCAGTAACCGCACTGGGCCACGGCGCTGTCGAGCCAGGCTTGCTGGACGACTTTGCCAACCGGGTCGACGTGCAGGTTATCGATGGTGCTGACGTTCTGGCCGACTACCGAGCCAATTGGCGTGATGCAACTGCGCGCAGGCGAGCCGTCGATATGAATGGTGCACGCACCACACAGGCCCATTCCGCAGCCGAATTTGGTGCCGTTGTAACCCGCCACGTCACGGGTCGCCCAGAGCAGCGGCATGTCCTCGGTGACATCGAGTTGATGATCTTGTCCATTGAGTTTCAGGGTAATCATGGGCACGCCCGCCATTTTTTCTCATAAGAGGTCGAGGTTATGGGGTCGAGCAATCTGTCGCTGGGTTCCTTCACGCAGATCGACTCAGGCTAATGGGCTCTCTTACGCGGACGACTACGTCTGCATCGGGCCTTTGGTGGAGCAAATGCTTGCATCGTTAGGTGGCTAAGTTAACTGAGCATTAACAAAAAAGCCCTGCACATTTGAAAGATGTGCAGGGCTTTGGAATCAGCCTGAAAGCGTAGCCTCAATACTGATTGGGTTCCATTTCCAGGTCGACCTTGAAACGCTCCGAAATATCTTTCTGAATACGTTGCGCCAGGTTCAGCAATTGCAGGCCTGTTGCGCCGCCGTAGTTGACCAGCACCAGTGCCTGTAATTTGTGTACACCGGCATCGCCATCGCGAAAGCCTTTCCAGCCGGCCCGTTCGATCAGCCAGCCTGCCGCCAGTTTCATTTGCCCGTTGGGTTGCGCGTAGGCCACCAGCTCCGGGTATTGCTCCTTGAGTTGCGCCACTAATGTTGCCGGCACCAAGGGGTTCTTGAAGAAGCTGCCGGCATTGCCGAGCACCGCCGGGTCCGGGAGCTTTTCGTTACGGATGCTACAAATGGCCTGGCTGACATCGGTGGCAGTCGGGTGATCGATGCCCTGTTCAGTCAGGCGCTGACGCACCGGGCCGTATTCCAGGTGCAGGTGTGCGGCGTGATCCAGGGCAAAACGAACGCGCAGGATCAACCAGCGCCCCGGTTCCTGTTTGAACAGGCTGTCGCGGTAGGCGAAGTTGCACTCGGCCAGCGTGAAGTCGCGCAGCTCGCCGGTCTGGCGATCGAGGGCCGTCAACCCGGCGAACACGTCTTTGATTTCGACGCCGTAAGCGCCGATGTTCTGCATCGGTGCCGCGCCGACAGTGCCGGGGATCAAGCTGAGGTTTTCCAGCCCCGACAGCCCTTGCGCCAGGGTGTGCTGCACAAACGGATGCCAAGGCTCGCCGGCCTCGGCTTCAATCACGACCTTGCTGCCGTCATCACTGAGGATGCGAATCCCCCGTGTGGCCATGCGCAGCACCAGCGCCTGCACATCAGCGGTCAGCAGCAAATTGCTGCCGCCGCCGATCACCAGCACGGGCACATCATGTTCCAACCCATAGGCCAGGGCTTCGCGCACGTCAGCATCGCTATGCGCCTCGGCAAACAGCCGGGCCTGAACGTCCACGCCAAAGCTGTTGTACGGCTTGAGCGAAACCTGGGGTTGAAGCTGCAAACTCATAGCCGTCCCTTCAATTCGATCACCAGCAGATCGCTGGCGCGCTCGATCAGGTCCAGTACCTGTTCGAAACCCTGGTCGCTGTCGTGATAAGGGTCCGGCACTTCATCGATTTCCGACTGATAGCGACGCAGGAACAGGTCCAGCTCGGCCTTGCCCTTGATCGGTTGCAGCGCCTTGAGGTGGCGCAGATTGCTGTTGTCCATCGCCAGAATAAGGTCGTAGGTGGCGAAATCGGCGCGGGTCACTTGCTGGGCGCGCTGGGCGGACAGGTCGTAGCCGCGCAGTTTCGCCGCCGCCTGGCTGCGTTTGTCCGGGGGCTTGCCGACGTGCCAGTCACCGGTGCCAGCGGAAGCCACTTCGATTTGATCGGCCAGCCCCGCCTCACGCAGTTTGTGCCGCAATACACCTTCGGCCGTGGGCGAACGGCAGATGTTGCCCAGGCAGACGAACAGAACCCGCATCAGGCCTCCAGCAAGCGACGAACGCGCTCGAGGTCTTCAGGGGTGTCGACGCCGGTCGGCGGTGCGATCAGCGCATCGGCGACGTGAATCCGCACGCCGTGCCAGAGCGCCCGCAGTTGCTCCAGAGATTCGGTGTTTTCCAGCCAGCACGGCCCCCACGTGACGAAGTCCTGCAGGAAACCGGCGCGATAGGCATAAATGCCGATGTGGCGGCGATATGGCACGCCTTCCGGCAATTGCTCGCGGCTCTTGGCGAACGCGTCGCGAGCCCACGGCAAGGTGGCACGACTGAACGTCAGCGCCAGGCCATTGAGGTCGCTGACCACCTTGACCACGTTGGGATTGAACAGGGTTTCCACGTCTTCGATCGGCTCGGCCAGGGTGGCCATGCGCGCTTCGGTGTGGGCGGCCAGGTTGGCGGCGACCTGATCGATCACGCTCGGCGGAATCAACGGCTCGTCACCCTGAACGTTGACCACGATGGCGTCCGGGGCCAGGCCCAGTTTCGCCGCGACTTCGGCCAGACGGTCAGTGCCGGAGTTGTGGTCTTCGCGCGTCAGCACCACTTCGGCACCAAAGCTTTTGCAGGCCTCGATAATGCGTGCATCGTCAGTGGCAACGACCACGCGCTGGGCACTGCTTTTGCTCGCTTGTTCCCAGACATGCTGGATCATCGGCTTGCCAGCGATCAGCAGCAGGGGTTTGCCCGGCAGACGGGTGGAGGCATAGCGCGATGGAATGACAACGGTAAAGGCTGTGGTCATTTATCCAGACGCTCGTCGGTGGTCAGGGTGCGCGCTTCACTTTCGAGCATCACCGGGATGCCGTCGCGAATCGGGTAAGCGAGGCCGGCGCCCTTGCTGATCAGCTCGGTTTTGTCGGCGCTGAGCTTGAGCGGACCTTTGCAGATCGGGCAAGCGAGAATATCGAGCAATTTGGTGTCCATGAACATTCCCTGGATAGAAACGGAGTTAAGGCAAAAGACGAGCCGGCAACAGGCGTATCAGCTGCGTATCGAACCAGGCCACGAAGGCCGGCGATGGCACAGCATCGACCGCCAGGTACCACCAATCGGCGGCGGCGAAGGCACGGCACTTCACCGCGTCTTTTTCAGTCATCACCACTGGCAATGACGGGGTGAAATTCAAGGCCTGCACGCTGTACTCGGCGTGGTCGGCAAATGCATGCGGCACTGGCCGCCAGTGTAGCGTTTCGAGGGTCGTGAAGAAACGCTGGGGATTGCCGATCCCGGCCACGGCGTGAATGGCCTGGCCTGAAGGGAAGTGATCGAGGGGCCGGCGCTCGCCGCTTTGCAGGTTGACCAGTGCTGTGGGTTGCAGCTCGAAGGCAAAACCGTCGATGCGGTCGGCCGTGGCACCGTTGTAAAGCACCGCATCGACGCTTTGCAGGCGCTCGATCGGTTCGCGCAACGGCCCGGCAGGCAGGCAACGCTGGTTGCCCAGCCCCCGGGCGGCATCGATCAGCACCAGTTCCAGGTGCCGGGCCAGCCGGTAATGCTGCATGCCGTCGTCGGAGAGGATCAGGTCCAGCGGCTCGCTCGCCAGCAAGGCTTTGACTGCGCGGCTGCGGTCAGGGTCGATCATCAGCGGCACGCCGGTGCGCTGGACGATCAACAACGGTTCATCGCCCGCTACGTCTGCGCCTTGATCCGCTTCGACCCGCCATGGTAATTGCGCAGGTTTGGCGCCGTAGCCACGGCTGACCACGCCGACCCGCAGACCGTTGCGCTGGCAGTGCTGGATCATCCACAGAATCAGCGGCGTCTTGCCGGTGCCGCCTACCGTGATGTTGCCGACCACGATCAGCGGCACCGGCGGTTGGTAGATCTCGCCCTCGCCCGCCAAAAAGCGTTTGCGCTTGCCGGTGACCACGCGTCGATACAGCCATTCCAGAGGCTGCAACAGCTTCAACGCCGGATGACCTTCGTACCACGCAGCGAGCAATCGATCGGACATGGCCATCAGGACGCCGGCGCCGCCTCGACTGTGGTCATGCGCAAGTGACTGAAACCGAGCTTGCCGGCAGCATCCATGGCGGTGATGACGGACTGATGAGGCGTCTTGCCATCGGCGCTGATGGACAGCGGCAGGTTGGTGTCGCCGTTGGATTCTTTCTGCAGCGCTTCCATCAGGCTGGTCAGGTCATTCTTGGGCAACAATTGGTTGTTGACCGAGAACACACCTTCGGCGCTGATGGCGATGTCCAGTTGCTTGAGCTGCTGGTCTTCGGCCGGGGAACCGCTGACCGCTTCCGGCAGGTCGACGCGCAACTGGGTTTCACGGGTGAAGGTGGTGGTCACGACGAAAAACAGCAGCAGGATAAACACCACGTCAATCAGCGACGCGAGGTTTATGTCGACCGTTTCCCGCGGTTTACGACGGAATTTCACGCTTTGCCCTCAGCCAGGTCCACGTCGCGGTCGCCCTGTATAACCTCGACCAGCTTGATCGCTTCCTGCTCCATGCCCACCACCAGTTCATCGATCCGGCGTTGCAGAAAGCGGTGGAAGAACACGGCCGGGATGCCGACCATCAGGCCCGCAGCGGTGGTGATCAGCGCTTTGGAAATACCACCGGCCAGCACCGAGGCATTGGTGCCCATGCCCGTGCCCATGAACGCACTGAAAATATCGATCATGCCCAGCACCGTACCCAGCAGCCCCAACAACGGGGCCATGGCGGCAATGGTGCCGAGGGCATTGATGTAGCGCTCGAGCTCATGAATCACCCGCGCAGCGGCCTCTTCGATGCACTCTTTCATGATCTCGCGACCATGCCTGGAGTTCGCCAGGCCGGCGGCCAGGATCTCGCCCAACGGAGAGTTGGCGCGCAGTTCCTTGAGTTTTTCTTTATTGAGTTGTTTGTCCTTGATCCAGACCCAGACCTGCCCGAGCAAGTGCTCCGGGGTCACGCGGCTGGCACGCAGGGTCCAGAGACGCTCGGCGACGATAGCCATGGCCGCGATGGAACTCAGAATGATCGGCAGCATCATCCAGCCGCCGGATTTGACCAATTCCCACACAGTGACAGTCCCCTCGAAAAAGTGCGCCACTCTAACATAGGGGGTGGACGCACCGAAGACCGCGATGTCGTATCCGGTCGGGCTTCGACAGTTCGGGTTACTGGCTGGATGGTGGCGGATCGCGCCAGAAGCGCCGTTCTTGAAGCATCGTCCACGGCGGCTTGAAGCGTCCCAGTTGCAGACGAATGGCACCTTGCTCGGCGCTGTCGTAGATCGCCACACCGCGTTTTTGATACCGCGCCACGACCGTGGGATGGGGGTGGCCGAAAGAATTGCCGTTGCCACGGGAGATCAGCACCGCGTTGGGTTGCAATGCGCTGAGCAACGCCATCGAAGATGAACTGCGACTGCCATGGTGCGGGGCCTGCAACCAATCCGTCGGCACCGCCAATGGACCGTCGAGCAGCGCCCGCTCGGCCGCGCTATCGATATCGCCAGTCAGCAGCAACCGCTCGCCATTGGCTTCGATCTGCAGCACACAGGACTTCTGATTGCTGTCGATGGCAGACGGCCACTGCCAGAGTTGAAACTTCACACCGTCCCAGGCCCATTGCCGACCACTCTTGCAGCCCTCGGCGTGCAGTTCGTCTGGCAGGGCCAGATGATCGCCACTGAGTATTTGCTTCACCGGTATTCCATTGGCAATTGCTCGCGCACCGCCGGCGTGATCGGCGTCGGCATGGCTGATCAGCATCAGATCGATGCCGTTCACACCCAGTTTGCGCAATGACGGCAACACCACCCGCTCACCCAGATCGATATCGCCGAACCGTGGCCCGGCGTCATACAGCAAGGTGTGATGACGGGTACGCACCAGGATTGCCAAACCCTGACCGACATCCAGCTGCCAGACCTCGGCCATGCTTTCAGGCAACGTGTGCCGGGGCGGAAAAACCAGCAACAGCAACATCGGCCAGCCCAACGGGCGCAACGGCACGCCTCGCGGCAATAACAGCACAAAGGCGCCCAACATGCCGAGCGCCCATACCCACAACGGGACCGCCACCGGCACCCACGCGGGCAATTGCCCGGCTATCAACGCCAACGCCTTGAACAAAAGATCGATCAGACCACCGGCCAACCAGAGCAACCCTTCGCCCACATAAGGAACGGGCAACAACATCGTCCCAAGCAAAGCCGGCGGCAGGACCACCAGGCTGACCCAAGGCACCGCCAGTAAATTGGCCAGCGGCCCGCTGAGACTGATCGGCAACCCCAGCACCAACAGCAGTGGGCACAGACCGATCGCGATCAGCCATTGAGCGCGGGTCCAGGTTTGCCACCAGCGCCATGCCCCCAATCGGCCGCCAAAAGTAAAAATCAGCACCGCGACCGCCGCAAACGACAACCAAAAACCCGGTTGCAGACTCGCCAGCGGGTCCAGCAGTAAAACACCGTCAAGCGCCAACAACAGCGGCCACCATGCGCCAAGGTGACGAAACCGCAGTCGCCACAACAGCACCAGACCGATCATCAGACAGGCTCGCCGCACCGGCACTTCGAAACCGGCCAGCAGCCCATAACCGAGCGCCGCCGCGAACGCCAGCCCGCATGCCCATGGCAGCCACGGCAAGCGCTTGGGCCACAAACCATAACGCGCCAATCCGGCAATCAGCAGATACATCACTCCCGCCAGCAAACCGATGTGCTGCCCGGAAATCACCAACAGATGCACGGTGCCGGTGTCTTGCAGCACCTGCCAGTCCTCACGACTCAATCCGGCGCCATCCCCCAGCACTAATGCCGTCAGCGCACCCGTTCGCCCTTGAGCATCCACGGCCTGCAAACGCTGACGGATGCCGTCACGCCAGGCCCACTGTGCTTCCATCAGTCGCTGGCCATCTTTGACGGTCCCCGTGGCGCCAATGTGCCGGGCCAGTAACCAGGCGTCGTAATCGAACGCATGCGGGTTAAGCAACCCGACAGGACGCTTCAATTTGACGGCCAGCCGCCAATGCTCGCCGCTGTTGACGGGCGGCCCGCCATACCAGGCCAGGCGCAGATGCCGGGGCAGTCTGGTGCGACGCGACTGGCTGTCTGTCAGTTCGAAACGCACCACGCCTTCGGCCTGCTGCGGTAACCCGGTCACACGACCTTCGACCCAGCGAGTCTCGCCATCGAGATTCAGCGCCAGGCGATCATTCAGCGCCCACTGTGCATTCGCACCCGACCAACTGAAACCGAACAGAAAAAATGCCAGGGGAAAGGTGCGAAACGGCAGCAACATCAAACCCACTACCGGCAACAACAGCCACAACCCCACCGGCGGCAATACCGGTAAAAAACGCAGGGCCAGCAGACCCAACGCCAGCGCCATCATCCCTGTGCGCATAAGCCCGTCCTTGAGAGTCCCCTCCCTAGGCTTAGCCGGTGCGCCGCACGTACGTCGTTATCAATTGTCACAAAGTCTGAATGGGCGGCTCGTAGAATCCAGACATACTTGCCGCCTGAACCGACCGAGAAGCCTTATGCCCCGGCGCTTATTCAAACGTTACATGCCAGATCCGACCAGCATCAGGGAACACAAATCCTTACGCTTTCTCGGCACCCTGCTGCATGACCCGAACCTCTGGCACCTCAATCGCCACTCTGTCGCACGGGCCATGGCGGTCGGTCTGTTCGCGGCGTTCCTGCCCATCCCGTTGCAGATGCTGTTGGCGGCCATCCTTGCCATTGTGGTACGCGGCAACATGCCGATTGCTGTCAGCCTGGTCTGGCTGACCAACCCGATCACCATGCCGGCGGTGTTCTTCTGTACTTACCAGACTGGTGCCTGGCTGATGGACGTCCCCGCCCGCAGCCTGCCGGATGAGTTGACCTGGGAATGGATCAGCGGCGAACTCTCGAGCCTGTGGCAACCGTTCTTGCTTGGTTCGGTGGTGACGGGGTTGGTGCTGGGCGTCCTCGCCTATTGTCTGGTGATGATGTATTGGCGCTGGTGGGTGAGTCGGCAGTGGAAGCGGCGTAAGCGTAGCCGGATGTAAGAATGCAAAACGGCCTCCGCTGGGAGGCCGTTTTTTTATACCGATGGTTTGGTCGGGGACATATCCATTACCGCGGTGACCCGGCTCTTTGGTTGCGTTCATATCCGTTTCTGCGGTCACGGCCACTGGCGGTTATCGCCCGCCCTTGTAGGAGCGAGGCTTGCCCGCGAAGGCGGCCTGATAGTCGACGGGGC
>NZ_AKJK01000124.1 GCF_000282375.1 Pseudomonas sp. GM50
TTTGTTTTGTCCGCAGGAAAGTGCCGTGCTGGCTATTTTGGGTAAAGCTGCATTGTTCATGAAGTTTCGGGAGAACCGGCGCTAAAGTAGCCATGCCGTTTTTGGAATGGTGCAGCCCTTTTGCACGGGCTTATTTCAAGCCTACGAATCGGCACCTCCTCTACAGTCAAAGAGCTGCTGCAGAAATGCCTGAACCAATACCAATCAAGGATCACGAAAAAGAGACGCGCCTGGTCAACAAAAGACTAATGGCCTGCGCCTTGTTCGTCGTCGCTATTACCTGCGCGCTGGTGGTGCGCCTGTATGTTCTGCAGGTGGTCGAGTACGACTACCACTCGACGATCTCCGAAAACAACCGTGTACACGTATTGCCGATCGCCCCCACCCGCGGGTTGATTTATGACCGCAACGGCGTGCTTCTGGCGGACAACCGGCCCAGTTTCAACCTGACCATCACCCGCGAACGCGCCTCCGACGTCACAGAAGAGCTGGATGAGGTGGTCAACCTCCTGCACCTGCCGGCTGAAGACCGCACGCTGTTCGACAAGGCAATGAAGCAGGCCCGGCACCCCTTCGTGCCCGTCACCTTGTTCTATGAACTCAGCGAAGAACAGATCGCCGTGCTGGCGGTCAACGAGTTCCGTCTGCCAGGGATTGACGTAGAGCCACAGTTCGTTCGCCACTACCCGATGGGCGCACACTTCGCACACTCGATCGGCTACGTCGGCCGCATCAACGAGAAAGAATCCAAAGCCCTGGATACGGTGGAATACCGTGGCACTCAATCCATCGGCAAGACCGGTATCGAGAAATTCTACGAGCCCGAGTTGCACGGCCATGTGGGTTATGAAGAAGTCGAAACCAACGCTCAGGGCCGCGTGCTGCGAGTGCTCAAACACACCGATCCGATCCCCGGCAAAAACATCGTTCTGAGCCTCGACGTCAAACTTCAGGAAGCCGCCGAGGAAGCCTTGGGTGATCGTCGCGGTTCGGTGGTCGCTCTCGATCCGTCGACCGGCGAAGTGCTCGCGATGGTCAGTAAGCCCAGTTTTGACCCGAATTTGTTTGTGACCGGCATCAGCTTCAAGGAATACGCGGCGTTACACGATTCCATCGACCGGCCGCTGTTCAATCGTGTGCTGCGTGGGCTCTACGCGCCGGGCTCGACCATCAAGCCGGAAGTGGCTATTGCCGGCCTCGACACCGGGGTGGTCACTGCGCAGACCCGCGTCTTCGATCCGGGTTACTACCAGCTACCGGATTTCGATCATAAATACCGCAACTGGAACCACAGTGGCGATGGCTGGGTGGACATGGACGCGGCGATCATGCGCTCCAACGACACCTACTTCTACGATCTGGCGCACAAGCTGGGGATCGACCGTCTGCACGACTACATGGCGATGTTCGGCCTCGGCGAGAAGGTCTCGCTGGACATGTTCGAGGAGTCTCCCGGGTTGATGCCGTCCCAAGCCTGGAAGCGCGCCACGCGCCGTCAGGCATGGTTCCCGGGTGAAACCGTGATCCTTGGCATCGGCCAGGGCTACATGCAGGTCACGCCTCTGCAACTCGCCCAGGCTACAGCGCTGATTGCCAACAAGGGTGTATGGAACCGACCACACCTGGCCAAGACCGTGGATGGTGTAGCGCCGGTGGACGAGCATCCGATGCCGAACATCCTGCTCAAGGACCCGCGTGACTGGGAGCAGGTCAACCACGGCATGCAGATGGTGATGCACGACGCTCGCGGGATTGCCCGAGCGGCAGCGGCGGGGGCTCAATACCGCATCGCCGGCAAGAGTGGTACGGCGCAAGTGGTGGCGATCAAGCAGGGTGAACGCTACAACCGGGCGAAAACCCTGGAGCGTAACCGCGACAACGCCTTGTTCGTCGGTTTTGCCCCGGCTGAGCATCCGAAGATTGTCATTTCGGTGATGATCGAGAACGGCGAGGCTGGTGGTCGCGTCGCCGGTCCCGTGGTGCGGCAGATCATGGACGCCTGGCTGCTCGATCAGGACGGCCACCTGAAGCCGCAATATGCCGTGCCGAGCAAAGCGCCGGGCGACCCTCACGTCTAACGATCAAAGCTTCACAGCACAGGCTCACGAATACTGAGCATGTGCTGGAAGCTCTCCAGAAACACGGTTTCGGCCTGACTCATCTTCTGCTCGCGATTCCACAACAGCTGGATATCGAAATCCACCACGCCATCTTCCGGCGGCAAACGCCACAGCAAGCCTTGCTCGACATCCCTGCGCACCAAGTGTGTCGGTAGACAGCCAATGCCGAAACCTGCGCAGATCAAACGATAGATTTCTTCGAAACTCGTTGATGACGCAACGATCTTGCCAGTGAATCCTTGTTGATCGCGAAACAGTGTCAACGGCGACAGATTGCCCCCGAGCTGGTCGCTGGTGAAGCTCACGAAATTCTCCGCCGCGAGCTGTTCCAGGGTCAGGTTCTCTTGTCCGAACAGTCGATGGCGCTGCCCACAAAAGTACGCATAAGTCTCGCGAAACAGTACTCGCTGTTCCAGTCGCGGCTGCGGTAAACGGCACAAGCCAACGCCAACGGTCGCGGTCTTTTGCAGCAGTGAACTGATGATGTTCGAGCTGCCCATCACTTCGACTTCAAATTCGATTTTCGGATGGGTTTCGTGGAAATCGGCGAGGAACTCGTCGTAATGTCGTGCTTGCACGCCGCTGACGGTAAGGATGCGAATCTTGCCGACCACGTCGTCGTTACGACTCTCCACCACCGTTCCCAGACGCGAAATATCGCCGTAAATATCCGCCGCAATACGCAGGACTTCCTCCCCGGTTTCCGTCAGATCAAACCGACGCCCACTACGGGCAATCAACACACATTCCAATTGTTCTTCCAGCCGTTTCAACGCCTGGCTGACGGCTGACTGCGTGATGTGTAATCGCGCGGCGGCCCGGCTCATGCTGCCTTCCTGGCCGATCACCAAATAGGTGCGTAACAGGTTCCAGTCGAGGCGGTCATTCAGAAAGCGGCGACCAACCCAAGGGTTAGAAATGGAGGGCATAAAAATTCCATGTAGTAGCAAGGCTAATAGTAAAGATAAGAATTTGAAAATTGACTAATCCTGGCACGGAAGCGATAAAGCTAACAAGCGCCACAGAGTGCAATCCGTAAACAGCCTTCAGTACCTGCCCAAAACTATAAATACACAGGGTCCTTGCATGCACACTACCCCTCAACCGCGTCGAGCGGCGGCGGCAGCCTTCATTGGCACGACCATCGAGTTCTACGACTTTTACATTTACGCCACGGCTGCGGCGCTGGTGCTCGGGCAAGTGTTCTTTCCCAGCCACGACCCGGTGATGAGCACCCTGGCAGCGTTCGGCAGTTTCGCCGTCGGCTTCATCGCTCGCCCAATGGCCGGCATGGTGTTCGGTCATTTGGGTGATCGCCTCGGTCGCAAGAAAATGCTGCTGGTGACCATGGCGCTGATGGGGCTGGCCACCGCCGGCATCGGGATGTTGCCGAGCTACGCCAGCGCCGGTATCTGGGCGCCGATCGGGCTGATCGTGCTGCGGTTGATCCAGGGCATTTCAGTCGGTGGCGAGTGGGGCGGGGCGGTGTTGATGGCCAGCGAGCACGCACCGGCCAAGCGCAAGACGTTCTATGCATCGTTCGCGCAACTCGGCAGCCCGGCGGGTTTGCTGCTGGCGTTGATCGCCTTTCGCTTGGTGACATCCCTCGAGCCGGAGGACTTCCTCGCCTGGGGCTGGCGTCTGCCGTTTCTCGCCAGCGGTGTGCTGATGATGGTCGGCCTGATGATCCGCTCCGGGGTGCATGAGTCGCCGGAATTCGCCAAGGCGAAGGACAACAACGAGACCGCCAAATACCCGGTGAAGGATGTGATTCGAACCTGCTGGCGGCAGATCCTGTTCGCAGCCGCCGCCGTGACTATCGGTTCCGCCGGGTTCTTCTTCACCAACACGTTCATGATCACCTACGTCACCCAGTATCAGGGCATCCCGCGCTCGACGATTCTCGATTGCCTGTTTCTGGTAACCGTCATTCAGCTGCTCTCGCAACCGCTCTCCGCGCTGCTGGCCGAGCGCATTGGCGAAGGCCGCTTCCTCAAACTCGTCGCGCTGCTGTGCATGGTTACGCCGTACCCGATGTTCATGCTGGTGGGCACACAGAACATTGTGCTGATGACCGTCGGCATCGCTCTGGCGGTGGTGATTCTCTCGGCGCTGTACGCGGTGATTGCCGGTTACATGACCCAGGCGTTCCCGGTGCACCTGCGCTACTCGGGCATTTCTATCGCATACCAGTTGAGTTGCGCGCTCGCTGGCGGCACCACGCCGCTGATCGGCACGCTGCTGGCGAGCAAGTTTTCCGGGCAGTGGCTGCCATTGGCGGTGTTCTTCACGTTGCTGTCGGCCCTGTCCTTGATCGGTGTTTGCGGCCTGGCCCGCCTGCGCGCCAACCCGGTCGTCACCCAAGCTGCTAAAGAGGTGTATTCGTGAGTAAACCTGAACACATTGGCCCGGTTGAATGGCAAGCCCGTTGCGAACTGGCTGCGCTGTATCGCCTGGTCGCGCACTTTCGCATGACCGACTTGATCGACACTCATATCACCCTGCGGATTCCAGGGCCTGAGCATCATTTTCTGATCAACCGCTACGGGGTGATTTTCGACCGCATGCGCGCTTCGGATCTGGTGCGCATCGATCAGGACGGGCGAGTGGTCGATCCGGCCTACGAAGGTCATCGGGTCAACGCCGCAGGCTTCGTTATCCACTCGGCGATCCACATGGCTCGCCCGGACCTGAACTGCGTGATCCATACCCACACCGCCGCCGGCATGGCCGTAGCCGCGCAGAAGCAAGGACTGCTGCCGATCAGTCAGCACGCGCTGAAGTTCTACGGCAAGTTGGCGTACCACACCTATGAAGGCATCGCCCTGTCGCTGGATGAGCGCGAGCGTTTGATTGCCGATCTGGGCCCGCATCGGGCGATGATCCTGCGCAATCATGGCTTGTTGGTCGGCGGCTCCGGCGTAGCCCAGGCGTTCCAGGAGATTCACTTCCTGGAGCGTGCCTGTCAGGCGCAGGTTCAGGCACTGTCTGGTGGTTCGGCGCTGCATTACCCGTCCCCGGAAGTGTGCGCACATACCGCCGAACAGTTTGACCGTGATGAACAGGACAACATCATCGACCTGGCCTGGGAGGCCGCCCTGACCCTGATCGAATCCCAGCGCGAGTCCTATTTGTCATGAGCCCTGTCATCAACACCGTGGTTTTGCTGTCCCGTGACACCCTGCTGCTCAAGCAATTGCAGGCTGCGTTTGCCCGCAGTGCGCCGCAACTCGCCACGGTGTTGGCCGATGATCCACAAGCCGCCAACGCGCAGATTGCCGCGTGCTGGTTTCCCTTGCCGGGCAGCCTCGGCGCATTGCCGAACCTGCAAGTCATTCACTCGGTGGCCGCCGGTATCGATCACCTGGATCATGACCCGTCGTGTCCGGACTTGCCGGTGTGCCGAGTGGTCGATCCCGGCCACCGCCAAGGCATGACCGAGTACGTGCGCTGGGCGGTGATTCACTATCACCGCGGCTTCGATCAGGTGCTGGAGCAACAACGGGAACAGCGTTGGGAGCGGCCGCTGCAACGGGCAGCGAGGCAGTTCAAGGTTGGGGTGATGGGGCTTGGATCGTTGGGCAGCGCGATTGCCCAGGACCTGGCTGCCGCCGGTTACGACGTTCGTGGTTGGGCGCGCCGCAGCAAGGACTTGCCGGGCGTACAGACGTTCGCCGGTGCGGAAAAACTGAACCCGTTTCTCGATGGATTGGAGTTGCTGATTAACCTGTTGCCGCTGACCAGCGAAACCCGCGGCATCCTCGGCAGTGCAACGTTCGAGCGGCTCGCCAATGGTGCCGCACTGGTCAATTGTGGTCGGGGCGGGCATCT
Source organism: Pseudomonas sp. GM50 (assembly GCF_000282375.1). Lineage (GTDB taxonomy): Bacteria > Pseudomonadota > Gammaproteobacteria > Pseudomonadales > Pseudomonadaceae > Aquipseudomonas. The sequence continues at coordinate 5,952 of NZ_AKJK01000124.1, forward strand.
GAATATCGACGACCTCGAACACGCGCTGGCCCGAGGAAAACTGCGCGGTGCGTTGCTGGATGTTTTCGAACAAGAACCGCTGCCGGTCGATCACCGTCTCTGGACAATGCCCGGCGTCACCATCACCCCGCACATGGCGTCCGCGGCTTCCCACGACTGTATCGCCGAACAAGTAGCAGAGAACTTTCGCCGTTTAAATGCCGGTGAGCCGTTATTGAATTGTGCGGACCGAACACTCGGTTATTAATAAGAAAGCGCCTTGCAAATTCGCCCATTTAGTTGGGTGCTATATAACAACAATCCCTCACCCCGAACGTTTTACTGCCAGTTAAAACAATTACATATGAGTTCTTGATGAACTCCTGGAGACAGTAATGAGCGATCTATCGCCTGTAGAAAAGTCCGGCGCCCCTCCGGAAGTTGCAATTAGCATGAAGAAAGTTGCCGTGGCCAGTGTGATCGGCACTACGGTGGAATGGTACGACCTGTTTGTGTTCGCCACGGCTTCGGCGCTGGTGTTCAACAAAGTGTTCTTTCCGGATTTCGATCCGTTGATCGGTACATTACTGGCATTCGGTACGTTTGCTTCGGCCTATCTGGCGCGGATTGTCGGCGCGGCACTGTTCGGTCATTTCGGTGACCGCTTGGGACGCAAGTCGATGTTGTTGGTTTCGCTGTTGACCATGGGTGCCGCAACGTTCGCCATCGGGTTATTACCCAACTACGCGGCCATTGGTATCTGGGCGCCGATCCTGTTGTTGCTGCTGAGGGTGATTCAAGGCCTGGCGTTGGGTGGCGAGTGGGGCGGTGCGGTGCTGATGGCGGTGGAACATGCGCCCGCCAACAAACGCGGCTTGTACGGCTCGTGGGTACAGATCGGCGTCCCGGCCGGGACCATGATTGCCAACCTGGCCTTCCTCGTGATTGCGGCGTGGCTGTCGCCTGAAGACCTGTTGGCTTGGGGCTGGCGTATCCCGTTCCTGGCCAGCGTGCTGCTGATCGCCGTGGGCTTGTACATCCGCTTGAACATCGCTGAAACCCCGGCCTTCAACAAGGTCAAGGAAGCCGAAGTCCAGGTGAAGATGCCTCTGGCTGAAGTGTTTCGCAAGTACTGGAAACAAGTGGTGCTGGGCGGAATCGCCACCATGTCGACCGGGGCGTCGTTCAACATCATCGTTGCCTTCGGCTTGACGTACGGCACGCAGAATCTGGGTTTCAGCCGCAGCGTGATGCTCGGCGTGGTGTTGCTGTCCTGCGCCTGGTGCATCGTCATGTTGCCGGTGTTCGGCGCGCTGTCGGATCGCTACGGACGTAAGCCGATCATCGTCGCCGGCATCGTGGCCGAGGCGTTGGTGGCGTTCCCGATGTTCTGGTTGATGGACACCAAAGAGTTGCCCTGTGTGATCTTCGGCTACCTGTTGTTGATGACCGCGTTCGCTGCCAACTACGGGCCGATCGCGACCTTCCTCGCCGAACTGTTCGGCACGCGAGTGCGCTATTCCGGGTTGTCGATCAGCTACATGTTGTCCGGTCTGCTCGGCAGTGCGGCAACGCCCATCGTCACCACCGCATTACTGGCGGCTACCGGTAAAGGCTCCTCGGTGGCCTGGTACATGATCGGCGCGGCGTTGATTTCGTTGGTGGCGCTGTTGTTGCTGACCGAGACCTTCAAGCGAGACATCAGCGAAGTCCCGGCAGCGGTTCCGGCCGACGATCCTGCCTTCGGCAAACCTGCCAAATCGGCTGCGGCCTGATCCATGGAGTTCAACAACATGCGCAGAATTCAGTCAGCCCCGGGCTTCATCGGCCCGGTCGGCCCTTACTCCCAGGCGGTGGTCAGCGGTCATCTGGTGTTCACCGCCGGGCAGATTCCGGCCCAGAGCGGGCTCGATGACCAGCCCGCCAGTTTCACCGAACAAGTGCGACAAACCTTGCGCAATCTGCAGGCGATCCTGATTGAAGCCGGGTCCGACTTCAGCCACGTGATCAAGGTCAACGCGTACCTCACCGATCCCGCGCAACTGGAGCCGTTCAACGCGGTGTATCGCGAGTTCCTCGGCCATGCGCCGCCGGCTCGGACCACTGTGTGTGTAGCACTGTGGGGCGTGTCGCTGGAAATCGATTGCGTGGCCGAGTTGATTGCCAAGGAGGCGCAACGTGGATGAATCGCAGCTGATCGAGCAGCTCAACGCGGTGAGTTTTCCAACCCTCGGGCATTTTCTCGAGGAGGGTTTTGCCGACTCGCAACTGCGAGCCATGGTGCCCAATGTGAGACTGGTCGGCCGTGCACTGACCCTGAAACTGGTGGGCGCCGATGCCATCGCGGTCAACCAGGCCCTGGCGCTCATCCAGCCAGGCGATGTGCTGGTGATCGACACCGATGGCGACTGGCAGCATGCGCCGGTCGGCGCGGTCACCAGTTGCGCCGCGAGTTGCGCCGGTGCGGTGGGCATCGTGGTGGACGGCGCGGTGACCGACTTGCTGGAGTTGCGTGAGGCGGGCTTACCGGTCTTCGCTCGTGGCACCAGCCTGCTGACCACCAAGCTGCATGGCCGCGGCGACAGCCAGATCAATCAGCCGATCCACTGTGCCGGCGTCACGGTGCATCCCGGGGATTTCGTGCTGGCGGACGACAACGGCGTGCTGTTCCTCGATCCGATCACCGCGCAAAACGTCATCGAGCGCGCGCGGGCTTCCGATCGCGCCGAGCCGCGCTTGTTGGAGCGGCTGCGTGCCGGTGAACCGGTGTCGCAGGTCTTGAGCGTTTAGGCCGTCAACCGCTTGATCAATATTTTCCAGGAGTAACGCATGTTGAAAATTAATGGTGAACGCCTGTGGGCGAGCTTGATGGCCATGGCCGAAATCGGTGCGACGGCTCGTGGCGGCAGTTGCCGACTGGCGCTTAGCGATGAAGACAAGGCGGGCCGCGAACTGTTTGCTCAATGGTGCCGCGAAGCCGGCATGACCCTGAGCGTGGATGCCATCGGCAACCTGTTCGCCCGTCGCGCCGGCACTGAGCCGGGCGCCGCACCGGTGATGATGGGCAGCCACCTCGATACTCAACCCGAAGGCGGGCGGTTCGACGGCGTCTACGGTGTGCTCGCCGGTCTGGAAGTGGTGCGGTGCCTCAACGACCTCGGCATCCAGACCCGCAAGCCGCTGGAAGTGGCGGTGTGGACCAACGAGGAAGGCGCGCGCTTCACTCCGGCGATGTTCGGCTCGGCGGTGTTCACCGGCATCATGGAACTGGACGCGGCACTGGCGGTACGTGATGTGGATGGCATCAGCGTCGCCGAAGCGCTGCAACGCACCGGTTATGCCGGCGAGCGCCCGCTGGGCGGCGCGGTGGATGCTTACTTTGAAGCGCACATCGAACAGGGGCCGATCCTTGAAGACAACGCCAAGAGCATCGGCGTGGTCAGCGGTGGCCAGGCGATTCGCTGGCTCGACGTGCGCGTCGAAGGCATGGCTGCCCACGCCGGTACTACGCCGATGCCGTTGCGCAAGGACGCCTTGTACGGCGTGGCGCGAATGATCCAGGCAATCGAAGGCCTGGCCAGCGATTTTGCCCCCGAAGGCCTGACGACCGTCGGCGAGTTGAGTATCAATAAATCGTCGCGCAACACCATTCCGGGGCTGGTGAATTTCACCGTCGACCTGCGTCATCACCGCGACGAAGCCATCGATGCGATGGAGCAGCAGGTGCGTGCGCGGCTCCAGGCAATCGCCGACGGTCGCGGTTTGACGGTGACGATCACCCCGCACTGGATCAGCCCGGCCACCCCGTTCGACGCCGATTGCGTGGCGGCGGTGCAACAAGCGGTGGATGCGCTGGGCTACGCTCAGCAATCGATTGTCAGCGGTGCCGGTCACGATGCGATTCACCTCGCGCGGTTCTGTCCGACGGCCATGGTGTTCATCCCTTGCGTTGGCGGATTGAGCCACAACGAAGCCGAAGACGTGTTGCCCGAAGATGTGCGTCAGGGCACCGATGTGTTGCTCAACGCGGTGCTGGCCCGCGCCGGCAAAGCCGAATAAACGCAATCCATGTGGGAGCGAGGCTTGTGTGGCGAGGGGGCTCGCCCCCGTTCGGCTGCGAAGCAGTCGTAAACCCTTTACATGCGGTTTAACTTTGAAATGCCGGGGGTCGCTTCGCGACCCAACGGGGGCAAGCCCCCTCGCCACACTGACAGGTACTCAGCCCATGCGCAGTTTTTTCCATCCCGAACAATTGCTCCACCATCCACGCAGCTACTACTCCCGCGGGCAGATGCGCACGCCGCAGGAAGTGCCCGAGCGCGCCCAACGGCTGGTGCAGGCGTCAAAGGCGCTGGGCTTCACGGTCGAGCAACCGGCCGATGCCGGGCTCGATCCACTGCTGGCGGTCCACGGTGCGCCGTACCTCACGTTCTTGCAGGAAGCTCATCAACGCTGGAAGGAAATCCCCGAGGATTGGGGCGATGAGGTGATGTCGAACATCTTCGTCCGCGAGCCCAATGCCTTGCGTGGAATTCTTGCCCAAGCCGCGTGTTATCTGGCGGACGGCAGTTGCCCGGTGGGTGAGCAAACCTGGCGCTCGGCCTATTGGTCGGCGCAAAGCGCGATTGCCGGTGCCCAGGCGTTGCTCGATGGCGAGCCGGCCGCATACGCCTTGTGCCGTCCACCCGGTCACCATGCCCGGGCCGAAGCGGCCGGTGGTTTCTGCTATGTGAACAACGCAGCGGTGGCGGCTCAGGTGTTGCGCGCAGGGTTTGAGCGAGTTGCGGTGCTCGACACCGACATGCACCACGGTCAGGGGATTCAGGAGATTTTCTACGAGCGCGATGACGTGCTGTACGTATCGGTGCACGGTGATCCGACCAACTTCTATCCGGGGGTTGCCGGGTTCAGCGATGAACGCGGCGTCGGGGCGGGAGAGGGGTTCAACCTCAACTTGCCGATGGCCCATGGCGCCAGTGAGGCGGACTTTCTTGCGCAGCTGGAAGTGGCGTTGGCGGCGGTGAAGGAGTTCGGCGCGCAGGTGCTGGTGCTGTCCCTGGGGTTCGATATTTTCGAACTGGACCCGCAGAGCAAAGTGGCGGTGACGCGGGAAGGCTTTGCACGGCTGGGCGAGCGGATTCGCAGCCTTGGATTGCCGTGTCTGATTGTGCAGGAGGGCGGGTATCACCTGGAGAGCATTGAGGATAATGCCCGGGCGTTTTTTGTGAGCCCCGCGGCATGGGACATTTGAGTTTTTCGGTGCCTGAAAAATCGCTTTCGCGAGCAAGCCCGCTCCCACAGTTGATCGAGTTGAACTGCAAATCTGCATTCAACACCGGCCACTGTGGGAGCGGGCTTGCTCGGGTAGAAACCGGAGACATCCTTTACGTTTTAAACCGGGGACATCGTTTACAGGTATGAAATACGGTCAGGAGGTGCCTGACCATGCCCTGTCATCGCCCGCGCGCTGCACATGGGGGGGTGAGTGATGCAAGGGGAAGGGCGGCAGCCTGGGTTTTGTCGCAAATCGCGACAGCTGATGAGACGACGAACAACCTGTTACGGTCTTGAGACGCCTGCTATTGAGGATTAGAATTTTTGGGCTAAAGGGTGAATGACGGAGCATTTGCCCGGGCCACACATCTGGCGTGAGGGAGGTAGCGATGTTCCTTTCAACCCTGGAAATTCAAAACATCATTGAACACAGTTTTCTGCCCGCCGTGTGCACTTGCAGCATGGAGGCGGACCAGTCCCTGACGATTCGGGTCTGCGATTGCATGACCGGCAAAGTGGATCTGGTGGCCACTCATGTTCCGGTATGGACACTGGACAGCCCTCACGCGATTGCATCGCTGGTGGCTGATATGCGGCAAGAAATCGAGGTTCACAAAGGCATTCACACTCCGTTTTACCGCTGAACCTGCGTCACGCCGCACCACGTTGGCGGTGCGGCGTGTATCCCGAAGACAAGAAGCAGGACCCGGCCACCGCCGAGTACCTCTACGGGCTGTTCAGCATCGACCTGAAAACCGGCAAGACCGAAACCACCGACTTCGGCCCGCTGACGGAAATCTACTTCAGCGGCATGCGCTCACCCAAAGACCCGAACCTGATGTTCGGCGTGCTCAATCGCTTGGCCAAGTACGACATCAAGCAAAAGAAAATGCTGCAGGCGGCGACGCTTGATCACTCTTACTACTGCATTTCCTTCAACAAGGATGGCAGCAAGATTTACCTGGCCGGAACGTTCAATGATGTCGCGATCTTCAATGCCGATAGCCTGAAGCAGATCGGCAGCATCAAGTTGCCGGGTGGGGATATGGCGATCACGACCGCGCAGGTATTTGTCCGGTAATTGTGGTGCCTGAGCGGACGCCTTCGCGGGCAAGCCTCGCTCCTACATTGGTTTTTTGGTGGACACACAATTTATGTACCGCCAAAGCCCCTTGTAGGAGCGAGGCTTGCCCGCGAAGAAGTCCTCAAGCACACCGCAGCATCAAGCCTCAGGCACCGGACAACTCAAATCCCCTTCCTGGCACTTCAAGTAAGTCTTGAACGCCTCGACCCGCGCCTTGGTCAGCTCGGTGGTGCAGTTGCTGTAGATCAGCGGATACACACTGCCACCCTCCACCCCGGACGCCGAGAACTTGCACTCGGCATCGCGAAACGCAATCCATGAGCGCTGCGCACCGACCAACAGCTTTTTCGCGTTGGGGTCGTCCTTCAGCCGTGTGGTGATCTGCTGGTAAAGCGCATTCAGCTCCTTGTCGGCGGCCTTGTTCTGCTGCGCCGCGCACTGATTCATCGTCGACTGGTCGGTGGCGTTGTCGCAGTCGATGGCATGCGCAAGGGGGGTGAACAGCAGCGGCGTCAACGCAAGGAGAAAACGTGGGGGCATGATGGGCTCGCAGTGGTGATGGAAAGTTGGGGTGCAGTGTAGCGGGGCGCCGCCAGTCAACAAATCAGCAGCCTGATGCTGCACTTGTGGCGTTTCCGGAAACTATTTCTGCCATTCAGGACATTTTTCAATCGATTCATATTCAAGCCAGGGCACGTCATGGGACGTCCAGATGTGAGCATGAGGTGTCATTTTCGGATCGTCGTCGAGCGTCGCCACGCGAACGATTACATGGGGTTGGGCCAAGCGCTCCGCCATCAGATGCGATCCGCAGATCGAACAGAAATGCCGAAGCTTGCCCGGCGACGACTCATAGGTGTTTAGCCGCTCCTGTCCTTTTAGCCAGCGAAAATGCTCACGCATGACCCCGGCTGTCGAGGCGAATGCCGCTGCGTGCGCCTTGCGGCAGGTGTGGCAGTGGCAGTGACTGATGGGCATGTCGAGGCTATCAAGTTCGTATTCGATGGCTTTGCACAAGCAGCTGCCATGCAGATTATTCATGGGGCTTTTACTCTGGTTGCGTGGCTGAGATGTCGGCAGCGGCGGCGGCCCGAAGCAGGGCGTCAGCCGTGGTCTCGATGTCTTCGCGCATGTGCAATTTCGCAAGCCAGCCGTCAGGGATGGCCTGCACACCGTAGTGAGCCCCGGCCAACTGGCCGACGATGGCGGCAGTGGTATCGGCGTCGTCGCCCAGGTTCGCGGCTTCGAGGATGGCGGCTTCAAAACTGTCAGTGTGGTGAAAGCACCACAAGGCCGCTTCCAGTGATGCAACGCAGTAACCGCTACCGCGAATATCGTCTTTGGATTTTCCGAGGTAATCGCCTCGGGCGATGCTCGCGACCTTCGGTTCCAGGAAGGTCGTCTCTGGCAGGCTCTGCAAATCCGGCTTGGACGCGCCTTGCAATGCCTTGCGGATCAGATCGGCAAGCAACTGACAGCATTCAAGTGCCTCCGGCGCCGCATGGGTAGTGCGCGAGCTGTCTGCGGAAAACCTTCTGATCCGGTCGAGGTCGGGAAAGTAGTACAACACTATTGGCGCTAACCGCATCAGCGAACCGTTACCGGCCGTATAGGGATCGGTGGATCCCGCGAATGGCTGACCGGTTTCCTGATAACGAGCCAGCGCTTCACGAACGGTCATACCAATGTCGAAGCATTCGCCGGTCGAACTCAGGTAACCCCATTGCCACCAGTTGAGGTAACGACCCATTTGGTCGGCCGCATCAAAACCGTTTTTGTTCAGCAGACTTTCGGCCAGGCAAAGTGCCATTGAGGTGTCATCGGTCCATTGCCCTGGCTTCAGATTGAACGGGCCGCCCCCAACCATATCGGTCAGAGGGGCGAATGAGCCGCGCGGCTGGAATTCGGCACGGGTGCCAACGGCATCCCCACAAGCAAGCCCCAGCAGGGTTGCGCGATAACGTTCCGTGAGTGAAGGCTGCATGAATCTTCCTTGTAAGGGTTCCACGTCGTTGCAAACGTTAGCAGTTTCAGCCAGCTGACTCCCCCTTCAAACCAGAACTTATGGCCAAAAATGAGGCCGAATATTTCAGGCAAGGTCGATTGCGGCACCTGTTTGATACAACTTTTAGGTTGGTCTTATGGTCTTTACGGGCCTACTGTTCAATACAGGAGGTGACTTATGAACCCAGCATCAGATCGCATCGAAAGGAAAATCCTGCTCAAGGTGCCGCGCTCGCAGGTCTGGCGCGTGCTGGCCAATGCCGAAGCCTTTGGGCAATGGTTCGGCGTGGCACTAGAAGGTAAGCGTTTTGTCGCCGGAGAGTGGACCCAGGGGCAGATTACTTATCCTGGTTATGAGCACTTGTTGTGGAATGTACTGGTGGAGCGGGTCGAGCCGGAGCGGGTGTTTTCGTTTCGCTGGCACCCGTATGCAATCGAACCCGATACCGATTACTCCCAAGAGCCCACCACGCTGGTGAAGTTCGAACTCCAGGATATGGACGAAGGCACGTTGTTGACGGTTGTCGAGTCCGGTTTCGATCACATCCCTCAGTCGCGCAGGCTCAAGGCGTTCCGCATGGACAGTCGGGGTTGGGATGAGCAGATGAGCAATATCGAAGAGTTTCTGAAAACCAACGCCAACGCCAACGCCCACGAACGTCAGGGCGGCTGATGGCTGCAGGCCGCTAAACTTGCGACCTCGGCACTTGATGACTGATACGTCTAAGGGTTTTCGGATGGGGCGGCTATAGCGAATGTCTTACACGCGGTAGTAGCTATGTCGTCTATTGCGGATTGGATCCGAAGGGTAATCTAGCTCCATCAACTGAAGTACAGGAAGTGCTCCAGGGTCATGGATGATCGACCATAGCAAGGATCGCTGCCGACAGGGAGTCGATATGGTCTTGGGAAAAACCCGCTTCGGCGG